>CANPIC010000023.1 GCA_947574055.1 uncultured bacterium
ATCCCGGAAGGTGCACGGATAGAAATACGGACGCGGAAGCGTACGGAGTTCTATCAGAAGAGTGTGCACCGTGAGGGAGGCTGCGGTACTGGAATAGGAGGTCAAATAACATGCCGATGGAACGTGAAATGAAACAGGAGGTTATTCAGATGAATCTGGAAGAGACTCTTACCGGGATCGTTCAGGAGATGTATGGCAGGACGATACGGGAAGCGGATCACACGCAGCTTTATTATGCACTTTTGCATCTCTGCAAGAATATTTTCAGGACCACACCGGAAATATCAGGCGAGAAAAAAGTATATTATATTTCGGCGGAATTTCTGATTGGTAAGCTGCTGTCCAACAATCTGATCAATCTGGGCATTTATGACAGGCTGGAAGAGATTCTCAAAGCGAACGGAAAAGAACTGGCCCTGATCGAAGAGGCAGAGCCGGAGCCGTCTCTGGGTAACGGCGGCCTGGGACGTCTGGCGGCGTGCTTTCTGGATTCTATCGCGTCTCTGGGGCTGCCCGGAGAAGGCATTGGCCTGAATTATCATTTCGGCCTCTTTCAGCAGGTGTTCCGGGATAAACTGCAGACGACAGAACCCAATGCGTGGATTGAAAAAGACTCCTGGCTGAGACGGACAGACCGGACATTCACCGTTTCTTTTGGCAAACGCAAGGTGACATCCAGACTGTATGACATTGATGTGGCAGGGTATGAAAAAGGGATCAATAAACTGCGCCTGTTTGATCTGGAGTCTGTGGACGAATCTCTGGTAGAAGAAGGCATTACGTTTGATAAGGAAGAGATAGAGAAAAACCTCACACTGTTTCTTTATCCGGATGACTCCGATCAGGCAGGTAATCTGCTGCGCATTTATCAGCAGTATTTTATGGTAAGCAATGCGGCGCAGCTTATTTTGCAGGAAATGAAAGAAAATCAGTATGATCTGCGCAGAATGGATGAACATGCTGTGATTCAGATCAACGATACCCATCCGACCATGATCATCCCGGAATTGATTCGTATCCTTGTGGAAGACAAAGCGTTTACCATCGACGAGGCCATTTCGGTAGTCAGCCGTACCTGTGCCTATACCAACCATACCATACTGGCGGAAGCACTGGAAAAATGGCCGCTTGCGTATCTGGAACAGGCAGTTCCGCAGCTTGTGCCCATCATTCAGGAACTGGATAAGCGGGTGGCTGCAAAGTACAAGGATGAGAAGGTTCAGATCATTGACAAAGATAAAAAAGTGCATATGGCGCACATTGACATTCATTATGGGTTCAGTGTAAACGGTGTGGCGGCCATCCATACGGAGATTCTCAAAAACACGGAACTGAAAGCGTTTTATGATATTTATCCGGAGAAATTCAACAATAAGACAAATGGTATCACTTTCCGCAGATGGCTGCTTTCCTGCAACAGGGAACTGACTGCTTTTCTCGATGGCCTGATCGGAGAGGGCTACAAAAAGGATGCCCTGCAGCTTGAAAAACTGCTGGAGTTTAAAGAGGATGAGGAAGTACTGAGCCGCCTGGATGCCATCAAGCGGCAGAAAAAGGAGGCCTTGGCCGCTTATGTGGCAGAGAAAGAGGGTATAAATCTGAATCCCGATTCCATTTTTGATATCCAGATCAAACGCCTTCATGAATATAAGCGCCAGCAGATGAATGCCCTCTATATCATTCATAAATACCTGGAGATCAAGAAAGGGAAAAAGCCGACTACACCGCTGACCTTTATTTTCGGTGCAAAAGCGGCGCCTGCCTATGTCATCGCGCAGGATATCATTCATCTGCTCCTTGTCCTGCAGGATATCGTGGACAATGATCCCGATGTAAGCCCTTATATGAAGGTCGTTATGGTGGAAAATTATAATGTAAGCTATGCGGAAAAACTGATTCCGGCCTGTGACATTTCCGAGCAGATTTCCCTGGCCTCCAAAGAAGCATCCGGTACCGGAAATATGAAATTTATGTTAAACGGTGCGGTTACACTGGGGACTGATGACGGTGCCAATGTGGAAATTCATGAACTGGTAGGGGATGACAATATTTATATTTTCGGCGAAGACTGTGACACGGTGATCGGACACTACCATGAGGAAGATTATGTGTCCAAAGAGTATTATAAAAAGAGCCCTGTCATCAAAGAAGCAGTGGATTTTATTGTGGGTAAGCAGGCACTCGCATCCGGACATAAAGAAAACCTGCAGCGCCTTTATCAGGAACTGCTGGAAAAAGACTGGTTTATGACGCTGCTGGATCTTGAAGATTATATCCGTGTCAAGGATCAGGCGTTTGCAGACTATGAAAACCGTTCAAAATGGAAACGCATGATGCTTGTCAACATTGCAAAATCGGGCTTCTTCTCCTCTGACAGAACGATTGCGGAATATAACAGAGATATCTGGAAGCTGGAAAAAGGATGCTGAGAATGCAGCATCTGTAACAGGCAGAATATAATAATGACCAAAAAGGCTGAACATATGGGAATTGTTCAGCCTTTTTAGTATCAGTATTGTCACATCTGATTAAAATCATGTATAGTAACATCTCAGCAGATCCCATTCTTTACCGGACTCTTTCAAAACAAACTCCCATGTATTTCACATAAAATTACCTGATAGTTTTCCCTATAACAGTCACCGAAAATCCTTATAGATAGATCTGATTTGTAAACACGGATAAGCGAAAAGCAAGCCGGTGGAAACCGGCTAAATGCAGGCAACAAGGGCGCCGTTGATTATCTCAGAGGATATGATTAGGCACTTTGCATAGTTTTGAAGTTTTGAATTTGGCTGTTATTTACAAGATTTCATAAATACGCAAAATCTGTTTGCGCTGATATAAACAATGTGATACTATAACTATGAAATCGGTAACGTTACCGCTAACGTTGCCGCAAACGTTACCGTCAACGTTTTCAAAACACGTGAAAAGACAGTTGCGGAACAAAAAACAGCAGAGGCCAGAAGAGTGCAGGGAACGAATCAGGGACGCGTGAGCGGCCATGAATCGTTCCGGAGGAAGAAGCAATCGGAGGGCAACTGCGGAACAAAAACAGCAGGGGCCCGGAGAGTGCAGGGAACGAATCAGGGACGCGAGAGCGGCCATGAATCGTTCCAGAGGAAGAGGCAGTCGGAGGGCAACTGCGGAACAAAAAACAGCAGGGGCCCGGAGAGTGCAGGGAACGAATCAGGGACGCGAGAGCGGCCATGAATCGTTCCAGAGGAAGAGGCAGTCGGAGGGCAACTGCGGAACTTAAAATAAGGAGGAAGCATTATGAGAACATGTAAGAAAGTATTTGCCGTATTATCAGCAGCGGTGTTAACGGCAGGTGTACTTGCCGGGTGCGGATCAGAGTCCGGAGGGTCCGGGGCAGGCGGCTCGGACGCGGCAGGTGGAGCAGCAGGAAGTGCGTCAGGCAGCGTGTATTATCTGAACTATAAACCTGAGGTTGACGCACAGTGGCAGGAACTGGCGGCAGCATACACTGAGGAAACGGGAGTTCCCGTGACTGTCGTAACAGCCGCATCCGGTACATATGAACAGACATTGACATCCGAGATTGCCAAGACAGAGGCGCCCACACTGTTCCAGGTGGAGAATCAGTCCTGGCTGGATAACTGGGGACAGTACTGCTATGATCTGTCAGGCAGCTTTATCGCAGAACATTCCACTGCAAACACACTGAGTATGGAAGGCGTGGAAGTAGCAGCTGTACCGTTTGCTATGGAAAGCTATGGTATCATCTACAATGTGGATCTGCTGAACGAATACTGCGCACTCGAAAACGCAGTGATTTCCAGTCCTTCCGAAATCATAGATTTTGCAAGCCTGAAAGCAGTTGCCGATGATATTCAGGCAAGAAAAGTTGAACTGGGCGTGGAAGGTGCTTTCACATCCGCAGGCCTGGATGGCTCTTCCAACTGGAGATTCACAACACACCTTGCAAATGTACCGATTTACTGGGAGTACACCAAGAAGGGCATCACAACAGCGACTTCTCTGGACGGTACCTATGTGGAAAACTATAAAAACCTGATCGACCTTTACTTTACCGACTCCACCTGTGATTCCGCGCTTCTCAGCGGTAAGACCGGTGATGATGCTCTGGCAGAGTTCTGTGACGGCATGGCAGTATTTTATCAGAACGGTACATGGGCATGGACAGCAGATAATGATATGAGCGCTATGAACGTGGCTTTCCTGCCTCTGTATACAGGTGTTCCGGAAGAGAAGGACAGCATCGGTGTCTGCACAGGTACAGGTAACTTCTGGTGCATCAATAAGAACTCCACCGAAGAAGACATTCAGGCGACACTTGATTTCCTTGAGTGGGTAATCTCTTCCGAGACAGGTATCTCGACAATGTCCGGCGCTATGGCATTTAACTGCCCGTTTGATACCTTTGCAGATGTGGAACTGGCAAACCCGCTGTTCACCAGCGCAAACTCTTATGAAGAAGCAGGCAAGACACATATTTCCTGGATTGGTACGGAAAGCCTTCCTACCGAAAACTGGAAATCCAACCTTTCTTCCGCACTGATCGAATATTCACAGGGTACAGGTGACTGGTCCGGCGTGGAGAAAGTATTTACCGAAGATTTCAAAACTGAGTGGGAGAACAGATAATATAAATATAGATAGCATCCATATCGGCATCAGCCTATGCAGTGCCTGAACAGAATCACGCACGTGCTGGCGGGCGGGATTCTGTTCGGGGCAACAGGTACTGAGCGGGCTGATGTGTGACTAAGAAACGGCATCAACCCAGGGAGCCGGGATTTTATCCGCAAAAAAAGGCGCCTGGGACTGATGCGGGACTAAGATCAGGAGAATGATTCATGGAAAAAGCGTTAAAAAAGTATTTTCCGGTGTTCGTCTTGCCGACAGCGGCGGCATTTGTCATCGGATTTATCGTACCTTTTATTATGGCGGTTTATCTGAGTTTTTGCTCATTTACAACTGTCAGTGATGCAAAATTTGTGGGGATAAGAAACTATATTGAGGCATTTAAAGATACGACGTTTCTTCATTCCGTGTTATTTTCCGCGCTGTTTACCGTTGTTACTGTGATACTGATCAATGTGCTGGCGTTCACCGTGGCAATGTGTCTGACTAAAAAAATCAAAGGGACCAATATTTTCAGAACGATCTTTTTTATGCCGAACCTGATTGGTGGTATCGTTCTGGGTTATGTATGGCAGCTGCTGTTCAATGGTCTGCTTTCCTATGTGAACCGTACACTGACTTACAGTTCTGTTTACGGATTCTGGGGACTGGTCATCCTGCTGAGCTGGCAGCAGGTGGGTTATATGATGATCATTTATATTGCCGGTATCCAGAATATTGCCGGTGATATGCTGGAAGCAGCGGAAGTGGACGGCGCAAGCGGCAGTCAGCGTCTGTTTAAGATCATCATTCCTTCTGTTATGCCTTCTATCGTGATCTGCACTTTCCTGTCTCTGACCAATGGCTTTAAGCTGTTTGATCAGAACCTGGCCCTGACGGCAGGAGAACCGTCAAGGAGTACGGAAATGGTGGCTCTGAATATTTATAATACCTTCTATGGCAGCACGGCCGCATACAGGGGAGTCGGCCAGGCCAAGGCGGTGGTATTTGCCATTGCGCTGGCAGCCATCGGTGTGATCCAGATGAAGATTACGGCAGGCAGGGGGGACAAATAATATGAGAAGCAAAAAAGAAAGTTATAAAAACATATTAACTGTGATATTCAGTGTAATCTCAATCGGATATGTATTCCCTATTGTGCTTGTGCTGATCAATTCTTTAAAGAAAAAGACGAGTATCAATCTGAATCCTTTCGCACTGCCTAATGCGAAATCCTATGTGGGCTTTGATAATTATTTAAACGGCATTGAAAAGATTGAATTTTTCAAGTATTTCGGGTATAGTTTATTTATTACCACGGCTTCCGTGCTGGCGATCCTGGTGCTCTGCTCCATGTGTGGCTGGTATGTGACCCGTGTACAGAACGTGGTGACGAAGTCTCTGAAATTTGCGTTTATCTTTTCCATGGTAGTGCCGTTCCAGATGCTTATGTTCACACTGGCCAAGACGGCAGATACATTGCGCCTGAATACACCGGTGGGAATTGTTGTGGTATATCTGGGGTTTGGCGCAGGTATGGCAGTATTTATGTTCTCCAACTTCGCCCAGAGCATGCCGCTGGAGATTGAGGAGGCGGCCAGCATCGACGGCTGCAATCCACTGCAGATGTATTTTAAAGTGATATTTCCCATTATGAAACCGACATTTGTTTCCGTGGGTATCCTGGAGATCATGTGGGTATGGAATGACTACCTGCTTCCCTACCTTGTACTGGATATTAAGAAATACAAGACGATTCCCATCGTCATCCAGTACCTGAAAGGCGGATTCGGTTCCGTGGATATGGGTACGATCATGGCATGTATCGTGCTCGCCATCCTTCCGGTCATTATCTTCTATATCATCTGCCAGAGATACATCATCGAAGGCGTTGTTGCAGGTGCAGTGAAGGGCTGATCATTCGGCCTGGCCTCAGAGAGGCCATTTACAGGTATCACTGTGTAAAATTCAGTATCAGTTCCGGGCAGATGCCGGGCGGAGGATGCAGCCGTTTCTGAGCGGTCTGTGTACTTCCCGGCATCTGTGTGGATAACGGATCTTTGATCCGTGGCAATATCAAGAATGAAGGGACAGGGTAAGATGAAAAGACAATGTGGGATGTTATTGCCTGTTTCCAGTCTGCCTTCCAGATATGGTATCGGCGCGTTTTCCAAAGAAGCCTATGAATTTGTGGATCTGTTGTGCGAGACAGATCAGAAACTGTGGCAGATTCTGCCGCTGGGGCCTACGGGATATGGGGATTCGCCTTATCAGTCTTTCTCCACATTCGCGGGGAATCCGTATTTTATCGACTTGGAGCGGCTGACAGAGGAAGGGCTTTTGACAGAGGAAGAATGTGAAGCGTATGACTGGGGCAGTGAGACGGATACGGTTTCGTATGATAAGATATACCAGGGCCGGTTTACGCTGCTGAAAAAAGCCTATGGACGGTATTCTTTGGCAGGTGATGAAGGATTTCAGGAATTTTATGATAAAAATAGTTTCTGGCTGAAAGATTACGCCCTGTACATGGCTATCAAGGATAAAAAAAGCGGCCAGTGCTGGTCAGACTGGGAAGCGGATATCCGGCTGAGACAAGAAGATGCCATCCGTAAATATGAAGAAATGTTAGAGGATGATATCCGTTTTTATATGTTTGTCCAGTACCTGTTTCGTACCCAGTGGATGGCACTGAAAAAGTATGCCAATGAAAAAGGAATCCAAATCATCGGGGATATTCCCATCTATGTTTCCTTTGACAGTGTCGATGTCTGGGCGGGACCGGAACTGTTCCAGCTGGATGGGGATCGGATTCCGCTGGCTGTTGCAGGCTGTCCGCCGGATGCTTTTTCCGCGGATGGGCAATTATGGGGCAATCCTCTTTACGACTGGGCATATCATAAAAAGACCGGATATCGCTGGTGGATTGACAGACTGCGGGCGCAGTTCGAGCTGTTTGATATCGTACGCATTGATCACTTCCGGGGATTTGACGCCTATTACTCCATTCCCTATGAGGATGAGACTGCTGTAAACGGCCACTGGGAAAAGGGAATCGGGATTGACCTGTTTAAAAGTATCAAAAAAGAACTGGGAGAGATGCCGATCATTGCGGAGGATCTGGGTTATGTGACGGATTCCGTGAAAAAGCTGCTGGAAGATACGGGCTATCCGGGTATGAAAGTCCTGCAGTTTGCCTTTGACTCCAGGGAAGAGGGCTGCTATCTGCCTTATAAGTATCCGCAGAACTGCGCAGTCTACACCGGAACGCATGACAATGATACTGTGGCAGGCTGGTATGAGAAGCTGCGGAAAGAAGATAAGGAAACAGCGCAGGCATATCTGAACAACTACCACACGCCGCAGGAGGAGATATACTGGGATTATATTTGCTGCGCGCTGAGTTCGGTGGCGGATACCTGCATCATTCCGGTGCAGGATTATCTGGGACTTGGCAGCCAGGCGCGTATCAATACACCGTCCGTTCCGTCAGGCAACTGGAAATGGAGAATGGAAAAGGGTGCTTTTTCCGATGAACTGAAAAAGAAGATAAAGGTTCTGGCCGGGATATACGGAAGATAGACGGGCCGCAGTAGCAGCGGACTTGTTGACTTTTGTACAAAAAAGTTTATAATGTAGAAAAATGGTATATTTCGTGTCAGTGCAGTATGGTCTGTATAGGTACCATGCTGCCTGTAAGAACCGGGCCGTTTGGGTTCGCCGGAAGTTCTATAAATCAGTATTTGGGAAAGGCATCAGAACATGGATAGCGTAACGATCAAAGATATAGCAAAGAAATGCGGGGTCAGTGTCAGCACCGTATCAAGAGCCATCAATGATTATCCTGGGATCAGTCAGAGCACAAAGACGATGATTATGGAGGCTGTTCGTGAAAACCAGTTTATACCAAATAACAGTGCAAGAAATCTGAAAAGGCTGGAGAGCAATTCCATTGTAGTCCTCGTCAAGGGGATCAACAATCCGTTCTTCCAGCCTATGATCAGTATATTGGAAAAGGTTATCCATAAACATAAATATGCATTTATCCTGCAAAGTGTCAATGCCAACGAGGACGAGATCGAGGTGGCGCTGGAAACCATACTGGAGAAAAAGCCCAAGGGAATCATATTTCTGGGAGGATATTTCTACCATGCGGAGGAAAAGATCAGACAGTTGAATATACCTTGTGTCATCGGCGCTGTGGGTGGTATGGATCAGAAGAACAGCGCCGTTTTTTCGTCTGTCCATGTGGATGATGTAAAGGAGAGTTACAGGATCGTAGATTATCTGTGCAGGGCAGGGCATAAACGGATCGCGATATTGGCTGCCGCCAGGGAAGACAGGAGCATTGGCGCCCTGCGGCTGAAAGGATATCTTCAGGCACTTGCGCAACATGGGCTGCCTGTTTTGGAAGAACTGATCTTTTATGCCGATCCGGATGTGGATGCCTATTCCATAGAACGGGGCTATCAGGGGATGAAAGAGGTACTAGAGAGCGGAACGGCCTGCACAGCCATTTACGGTATTTCGGATATGGCAGCCATAGGAATATGCAGGGCGCTGAAGGAGGCCGGAAAAGAGATTCCTGCCGATTATTCTGTAGCAGGATTTGACGGACTGGAGATTGCTTCCTATTACATTCCCACGATCACCACGATCAGACAGCCGGTGGAAGAGATGGGCAGAGATGTGGCGGATATTCTGTTTGATACGATAGAAAACGAGGGGCCGGTTCAGCACCGGATTTTTGAGGGGGAACTGCTGATCAGAGAATCTTCGGGCAGTCCCGGAGCAGTCTGACCCGCCGTGCAGGATGTCACGGAGCCTGGGACAGTAAAAGGAGGGCAAAATCATATGAGACAGAGCGGTATATTAATGGCAGTCTCCAGTATTCCGTCCAGATATGGCATCGGTTCATTTTCCAGAGAAGCCTATGATTTTGTGGATTTTCTGGAAGCTGCAGGACAGAAACTGTGGCAGATTCTGCCGCTGGGGCCTACAGGCTATGGGGATTCTCCCTATCAGTCTTTTTCCACGTTTGCGGGGAATCCCTATTTTATTGACCCGGAAACGCTGGTAGAGGAAGGGTATCTGCGGCGGGAAGACTGTGAGGCGTGTGACTTTGGCAGCGACGAAGAACGTGTGGATTACGGGAAACTTTATGGTTCACGTTTTGCTCTGCTGCGGAAAGCCTATGAAAACAGTCATATCGGGGATGATAAAAAGTTTGCGTCTTTCTGCCGGGAGAACGGATACTGGCTGGATGATTATGCTCTTTATATGGCAATCAAAAATTCGTATCATGGCAGCAGCTGGGGCCAGTGGGACGAGAAAATCAGAACACGCGATCCACAGGAACTGGAACGCAGCCGGGAACGCTGCAAGGATGAAATACAGTTTTATCAGTTTATCCAATATCTTTTTGTCAAACAGTGGCAGGCTCTGAAAGAATATGCCAACGGAAAGGGGATCCGCATCATCGGGGATATTCCCATCTATGTGGCGCTGGACAGCGCGGACACCTGGTCGCATCCCGAATTGTTTTGCCTGGATGAAAATGGTGTGCCGACAGCGGTGGCAGGGTGCCCGCCGGATGCGTTTTCCGCTACAGGCCAGCTCTGGGGTAATCCACTGTATCGCTGGGAGTATCATAAGCAGACCGGTTATCGCTGGTGGCTGCGCCGCCTGGGATATTGCTATCTGCTGTATGATATTGTGCGTATTGATCATTTCAGGGGTTTCGATGAATATTATGCCATTCCCTTCGGGGACAAAACAGCGGAAAACGGCCGCTGGGAACCGGGGCCGGGGTATGAGATCTTTCAGACATTCCGTTCGGAGCTTGGCCGGATCAAGGTGATCGCAGAGGATTTGGGTTTTCTGACGCCTTCCGTGCTCAGGCTTGTGAAAAAAACGGGCTATCCCGGGATGAAGGTATTACAGTTTGCCTTTGAGTCCGGGCCGGAGAATGTCTATCTGCCTCATCACTATACGTCCAACTGTGTGGTCTATACAGGGACACATGACAATGATACGACACTGAGCTGGTATGAATCGCTGAAGCCGCAGGATAAGAGTTTTGTGCGGCGCTATCTGCATAGCAGAGGCGGCGGGGATGTGGGCCGGGATATGATCCGGGCCGCCTTGTCCAGTGTGGCCGATATGGCGGTGATACCCATGCAGGATTACCTGCAGCTGGGCGGCGGGGCAAGGATGAACCTGCCTTCTACCCTGGGGGAGAACTGGAAATGGCGGATGAAAAAAGGTGCCTGTACAGAAGAACTGGCGCAGGAAATCAGAGAACTTGTACAGGTATATGGAAGGGCCTGACAATGGTATAACAAAGGGGGAACGAGACGATGAAAAACAAAAATTTGAGGAAACTGTGTGTGGCACTGGCTGCCTGCCTGACGATGCTGACCGTATCATGCGGTGTACCGGGTATTGGCAAGTCTGAGGATGAAGCAGGCGGGGGAGAGCCAAAGCAGAGTTTTGCGCAGGCGCATGATGCGTTTCAGACTACGCTGACCCGCCAGGACAGTGATGATGATCCGATTCCGCAGCCGCCGGAGGAAGTTTTTGACCTAGTGGAGTATCCGTCCAAAGTCGGTGATCTGGCGGCCTATGTGTCATGTGATCCGGGAGACGGACAGAAACATCCCATGATCATCTGGGTCGTGGGCGGCTGGGGAAACGGAATCAGTGATTTCCCGTGGACCTATCCGGAGTGGGAAAATGATCAGACAGGTTCGGCATTCTGGCGTTCGGGTGTGCTGACCATGTACCCTTCTTTCCGGGGCGGCAATGGCAATCCGGGCAATTATGAAGCACTGTTCGGGGAAGTGGATGATATCATTTCCGCGTATGAATATGCGGCTTCCCTGCCTTACGTAGATCCGGAGCGGATTTATCTGGGCGGTCACAGCACCGGCGGGACGCGGGCGCTGCTGGCATCGGAGTACAGCGACAAATTCAGGGCGGTATTTTGTTTTGGTGCAGTGGATGATATCAGATATCATAACACCAGTCAGTTTACCTTTGATACGAACAAGGAAGAGGAATATGAGATGCGTTCACCGATCCACTGGCTGGATGATATCAAAAAGCCTACCTTCCTGATCGAAGGCAGCCAGGGGAATGGCACAAACCTCAAACGTATGCAGGAAGCGACGGACAATGAGATGGTACATTGCTATATTCTGGAAGGTGCCGATCATTTTGCGCCGCTGGGACCGATCACCCCGTTGCTGGCAGAAAAGATCCTGGCTGATACCGGCGCGGAGTCTTCTATTACCATTACCCAGGAGGAACTGGAAGCCGCCATGGCGGGAGAACCGGAAGTGCCGCTGCCTGTCATGACATGGTGCAGTGAGGAGACTTCGGGGGTAAGTTTCTCGTATCCTTACCTTTGGGAAATGGAAGAGATCACAGATGTGGATAATTACGAGGTGGTCTTTTATTCCCCGTATGAAGAATACAATGTCTGGGATATGGCGAATATGTATTTTGATCTGTACGGCGAATATGAAGGTGGTGATTTGCTGAAGGATATGACGCAGAGTCTGGAAATGGACGGACTGAAGGTAGAGCAGACACAGATTGCGGGCTGTAATGCGATTGATGCCCGGGGACAACAGTTGGATTCAACCGGTGCCATGTTTACCAACCGGTATGTGTTGTTAGAGATTGAAGGCGGGTATGTGAGTTTTGATTTCTTTATTCATACAGACTTTGGCAGTGATGCAGACGAACTGTTCCAGACGATCGTGGACAGTATCACATTTGAGCAGACAGCATCCGAAGAATGAGCGGATGATAACAAGGATAAGGCAGCCGGTTTTGTCAGAGACCGGCTGCCTTATCTTATCGGGGCAGGCTGTTATCCGCTGGCAGGCAGGAGAACGGTCAGCGCGGAGCACGTGAGAAGTCATCCGGATGGTCAGGAAATCTCCGCTTTGCATACCTGCTTTGACAGACTGGAATTGTGGTAGGCGGGATCGTAGGTCACATCTTGCAAAAACCATGCCGGAGGCGAGAACGCCGCTGCCTCTTTTTCGGTTTCAAATTCCACTTCCGCGATGACAAGCGGCGCAAAAGGAGGATCAAAAATATCCAGTTCGATGGTATGCTGCCCATAGGGGATCAGATAACGTGTCTTGGATATGACATTGCCGTCACATTTTGGCAGGAGACGGGCATAACTTTTCTCGTCCAATGGGAGATTGTATTCTTCTCTTGCCAGCATGCCGCTGCCCTTATAGGTCAGATAATAGACGTCATCCTCCCGGCGGATACGGATGACAGGGGCTGTATTCAGATAGGCCTGTTCCAGATGCTTATGCGGGTGGGTGGTAAGATCTGCGGGGAGTTCCCTGACTGTAAATTTGCGTTCGATCTCCATAATGGACCGTCTCCTTTTACTTGTAAAATTCCACCGGTGTGTAATCCTCCAGGCCTGTGACCTGGGTGGTTTCGTAAAATTTCCGGAAAATATCCATACATTCCCGCTGCGGACATATTTTTTCCACGAGTCTTGTCTGATCGTTTTCTTCGATGCCAAGCTGCACGATAGTCTGGTCATCCTGCAAAACCGCCTGCACAAAGCGGACATGCTCTTTGATATCTTCAATCGTAAGTGTCACAAACTCGTCAGGATCATCAAACATTTCCCAGAGACAGTCTTCCACAAACTCCCAGCAAGTGGCCGGCTTGTCTATTGTCTGCATGCGTACATGACGCGGACTCTGGCAGGCGGTTTTCGCAAAGCGGATATCGGTGGTGGTTTCTTTGTTGTGATTCATAGGGCGGGGTTCTTTTCCTGTTTTTTCTATTATAGCCTATTTTGGAAAAAGGTAAATAAATTCTTTCAAAATTTGCACAGATACAGTACAATAGGTAAGAATGTGTTGTCTGCAATACAGAAACAGCAGGATAAGAGAAGAAAGGTGGTTTTGGGAATGAGCAGGGTGTGCATTTTTCTGGCGGATGGATTTGAAGAGATAGAGGCGCTGACAGTGGTGGATTTGCTGCGGCGCAGAGATATCGGGATCAGCATGGTATCGGTGAGCGGGGATAAGGCTGTGACTGGCTCCCATGGTATTGCGGTGAAGGCAGATGCGTTGTTTGCAGAGATGGATTTTTCCGGGACGGATATGATCGTTTTGCCGGGCGGTATGCCGGGGACGAAGAATCTGGAGGCATATGAGCCTTTGATGGAACTGGTGGATGCGTTTTATAAAGAGGACAGATATGTGGCGGCTATTTGCGCGGCGCCCCGTATTTTGGGACAACGGGGAATTCTGAAAGGGAGAAAGGCGTGCTCTTACCCTGATGCCGAAGGGGACCTTGACGGGGCGGTTGTATCACACAGCAGTGTGGAGACAGACGGAAAAGTCATCACATCCAGGGGAATGGGATGTGCGATTGCCTTCGGGCTGGCTATTGTGGAAGCATTGCAGGGGAAAGAAGCAGCGGACATATTGGCGGAGAAGATTATATATGCCAGGTAGGAAACCTGTTTTTGGGCCAGAGGGGCACGGATGGGAGCGGGCGTGGAAAAAAGGCCGTTTTCGGATCCTGGTGTGTCTGTTTGTGGCGGCAGTGTTTCTGGCGGTTATCCTATCTTTGGCTTATAGATGGAATGTGATTCCGCACAGGGTCTATGACAGTTCTGTTTTTGGTATTGAGACGTTTCGCAGCAGTCAGGATCAGGACGGGGACGGGATCGACGATCAGACAGATATTCTGGAAGGCGCCCGGGCTTATACGGATACAAAGCCCCAATATAAGAGCAGGTATTATGAAGGCGGTTACCCGGATGATGGGTGTGGTGTCTGTACGGATGTAGTGGCATTTGCACTGCGGGCTGCGGGTTATGACCTGATGGAACTGGTGGATGCAGATATCAGGCTCTGTCCGCAGGCATATGAGATAGAGGAGCCGGATGCCAACATTGATTTCCGGCGTGTGCGTAATTTGCAGATTTATCTGCAGCGAAATGCGGTTTCCCTGACGACGGATCCGGCCGATATCAGCCAGTGGCAGGGCGGTGATATTGTAGTATTCAGGCGGCATATCGGTATTGTGGCTGATCAGCGAAATAAAAAAGGAATCCCGTTTGTCATTCATCACGCCAATCCGTTCCAGCCCGGGTATGAAGAAGATATTCTGGAAGTCTGGGGTGAGATCGTGGGGCATTATCGGATGAGTGAATAGCGGTTACGGGTCAGACAGCGTGTAAAAGCAAGACGCAGATATGTCTGAAGTATTGCGAACAAATCAGATGATTGGAAGAGAGGATATGGTGATGGAGCGAGAGAATTTCGGATCCCGTCTGGGATTCATACTGGTGAGTGCGGGGTGCGCCATAGGTATTGGAAACGTATGGCGCTTTCCTTATGTGGCCGGACAGAGCGGCGGCGCCGTTTTTGTGTTTTTCTATCTGTTGTTTCTGGTGTGTATGGGTGTGCCGGTTCTGACAATGGAACTGGCGGTGGGACGTGCCAGTGGCAAGAGTGCGGTACTGGGATATAAAGCACTGGAGAAGAAGGGAAGTAAATGGCATATACATGGCTGGTTTTGTATGGCAGGCTGTTACCTGCTGATGATGTATTATACAACGGTGTCCGGGTGGATGGTCAGCTATTTCTTTAAGTTTGTAACAGGCACTTTCCGGGCCGGGATGGATGCAGAGGTGGCAGGCGGGATCTTTGGCGCATTGCTGGGCAGCCCCGGGGAGATGGGATTCTGGATGGCCGTTACGGTGGCAGCGGGGTTTGTGATCTGCAGCTTCGGACTGCAAAAAGGACTGGAGCGGATTACGAAGGTGATGATGGCGGCGCTGCTTTTGCTGATCGTTGTGCTGGCACTGCACAGCTTTTTCCTGCCCGGCGCGGGAGAAGGGCTGGCCTTTTATCTCCTTCCCGATCTGGAACGGGCCAAAGAGGTGGGGATCGGTTCGGTGATCACCGCAGCCATGAACCAGTCTTTCTTTACTCTGAGTCTGGGAATCGGTGCGATGGAGATTTTCGGAAGTTATATGGCAAAAGATCATACACTGGCGGGGGAATCGCTGCGGATCTGTGCGCTGGATACCTTTGTGGCGCTGATGTCAGGCATGATTATTTTTCCGGCCTGTTTTTCTTTCGGAGTACAGCCGGATGCCGGGCCGTCTCTGATTTTTGTCACCTTGCCCAACGTATTTGTAAATATGGCAGGAGGCCGGATCTGGGGCTCTTTGTTTTTCCTGTTTATGACGTTTGCCAGCTTTTCCACAGTCATTGCCGTATTTGAGAATCTGTTGGCAGGCTGTATTGATAATTTTGGCTGGAGCCGGAAAAAGGCAGCCTGGGTCAACGGGATCTTTGTTCTGCTTGCCTCCCTTCCCTGCGTGCTGGGGTATAATGTATGGAGCAGTCTGCATCTGATCGGGGGCAGGGATGTCCTGGACAGTGAAGACTTTCTGGTGAGTAATCTGCTGCTGCCGGTGGGGTCTTTGATCTACCTGCTGTTTTGCGTCACCCGTTGGGGATGGGGATTTGAGCGGTATCTGGCAGAAGCCAATACAGGAGCGGGACTGCGGCTGCCCGGCTGGCTGAAGCATTATTTCAGGATTATCCTTCCGATTCTGATTCTGGTCATCCTCATCCAGGGACTGATTCCGGCCTGACAGCGCTTTTCAGGGTATGGCCGGCAACCACTTCTCCCGGAGAGCGGAAGGGACAGACAGAGGTCTTGCGTCATTTTCTGTAAAACGGATCAAGTGTTCCGGAGTCTGCTGCATCAGCAGAATCCGGAATGCTTCTTTTTTGCCTGGGCTTTGCGGGTCTGTGTTTCCGGTACAAAGCCCGGCCCCGGATTACTGAGGCCAAAGCAGGCGGGAGACAAGTGCAGATGGTAATGGTGATAGAAAACGGAGGGGATATCAATGAATCAGGATTTGACAACAGGGAAACCGGAAACGGTGCTGCGGAAGTTTTGCCTGCCGCTGTTTGGCAGCGTTATCTTTCAGCAGTTGTACAATATTGCGGATTCACTGGTGGCGGGGAAGTTTATCGGAGAGCATGCCCTGGCGGCAGTGGGGAACAGTTATGAGATTACGCTGATCTTTCTGGCCTTTGCCTTTGGATGTAACATCGGATGTTCGGTCATTGTCTCGCAGCTGTTTGGTGCCAGAAATAACAGGGATATGAAAACCGCTGTTTCTACGGCTATGACAGCCAGCGCCGTCCTTTGCGGTCTGCTGATGCTGTTCGGGATACTTTGCGGGCGGGGCCTGCTCATGATGATCCATACACCGGAGGAGATTCTGGCGGATTCCGTGTTATATCTGGATATTTATATCTGGGGCCTGCCCTTTTTATTTTTTTATAATATTTCTACCGGCATCTTTTCTGCGCTGGGGGATTCCAGAACTCCCTTTTATTTTCTGGCAGTCTCTTCCACAGCCAATATACTGGTAGATATTTTGTTTGTAAAGGGGTTTCAGATGGGCGTGGCAGGTGTGGCCTGGGCGACCTTCCTTTGTCAGGGCATAAGCGCGGTGCTGGCTCTGCTGGCGGTGCTGCGGCGTCTGGCAGAGATACGGACGGAAGAGAAAGCACCGTTTTGGTCTGCGGCTTTGCTGAAAAAGACGGCAGTGATTGCGGTTCCCAGCATATTTCAGCAAAGTTTTATCTCGGTGGGGAATATCATGATACAGAGCGTGATCAACGGTTTTGGCCCGGGTGTAATAGCCGGCTATTCTGCAGCGGTAAAGCTGAATAATCTGGTGATCACCTCCTTTACCACACTGGGCAACGGGGTGTCTAATTATACGGCGCAGAATCTGGGCGCCGGCAAAAAAGAACGGATCAGAGAAGGATTTGGAGCAGGGATACGGCTGATCTGGCTTTTGTGTGTGCCGATTGTGCTGTTATACCTTCTGACAGGGAAGGCGCTGGTACATTTTTTTATGGATGTGCCTACGGAGGCAGCGCTCTCTTCAGGGCTCTGGTTTCTGCGCATCGTGGCGCCGTTCTATTTTGTGATATCCGTGAAACTGGTGGCAGACGGTATTTTGCGCGGCGCGGGGATGATGGACAAATTTATGATTTCCACATTTACGGATCTGATTTTGCGGGTGGTACTGACCAGGATACTGGCTGGGATCATGGGGCCGATCGGTATCTGGTGCGCATGGCCTGTGGGGTGGACAATCGGCATGGCATTGTCGGTGATATTCTACAGGAAAGGCTTCGGGAAATTTTTCAAAAAAGATTGCAAAAAACGGGAAGATTCTTTATGATATAGAATAGTACTATAGGGGAGGATAGCCCTTTCAGAAGACGTGCGTATCAGCCAAACGTCAGAAATGGAGAGGAGAGAACATGGGAATCGGAAATAAAAAAACAGTGCTTATGAAGGCGGTCTCAGAACTGAAAGAAGCGAATTATTCCGGTGAACCGGAACTGAATCATATCTATCAGCGACTGATGCGGGGCCGGAAACAGTTTGCGGAAATATTTGAAAAAAACATCAAAGCAGTCATGCAGATCAGTTCCCTCGACCTGGTTATGCAGCATCAGACAGAGCGGATTATGGATATATCCCGCAGGGTGACAAAGGCGACGGAAGCGATTTTCGGTTCAGGGGATTCCTTTATATCCGGCAGAGCTAACAATCAGCATGAGGAAATGACCAATACCATCATTACCGTATCCGAAGCAAGTGAAGAAGTATATAAGAAAATAGAGGACAGCCAGGAAGAATTGACGGCGGTACGGGAACTCTCCCGCCAGACCATCGAAGCCTCCAAGGAAATGCAGCAGGATATGGATAATCTGCTGGGTGTGATCAACCGGATGAATGAGGTAATCACAGGTATTGATTCCATATCGCTGGAGACGAACCTGCTGGCACTGAATGCCTCCATTGAGGCGGCACGTGCCGGAGAAGCCGGTCGGGGATTTGCCGTAGTGGCGGGACAGATCCGGGGACTGGCGGAAGAGACCCAGAAACTGACCGCCAGCATGGGCGATTTTGTGGAAAGTATCAAGACGGCTTCCCGCAAAAGTGTGGACAGTGCCAATGATACCATTCATGCACTGGGTACCATGTCAGAAAAGATTGATGTGGTATGGACGCTGAATGATGATAACCAGAGACATGTTTCCAAAGTCAGCGAGTCCATCAGTTCGATTGCCGCAGTCAGCGAAGAAATCAGCAGTTCCATGACCGAGATGGAAAACCAGCTCAGAGACAGCACGGATTTCATGCGCAATGTCAGCGATGAACTGAAAAAAGCCGCTCAGCCAGTGGTGGATATTGAGAAGACATTGGATGAGACGGTCAAGCAGATGGGCAGCATGACCAAAGATGCCTTTTATCATCTGGAAAATAAAGAATTTGCAAAACAGGTAAACAATGCGATCGGTGCGCATCATACCTGGCTGAACAATCTGAAAAAAATGGTGGACAGTCAGGAGATTATACCGCTTCAGCTTGACTCTTCCAAATGCGGTTTCGGACATTTTTATTATGCCATGACACCGGATATCCCGGAAATCGTGCCGATCTGGAACGGGATCGGTGAAAAGCATAAACGGTTCCATAATTATGGCGCGGGTGTGATCAGTGCCTTACAGAACGGCGACAGCCTCCGGGCGGAACAGATTTACAGAGAGGCGGAGAACTACTCCAAAGAGCTGATTTCGGATCTGGAGAAGATGCAGAGGATTGCAGAGGGATGATCGGAGCCGGGCGATGAAATGCAGGCGGCCATGATAAAAATGCGGCAGGAAAAACCTGATGTAACGTGTGAAGTGTCTACACACAGGAAAGCGTTACATGCCAGGTTTTTCTTATTGCATTTTGTCTCCCCTTGCAATCGCAGGGAAACTTATGTATAATGAGGAAGCGCACTGAAGTGTGCGCAGGTTAACAAAAGGAAATGATTACTGGGCAGATAGTTTTCCGGGTAAAATGAGGAGTTATATCGTATGGCAGATACAGATAAGGCAGGAGTGGCAATACAGGGGGAACAGGAGGTTGTTTCCAGGAATTTTATTGAGCAGATGATAGATAAGGATCTGGAGGAGGGGGTGTATGACTGTGTGCATACGCGTTTTCCGCCGGAGCCAAACGGGTATCTTCATATCGGGCATGCCAAGAGTATTCTTTTGAACTATGGTCTTGCGCAGAAGTATGGCGGTAAGTTTAATATGCGGTTTGACGATACCAATCCGACGAAGGAAAAGACCGAATTTGTCGAGTCCATCAAGCGTGATATAAAGTGGCTGGGAGCGGACTGGGAGGACCGGTTGTTCTTTGCTTCCGATTATTTTGAACAGATGTATGCATGTGCGGTGAAGTTGATCCGCAAAGGAAAGGCTTACGTGTCGGATCTGTCTGCCGATGAGATCCGGGAGTACAGAGGAACGCTGACCGAACCGGGCAGAGAAGATCCGGGCAGCGGCCGCAGTGTGGAGGAGAACCTTGATCTGTTTGAAAAGATGAAAAATGGCGTCTTTGAGGATGGCTCCAAAGTCCTGCGTGCCAGAATTGATATGGCATCTCCCAATATCAATATGCGCGATCCGGTGATCTACCGGGTGGCTCATATGAGCCATCATAATACAGGGGATCAGTGGTGTATCTATCCCATGTATGATTTCGCTCATCCGATTGAGGATGCACTGGAGGGGATTACTCATTCGATCTGTACCCTGGAGTTTGAGGATCACCGTCCTTTGTATGACTGGGTGGTGAGGGAACTGGAATATCCCCATCCGCCGCGCCAGATTGAATTTGCCAAGTTGTATCTGACCAATGTGGTCACAGGCAAGCGCTATATCAAAAAACTCGTGGAAGAGGGGATCGTAGACGGCTGGGATGATCCGCGGCTGGTTTCCATCGCAGCGCTCAGACGGCGGGGATTTACACCGGAATCAATTCGTCGTTTTGTGGAACTTTGCGGGGTATCCAAGAGCAATTCCTCGGTGGATTATGCGATGCTGGAATATTGCATCCGGGAAGATCTGAAACTGACCAGACCACGGATGATGGCAGTGCTGGATCCGGTGAAGCTGATCATTGACAATTATCCGGAAGGAGAGACAGAACTGCTGGAAGTTGCCAACAATCTGGAAAACGAGGCGCTGGGAACCCGGATGGTGCCGTTTGGCAGAGAACTTTATATAGAACGGGACGATTTTATGGAAGAACCGCCCCGAAAATATTTCCGTATGTTTCCCGGTAATGAAGTGCGTCTGATGAATGCATATTTTGTGACCTGTACGGGCTGCGTCAAAGATGAGACTGGCAGGATTACGGAGGTGCACTGTACGTATGATCCGCAGACGAAGTGTGGCAGTGGTTTCACTGGCAGGAAGGTGAAGGGAACCATTCACTGGGTGCCGGCAGGGGAAGCCGTGCGGGCACAGGTAAGGCTCTATGAAAATATCATAGATGAAACAAAAGGAGTTTACAACGAGGATGGCAGTTTGAATCTGAATCCGGACTCTCTGAAGGTGATGCACGACTGCCTTCTGGAGCCGGCACTGGGAAACGCGAAAGCGGAGGATCGTTTCCAGTTTGTCCGGCAGGGATTTTTCAGTGTGGATTATAAGGACTCCAGAGAGGGTGCACCCGTGTTTAACCGCATCGTATCTCTGAAAAGTTCTTATGTGCTGCCGAAACAGGAGGGGAAGAAATGACAGGTGGTTGTCCGTCTGACGGAGAGTTTGTATTTGGAAAGAAGTGGACGTGTCCCGTATGTGAAAAGGAATTTAAGAATCCGACGGTGAAATCGTCAAAAGCGAGAATGATCGGCTCTGATATGGATCTGCGGCCGGTGTATGAAAAGATCAATCCGCTGAAATATGAAGTGGTATTATGCCCGCATTGTGGTTACAGTGCGTTGGAGCGGTATTTCAGCACGGTAACGCAGGTGCAAAAGCAGCTGATTCAGAGTAATATCTGTATGGCGTATAAACCGAGAGAAGAAAAAGAGACCTTTTCCTATGAAGACGGGTTTATGCGCTATAAGATGGCACTGATCAATACAATGGCCAAACAGGCCTATGACAGTGAGAAGGCTTATGTCTGTCTGAAAACGGCATGGATGCTGAGAGCCTGGCGGGAAAGTCTGGACGATGAACCGGAAAAGCAGCAGAAACTGGCAGCCCAGGAAGAAGAATTTCTCAAAAATGCAAAAGAAGGTTTTACACAGGCAAATATCAAAGAGGACTATCCTCTCTGTGGTATGGATGAAACGACAATAGACTATTTGCTGGCGGCGCTTTCCAGCCATTTTGGTGAATATGAGACAGCCATGAAACTGGTGTCAGGGATTATTGCCAACCGGGAAGCAGGCCCCCGTATTAAAGACCGGGCCAGAGATCTGAAAGAAGAGATAGTAAGGCAGTCAAAGGATTAGTTTATGATCGATTTGGTGATGGAATTTGACAGTCACAGTGGCAGACATTTATATGAACAGATTTATGACCATATAAAAGAAGAAATCAGGAAGGGGCATCTTCGGTGCGGGGAGAGACTCCCTTCCACGCGGATGCTGGCGAATTATCTGCAGGTATCCAGAAGTACAGTGGATATGGCTTATGAACAGCTTTTATCGGAAGGGTATCTCGAATCCCGCCCGTATAAGGGCTTTTTTGTTTGCAAAATAGAGGAATTGTATCATCTGAAGGCGTCCGCTTACCAGAAAAGTGAGTATACGCTGCAGAAACCAAAACGTGCGCCCTATGACTTTTCCCCCAATGTGGTGGAACTGGGCAGCTTTCCTTTTGGCACATGGAAAAAGATCACCAAAGAAACATTGATTGATGACAGAAAAGAGATGTTCGCACTGGGCCATCCGCAGGGGGACATGGAACTGCGCATTTCCATCAGCCATTATCTTCACACGTCGCGAGGGGTGAACTGTACGCCGGAACAGATTATCGTCGGAGCAGGGAATGATTATCTTTTGCTGCTTTTGGAGAAGATACTTGGCAGAAATATATGTGTGGCACTGGAAAATCCCACATATAAAAGGGCATATCGTATCTTTCAGTCGTTTGGCTATCGTGTGAAAGTGGTTCCCATGGATGAAAGCGGAATGTGCGTGGATGCGCTGCATGAGAGCGAAGCCGACCTGGCCTATGTCATGCCGTCTCATCAGTTTCCGACAGGTGTTGTCATGCCGATAGGCAGACGGCTGGAACTGCTCAGATGGGCGGCCGGCGAGGAACAGCGCTATCTGATTGAGGATGATTATGACAGTGAGTTCCGTTACCGCGGGAAACCCATACCGTCTTTGCAGGCGTCAGATCATGCGGATAAGGTGATCTACATCGGAACATTTTCCAAAGCCATTGCGCCTGCGATCCGTATCAGCTATATGGTGCTGCCCCAGAGACTTTTGGCACGTTACTGGGAGCGATGCGTCTTTTTTTCCTCGACAGTATCCCGTATCGACCAGTCGGTATTGAATGTTTTTATCAGAGATGGTGCGTTTGAACGACATTTAAATAAGATGCGTAAAATTTATAAAAGCAGGCATGATACACTGCTTGCCTGTTGCCGGAACCATCTCAGTCAGGTAACGATATCAGGCGAAAACAGCGGGTTACATCTGATCCTTCGCTATCATGGGGAAAAAACGGAAGAAGAGCTGCTGCGTCTGGCAGGAGAAAAGGGAGTCAGACTGTATGGCATGTCAGATTCCTATATCGGGAGACTGCCAGAGAACTGGCAGCCTGCGTTGATATTAGGATATGCCGGACTGCAAGAATCCGAGATCGAAACGGGTATCCGAATCCTGTCAGATTGCATCTAAGGAACCGTCACTGTCATCATCTTCATCATCGAAAAATTCTTCCACTTTGGCGCCGGAAGTCTCACTGTCTTTTGCGGCGTCAGTGGCGGAAGCATCTTTGTCCGAATTAAGAGAGACATAAGAGCGTTCTCCATCAGAACTTTCCTCAGAATCATCATCCAGATCTTCATAATCATCTTCTTCGGCAGGAGAGGATTGTTTGCTCTTCATAAAGTAATACGCACCCGCGAAAGCGGCTCCCACCGTAGAAACGAAAAGAAGGAACTTTCCAAATTTTTTGCCCATAGCGTTTCTCCTTTCACTTTTGTATAAGTGTATGTGGGCAGCGTCATTCCATTTGCTGCACCTTGTTTCTATTATAATCTTATTTTATGAAATTGCAAAGAGATTATGCATAGAATGTTTGGGGAAAATTTTGCGAAACGAAAGGCGCCTTGATTTCATTCTGAGAGCGCAAGCGAGCAGAAATAAATCAGTAGCAGTGGCGCCTGGAGAGAAGATGCGGAACTTAAAATAGGAGAAAAAACGATGGGAAAGAAAGCGGTGTATAAAAAATTTGAGGCCGGCTATGAGGCGGATGTGATAGAACTGCTCGTTCTGACATCGGAGGCAGTAGGCAATGCCGGCGCAATGGGCGAGGGGGTATGGCTACCCAGTGCGGGGATTCTGGAGAGTGTGGAGCCGGTGAGCGGTGCGTTACGCGGAGCCGGTAAAATGGTATGGCTGGCAGAGGAAAAAGAGAGGGCAGGCTGGATTTTTAATCTGAAACCGCTGACGATTTATCATATAAAGTGCAGGCGGGAACGGGAAAAGGCTCTGCCGGAGGATGCCATTTCCTTTGCGCCACTTTCCCTGATGCTGGTGGATGTTCTGGAACGGGATTTGCACCATCCTGCGCTGGAGCGGGTGCTGGAAGAGTATATGCGTCCGGTGGTATTGACAGATGAACTTTGCGGAGAATTTACACTGGATCGGCAATTTGACTGTTTTTACGGAGATGTGGACTGGTTGGGAGATGCGTGCAGTGTGGCGCTGGAATGTGACGAGGAAGAGAAAGAGACAGCGGAAGGTGCACTGGCGGCATTTAAAACGATGTACGGCAATCTGCAGGAATGGGACAACAGATTCCGGGCTTTTGCCGCGCGCAAGCTGACAGAACGTGCCAATGACTGGTTGGAAGACGAGGACTCGCAGCCGATTACAGAAGCCGATTTTGCACAACGGATCAGCATCAGTGAATGTAACATCGGGCCGGGAGGGGACTATACCGCCTATTACGATGATGACGATCTGTTTTACGGACATATCATTCTGATAGAAGGAAATGTGGAAGGGGAAATGGAGGATGCCTATATTGCGGGATAACGGCGGGCAATAACAGGCCGGAACAACGTAATCATGGCAGATCTTTTGCAGCTTCTGTTTCTCTATATGTTAGGTGTATTATTTAGTCATGCATGTGTTTGTCGCGTGTCTGCCCTGTTACCTCTTGCAAGCCGTATGTAACTATGATAAGATAAAATTCGACCCGTTTAGTCAATCACAGAAGAGGAGCACCGTTTGTCCATGAATGAAAAATTTTTTGATCTGAAAAAGGAGAAGCAGGACAGGATGATCAATGCGGCGCTGAAGATATTTGCGGAGAACGGATTTCGCAGGGCCAGCACGGATGAGATGGTAAAAGAAGCAGGGGTTAGCAAGGGCCTGTTGTTTCATTATTTTATCAGTAAGACGGGACTATATGAGTTTGTGTTTGACTATAGTGTGAAGTATTTGCTGATGGAGATGACTTCTGCGGTCAATGGGCAGGAGACCGATTATTTTCAGATACGCAGGCAGATAGAAAGGGCCAGAACTGTGGCTATGAAGAACTTTCCCTATATGCAGCTTTTTCTGCAAAGGGCGGCAGAGGAGAAGGAGCCAGAGGTACTGGAAGCAGTGCGGGAAGTAGCGGAGCATTTGCTGGAAGCCTATGACAATATTTATGCGCAGGTGGATTTTGGGACGATGCACACTGTTACACCAGAGCGTCTTGTCAAAATCGTCGATTATACATTGAACGGGCTGTTGGCGGAGATGGTGCGGGAGCCGGGCTTTCGGCCGGACAGCTATTATAAAGAGGCGCTTTATTATCTGGAAGAACTGGAACGTCTGTGCGGCCAGATGGATGAAGATGAGGGATAGGAGACGGAGCCTGTCTTTTGTAAGTGGACAGAGGGAACGGAGGAAAAGCAGCATGAAGCAGAAAGAGTTTTACAGAAAGGTCTTTTCGCTTGTCATACCGATGGCATTGCAGAATCTGATCAATGTGGGGGTATCGGCCACAGACGTAGCCATGCTGGGAAAAGTGAGTGAACAGGTGCTTTCCGGCTGTTCACTGGGCGGGCAGGTGTTTTTTATTTTCAATCTCTTCCTGTTTGGGATGGCCTCCGGTGTATCGGTGCTGACCGCGCAGTATTGGGGGAAACGGGATACAGATTCCATTGAAAAATTATTGGGGATTGTGATGAGGCTCGCAGTGATCGCAGGGCTTATTTTTATGTTAGGCAGTTTTTTCTTCCCGCAGCAGATCATGCATGTATTCACCGATGAACCGGAGATTATTGCCGAAGGGGTGAAATATCTGCGGATCGTGGCCTTTACCTATCCGATGGTGGCGCTGAGCATGACGTATCTGAATCTGATTCGAAGCATTGAAAAGGTTCTGATCTCCACAGTGGTGTACGGCCTGTCGATGGTCTTGAATTTTGTGGTGAATGGTATCCTTATTTTCGGCTTGTTTGGTGCACCCCGGCTGGGCATTGTGGGGGCCGCCATCGGTACGCTCCTCGCCAGGGCGCTGGAACTGGCGATTATGCTGTTTTATGCTTATTTCCGCAATGATGTGATCCGTCTGCGCCTGTCCTTCTTTTTACATACGGACAGGGGATTGGCAAGGGATTTTCTGCGTTATTCCAGCCCGGTGGTGATCAATGAGTTTTTATGGGGTGCAGGGTATTCGGCGATAGCTGCTATTATCGGACATCTGGGCAGCAGCGCGGTGGCGGCCAATTCCGTGGCGCAGGTCATGCGACAGCTGGCTACGGTCGTGGTATTCGGAATCGGCAATGCCACGGCCATTTTGATCGGCAAGGTGCTGGGAGAGAATAAAAAAGAAGAAGCACAGGTTTATGCGGGCCGGCTGATCCGCCTGACTGTCTGTTTCGGCGTCCTGGGAGGCGCCGTGGTCTTTCTGATCCGTCCGCTGATTATCCGTGGTTTTGGGTATACGGGGATTACGGCGGATTACATGAACAGTTTTATGATGATGATGTCTTATTATGTAGTGGCACATTCGATCAACGGCACCTTTGTCATCGGTATCTTCCGGGGCGGCGGCGATACCCGGTTTGGTATGGTCCTGGATTCCGGTATTTTGTGGTGTTGCTCCATTGTATTTGGTTTTCTGGCGGCTTTTCTATGGAAACTGCCGGTAAAGATGGTTTACTTTTTGCTGCTCAGCGATGAACTGGTGAAGTTTCCGCTCTGCTGCCTGCGATATCGGCAGAAGAAATGGCTGCGGAATGTGACAAGATAGGAAGGGAAGACGTATGGCACTGCAATTTTGTATCGGCGCATCGGGCGCAGGCAAGAGTGAGAGGCTATATGGGGATGTGATCAGGCAGTCCCTGGAAGAGCCGGATACCCGGTTTTTCATACTGGTGCCTGATCAGTTTACGATGCAGACCCAGAAAGAACTGGTTTTGCGTCATCCCCGGGGCGGGATCATGAATATTGACGTGCTCAGTTTCGGACGGCTGGCACACCGGATCTTTGAAGAAACAGGGGGCGGAAGAAAGGCTGTACTGGATGATACGGGAAAGAGTCTGATTCTGCGCCGGATTGTTTCCGGGTGTGAGGACAGATTGCAGGTGATCGGCTCCCATATGCGGCGGATTGGCTATATCCATGAAGTAAAATCGGCCATTTCGGAATTTATGCAGTATGGGATCGGCACGGAGCAGTTCGCGAAGCTGACGGAATATGCCAGGCCGCGGGGAAGCCTGTATTATAAACTGCAGGATCTGGGGATTTTGTATGAGGCCTTTCTGGAAGCCGCGTCAGGTTTTGTGACCACGGAAGGGCAGCTTGGCCTGTTGGCGGAGGCACTGGATCATTCCCGGATGATAAGAGACAGTGTGGTGGTATTTGACGGCTTCACCGGTTTTACCCCGGTACAGAATCAGGTGATCAGAAAGCTGCTGCTACTTTGCCGGGAAGTGCGGGTAGCGGTGATTATGGACGGGGATGAGGACCCGTTTGCCGATGACGGGGAGCAGAAGTTGTTCGCATTTAGCAAGAAGATGATGCGTTCCCTGGCCTCTCTGGCACAGGAGGCAGGGGTGGCCCGCAGAGAGAATATCGTACTGCGCGGGAAACCGGTGCCCCGTTTCCGGGATAATCCCAGCCTGGCGCACCTGGAGCAGGAGCTGTTTCGCTACCGCAATGTGTCTTTTGACGGGGAGCAGGATGCCATTCATCTGATGGAAACTTCCACACCTGCGCAGGAGGTGCGCCAGGTCTGCCTGCAGATTCGCAGACTGGTCAGGGAGGAAGGCTATGCATATCGGGATATTGCGGTGGTGGCAGGGGATTTGTCTGTATATGCGGACTATGTGGAGGAGGCATTTGCGCGCTTTTCCATCCCCTGCTATCTGGATATGACAAGAGGGATTGTGCTCAATCCTTTTATTGAATACATACGCAGCGCACTGAAGATATTGTTGCAGAACTTTTCCTATGAGTCCGTGTTTCATTTTCTGCGCAGCGGGCTGGCGGATCTACCCGCGGAAGAAGTGGACCGCCTGGAGAATTATGTGCTGCGGCAGGGAATCCGGGGCAGGAAGAGATGGGGCGAGCCTTTTTTGCGCCGCAGCCGTCAGCAAACGGACGGAAAGGAACAGGCGGCGCTGGAAGCGCTCAATGCCACTAGGCAGAAATTGTGGGAACGGCTGTCGCCCCTGCTGGAGGAAGGCAGGACGGTAGAAGATCATGTGAATCATCTATATGCGTTTCTTGTGGAGAGCAAGGCCTGGGAGAAGCTGACGGTCTTTCAGGAAAAGTTCCGGGAAGAAGATGCGGTAAGGGAGAAAGAATATGCGCAGATTTATCGCCTGGTGATGGAACTGCTGGAACAGATCCATGATCTGATCGGTACAGAAGAGATGACATTGCAGGAATTTGCCGATACTCTGGATGCGGGGTTTGGGGAGATACAGGTAGGCACCATTCCCCAGAATGTGGACCGGATTCTGGTAGGGGATATGGAGCGCACCCGTCTGAAAGAGATCAAGATTCTTTTCTTCCTGGGGGTCAATGATGGCAATATCCCGGGCAGCGGCTTGGGCGGAGGGATTATTTCTGATCTTGACCGGGAATTTCTGGCGCAGGGTTCCTGGGAGATGGCACCCACACCAAGGCAGCAGATGTATATTCAGCGTCTGTATCTGTATATGAATATGACGAAACCAAGCGACAGGCTGTATCTTTCGTATGTGCGCGTGAGCGGGGACGGGCGTGCCGTGCGCCCTTCCTATCTGATCGCGGTGGTCAGAAAGCTGTTTCCCGGGCTGACTGTGGAGCGGCCGGAGTCGGGAGAGATCTGGAATCAGATCGAAATTGCGGAGGACGGCTTTGCCATACTGGCCGCGCAGCTACGTGAATATGCCGCCGGAAGCAGCGTATCGCAGCCCTTTTTCTTTACCCTTTACCGTACCTATGCCCAGAGTGGTGAATGGGAGGCACGGCTGCAGACGCTGGTGGAGACAGCTTTTTTCAGATATCGTCACAGCCCTCTCGGAAAAGAGCTGGCGCGGGCTTTGTATGGAAGTATTCTCAAAAGCAGCGTGAGCCGCCTGGAGCAGTATGCTGCCTGTGCTTACAGCTATTTCCTGGAATATGGTCTTTCCTTGAAAGAGCGGGAACTGTTCGGATTTGAAGCGGTGGATATGGGGACACTCTTCCATGGGATTTTGGAACAGTTTTCCGGGCTGCTGGCAGAACATGATACGGACTGGCTTGCTTTTTCCCGGGAACTGGGAGAGCAGCTGTTGGAGGAAGCCATAGAGGCGCAGACGGCCATATACGGGGATAACATTTTGTTTGCCAGTGCAAAATACCACTATGTGATCACAAGGGTGAGGCGGATACTTGGCCGGACGATCTTTACGCTGCAGAGCCAGCTGAGAAAAGGTACTTTCAGGCCGGAGCATTTTGAAGTCTCTTTTTCGTCTCTGTCTGATGTGGAGGCGGTAAATATCAGCCTTTCCGACAGGGAGAAGATGCATCTGCAGGGCAGAATCGACCGGATCGACACATGCAAGGACGAGGAACATGTGTATGTGAAAGTCATTGATTATAAATCAGGTCATAAAAATCTGGACATTGCGGCTGTCTATTATGGGCTGCAGCTGCAGCTTGTGGTATATCTGAACGCGGCTATGGAGATGGTGGGGCGGCAGGAACGGGGAAAAGAAGTCGTGCCGGCAGCCATGCTTTATTACCATGTGGCAGATCCGATGGTCCGGGCGGAAGACGGGAATCTGAGCGAGGAGGCCATCAATGAGAAACTTCGGGAAAGCCTGCGGATGAACGGCGTAGTCAATGCCAGCGAAGAGGTGATTGCCAGACTGGACGGTGAATTTGCCGCTCGATCTGAGGTGATCCCGGTGGAACGGAAAAAGGATGGCACTCTGGGCAGCCGATCCTCGGCTCTGGATGCGGAAGGCCTGCGGACTGTTTCGGATTATGTCAATGAGAAGATACGGAATCTGGGCCGGGAGATACTGGATGGCGGTATCAGCAAGGCACCATACGCTTATGGAACGGAAAGCGGCTGTGACTATTGTGTATACCGCAGTGTCTGCGGCTTTCAGGAACAGCTTGCAGGCTATGGGAAGAGGCGTCTGGCAGGGCTTTCCAGGGATGAGGCACTGCAGAAAATGCGGGAGCAGGAAGGGGAGAGGAAGCGATGATTGTCTTTTATGCGGATCTGGACAATACGCTGATCTATTCTTATAAACATGAAATCGGCCCTGAGAGGATCGGTGTGGAAGTCTACCAGGGCAGGACAATTTCTTTCATGACTCCTTATACCTATCAGTGGCTTGGCCGGATCAGGGAGCAGACGTTGTTTGTTCCTGTGACTACCCGGACGAGAGAACAGTACGAAAGGATTAATCTGGGCAGTCGTCCGGCGTATGCCCTTGTCTGCAATGGCGGCATCCTGCTGGAGCAGGGGCAGGAGGATGCCGCATGGTATGCGGAGTCACTGCGGCTGGCAGAAGATGCCGCAGATGCACTTAGGCTTGGCGAAGAATATATGACCAAAGATCCCCACAGAATCTTTGAGGTGCGCAATGTGAGAGGCCTGTTTCTCTTTACCAAAAGCGCACAGCCCCGGGAGACGCGCAGGCGGCTCAGAGAGAGGCTGGACAGCAGTGTGGAAGTGTTTCGCAACGGAGAAAAGGTGTACGTCGTACCACTGCACCTGAATAAAGGAATGGCGTGCCGCAGATTCCGGCAGCGGCTGGGAGAGGAAACGGTCTGTACGCTTGCCGCAGGGGACAGCGGATTTGATATCCCGATGCTGCAGGCAGCGGACCGGTTTATGGCACCGGAAGGACTTTGCGACACATATGGACTGCAGGGCGGAGAGAGATGGAAGGAGGGCGAAGGGATTTTTTCCGACTTCGTACTGGAACAGGTTGTCAGGCGCCTGTCAGAACGGGCGGGGAAGGACTGAAGCGGGATCTGCCTGCCCCCCCGGTTCTTGGCCGGTATGTTACAGGTCTGTACCCGGATAACAAGTGTTTAAAATGATATCAATCAGAGCATTACGGCTTGTTTCCTGTAATGTAAAAAAACAGGATAAAAGGATGATGATATGGGACATCTCGGGTTCATGCTTTTTTAGGATCATGTGCAGGAGCATTTGTTCCAATTCGTGATGGGTTTTTCCGCTGTACTGTTCTGATTGTTCCAGATCGGTCATCTCCGATAAAGCTGTTTTATGTTTTCTGATCTGTTCCATAACAGCCGCTTTTTCTTCCTCGGAAAAGATTTTATGATTGGCCAGACATTGCAGGAGATCATAATCTCCTATGATGGATTCCGTTCCCAGTAATTGGGCATGTTCAAACGTATCCGGCATTAGATCGCGGAGCGTTACATGAAGGGCCAGCGCTATTTTCTGAATCGTTTCTATTTTGGGGTTTTTATCTCCGTTTTCCCATTGTCCTATTTGCTGCTGGGAAATCCCGCCCAGTTTTTCCCCGAGTTCTTTTTGGGTCATTTTGTTTTCTTTTCGTATTCGTCTTATATTTTCTCCGATACTCATAGGATCACCTCATGCCAAGCATAACATACGACACACATTTGCACAACCAAAAGATTTACTACACAACTTGACACATACTTATATATGTGATATTGTGGGATAATAACAAGCTGATAGTTGTATAAATGTATGTCAGGAGGGGTGAAAATATGACAAATGAGGAGCTTGTATGCAGAATCAAAGAGGGGATTGATGTATCGCAAAATATGCTGGCACTCTGGCAGCAGAACAGAAATTTTATACATACCATTGCCAGGCATTATCAGAGGCTCACGGAGATAGAAGATCTGGAACAGGAAGGGTATCTGGCACTTTATGAGGCCGTTGACGGATTCTCACCGGAAGCCGGCTGTCAGTTTCTCACATATGCAAAGTACCGGATTGTGCAGAGAATGAAGCGCTATATAGAAAACTGCTGTGGCATGGTGAGGATACCGGTACATGAACAGAGTAAAATGCACCAGCTGCGTATGATAGAACGTGCTTTTTTGACACATCATGGCCGCCGGCCCACAGAAGAGGAAATCATCCAGACAATGAACCTGACCAGGCAGCAGATAAAGGATCTGCAGGCGGCCATGAGACTGACACATATGGGGAGCCTTGACTGCGCTCTGACAGACGCAGAAGAAGGGGATACGCTGGGCACCCTGGTGGCCGGTGATACCGATGTGGAAGCGGATGTATTGGATGATATGGAGGCACAGCAGCTGGCAAAGGCTTTGTGGGAAGCCGTAGATGCACTGCCGGCCCCATATCGCGAAATCATACATGGCAGGTATGCAGAAAGAAAGACAGTCAAAGAGATGAGCGATATTCTGCACCTGTCTCCGGGGAAGACGGGCAGGATGGAGAAAAAGGCAATACAGGAACTGCGGGAGGAGAGACAGCTTGTGGCCTGTTTGCCGGACTGGATGGAAACACAGGCGTACAGGCATAACAGCGTGGCAGAGTTTAACAGAACCTGGGAAAGCGCAACGGAGCGGGCGGCGTTTAAGCTGCTATAGAATTTCGCAGAAGATGTCGCCCTGCGCTGCGATATCTGTCTGAAATTAAGAAACACTTAACTATTTCCCATTTTCTTTCTTCATTTTTATCCATTAATATAATAGGAAACATGCTGGTTTGGCGGGGCCATTTTGGCAGACCCTCCTTTTGCCACTACTATCTGTAAATGGCCGGTTATGTTATCAAAATTCTGGTAATTGTCATAAAGTTTTTGTTTCTGCGCGGTGGATGGTGTATAATAGGTAGCGTGCCGGTTATCCGCCTGCGACCGGTAACGGGAGATAAATAATAATAGGGAGACTGATAAAGGAAATGGGTATATGTCGGAACTGATTACAATAAGTCATATCTGCAAAATTTACAATCCGGGTGAAAATGAAGTACGGGCACTGGATGATGTGAGCCTTAGCATTGATGAAAATGAATTTGTGGCCATCATCGGTCAGTCCGGTTCCGGGAAATCCACCCTTATGAATATGCTGGGCTGTCTGGATGTGCCTACCAGCGGCACCTATATGCTGCACGGGCAGGATGTATCCAATATGACAGATGATGAACTTTCGGATATCCGCAACAAGGAGATCGGGTTTATCTTTCAGGGTTTTAACCTGATCCAGAATCTGACCGCGCTGGAAAATGTGGAATTGCCACTGATTTATCGGAATGTGGGCAGGCGGGAGAGGCAGCGCCTTTCTCTGGAAGCGCTTAAGAAAGTGGGGCTGGAAAAGCGGCTGACGCATAAACCGTCGGAGATGAGCGGCGGGCAGCAGCAAAGGGTTGCCATTGCCAGAGCGATTGCGCAGGCACCTCCGGTGATTCTGGCGGATGAGCCTACCGGTAATCTGGATTCGGTTTCCACCAAAGAGATTATGGGAATCCTGCGCGGACTTCATGAAGATGGCCGCACGGTGATACTGATCACACATGATGACGAGATTGCGGCTCAGGCCGAGCGCATTATCAAAATAAAAGATGGCCGGATATCAGAAGATATTTCCCGCAGTCAATCGGTGCAGCGGGATGCGGAGAAAAATGATCACAGTGCAGAGGGGAAGTAAGGGATGATAAAATTCAGAAAAAAAGACGATCTTATGGATGGAACACAGAAAGAACAAAAAGCCGGCAAACCCAAAAATCCGGCCAGGCGTAAAAAACGGATCAAAATGGTGGTGGCGCTGGTGGTAGTGCTGGCCATTGCAGGAGGTGCTTTTGTCAGTTCCGGTAAGAAAAAAGATGTTGCACCACAGATTATGGCGACAACGGTCACACGTGGTGATGTGGAAACCATAGTCAGCACCAGCGGTGTGGTGGAAAGCGAGGTTTCGCAGGTCTACTATGCCCCCATGGCTGCCAAAGTGTCTGAACTGAATGTGGAACTGGGAGATGCGGTCAAGGCGGGTGATATGCTGCTGACCTATGATACGGAAGATCTGGAATTTAAACAAAAATCTGATGCGCTGGAAGCGCAGGCCAGTGAAAACAGTTACCGAAGTTCCATTGCAGAGAGCAACAAACAGGAAGCCATTTACAATGAAGCGTCGGCGCAGCTTGCCAATGTGGAAGCGCTGATCGTCTTTCAGAAAGATCTGATTAAACAGTTTCAGTATTATGTGGAAGATGAAAAAACGGAAAAGAAACTGAAACTCTATGATGAGAGATATCGTCTCAACCGCTGGATCAATAACCTGAATGTCCAGGCATACATAGAAGATACAGAAGGCGTCCATGTCTCCCAGGCCCAGGCCCAGAATGAACTGGAAGAGATCAATAAAAAGCTGGATGAACTGGAAGCGGATCAAGAACTGACAGAGATCGAACGCACTATCGTGACCCAGCAGGAAGTGCTGGCAGATCTGGAGACCCTCAGAGACGAACTGAAATCCGATAAAAACTCTTCCGAAAACGGGATTCTCGATCCCTATAAGAAAAAAGAACTGCAGGCCGTTGTGGAAAAAGGCAGGATTGCCGAAGAACAGGCGCAGGCTCATCTGGAAGAGGCGATGGCCGGCATCAGGGCGGATTTTAACGGCATTATTACCGAACTGGACATTAACAAAGGATTTGTGACGGAAGCAGGTTCCAAACTGATGAAGCTGGAAAGCAGCGATGCGGTGCGGGTCAATATTTCCCTGTCTAAGTACGACCTGTCCAAGGTGGCGCTGGGACAGAAAGCGCAAGTGGAGATTTCAGGACAGAACTATGAAGGTACGGTGAGCAAGATCAATCGTATGGCTGAGAAAAATGATTCCGGCACCAGACTGGTGGCTGCGGAAATACATATTGAAAACCCAGATGATCATATCTATCTGGGAATCGAAGGCAAAGTGAAGATCATGGCACAGAAATCGGAAAACACACTGATCGTTCCCATCGCGGCCATGAATACGGATCAGGCAGGGGATTTCTGTTTTGTAGTCAAAGACGGGATACTGGAACGCCGTGTCGTAACCGCAGGGCTGTCGTCCGAGGACAGTATAGAGATTCTGGACGGCCTGGAAGAGGGTGATATCGTCCTGACGGACACCTCCATGGAACTGACAGAAGGCATGCAGATCGAGCCGCTGATCATGTGAGGATAAGATATGGGACAGATATGGGAATTTATCAAAATCGCACTGATGAATATCAGAAGCAACAAAGGCCGTTCCATCCTGACGATGCTGGGCATCATCATCGGTATTTCCTCCGTTATTCTGCTGATTTCCATTGGCAATAGCGTAAAAGGCCAGATCACCGAGGAACTGAATGATATGGCGGGCGGACAGGTGTACCTCTATGTCAGCGACAGAGACAGTGACGGGGATTATCTGAGTTTCAGCGAAGACGATTTTGCGCTGATCAAGGAAAAAATCCCCCATGTGGTGGGGGTGACTCCGCAGTGGCAGTACTGGGGCGCGACGGTGGCCAGTCGTAAGGGGGATTCCAATGTCGTGATCAAGGCAGGGAATCAATATCTGGAGTTTGCCTCCAAAGATCCCTTCGTACATGGCAGTTATTTTACACAGAATGATTATGACGCCGGCCGGGATGTATGCGTCATTACGGAAAACGGGGCCAGACAACTCTTTGGTACTGCTGATGTGGTGGGCATGACGCTGGAAGTGACAATTTTTAACGTCTCCAGAGAACTGACTATCGTGGGTGTACGCAAAGACAGTGACTCTACCATGCTGAATATGATGAACGGAGAGCGTATTTATCTCGATATGCCGCTGTCTGTCTTTGCCAATTTCGGATTTTACATCGGTGATATGAGCGATATGCTGATTATTGCCGAATCTTCTGCGTATTCCACTGAGATAGCCCAGAAAGGCATCCAGATGCTGGAAGCAAAGTACAATGTACGGGGAGAAAACCTCATCCAGGTGGATGATTTCAATGACTACATGTCGCAGATGAGCAGTATCCTCAATTATATCACACTGTTTGTCGCCTTTGTAGCTGCCATTTCCCTGCTGGTGGGTGGGATCGGCGTTATGAATATCATGCTCGTTTCCGTGACGGAACGCACCAGAGAAATCGGCATCCGCAAGGCACTGGGCGCCCGCACCTCCTCCATCATGCTACAGTTTTTGTCCGAGTCGGCCATTATCACACTGGTGGGCGGGATCATCGGTATCCTGATCGGCATCGGCGGCGCACAGCTTATATGTGGTGCCATCGGCTTCAACGCCTCCATCAGCATCGGCATCATCCTGATCGCCACACTGTTTTCCTCCGGCGTGGGCCTCTTCTTTGGCATCTACCCGGCCCGCAAAGCCGCAAAACTCAGCCCCATCGAGGCACTGCGCGTGATGTCATAACAGAGACAAAACCTGACATTCCATACTACGATCAAAAAAATACAATAGTCATATAAGACCTTCCGTACAACACATATCAGTGACACCAAACTTCATGATATAAACAAATAAAACAGGTTCTGTGGCATTGGGCTCACCCTACTTACCAGCCCTGACAACCCCACAGAACCTTTTCTCACCCCTCCCCCTGCCGGCAAATTATTTTACGCTCAATATAGACACAAAAAAATTCCTATTGTATAATGTACACGAAAACACTGAGCAGTGCGAAAATTACCGTGGACAGCCCGGCAGCAAGCTGACGGGGATGGCGACGGAAATTTTCATAGGGCGAAGCCCGTGAGCGAAGGCGGAAACGCCGGAGCGGAGCACTGCGGAGAAAAGGCGAAAATTACCGTGGACAGCCCGGCAGCGAGCAGACGGGGATGGCGACGGAAATTTTCATAGGGCGAAGCCCGTGAGCGAAGGCGGAAACGCCGGAGCGGAGCACTGCGGAGAAAAGGCGAAAATTACGGTGGACAGCCCGGCAGCGAGCTGACGGCAGTCCCTTATGATGGAAGAAAGGATTTTCTGAGAAATGGAACTGGAATTTCAGACCAGAATGACAACCAACATTCTGTTTGACTATATGCTGCGCCATACTTATAACAGCCCGTCCGGTATTTTGGGAAGCGGTATCGGGGCGGTCCTTGTCGTGGGCTTTTTCGGCACACAGAATTTTTTATACCTTCTGGCGGGTATGGTATTGCTGCTTTATCTTCCCGGCAGCCTTTATCTCAGTTCCCTGAAACAGATGCAGAGCACACCGGCCTTTCAAGAACCCCTCTGCTACAGGATCACGCAAGAGGGCATTATGGTAACACAGGGAGAGGCGAGCCAGCTTCAGGAATGGGAAAATATCTATAAAGCGGTTTCCACCAGGTGCAGCATTATTGTCTATAACACGAAAGTAAATGCATGGATCTTTCCCCGCAGTGATATGGGCGCCATGACACCCAAAGTCATTGAGATGATCTCCACACATTTACCGGCAGACAAAGTCAGGATACGGTGGTAATATGATCTATGAAACAAGAAATGCCAGGGAAACATTTACACTGGGAGAATGCATTGGCCGGGAGGCAAAGCCGGGCCGGATTTATACATTGACGGGTGATCTGGGGGTGGGCAAGACTGTGCTGACCCAGGGGGTGGCGGCCGGACTTGGTATTACGGAGCCGGTTTGCAGTCCGACCTTTACTATTGTACAGATTTATGAGGGCGGCAGGCTGCCTTTTTATCATTTTGACGTATATCGGATTGGTGAAGTGGAGGAAATGGAAGAGATCGGCTATGAAGACTGTTTTTATGGCGGCGGTATCTGCCTGATCGAATGGGCGGAACTGATCTCGGACATTTTACCAAAGGACTGTATCCATATCCGCATGGAAAAGGATCTGACAAAAGGATTTGATTACAGAAAGATTACGATTGAAGCGCCGGAGAGCGGGCAGAGCCTTCAGGATGATGATAGGTAAGGCAGGGGAACGGTTCCGACAGGTCAGCCTGGCGGGGCTGTGAAGATGCAGTGCAAAGAGGGATACTGGGCATCGGTTTTGGGCGCAAGACAGTGATTGCTGTGAGGAAAGCTGGAGATGAAAATATTGGCATTGGACAGTTCGGGGCTGACAGCTTCCGTGGCTGTTGTGGAGGACGAGAAACTGACGGCGGAATACAGCGTCAATTATAAGAAGACACATTCTCAGACGCTGATTCCCATGCTGGATGCGGTGCGCAGTATGACGGAACTGGATCTTGGCAGTGTGGATGCCATCGCGGTGGCTGCGGGCCCGGGATCTTTTACAGGGCTGCGGATCGGAAGTGCCACGGCCAAAGGGCTTGGCCTGGCCATGGGGTGCCCTGTCATTGCGGTGCCCACGGTAGAAGGGCTGGCCTACCAGATGTATGGAACGGATAAGCTGATCTGCCCCATTATGGATGCAAGACGCAATCAGGTATATACGGGATTGTATGAATTTTGCAGGGAGGGGGCAGAGAGCCCTGCTGTTTATGCGTTTCATATTCTGAAAGAACAGTGTGCCATCTCAATCGAAGAGATAGCCCGTTGCTGCAATGCGCTGGCACGGGAAGTTATCTTTCTGGGGGATGGCGTGCCTGTTTACCGGGAGATGCTCGGCAGTCTAATGCAGGTGCCCTATTCCTTTGCACCTGCCCACCGGAGCATGCAGAGTGCGGCGGCAGTAGGTGTCTATGGACAGGTACTCTACCGCAAGGGGGTCTGTGAAAGCGCCGCAGCGCATTGTCCCCAATATCTGCGTCTGTCACAGGCGGAGCGGGAGCGACTGGAAAAAGAAGGCAGGACATGATATGATACGCAGAATGGAAGCGGGGGATCTGAAAGAAATCGGCACCCTGGAGCAGATCTGTTTTTCCATGCCCTGGCCGGAGAGAGAGTTTCGCAATACGATTACGAGGCAGGAGTATCTTTACCTTGTAGAGACGCAGAAGGAGCAGATCGTGGGGTATGGGGGCCTTCTTATGATCGGAGAGGAGGGGGATATTATCAGCATTGCAGTGCGGCCGGAGTGCAGAAACCGGCAGATTGGCCGCAGACTGTTGGAAGAACTTCTGCAGAGGGGAAGCGCAGAAGGCGTATCCGCATTTACGCTGGAAGTGCGTGTCAGCAATGCACCTGCCATTCATCTCTATAAAAAAGCGGGATTTGTGCCTGTGGGAGTCAGGCCCGGCTATTATGAGAAGCCGCGGGAAGATGCTCTGATCATGTGGAAAAGACAGGCAGTAGATGGAACAATTACCACATAATCTGAGAACGGTAGATGGTATACTTTTCTGGTATGGGTATATGCAGGGCAGAGAAATTGGTCTTTCTTTTATGCTTTGCAGCGTACAAATAGAGAGGAGGAAAAAGTATGCGGAAGTTTTCAGAACAGGAAAGCAGATGCCTGACCGAAGTCAGATGCAACTGCTGCGGACGGAAGATGATAATGAAAAACGGTATTGTGGAGGAAGGCTGTGTCAGTCTGGAAGTGCCTTTCGGATTTTTTTCTGAAAAAGACGGACAGATCCACAGGTTTGATCTGTGCGAAGCATGTTATGACAGGATGACTGCAGGTTTTCAGATACCGGTGGAAAGGGAAGAAGCCACGGAGCTGATCTGATTTTTGAAAAGATTCAGAATATAGAAATATTTTATTTTGGAGGTGCGAAAAATCCGGGCGGTTCATAATTGTTAGACTGGAAAGAGACGGAGATTTTTATGCTTGATATTTGTTTGCTTGGAACAGGAGGGATGATGCCACTGCCTTACAGATGGCTGACCTCCATGATGGTTAGACACAACGGGATGAGCCTGCTGGTTGACTGTGGAGAGGGAACACAGATCGCACTGAAAGAAAAGGGATGGAGTCCCAAACCCATTGATGTGATCTGTTTTACCCATTATCATGCAGATCATATCAGTGGGTTGCCGGGGATGCTTCTGACGATGGGCAATGCGGAGCGGACTGCACCACTGACGCTGATCGGCCCCAAAGGCCTGACAAGGGTGGTAAATTCGCTGCGGGTCATTGCGCCGGAACTGCCTTTTGAAATCATATACAAGGAGATCGGCGGAACGGAAGCATGTTTTACGGAGGGTGGTATACGGATCGAAACATTCCGTGTCAATCATAACGTGCTCTGTTATGGCTATAGTCTCAGTATTGACCGAATCGGTAAATTCCAGCTGGATAAGGCAGAGGCACTGGGCATAGAAAAACGCTACTGGAATCGTCTGCAAAAGGGGGAGACGATTGAGACAGATAGCGGCGTCTTTACGCCGGATATGGTTCTTGGAGAACCCAGAAGAGGGCTCAAAGTCACCTATGTGACCGATACCCGTCCCACAGAGGGGATTGTGGAACATGCAAAGGGCAGTGATCTGTTTATCTGTGAAGGTATGTACGGCGAACCGGAAAAAAAGGAAAAAGCAAGAGAATATAAGCATATGACTTTCTATGAGGCAGCCAGACTGGCCAGAAAAGCAGAGGTAAAAGAATTGTGGCTGACCCATTACAGCCCCTCCCTTGTGCGGGCCGAGGATTTTATGCCGGAAGTCCGGCGGATCTTTCCGGCGGCCTGTGCGGCCAAGGACGGCAAGACAGTGGAACTGACATATGAGGATGCATAGAAGAAGATAGAAAAGGATGTGGGGAAGCGTATGAAACGATCAAAGGGTATAAGGGGGATGGTGGTATTTCTCTTCCTGATCTGTCTGCTGGTGGGCTATTATTTTTATCTCTCCAATAAAGTGGGCGGAAATGAGGCGGAAACCGAGACAACCAAGGTTCAGGAAGTGCTTTTGCGTGACCTGTCCAGAAATTATCCTGCTTCGCCGAAAGAGGTACTGCGTTATTACAGCGAACTCCTTCAGTGTATGTATAATGAAGAGTGTTCAGAGCAGGAATTGGAACAGATGGCGGAGCGGGCAATGGAAATCTGTGATGCAGACCTGGTGTCATATCAGTCCGAAGAGTTTATCACCCGTCTGAAAAGTGATGTGACAGCGTACAAAGAGCAGGATGTGCAGATATCCAGCTATAAGACTTCTTCCAGCACGGATGTGGAGTATTTTACAAAAGACGGACGGGAGTGTGCCAGTCTGTTCTGCTCCTATACACTGCGGAAAGGAACAAGCCTGCAGATATTGGAGGAAGTGTTTATCATGCGCAAGGATGAAGACGGGCACTGGAAGATATTTGGCTGGGACGAGGCCTCTGCAGTGGAGGAATGAAAAGGCCGGAAGGAAGAGACGGTAGAGAATGAGCGAAACAATTAGGATTCTGGCAATCGAAAGTTCTTGTGATGAAACAGCGGCGGCCGTGGTGGAAAATGGACGACGGGTGTTGTCTAATGTTATTTTTTCCCAGATCGAACTGCATAAGCTGTATGGCGGGGTCGTGCCGGAGATCGCATCCAGAAAACACATCGAAAAGATCAGTCAGGTGATCGAAGCTGCCCTGGATGAGTCTGGTATGACCCTGCAGCAGATGGATGCGGTTGCCGTTACCTATGGCCCCGGACTGGTGGGGCCGTTGCTGGTGGGAGTTTCTATGGCGAAGGCACTCTGTTTTGCCACAGGTCTCCCCCTGATCGGGGTCCATCATATTGAAGGGCATATCAGTGCCAACTATATAGAGAATCAGCAACTTGAGCCGCCGTTTCTTACTCTGGTGGTTTCCGGTGGTCATACGCATCTGGTGATCGTGCGAGACTATGGTGTGTATGAAGTGATCGGTCAGACGAGAGATGATGCGGCAGGAGAAGCATTTGATAAAGTGGCCCGGGCTATCGGACTGGGGTATCCGGGCGGACCAAAGATAGACCGGCTTTCCGCAGAGGGAGACCCGCTGGCCATTCGGTTTCCCAGGGCCAAAGTAGAGGATTCTCCTTATGATTTCAGCTTTAGCGGCCTGAAATCGGCTGTCCTCAATTATTTGAACGGCTGTGAGATGAAAGGAGAGGCTGTAAACAGAGCGGATGTGGCGGCGTCTTTTCAGAAGGCGGTTATAGATGTGCTGGTGGAACATACGATGGAAGCGGCCGACGCTCTGGGGCTGCCGCGTCTGGCCATTGCCGGCGGTGTGGCCGCCAATTCTTCTCTGCGGATGGCTTTTGTGCATGCATGTGAGGAAAAAAAGATTGCCTTTTATCACCCCTCACCGAGTCTTTGCACGGACAATGCTGCCATGATCGGAGCGGCGGCTTATTACGAGTACAGAAGCGGCCGAAGAAGCGGCCTGGATCTGAATGCAGTGCCTAATCTGAAGCTGGGAGAGCGGTAATGAAAGAGAAAACAGCAGGCATCATACTGGCAGCCGGTCGGGGCAGCCGTATGAAAAGCGAAGTACAAAAGCAATATTTGCCGCTTGGCGGCCGACCGGTGCTTTTCTATGCGCTGCAAACTTTTCAGGACAGCTTTCTTGATGAGATCATACTGGTAACAGGTGCGGGAGAGGGAGAATACTGCCGGCGGGAGATCGTGGAAAAGTATGGCTTTGATAAAGTGAGCCGGATCACGGAGGGTGGTGCGCAGCGTTACCATTCGGTTTTCAGCGGCCTTCTGGCATTACAGGCCTGCGATTATGTATTTATCCATGATGGAGCGAGGCCTTTTGTAACCAGAGAGATGCTGGAACGCGCGCTGCGTGTGGTACGGGCAGAAAAGGCATGTATTCTGGGGATGCCTGTAAAGGACACGATTAAACTGGCGGATGAACAGGGATTTGCGGCGGCTACTCCCAGACGCGACCGGGTCTGGATGGTACAGACACCCCAGGTTTTTTCCTTTCCGCTGGTAAGAGACGCTTATGCGGCTTTTTTAGAACAAGAGCAGGATCTTTTGCAGGCAGGGATTGGGATGACAGATGATGCCATGGTAGTGGAGCATTTTACGGACACCCGGGTGCGGCTGCTTGAGGGATCGTATGATAATATCAAGATAACGACGCCGGAAGATATGGTCATCGCAGAGCGGATTTTGGAGAAAAGGCAGCGGTGAATACCGGGGCAAAGCCGATGTTTGCGGGGGATTACAGGCCGGGGCTCCTGTCAGATAATGGCGGTTTTACGCACAATTTGAAAAAAATGAAAAAAATTCAAAAAAGTTGTTGACACCGGGAATATTATTTGTTAATATATTACTTGCGCTGAGGCGAGAGCGCACCTGGAGAGGTATCGAAGTGGTCATAACGAGGCGGCCTTGAAATCCGTTTGTCCGCAAGGGCACGTGGGTTCGAATCCCACCCTCTCCGCTGACTGAAGACGGAGGCGGTGAGAGTGAAGAGGCTTTTACAGTACCTATGTAACAGGTCGTCCGTATACAGTATAAATAAGAGATATTTGATTTAGGCATTTGGAGAAGTACCCAAGATGGCTGAAGGGACACCCCTGGAAAGGGTGCAGGTCGTTAATAGCGGCGCGAGGGTTCAAATCCCTCCTTCTCCGTTCGGTAAAGTATTACCGACAGCACCTTGACAAATAAACAGCAATGCGACCCTGAAGATTCTAAGGAAAGAA
>CANPIC010000024.1 GCA_947574055.1 uncultured bacterium
CTCCCTTTTCGGAATTGTGTACCCATTGAAAATCGGACTATAAATATGCATTTGGATTGTATAATAATACGTTTTGGTGGTTTTAATATTCTATGAATTTTAAATTGCGGGATTATTTGATAAGCCTATCAGCAATCAATTGGTAGGCTTATTTGACTGTCAGACGATGGGGAGTAGTCAGAAACAATTCCGACTATTTACCCTGCATTGTAATATGCGGTAAAATATAGTATGATATAAAATATATTTTTGAGGAGAATAGCCATGAAAAAGAAATTATACCGTATTGTTTGTTTATGCAGTCTTGTCTCAATTGTATTGTGTGCATGTGGAAAAAACACAAATTCAGAAGTAAATGTCACGCATATTTCCGATGGTCTTGAATCAGAATATGAGTGGAACTCTCCTGAAATAGATAAATTGCGTGAAAAATACCCAGAATACTTTGAGCTTGGAACCTTCAAGGGGCTGGAGGTTTATGTTTGGCAGATGGCAGAGGATGACTATCGTTTTGGGCTGATGCAGGGAACCAACCGTCAGAAAACTTTGGAAGAGTTAATGGCATTAAAAGGTGCTTCACCAGAGGAAATGGCATTGATTCTGTCTGCCTTTGACATAAACGACAGAGATATTTTTGTGATTCCATGGCAGAATCCCATTTCCAGCTATATGGTCACGGATGATATGGTGAAAGACCCGGAATACATAAGCAATTTACGAAATATGCTAGGACTGGACTTGGATGAAGAGCTGATGCTCAAACAGGAAGAAGCTGATGCAATGTATGACAGAATCCCTATGGTAAGAGTGGATGGTAAATTATATTATGATACAGGGAAAGAAAGCACGATCGACGGGCGTTGTGGAAATATGGATGGAGAAATAACGTCTACTGTCGATGGAACTGAAATACCAACAGAAGATAATCAGTCTAATTTTGGAAGTGGATTTGGTTATCAGTATGGAGCAGACGATACAATAGAGATTTATATGAATGAAAAGTGGTTTGTCTTTGAATACAGAGAAGAATCTGAATGAGAAAATAAATAATCGATAAGTCAAATAAAATCCAAAAGGCTACCCAATCAAAACGGCAGCCTTTTTCAATTCTCAACCTTAATTTTCTCAATATTCAGTAGGTGTTTTTTCAGGTACAGTTACTTATATCTCATGAAGAATTAAGAAATGTATGAATATTCATCAAATTTCGGGAGATGGACAGTGGGAACACTTTTCCAAAAAGGGGGTCGGAAAACCGCATCCTGCTTTCTTTTCGATCGTACAAATTGATTGTAGTATAGAAGAATGCAGCGTTCAATCATAATATGCTTTAGAGGATATAGTGTATTTTAGACAAGGTTAGACAAGACGTTTTCTTCTTAATTTTATTGGGGAGTTCAGAATACTTTTGAATACGATTCGCATTACCTGCTATTTTTATGTGAGGGAAGTCGGAAAAAAACGTCTTCCCTCATTTTGCGGATTGTGCCGATATTACCAATAGTAATAGTAAAGGGGGCTTAATTCTTTTTTCAGAGCTTCATCTTTCACCGATCCGATAATCGGATCCAAATTTGTATCAAAAGAATCCCCGGATAAAACCACTACGGTCTGGTTCGGATGGGTCTCATCATCTTTGATTACGCTTTCATTTGATGATGTAATTTTGTCTAAGTCAGCCTGATTAGACGGAGTTTCCGGCGCTGTATCTGCGCAGGCTGTTCTCCCTTCTGCTTTTCCGAACATTGTATAATGGGTAAACAGCGCATTTTTATCTGTGCCATACACCGCCGCAACATCGGGATTGGCCTGCGCATAATATTCTGCGTCAAATACAGTACCGTCTGCCATTAATTCAGGTGCGGCAAACACAGTCATACTGTTTCCCAGTACAAGGGCTGATGCTGTTACCAAAAAAATTTTTTTCATATTCACTTTTCTTGTCGGGCCTCTCTTTTTGCCGGGCAGGAAAGACTTTTTTAATTTCCATAAAAGTATAACATATTGGAGGATAATGGGGAATAGAAATATTATCCTAAAAAGGCGTGCTTACAAAGAAATGTTATACACACTAAAAAAAGCCTGTCTAACTCAGGCTTTCAGAAAGCGGGTGATGGGAATCGAACCCACGTGTCCAGCTTGGAAGGCTGGTGTTCTACCATTGAACTACACCCGCGCAGCGTGCTATCGGATAGTCTCCTTAACACGCTCTTAATGATAACAGAGAATCTTAAAAAAGTCAATTAGTTTTTGTATTTTTCTTCATTTCCGCAAAGATAACGTGTCGCTGTCGTCAGCAGACTCCTACAAAGCCTGGCTGATCTCTGCAGCCGCGCATACGCTTATACGCAATAATGGATCTGTTTAGAGATAAAAAGAAACAGTCGCAGATCATTTTCTGATTTCTTCCAGTACTTCCCGGGGTATGGTAAATTCCACGCATCCCATATACATCGGTGCCACATCCCCCTCGTTAAAAGCGATCACCACATCCTCCTCCTGATTAACATAAAACGAGGCATCCTCCGTGATGCGATCGAAATTCCATTCCGGCACATCCTCATAATCCAGCCAGTATACCACATTTTCATCCTGTTCCATCTGCTGCCTCATCTGCCTTTTGATCTCTTCGCTGACAGGCGTCATATAGTCCGCCCCCTCCTCAAACAGATCTTTCAGCGCCATCCTCTTGCCGCTTCGCAGATCAATGGTGTAGAAATAATCCCATTCCGCACCGCTTCCCGCACCCTGATAGCAGATCAGCTTCAGTGTAAAATAATCATCTGTGGTACTGAGTACTTCATGTTTTACCATAATGTCCTGATAGCCTTCTTCATATTGCAGGCCCTCTTTGAATTCAGTAATGATCTGCTCGGTGATCTCTTCTATTTCTGCATTGATCTCCTGGGTCGTCTTTTTCAGTGTCTCTTCCTGCTCCGGGTTTTCCGTTTCCCCTGCCGTATCCTGGCGGACTACAAGTTCGGGCACTTCCACATCCGCATTATGCCGCTCATCCTCATACTGATAATCCCGAAATGTTACTGCCTCCACCAGTTTGCCGATGACCGGAATCCCGCTCATGGCATGTGCCACACCTGCAGATGTATTGGGCAAAATGACAAACACCGCCGCCGCCGCTGCTGCGCACCGGGCCAACATCACCATCCGTTGTCTGTGTTTCCCTTCCTGCTTTGCTTTCCTGATCTCTTCCTTCATCTTTTCCACCTGCCCCTCTGCCATTGATACTGCCTGATATTCTTTTCTCAGTTCCTTCAGTTCTTCCAGTTCTCTCAGCGCTTTCTGTTCCATATTCCTCCTCCTTTCCGGCTATTCTTCCTCCATTCTGATCCGCAGCTTTTTCATGCTCCGGTACAGACGACTTTTAACGGTACTCACATTTTCCTGCAAAATCTCCGCAATCTCTTCCAGTCTCAGATCTTCAAAATACCTCAGTTCCACCACGGCCTTTTCCTTTCCCGGCAGAGAATCCAGTGCCTTTTTCAGATCAAAGTCCTCATAATTATCCTCATACCCTTCTTCCGCAATCTCTTCCAGCGAGACAAACCGCTCTCTTTTCTGAAACCGGAAAATCTCATGTAACATAATCCGGTAAATCCATGTGGATGCATACTCCTTGTTCTTCAGTGTCCCGCCGGCTCTGATCGCCCTGTATGCGCCGCTTTGCACAATATCCCCGGCGTCCGCTTCATTGTGCACAAAGCTCATTGCCAGCCGGAAATACCTGTTATATTCTGACAGCAGAACCTGCTCAATATAGGCAGCATTCGCACCTTTTTCTGATCTCATATACCATCTGAGCCTCCTTTCTTCTTCCCTTCTGATGATTAGACCCTGACGACAGCAAAAAAGTTTCATTCTCGATACGTTTTTTGGGAAAACGATTTTCCTTCCATTCCTCTCATAGTATAATAATCATCAAACACTTGCGAAACAGATCATGATAGAGATGAATTGGACAAAACATAGCAAACCATGCTTTGCCCAAACTCTGCCTGCGTGAGTAACATTCGCGATCATACAGGCTCATAGCCGCAGGAAAGGGGCAGCAAAATGGAGGAAAAGCGTATTACAATCAACGATATCGCTCAGGAGCTGGGGCTGAGCTGCGCTACTGTATCTAACGTGCTGCATGGGAAAACATCCAAAGTATCAGACCGGACTTTGCAACGCGTACAGGCGCTTCTGGAAGAACGTCAGTATGTTCCCAGTATGGCCGGCATCCTGCTGGCCCAAAATTCTTCGCGTATTATTGGTATCGTAATCAATGACCATGAAAAATATGAATCACATACACTGGAAGATATTTTTATCGCTGCTTCTCTCAATCATCTCTCTACCGAGATCGAACAGAGCGGACAGTTTATGATGGTAAAGAAAACCCGCAGCATGGAAGAAATCATAAAATTTGCTTCCATGTGGAATCTGGACGGACTGGTGCTGATCGGTTTCGGCAGTGCAGATTATATGTATCTGCGAAATCATATGCGGATCCCTTTTGTCGTCTATGACGGATATTGTGACCATGCGGAGCGGATCTGCAATATTACCATTGATAATTATCACGGCGGCCTGCAGGTCGGTGCTTATTTCAGAGAGCAGGGCCATCAGCGGGTGTTATGTATTGCCGACAATGAAATCTGCACCGACAAGGACCGGTATGACGGGTTCCGGGCCGGCTTTGGATCGGACCAGGCAGCCTTTTTGCTGATTCCCATGAAAAAGACGCAGCGCATGGCCTTTTACCGGGAGCATCTTACCCTGCTGCGCAGTTTTACGGCTGTTTTTGCGGTCTCTGACTATTATGCCTTTGACCTGATCCATTTTCTGACACAGCAGGGCATTTCCGTGCCCGGGGATATGGCAGTGGCCGGCTTTGACGATACGCCCATGTGCACGCTGGTATCTCCCACCCTGACCTCCGTCCGCCAGGATGTGGCCCTCCGGGCCAGGATCGCTCTGGATGCCCTCCGGGCTCTGCATGAAAAAAAAGAACGGGAAACCGAAATCATGCTGCCGGTCACTCTGGTAAAACGGGAAAGTACCTATTGGGAATCTGCACAAATTTCCCCGTGATTTTTTGTAACAGGTTATGCGTTTAACCTTTGAAATTATCTGCCTTCGCCGTTACAATAGTAGCATAAAAGGAACGGAGGGAGGCTGTCATCAAATGAAAGAAAAAAATACATTTCTCAGAATGGTATGTTCTCTCGCCATCCCTGTCGCCCTGCAATTCATGCTCCAGGCTTCCTTTGGCATCATTGACCAGGTCATGATCGGCCAGCTTGGCAGTATCAGTGTGGCAGGTGTGGGAATCGCTGCCAGATTCTCCTCGATCTTTCAATTTCTTGTCTCGGCGGCCGGTGCCATAGCCGGCATTATGATATCCCAGTATATGGGGCAGCATGACCATGCGCAAATGCGGCGCAGCTTCGTGATCAATTTACTGTTTTCCCTGCTTATGGCGGGGGTATTTACCCTCCTTTGTCTGCTGTTTCCGGTACAGATCATGGGACTGTATTCCCACGAACCTGATACTGTCAGGGCTGCCGCCGATTACCTTGTCATCACCGCCGGCACCTATGTGCCCATTGCGGGAGCCACACTGCTTTCGGTTCTGTTTCGCTGCATGGAAAAAGCCGCCTTACCGCTGTATGCCAGTATCTTTGCCGCTCTGGTCAATACAGGACTGAATTATATTCTAATTTTCGGAAAATATGGTGTGACTGCTATGGGAGCAAACGGGGCCGCGCTGGCTACTCTGGTTTCCCAGGCTGCCAATTTTCTGGTCATGCTTATCATACTGGCAATCCTGCTGCGGCATAAGCCGCACCGCGGTGAAAAAAGCGAAACACAGCTGCCCACCGCCAAATTTAACTGGCACCAGTACGTATCCATGTTACTGCCTGTTCTTATCTGTGAGTTTATGTGGAGCCTGAGCGAAAATATATACACAGCCATTTACGGCCGGATGGGCACAAAAGCCTGCGCCGCCATGGTACTGATCAATCCCATACAGGGGCTTGTTATGGGAGCTCTCTGCGGGGTATCACAGGCAGCCGGCATCATCATCGGCAGGGAACTGGGTGGCGGACAATATGAAGACGCCTATCGGGATGCCTGGCGGCTGTGCCGCTATGGACTGCTTGTATCCGCCCTGCTCTCCCTGCTGCTTATACCTGCCCGCTCTCTTTACCTGTCCTGTTACCGGGTGGAAGAGTCCGTACAGCATCTGACTATGCAGATTTTGATTGTCTATGCGCTGATCGCCCCCTGTAAGGTACAGAATATGATCATCGGCGGCGGTATCCTTCGCAGCGGTGGAAAGACAAAATACGTGATGCTGATTGACCTTATCGGCCCCTGGCTCATCGGTGTGCCGCTGGGACTTTTATCCGCTTTTACTTTGCATCTTTCCATCCCTTACGTTTATTTCTTTCTCTCCTTGGAGGAATGTGTCCGTCTGGGAATCTCCCTTGTCATTCTCCGCAGCAGGAAATGGATGCAGAAACTATAAAAATAAAAAATATAAAATTAAATTCATATAAGAGGAGGATATACTATGATACAGAAAAAATGGTGGCACGGTAAAGTAGCCTACCAGATTTATCCCAAAAGTTTTCAGGATACCACAGGTAATGGCATCGGAGATCTGCGCGGCATCATCCGCAGGCTGGACTATCTCAAAGATCTGGGCATTGATATCATCTGGATCTCTCCCTGCTATCAGTCTCCGTTGGCTGATCAGGGGTATGATATCTCTGATTATTACAAAATTGATCCCCGTTTCGGCACCATGGAAGACATGGAAGAACTGATCGCCCAGGCTAAAGAAAGAGGCATCTCCATCCTGATGGATCTGGTCGTCAACCACTGCTCCGACGAGCACATATGGTTTCAGAAAGCACTGCAGGACCCTTACGGCCCTTATGGCAAATACTTTTATTTCGAGAAAGGCGTAAATGGGCAGCCACCCAACAACTGGCGTGGTTATTTCGGCGGCAGTGCCTGGGAACCTGTACCCGGTACCGATTTATACTACCTGCATCTGTTCCACAAAAAACAGCCTGATCTCAACTGGGAAAATCCTGCTCTGCGGGAAGAAATCTATCAGATGATGAGCTGGTGGATGGACAAAGGACTGGCCGGTTTCCGTATTGACGCCATTATCAATATCAAAAAAGCCCTGCCCTTCACCGACTACAGCTATCCGCCTGACAGAGATGATGGCCTTGCATCCGCCACCACCATGCTGGCCGATGCTGTAGGCATCGGAACATTTCTGGGAGAGATGCGGGACAGAGTCTTTCACAAATATGATGCCTTCACCGTCGGGGAAGTATTCAATGTAAAGGACGAAGAGCTTGCTGATTTCATCGGTGACAACGGCTATTTTTCCACCATGTTCGATTTCCGGGCAGCGGTGTGGGGCGGCGATCCGCGGGGCTGGTACTGCTCCCGCCATATTACGCCGGAAGATTATAAGTCCTGCTGCTTCGCCGCTCAGAAACAGATGGAACAGATCGGTTACCTCTCCAATATCATAGAAAACCATGACGAACCCCGGGGTGTCAGCAGATATATTCCGGCAGCAGATCTCTCCGATCATGCCAAAAAACTGCTGGCCATAGTTTCCTTTATGCTTCGCGGCCTTCCATGGATCTATCAGGGACAGGAACTGGGCATGGAAAATCTGCCCTTTACCTCCATAGAAGAGATTGATGATATCAGCACATTGGACGAATATGCGGTAGCCAGACGCAACGGACTGACCGCGGAAGAGGCCCTGGCAGCAGTATCGTTTTACAGCCGTGACAATGCCCGTACCCCTTTCCAGTGGGACGCTTCTGCCAACGCCGGTTTTACGGAGGCAACGCCCTGGCTCAGGGTCAATCCGAATTACACCCGAATCAATGCCGCTGCCCAGATACACGACCCCTGTTCCGTCTTTTCCTGTTACAAAGCGCTGATTGTCCTCAGAAAAGATCCCGACTATGCAGACACTATCGTATATGGCAGTCTGGAACCTTTCCGGGAAGAGGAAGAAAACCTGATGGCCTTTTATCGCCATGGCAAAACACAAACGCTGCTCATTCTGGCGAATTTCCGCAAGGAGCCCAGAACCGTGACACTGCCCGGACAATGCAGGAAGGTATTGCTGAACAACTATGATACTTTCTCTATAAGAAATGACAATACTGTCACTCTGGAAGATTACCAGGCAGTTATTTTGGATATCAGCAAATGATTTTCCATAACCATACATAACTACAACGCAAATGGGCAAAAAATAAGAAATAGCAGACAAAGAGACATAGCAAAGCAACAAAATGAGGCAGGAACATTACATTTCCTGCCTCTTCTGATATTTGTATACCCAAACTATGTAATTAATCCAACAGCTTAAACTGCCCGATCAGTCCATCCAGTGTAATCGCCTGAGCGGACAACTCTTCGCTTGTTGCCGATGCTTCCTGCGCTGTCGCCGCATTGCTCTGTACTACTTCTGAAATCTGATTTACACCTTGCTCTGCCTGACGGATAGATTCTGTCTGATCTTCCACCATGACTTTGAGGTTCTTGGAAAATTCTGCAATCTGTTTGATCCCATCCACAACGGATGTAATCGCGCCTGATGCCTGTTCTGCCGCTGTATTGCCTGCGGAAACCTCTTTGATGGAACTTTCGATCAGATCTCTTGTATCCACTGCCGCCTTGGCACTCTGATCTGCCAGTTCTCTGATCTGGTTTGCAACCACGGCAAAACCGCGTCCTGACTCCCCGGCTCTTGCTGCTTCGATGGAAGCATTCAGCGACAAAAGATTGGTCTGTGCCGCGATGGATTCGATCTCGGAAATGATATCTCCGATTCTGGCAGAGGTATTGTCGATCCGTTTCATCGCTTCCATCATCTTATTCATCTGTTCACGGCTGTTATCTGCCTCATCGGCATACTGCTGTGCTTTTTCATACGATTCTTCCGCACTTTCTGCGGTCTTTTCCATAGTCGTGGAAATGCTGCTGATCGTTGCATGCAGCTGCTCTACCGCACCTGCCTGCTCTGTCGCGCCTTCTGCCAGGTTCTGTGAAGCATCTGCCAGATTGCCAGAGCCGGCCTGTACCTGTTCGGAAGCCTCCCCGATGGATCTGAGCGTCTTTGTCATCTGATCCCGCAGCCCCCGTATCGACTCAAACAGCTTCTGGAAATCATCGGTATATTTTTCCGGCACTTTGGATCTGACTGTATAATCGCCGGTAGCCATCTGACCGAGAAGTTCTTCCATATCATAGATAATAGCACTGAGAGTTTCTGCCATGGCCACTGCATGCTCGCCCAGTTCTTCCACTTCGTCTCCGGTACGTATCTGCGGGAACGGGCTGGCAAGATCTCCTTTGGCAAAGGTTCCGAAACGTTGTCCCAACTGTTTGAGCGAATTGGCAATGTTGCCGGCAATTTTCCTGCCGATGTGCATGGAGGAAAGCACTGCCACCACGATCGCACCGACAATAAGCAGTGAGAGTATCCAGCCGGATACTGTCAGCACTGTGGACAGCCTGTTACCCTCTGTCACCTTTACATCCAGAAGGCTTTCCAGCTTATTATAAATGCTGGTATACTTGCCTGCCAACTGATTGATCGCTATATCCTGCGCCTGTTTACAGAGTTCCCTGTCTGTCGTGGCACCGAGTGCCATAATCTCCGCATCCAGCTTTAAATAATCATCCAACTCCACCATAATCGCATCATACGTCGTTCTGCCGTCTTCTGATACGATCGTCTTTTCCACGTCCTGCAGACTCTCCTTCAGTGCTGCGATTGCCGTATCATGCTGCTTTACCACTGTTGCAATGGCATCCGCATCATCATATCCGATCGCTGCACGCAGAGAGGATCTCACGTCTGCAAACTCAAACATGGCCCTGCCGATATCCCCCTGGGCAAAACCAAAGTTTTTCAATGCATAAGAGTATCTGTTTGAGATACCAATGATTGCGATCAGGCCGATAAACGCTGCCACTGCAGTAATTGCTACTACTGAAAAAAAGGAACGTACCAGCTTCTTCTCAATCATTTCTTTTCTGTTCATTGCTTTTAATCCCCCTTTTTTATTCCAAATGACTTCTATAATGAAAAGAATTACTATTATTATAGCATCTTTCCTTATATAATCAATCTCTATTTTCAGAATGTCAAGTCTATTTTGACATTTTTCTTGCTTTTTTTTGTCTGCATAATACCCCCCCCCGGGAATTATGTAAACAAAAATAAGCCCCTGTTACAGAAAAGAGAGTTATGTAATATTTCTCCCATAACTCCCTTTTTCTGCGCTCTCTGCGGCTGTTACCCCACCTCTGCAGACGCTGTTTTTCTCCATTCGCCCGCTCGGTTCGTATCTGTCATTTTGTTGTTTTTATTTTTTGTGCCTTTTTACTCTGTCACCAGTTCCACTTCGACCGGAATCTCTTTTTCCACAGCTTCTCCTGCGATCAGTTTGATGGCTGTCTCCACTGCAGTGGCGCCCATCAGATCTGGTTTCTGTGCTACGGTCGCTGCCATCTTGCCGCCGGATACCGCTGTCAGTGCATCATCGGTTGCATCAAAGCCCACGACCAGGATCTCTTTGCCGGCAATGGCTTCCACTGCGCCCAGTGCCATTTCATCGTTGTGTGCAAACACACCCTGGATATCCGGATTTGCCTGCAGCATATTTTCCATAACGGTCATGCCTTCGGAACGATTGAAGTTTGCGGTCTGGCTGGATACCACATCCAGAGCTTCATCTGCTGCCTGATGGAAGCCTTCCCCTCTGTCGATAGTCGCGCTGGCACCAGGTACGCCCTGCAGTTCTGCTACTTTTGCGCCTTCTCCTACCAGACTGATGAGATATTCTGTCGCTGCCTTTGCACCGGCCACATTGTCGGATGCAATGGCGCAGTCAACCTCCACACCATTTACCACGCGGTCAACGGATACCACTTTGATGCCCTTTGCCATCGCGTCTTTTACCGCCGGCGCCACTGCATCGGAATCCACCGGATTAACGATCAGGACGCTGATATTTCTGGAGATCAGATCTTCGATATCGCTCGTCTGCTTTGCTGCGTCATCGCCTGCATCCACGACGATCAGTTCCACATTATTTTCCTTTGCAGCTGCCTGTGCGCCTTCGCTCAGTGTGACAAAGAAGGGATTGTTCAGTGTGGAGATGGCAAGGCCCACGCTGCCGCTGCCCGTCGACTCTCCTTCTGCCGGTGCACTTTCCCCTGCATCTGCACTCGTTTTTGCCGGTGCCTCGCCATCCACTGATACAGCGCCGCAGCCTGCCAGGGAAAAGGTAAGCACTGCTGCCAGTAAGATTCCTGTTAACTTTTTCATCTTCATACTTGTTTCCTCCATTTTTTGATTTGTATTTATCTCTTCTGATCGGACATAACCGCAACCAGAATCACAATACCTTTCACCACATCCTGATAATAGGATGATACACCCAGAATATTCAGACCGTTATTTAAAACCGCGATAATCAGCACACCGACAAAAGTCTTCCAGATCCGTCCGCGTCCGCCGTTCATACTCGTACCGCCCAATGCCACTGCGGCAATGGCATCCAGCTCATACCCTTCGCCCAGCGTCGGCTGTGCAGATCCCAGACGGGATAAGAGGATCAGGCCGGACATGGCTGCCATACAGCCGGATATCGCATAAGCTGCCATCTTGGTCAGGTCAATGTTTACACCTGCCAGTTTCGCGGATTTCCAGTTGCTTCCCGTAGCATAGATACGACGGCCGAAAGTCGTCTTTTCCAATACGAAGACAAAGATCGCAAACACTGCCACAAACAGGATGACCGGGATAGGAATACCGAAGAAATTTCCTTTTCCCACCACTTTTAAGAAAAAGCTGTCTCCCAGATTGGAAATGGGCTTACCATCCATAAAGATCATCGTCAGCCCCCTGTAAACCGTCATCGTAATCAGGGTGGCGATAAAGGGCTGCAGACGGCCTTTCGTCACAAGAAAACCACTGATGATACCAAAAAAGGTACCGATCAACATGGCCAGCAGCATAGCCAGACCTACCGGCATGCCGCCTGCGATAAAGCTGGCGCAAAATGCTGTCGTCAGCGCCAGGACTGAGCCCACGGACAGGTCAATGCCGCCGGTCAGGATCACACAGGTCATACCAAATGCGATAAAGCCGTTGATGGATGACTGCCGCAGCAGAGATAAAAAGTTACCTACCGTCCTGAATTCAGGACTGATGATACCGATTCCCAGAACCAGTAAGACCAGAGCAATGAGTGCACCCAGCTCCTGTAAATAGTTGACTGCTTTTTTATTCTTCATGTAACTCCCCTCCTGTCGCAAGGATCATAATATTTTCCTGATTTGCTTCTTCTTTATGTAGGACACCTCTTACAAGGCCCTCACCGACGATCATGATCCGGTCGGACATCCCCAGTACTTCGGGAAGCTCCGAGGATACCATGATGATCGCCACACCCTGTTCCGCAAGATCGTTGATGATACTGTAGATTTCTTTTTTGGCGCCGATGTCCACCCCTCTGGTCGGCTCATCCAGAATCAGCACCCGCGGCTCCGTATAAATCCATTTGGCAAAAACCACTTTCTGCTGGTTACCGCCGCTGAGATTGTTACATTCGTGCTGTGGACCAAAGCACTTGATATGGAGTTCTTCGATGCCCCGATTTACGAGAGCATCTTCTTTTTCCTTACTGAGTACGCCGCTTTGAGATATCCTGCCAAGGTTGGCAATGGAGATATTTTTCATAATGCTCTCTTCCAGCATCAGCCCTTCCACTTTGCGGTCTTCGGTGATAAAGCCAATCCCGTTTTTCATCGCTTCCTGCGGATTTCTGTTCTCGATCTTCTTACCGTCCAGATAAATCTCACCGGTTACATGGGGCATATTGCCGAAGATGGCCTGCATGATCTCAGTCCTGCCCGCTCCCATCAGACCAGACACGCCCAGTACTTCTCCTGCATGTACCTGAAAGGATACATTTTCAAATACGCCCGGGCAGGTGAGACCCTTTACTTCAAAAGCCACGTCGCCTATTTGGGCTTTGCGGGCCGGGTAACGCTCACCGATCTCACGCCCGATCATCATCCGCACCACATCATTCATATCGGTCTCTTTGATCTTCTTGGTGCCGATATAGGAGCCGTCCCGCAGGATGGTAATACGGTCGCAAAGTTCAAAAATTTCTTCCATGCGGTGAGAGATATAGACGATGGAAACCCCTTTTTCCCGCAGAGAATTGACCACCTGGAACAGCACTGTCGTCTCGCTCTGGGTCAGCGCCGCCGTCGGTTCATCCATGATGATAACCTGCGCATCAACCATCAGTGCCTTGGCAATCTCAATCATCTGCTGCTGGCCCACGGACAGTTCATTCATCCTTTGCCCCGGGTCAATATCCACACCCAGACGGTCCAGAATCTTCTTCACTTCCTGTCGCATGGCTTTTTTATCGCATACGCCAAACCCCTTCTTAATCTCTTTGCCAAGGAACATATTTTCCTCAACGGTCAGATCAAACAGTACGTTTAATTCCTGATGAATGAAAACGATGCCGGCCTTTTCCGCTTCCTGCGGGTTCTTATAGCAAACTTCCTGACCATCCACGATCACGGTGCCTTCATCTCTTGTATATACGCCTGTCAGAATCTTCATCAGAGTGGATTTTCCTGCGCCGTTTTCTCCCATCAGGGCATGGATCTCACCATGATCCAGCAGAAAGCCCGCGTCCTGCAGCACTGCGTTTCCTCCGAATGACTTGTTGATTCCACGCATCTCAATCTGCATAACCTTTCCTCCTCTCTTTAAAAAATACAGCCTGACTGTAAAATAATATTTGCATAAGGGGTAATCTCACCTGTACGGATTACCGCCTTGCAGCTCTTTGTCATCTCTTTCAGCTGTGTGTGAGGCACATATACCGTCTCACAGACAACACCGCTTTGCGCAAATAATGCTTCGATTTCCTTTTCGATCTTTGGATTATTCTCTTTGATCTCATCGGCAAGAATAATCTTCTCGACTTTCATATCCGCTGTCACTTCTCTCAGTACTTCCATAAAAGAGGGACTGCCAAACCGCACTGCCAGGTCGATCCGCTCTGTCTCTTCCGGTATCGGAAGCCCGCAGTCTCCGATGCAGATCTGATCCGTATGTCCCATATAGCCAAGTACTCTGGATATATCACTGTTTAAGATTCCCTGTCTCTTCATGATTGCCTCCAATCTCTGCGCTTTTACTGCACACTCCCTAATTCTGCTGCCACTTCATCTGCCGTGGGCATCCCGGTCTGTGCCCCGAATTTTTCCGTAGACAGGCTGGCCGCCGTATTGGCATAGGTAAGGGCTGTCTGCAGATCATCTCCCATGGCTCTGCGCACGGAAAACGCACCGTTTAATGTATCGCCGGCCCCTGTGGTATCCATGACCTTTGCCGGTCTGGCAGGTACGGTCAGCACTTCGCCATTTTTCAGACAGGCGGACACCCCTCGGGAACCCTGGGTGATGATCAGTTTCTCCGGATATTTTCTGAGAAGTTCTTCAGTCGATAAGTCGTTCCCGAAGATCAACACCGCCTCATGCTCATTGGGTGTGACGTAAGTGACTTTTTCGATAATATCCATGGGCACTTCCGCTGCCGGTGCCGGGTTCAGCACCGCCTGAATCCCTTTTTCCGCGCAAAATTCCACGACATAATGTACCGTATCCAGTGGGATCTCATGCTGTAGCACGACCATATCATAGCCTTCCAGCACCGGTTTGATCTCATCCACATAAGCCCTGTCAACCTCTCCATTGGCGCCCGGCACAACAACGATGGTATTATCATTTTCCGCCACCGTGATCATGGCGATCCCGGTAGGCACATCCCCGCAGACCTTGATATGCTCTGTCTTTACGCCCACACGCTTTAAATTCGCAAGCAGTTCCCGTCCGTTACTGTCATTGCCCACTGCGCCGAACATCTCCACTTCCGCACCCAGCTTCGCCATGGCCACTGCCTGATTGGCGCCTTTTCCGCCCGGGATATAACTGATGCTGTTTCCTCTTAATGTCTCTCCCTTCAGCGGAATCCGTTCCGCTGTGACAGTCATATCCATGTTGATACTCCCCACTACCGCAAGTTTCATCCTGTTACCCCTTTCTCTTTGTTGTCTGGCGCTCCACAAGGGAAACATCCAGTATATTTTCCTTTTGGAATGGCAATCCCTGCCGGTGTTTCATAATGATCTGAACCGCCAGTGCCCCCATGTCCATGATCGGCTGGATCACGGTTGTCAGTTCCGGCGTAAACAGCCAGCTGAAACGAATGTTATCAAAACCGATGATCTGTACATCTTCCGGTACCCGGTATCCCTGACCGGAAAGTATCTTGTATGTGGCAATGGCCACCATATCATTGCTGGCTATAATACCGTCCGTATCGGGATATTGTGTTATCAGTTCCCTGGCGGCCCGCAGTCCGTCCTCATAATCGTACTGACAGTCAATCCATCGTTCCTGCATCCCATATTTGCTGCAAATTTCCTGATATCCCCGGTATCTCCACAAGCCGCTGGAAAGCCAGAGCGGCCCTCTCAGAAATACAATATTCCTGCATCCACATTCGATTAAGTGGCTGACGGCCATCTGCCCGCCTTTGTAATGATCCGATTCCACATAAGCTGTCTGGCCGCTGTTGGTCAGCCGCCTGTCGACCACCACCACCGGAAGCTGGCAGTCTGCAATCACCTGACCGGTGTTATCGCTGTTGGTCACAATGATAATGCCATCTGCCTTCATCTGTGCCAGCATCTGAATATTCATAAATTCTTTTTCCGTATTGTCATTGGAATTACAGAGCAGTATTTTATACCGGTTTCTGTATGCCTCTTCCTCCACCGCTCTCGCCAGTTCATTGAAAAAAGGATTTTCAATGTTGGGAACGATCACGCCAATGATCCGTGATGACTTCTTATATAATGCCCGTGCCAGTTCGTTTGGTCTGAAACCCGTTTCACGAATGGCTCTCAGAACCTTCTCCTTTTTGTCATCGTCCACATTGACCGTACCATTCATAACCCGAGACACCGTGGCTGGTGAAACACCTGCCAGTTTCGCCACATCCCTGATACTTGCCATGTCACGTTTCCTCCGTCCTCTGAAACGCGTTTCAGAACTGAACTTATTGTATAATTTCCCTCATGATTTGTCAATGAGGTTTTTCATTTTCGATATTTTACATAATTTTTATAGATATATTTTGTGTACTTTTCACAAATCAGCTGCAAAAAGGGAGGCCCTTTGTTGGTATTACCAAAGGCTCCTCCCTCTCATTTCCTCTATCTCATTAATTGTGATACAATACCTCCATTACACCGCCGTCAATGTAGAGGTATTGGATGTGTACCTTGCTAAGGTCAAGCTCTCCCTGCCAGTACTCATCAGTGTAATTGCAGGCGTAACCAACCGGCACTACACCGGCCGGATAAACCCTGTAAAGCGCAGTACTGCCACTGAATGTAATTTCAATGGAACCATCCTCGTTTTGGAGGATTTCAGAAGGTTCCAGTCCGTTGACGTCTATCGTGTTCCAACTGGTCCCCCCTCCGGTGACCATTCCGCTCTCTGTCAGTGTGATGTCCTGCAGCCGCTCACCGCCGCCATACCCATCATGAAAGGTTTCATAAGGAGTATAGATCCCTGTGTAACCTGCCAACAGGCTAGCGTTTTCATGTCCGGTCTGTGTCTGCGGCTGCGATTGCGGCTGACCATAGCTGTCCAGAGCGCTCAGATCGGTGATGTCATGCCAGTCGATTTCCAGAGAGGAGATCTGATTCAGTGTCTCATTTGATTCATCAAAGAGAAAGCCGTCAAACAGTGTATCCGACTGGAGCCTGTCTCCTGCAATGGTTACTTTTACGATCGTACCCTCGCCGGTTCCGCTCGACCAGGATGTTTCCAGTATACCTATCCCGTCGCCGGACCCGGCAAGGCCGCCGCGGTAACTGGTTCCTGACACGCCCTCATTCAACTGCCCTTCGATCGGGATCACCTCTGCGCGATCGGAGTCGTACTGAAAGACAACAGCACTATACATGTCGCCTACCATACTGCTGATTGTTTCCTCTCTCAAAATCAATGCCGGAATCTGCTGTTCCTGCTGCATCCGCATCAGCGCATAGGTATAGTTTATCGTGGGCGCATCATCGCCATCATAGTCATCGGTAAAATATGTATCGGCCTGTCCAAGGATCGCATGGTATGCTTCCAGAGCATCGGCCATAGGATCCGGCTGCGGAGGATTGCGCACGTCGATCCCGGAGGCGTCCAGAACTTCCTGCGCCAGTGCACTGTTATGTGCAAATTCCTCTGTCACGAAATCCGGGAGCTCCCCGGCAGTGAACTTCGCCACGAAGATACCTCCGTCTCCGTCCATGGCCGCCATCTCCCCGGCGCTGATGGTGACGGAATTGTCCCCGGTATTCGCCTTCGCTGTACCCTCCAGCAGGTACACATTCATGTGGTCCTCATCCGGGACCTCCACCCATCCGCAGGTCCCCCGGATACTCACTGCCATGGAAGCAGTCCTGATATCCAGCGTCTCGTCATCTCCCAGAGGCTCCGTAATGTTGAAAAACAGACTGCCGGACTTCACTTCGCTCTCCAGCATGTTACCGTTTTGGGCGATCTTAATTTCCGTGTTCTGATCAAGTTTGGTGAATTTTACGTCATCCAGATTCACCCAGGCGTAACTTTCCCCCTGCGTTCCCACCTGATAACCGCTGGAAAGCATCAGGTTTTCCGCAGGCGTGACCTCCTTACCATCTCCGCCTAGCACGCTCACAGAACCGTCAAATTTTGCCAGTTCCATGGTGGTGGCCTGTGTTGCAGAACTGCCACAGGCGGAGAGGACCAGCGCCAGTGTCAGCACCAGCGTGGTCAGGCAAATGCGTATTGTTTGATGTTTCATCTCTCTGTTCTCCAGAAGGAACAGGAGTACGCAGGTAGGTCACTGCCGCCACCAAAGTCGTGTTTTGCACCGGTGATCAGATCGACGGCCGTCCCGGACTCGGCGTTGAAGTCAGCGTGATATGTCTGGCTGTCCGCATTGATGGCCACGAGCACCCGCTCCCCTTGCGTTTTACGTTCAAAAATAAGCTGCTTTGGCTGAATCATCACATTGCGATAGCTGCCATAGCAGAGCGCTTTGCTCGCGGTCCGTGCTTTGGCCAGCGCCGTGATCCATGCTGTCAGTTCGTTTTGCTGCGGTTTTTCCACTTCGGGCCGCAGGCTGGGATCTCCGTTTTTCTTATCCCCCTCCATCCCCCATTCGCTGCCATAGTATACCGATGGTACACCTGGCATACCAAACAGCAAACCATAGAGCGGCTCCAGGCATTTTTTGTCTGTGAGGATGGTGGCAATACGGCTTACGTCATGGTTATCGGCAAAGCTCAGCAGGTGTTTTCCCGTATAAAGGCACCACTGCTCCGCGCCAAACTGCCGGTTTAAACTATAAGATATCTCATGCATATTTCCGGTATTAAAGCTGGAATACAGCCCCTTGTAACATTCATAATTGGTCACGCTATGGCAGGCTCTTTCATTCATCCAGCGGTTATAATCGCCGTGCAGGGTCTCGCCCATCAGCACGAAGTCCGGCTTGATCACATCTGCCAGCCCTCTGAGTGCCTCCAGAAATCCCAGATCCAGGCAATAGGCCACATCCAGCCGCAGGCCATCAATGTCATAGTCACGCACCCAGCCTCTGACTGCCTCAAACAGATAGTCTCTGACCGCCGGATTCTGCACATTTAACTTGACCAGTTCATTGCAGCCTTCCCATCCCTCGTACCAGAAACCGTCGTTATAATTGGTGTTGCCATCGAAGGAAAGGCGAAACCAGTCCTTATATGGGCTGTCCCATTTCTTCTGGCGCACATCTTCAAACGCCCAGAATCCTCTGCCTGCATGATTGAACACACCGTCCAGCATAATCTTCAGTCCCGCATCATGCAACGCCTTACATACCTGCTGGAAATCTTCCTTTGTGCCCAGACGGCAGTCGATTTTGTTGTAATCCCTTATGTCATAACCATGTGCATCGCTCTCAAACAAGGGATTGAACAGGACAGAGGTTGCGCCTGTCTCTTTGATATGTTCCACCCAGTCCAGTATCCTGAGGATACGGTGTTCCTGTACGCCGTCATTTTGCAGGGGGGCACCACATAAACCCAAGGGATAGATCTGATACATAACTGCTTCTTCAAACCACATAATTTTACTCCTCTTTTTCTATCATTCCGCCCGATCTCTCATGATCGGCGGGGCATCGGTGCACTGACCGGCTGTCCAGCCAGTTTCCGATCATTTCATATACGTCTTCTCGATTGCTCTCATTGTGGAGTTCATGTCTGCAATGTTCAAACAGCTTCAGGGTGATATCTCTGATACCCGCTTCCCTGTACATGTGATATACTTTTTCCACTGCTTTCCCATAGTTCCCCACCGGATCCTCCTTCCCTGAAGCCATCAGAATCGGCATATCCTTTGGGACATTCTCTATGTTATTCCTATTTCCGATAAAAAGCAAGGTTTTCATCAGTGTCTCCACACCATTGACCGTAAAGAGAAAGGTACAGGCCGGATCTTTGTTATAGGCTTCCATCACTTTTTCATTGCCGCACACCCAGTCATTGTCAAATCGAGGGTTACTGATCCGCCGGTTATAACTGCCAAACATGATCTTTTGCAGCAGCGGACTTTTATGGTGTTCTCCCTTGCATACCTTTAACATCGCTGTCAAAAACAACCCCAGCCGGAGCAGAAGTGCCGGATGATTTCCCGTGCCGAGCAAGATGGCACCATCCGTTTGCTGTCCATAAACTGCCAAATACTGCCTTGTCAGAAAAGACCCCATGCTATGCCCCAGAAGGAAACAGGGCACATGGCTATATCTCTTTTGCAGCAGCAAAGTCAGCCTGCGCATATCCTTCACCATACAGGCGCCGCCGTTCCCTGCACTGAAATAGCCCCATTCCTCCTGCGACCGGACAGATTCTCCGTGTCCCAGATGATCATTACCGGCTACAACATAGCCAAGACCATTCAGATAGTGTGCAAGTTCTTCATAGCGGCCCACATATTCCACCATACCATGGACGATCTGTACGATTCCCCTCGGCGCCTGCCGCCACTTCCCGTCAGGCAACCATAGGATACCATGAATCTGGTGGATACCGTCCGCTGAAGGATAGAAAAATTCTTTTTTCCGCATATCCGCATACCTGTCCTCTTTTCAGAAGAGTTCCTTTCCACATACTGCCGTGTCAATGGTTTGACACAGAAAAAGCACAGCTTCTCATCCGGTACAAAAGCTGCGCTTTTGAACACTTTCCTAACTATATAGGCTATGCCCCTTTCTCTGCGATCTGTCTTAATACAATGGCAGAAAGAGGAGGCATGGCCACAGAAAGTTTTCCTCTTTTGACGGAATAATAACGTTCTTCCGTCGTAAATCCTTTTTCTGTTGTAAGGATGAGCTGTTCCATTACCGCTTCTCTGGGAACCCCGATCTCCCAGACACTGATTTCTTTTGTCATTTCAGTTTCATTATTATTGACAATGATAACGGAACGTTCCTGATCCGTAAAACGGCCATAAGCAATAAAATTATAATCACTGCCCAAAGCCAGCAAAGATCCTTTCTTCATCTCCGGATTCTGTTTATGAATCCGTATCATCTCCCGGTGAAACTCGATCAGCCCTGTATCTTCATGCCCCCAGGGATAGGTCCTTCTGTTATCGGGATCGGTAAAACCGCACACCCCGGCCTCATCCCCATAGTAAACGGTAGGCGCCCCCACCCATGTCATCTGAATGAGTACGGCTTCCCGGAATACGGCTTTGTTAATCCCCTCTTCCGCTGCCTTTGGTCCCAATGTACTGGTACGCCCCACTTTGCGATTGGTTCTTGTCAGAAAACGGGAATGATCATGGTTGGAAAGTTCATTCATGGCAACCTGACGGGCAGGCGTGGTAAAGTTGGCATAATGGTGCTTCATGGCTTCCCAGAAGCTGAAAGCATTCCCTCTCAGATCCTCCCGATAATCGTCACTGTGTTTCTGCATACCGGTCAGAAACCAGGAAACAGGCTCCATAAAAGCATCATAGTTCATGACCGAATCCCATTCATTTCCCCGCAGCCAGCTCTCCGGATTGCCATAGTGCTCCGCCAGTATCAGGGCATCCGGATTGGCCCCTTTGACTGCCCGCCGAAAGTCCTGCCAGAACTTATGATTTTGTTCCGGGCTGTACCCCAGATCGGCCGCCACATCCAGCCGCCATCCATCTGCACAATAGGGCTCTGATACCCATTTTCTGCCAATATCAAGAATATATTCATATAACTCTCTGGAATCGGCATAATTTAACTTGGGCAGTGTGTCATGCCCCCACCATCCGTCGTAACTGTGATTATAAGGCCATCTGTCCCCATGATAAAAGCGAAAGAAATTTCGATAAGGACTTTCCCCGGATACAAAAGCCCCTTTTTCATACCCTTCGGCATTTTCGTAGATCCGTTCTCTGTCCATCCATTTATTAAAAGAGCCACAATGGTTAAACACACCGTCCAGAATCACTCGTATCCCCCGGCTGTGTGCTTCCTCCACCAGTTTGATAAATAACTGATTGCTGGCTTCCAGATTTTCCTTATTGGTCACACGGTTGATATAACGGCTGGCCAAACGGTTTTCCCACTGATCTTCACGAAGCAACTCCCCCTCGTCCTCCACGATCCTGCCAAAATGGGGGTCCACATAATCATAATCCTGAATGTCATATTTGTGATTGGACGGGGATACAAAAATTGGATTCAGATAAATCACTTCAACCCCAAGATCCTGTAAATAGCCCAGCTTGTCGATCACTCCCTGCAGATCACCGCCATAAAATTTGCGCACATCCATACTGTCCGGATAGGCATCCCAGTCCTTTTCCTGTACCACCGGCTCACCGATATAACGATACTCTCCGGAAAGTACATCATTTGTTTTATCACCGTTGCAGAAACGGTCTACAAATATCTGATACATCACCGCCCCTTTGGCCCAGTCCGGTGTGCGGAAACCCGGAATGATGCGGAAGAGGAACTTCTCCTCCGGTGTTTTCACCGCTCCCCGCATATCATAACAACAGTCGATCTTCCCTGCAATCACTTCAAAATAATAAGCCAGCAATTCATTTTCAAGCTGCACTTTAATATAGTAATAGTCAAACTCCGTATCGGAGGATTCCGGCAGCATCAATTCTTTCTGTCCCTTACAGACAAAGTAGACTCTGTCAATATTGCCCCTGGCAGAGCGGAAACGTATGGTAATCTCATCATAAGGTGCCGGTTCCTGTGGTATCACATAATTCCCTGTCGTATCGCTGAAAAGCGCCTTTTTTCTAAACACCGGCCGCATATTGACCACATATTCCTGCTGTTGCTGCATCTTCAGGAATCTATCCAGTTTCATAACACTTACCCCTTTAAAAATTTTGTTGAGACAATCATAACATATTTTGGAAAAGTAAAAAAGACAGCAAATATGTTCGCTGCCTTTTTTAGAGAAGGTATTTCTTTCTTATGGGGTATAGCAAAAAACTATATAATGTATTGGGGGGTTACAAGTAGTATGATAGCAAAACTCCTGCCAAATGTCTATACCCGCAATTCACAAATTTCACAAATCTGATACTTCATTTTCGTCTGTTTTGCACAAAAACAGGGATTCAAATTCCACTTGCGAAATCTTTTCCTTCTCTATCAGTAGCTCCGCACACCTGTGGAGTATCTCACCATGCTCTTCGATAATCTTCCTGGCCCTGCTGTAACAGTCATCAATGATCTGTTTCACTTCCCGGTCAATCTCACTGGCCACTGTCTCACTGTGGCTCCGTGTATGTGCCAGATCCCGGCCGATAAATACTTCGTCGTCTTCATCATCATAATTGATCAGGCCGATCTCATCAGACATACCAAAGCGTGTCACCATCTTTCTGGCTACTTTGGTCGCCTTTTTGATATCACTGGAAGCACCTGTGGTAATCTCCTGGAAGATAATCTCTTCCGCAATCCGGCCGCCCAGAGATACCATAATCTCCTGTATCATACGGCTTCTTGTCATAAACATATCATCCCGTTCGGGAAGCGGCATCGTATAGCCTGCTGCCCCCAGTCCGGTGGGAATCACAGATACGGTATAGACCGGTCCCACATCCGGCAGTACATGGAACAGGATCGCATGCCCGGCCTCATGATAAGCTGTGATCTTCTTTTCTTTATCGGAAATGATACGGCTCTTTTTCTCCGTACCGATCCCGACTTTAATAAATGCTTTACGGATATCATCCTGTATCACATAGCCACGGTTTTCCTTGGCTGCCATAATCGCCGATTCGTTGAGAAGATTTTCCAGATCTGCCCCGGTGAAACCCGCTGTCGTCTGGGCAATCTGTTTCAGATCCACATCTTCAGCCAGGGGTTTGTTTCTGGCATGTACTTTAAGGATATCCTCTCTGCCGCCCACATCCGGCGCACTGACGGTAATCTTGCGGTCAAACCGCCCCGGACGCAAAATGGCAGGGTCCAGAATATCCACCCGGTTGGTAGCCGCCATGACAATGATTCCTTCGTTGACACCGAAACCATCCATCTCCACAAGCAGCTGATTGAGCGTCTGTTCTCTCTCGTCGTGGCCACCGCCCATTCCTGTACCCCTGCGTCTCGCCACCGCGTCAATCTCATCAATAAATACGATACAGGGCGCATTGCGCTTGGCATTCATAAACAAATCCCTGACACGGGAAGCACCCACACCGACAAACATTTCCACAAAATCCGAACCGGAAATACTGAAAAAGGGCACATTGGCTTCTCCTGCAATCGCTTTGGCCAGCAGTGTCTTGCCGGTACCCGGAGACCCTTCCAGCAGGATGCCTTTGGGGATACGGGCGCCCACTTTTGTAAACTTACCGGGTTCCCGCAAAAATTCTATCACTTCTTCCAGTTCTTCTTTTTCTTCTTTCAGACCGGCTACATCTTTCAGTGTGATATTTCCTTCCCCCAGAGACAGTTTGGCCCTGCTCTTACCGAAGTTCATCATCTTCCCATTGCCACCGGAATTTTGGGAATTCATCATCACAAAGAAAAAGACCCCTATGATCAGCACTACCAGCATCGGCAGCATATAGGTCATGAACCAGCTTTCCTTTGGCACATCCCGCATAACAGGGCTGATATTATGACTGGCCAGAAGCTGCTCAATCTCCTTGACATCAGAGACATAGGCCACTTTGCTCCTGCCGTTTGTCAGTGTCACCCTGACCGCGCCCGTCGGCGTCTCCTTGTTGGGCTGTATCTCCACATGTGTGACTCTCTCTTGTTCCAGATCAGCCGTCAGTTCCGCCTTGGTATAGACCTCTTCCCGCTCTCCCAGCGTACTGATAAAATATGTGAGTCCCAGTAAGATCAGGATCACAATAAAATACGTATTCAGGCTTTTGCCGTTCTTATTCAATATGGCTCCTCCCCGAAACGGCCCTCCGCTTCGATCAATCTAATTCTACAATTCCTATATATGGCAGATTTCTGTATTTCTGGTCATAATCCAGGCCATATCCGACCACAAATTCATCCGGGATCTGAAATCCTGTATAATCGACATCAACTTCCACCACCCGGCGGTCCGGTTTATCCAAAAGGGTACAGAGCGAAAGACTGGCCGGATGCCTGTCTTTCAGAAGATCTATCAGATAACTCAGTGTCCTTCCCGAATCCACAATATCTTCAATGACAATGACGTCTTTGCCCTTCAGCGGCTCATCCAGATCTTTTACGATCTTCACCACACCACTTGATTTGGTGGCACTGCCATAGCTGGATACAGACATAAAGTCCATAGACACCGGCACGGTGATCCTTTTGGCCAGTTCACACATAAAAAAACTGCCGCCCTTTAACACACATACCAAATGTACCTGCCTGCCCGCATAATCCCTGCTGATCTGCTCACCGATCTCCCGTATCCTGGCATCCACTGCTTCTTCCGTTAACAGAACCCTGATCTTCTCTGCCATTCGTACTTCCTCCTGTCATCTTCATCTGTAATATGGTCCTGGTCCGCCCGTCTATTTTATAGTGCCCGCTGATACGCAGGCCCGGGACCCAGACAATATGGCTGCCGTCCGCCACAAGCGGCATTTTGTCCCGCATCGCTCTCGGTATTTTCTCATCAATCAGATAAGATTTCAGCGATTTCCGGCCACCGTCAGAACGTGTCATCAGATAATCACCGGCACGCCTGGTACGGAGCACTAAAGATTTAACTATTTTATCATAATCAATCCATTTCGTATATGTTTTTTCTGGAATATTTATGCTTTTTTCACAGGGTAAGAGCGTACACGAAAGGCAAACATCCTCTCCCCACAACGTAGTCCCCGGTATCGCAATCTCCGAGATCTGCGTCATATTCCCGGCCGCGGCATACGAAAGACGCACCTTTTCATATTCCCGGCAGGCGCACAGACCGCCGGGCAGATCCAGTTGCCCGTTCGTCCGGCGTTCAAACAGTTCTGCCAGCAGACGGATATGCACCAGGGAAATATCCTTCCTGCCCGCCGTGATCCGCTCCACTGCCAGCAAAAGAAGCTGCCTTCTGATAAAAGGATCTTCCTGTTTATAAGCGGCAATATCAAATACGATTTCCTGCGGTGAGAGCAGCGCACACCGGCTGAGCGCAGCCCCGGCGCAGCTTCGTATAAAAGCATCCGCCTCTCCTATCATGACACTTGCGTCGTAAATATGAGAGACGGCGCGGCTGCATATTTCCCGCCGGGCATAAGAAAGAATGTGATGCCGTATCCGGTTTCTTGTATAAGTATCCTCACTGTTTGTCCGGTCTATACAATAACCTATCCCATTCTCTGCCAGAAATGCTTCGATCTCTTCGCGGGATACACACAAAAGCGGACGGATCACCTGTTCCCGCACGGGCCGGATACCCGAGAGTCCCCGCAGCCCGCTCCCGCGCAAGAGATGAAAGAGCAATGTCTCCGCAGTGTCATTCTGATTGTGAGCCACCGCGATCCTGCCTTTCCCGCCTCCTGTCTCTTCCAGTGCCTGCTGAAAGGCCCGGTAACGCACCAGCCTCCCGGCCTCCTCTTCGGACAGATGCTCCTCCCTGGCATAATGAGCCACATCTTCTTCCACATATCGGTAAGGACAGCCCCATTTCCTGCACAGTCCCTCCACATACGCCGCATCCTCTCCTGCTTCCTCTCTGATCTTATGATTGACATGCACTGCCACCAGATCAAAAGGGATCTGTTCCCGGATTTTCAGTAAAATAAAGAGAAGGCAGACAGAATCCGCCCCTCCCGATACACCGGCCACGACCGTGCCGCCTTCCGGCAACATATGGTATTCTTCCATAAACCGCATTATCTTCTCAATCATACGATAACTATAATCAATTCAACTGCAAAAGTCAATGACAAGGACCTTCTTCCCCGGCGCCCAGGCAGTCCACGCCGTACTAATAATATAGTTCCGCTCCCGCATTTTCCCATATCCCCATTGTCAGGACAGTCATATCATCTCTGACTTTTCCCATGGTCTTTTGCAGAACAAAGCGCAGGATATAATTGGCCATCTCCTGAGGATTTTGTATATCAATCTGTCCCAGTACCTCGCGGAAGTCCTCTTCATCTCCCACACCATCCACAATGCCGTCTGAGACCATGATAATGAAATCCCCTTCCCGCAGTTGTCTCTCCTGCCTGTCCACACTGATCCGATGGAAGATGCCCAGTGGCAGCGTATCCGCATTGATCTGTTCCACTTCCTGGTTCCTTTTAATATAGGTACTGGAAGAACCGATTTTCATCAGTTGACAGACGCCCGTATATAGGTCAATATCACACACATCCAGCGTCGACATATTCTCCTCTTCGCCTCTGGCTACCAGGACACCATTGATCATTTCTGCCGCTGTCTCTATGGAAAATCCGGCTTCGATCAGTTTTTCCAGCAGATCAATCACCGTTTCGCTGTCCGCCATGGCTTTTTCCCCCGACCCCATGCCATCGGAGAGTGCCATGATGAAATTACCGTTTCCTTTTTCCAGAAATGAACAGGTGTCACCGGATACTTTCTCATTTTCCCTTGTGGCCCTGGCCGCTCCTGTCAGCACATTATAGACCGCCTGCTCTTCAAACCAGATCGTCTCATATTCCTTTTTTAGAAAGAAAAGACTGTCTTTCTCCGGCAATAACCGTTTGCGAAACAGGCCCGAGAGGACTTCCGCCGCATCTTCCGCTGTCAGTACATGTCGCTCATCCACGCAAAGGCTGACTGCCAGTTTCATACCTTTCACCGGATCTATGGTACGGTACATATTTTTGACCAGGATTCCGCTGTTTTTGCACACGCGGATGATCTTCTTTAGTTCCCTTGGCCGGAAAGGCTGCAGATGGTAAGATTCTTCTGCCAGAGAACGGATCATTCTGGACACCTCACTCAAATTATCTGCCAGAATCTCCCGATCTTCCATAAATCTGCGTTTCATCAGGCATACCTGCCTGTCCTGTACGATACTTTTTTCTGCCGGTTCTTTATGTTCTTTATATGTAAAAGTCTGTGCCAGATCCAGTATGGAATCGGCATAGCCCAATAATTTCTGCTTTCCGTATGACGGTATCAGGATTCCTTCTGCCTGTCCGACCATTGTACCTGCTCTTCTCATGTTCTACTCTCCTCCCTGCAAGAATACAGTATAACAAAGGCATCGTACGGTTTTTGTCAAACCAGAGTCCCTTTGCTCCTTATTTTTTAGACAAAAAATACGGACAGTGACTGTCTGTCACCATCCGTATCTACGGTTTCTCCTGGAAAATGATCTCTCCCTCATGTACGAGTCCCAGTTTATCTTTGGCTACCTCTTCCGCGTATTTCTTCGTCTTTGTATATTTACGGAACTCTTCTATTTCCTGTGCTCTCTTTTCCTCTTCTGCGATCTGCTGTTCCAGCGCGATCTCCCTTTCCCGGTAGAGTTTCTTCTTCTCCTGCAGTTCTATGCTCTTAAAACCCACTACCAGTAAAAGCATCAGCACGGCGGTGGTCACGAGAAACATCCCCAGCCTGTTCTGCCGCTTCCTTCGGAAGGCCAGTCTTCTTTTTACCATTAATAAACCTCCCGCTCTCCTGTATCTGTTATTTTTTATATACCATCATTTTAAGCATTTTCCGTCCCTGCGTCAACTTCTTTTTCAGCCCGGATGCCCTCGTTTTCAGCCTGTTGCGTGATCTCTTCCGCATCCAGGCCAGGCGAGACAAAACAAGATGCAGCGGTCTTACCAGAATTTTCAGAAGTTTACCCACAAGATGTAGTATCTTCTGTAAGAGCAGTGTAAAAAATCTGACAAACAAAAATCCCAGCGTTTTTTTATACAGCAGCATGCCAAGCGCTGCACCTGCTACGGCAAACCATCGCAGTATCCCGTTATTTTCCCTGATCAGCATAAGAAAGACAAGAAGGGAACAGACGATCCAGTACAGAAAATCTTCTGCAGAAACCGCCACGATGTTATGGGGAATAATCCTCCGCAGAATTCGCAGTACATCATACAGAACCGTAATCAGTATGCCCATAAGAAAGGAGTGGAACAGAAAATATACCTCAAGTTCTATTTCAGGGCTCATATCTCACCTACTTAAACAGTTTTGCCAGAAACGATTCCCCGGATTTTCCATATCCGGCAGTTTCGGAATAGGTCAGGCTGTCAATCCTGCCTTCGATATCCACTTCTCCCTTATCCAGGCTGAGTCTGTTCACATGCAGATCGTTACCCTTGATCATCAGCATCCCCTGATCGGTTTCCAGCAGTATCTCTCCCAGATCAAAGGACAACACATCCACCACGCCGTTCATATTGCAGATATTTCTGTTGGTCAGCATACATTTATGCTGTTTTTGCTTACTATTTGTCAAGTCTTCCATCAAAAAGTCCCCCATTATCGTTTTCCGGTGCGGACAGACGCGCCGGCATACAGTCGTATCCACGGCCTGCACTATGGCCGCATCTTCCTGATACATTGTATGAGACGAAAGGGGGACTTATGACTTACAGATAGCGCAGCAACTGCGCGGCCTCGTCCTTCTTCACCGTTTCCCGGACATCCAGTACTTCTGCCTTCACATCCTTATTACCGAACCGTACCGTGATAATATCCCCGGCCTTCACACTGGCCGAAGCCTTGGCCGGTTTATCATTGATCAGCACCCGGCCCGCATCACACGCTTCATTGGCAACGGTCCGGCGCTTGATCAAGCGGGAAACCTTTAAAAATTTATCCAGTCTCATAAAAACCTCCTTCACATGGCCCGCATACTCTACCGGCAGCAAACTTCCCTGTACGGGCCCGCGTATAAAAACAGGACAGCTACCGAAATAACTGTCCCACCTGCTTTTCTATGCGTTTACCAGATCCTTTAATGCCTTGCCTGCCTTAAACTTAGGAGCCTTGGAAGCCGCGATCGGCATGGGTTCCTTGGTCTGAGGATTTCTTCCTATTCTGGCAGGTCTTTGGGATACTTCGAAGGTTCCAAAGCCCACCAACTGAATCTTCTCGCCTTTCTTTAATTGATCCGCAACGATATCAGTGAAAGCCTTCAGCGCCTTTTCAGCATCTTTCCGGGAAAGTTCTGCCTGATCGGCCATAGCAGCAACCAGTTCTGTTTTGTTCATTATGGATTCCTCCTGTTAAATGCGTTTTATTGATGGTTCATTTCATGATAATTCCGGCGTCCTCTCAGAACGCTATATATATTTATAAACACATTTCCGATGTTTGTCAAGAAATTATTCCGTTTCCGCCTCGAAAAACTCGATTTCATCCATAATGCGATCTGACAGTATCTGCTCCGGCGAAAGGCATTGTCTGTAAGCCAGTTCGCAAAGGAGCCAGAGCATGTCTCCCAGCTTTTCACAGGTTTGCGCACTGCCCCGGGATTCCCCGGCCTCCCGCAGTTCCGAGAGAGATTTTTCCAGGCGCTGCCATAAAGTCTCCTCCCCCTCTTTCAGTCCGTAGAGTTTGTCCGCTTTTTTCATCACTTTGCAGGCTCTTGCCAGAGCGGGAAGTTCCTGCGGAATCTCCTGCAGCGGAGATGTGATCCAGCTTTTGCCGGCCTTTTCCTCTTTCTTGATGGCTTCCCAGTTTGTCAGCGCCTGCCCCGGATTCTCTGCCTGTGCACTGCCAAATACATGGGGATGACGTCTGATCATTTTCTCTGACACTTCCGTAATCACATCATCAATGGAAAAAAGGCCTTCTTCGCCGGCGATCACGCTGTGCATCACCGCCTGTAACAACACATCTCCCAGTTCTTCCCTCATGTTTTCCGCATTGCCGGTCTTTTCGTAAATGCGGATGGCTGCCAGCAGTTCAGCAGCTTCTTCTGTCATGCAGGGCTTTAGGCTGTTATGTGTCTGCGCCCTGTCCCAGGGGCATCCACCCTCTCCCCGCAGTCTTTCTATTAATTGAACAAATTCTGTGAAAGTATATCGTTTGTCCATGATCCATCCCCTAATCCTGTCGTATCCAGTCCGTTTAATCCGCTGCCTGTCTTTTTCACCAGTTCCGAGAAGGACAGTTCCATATCCTTTTTCTCGTCATCCACCTGGATCGTATAACTCCTTGTCTGATAACCGTTCTTGCGCAGAGAGATCACATGAGTGCCTGCTTTTTTGGAAAAGCTCACCGGCGCCAGCCCGATATAACTGCCGTCCAGATAGACTTCCACATTTTTCGGCGCATTAATCTTTACCCGGAAAGTCCCGTCTCCGGAGACGATCTCACCGTCAGGCTCTTTCTCTTTCGCGGTCTCCTTTTTCTGTTCTTTCTTTTTTTCTGCTTCCTTCTGGGCATCCTCCGATTCCGATGCGGCTTCACCGATATCGGTCCGCACACCCTCATCGCCATTGTCTTCCTCTGCTCCCGGAATAGCCGGATTCACGCCATCCACCGGCGAATCTGTCTTGCTGTCTGTCTCCGGCGCGCTTCCATCCGGTTCCATCTCCACATGCAGATTGGCATTTTCCTGCCCTACTTTCAGATACTGGCTGATCGTCTCATAACCGTCCGCCTTGACAATCATCTGATGAATCCCATATTCCAGTGTGACATAGGTGGAAGTATCCACCTTTTCTCCGTCGATATAGACATTTGCGTCCGCCGGCATCAGGGTAAAGAATACATTGCCGGTCTTGATCTCCTCCCCTTTCAGGTCAGACACATCCAGCACCGTTTCCTCATCCCGGTAGATGACGGCAGGTTTGTTGCCACCGTGCCTCCCGTTCCTGACAACGACGGAATATTCTCCTTCCGGCACGGTCAGCAGCATATCTTCTGTGATCCGCTGCACCATTTCCTGCCCTACCTCGACAAAACCGTCCACGAAATATTCCGTTCCGGTCAGACGCAGATATCCGTGCCCTTTCCGCACCAGAATACTGTACACCGTATTATCGATTCCCTGCACGGACAATACATCTCTTTCATTTAAGTCAGCCAGTTCGATCTCTTCGCCTTCTGAGAGCAGCACCATCCGCTCTGCCAGCGTATACATCTCCCCGTCAAAAGAAAGCTGACGCCTTGCCTGATTCATGGTAAATCCTTCTGTCACATCTCTGTTCCAGGCAGAAGGAGAAATCATGATAGATACACATTTTTTAGGTATATGCTGGAAATTTACATCCACGATATCCCCCGGCGTAAGCTGCGCTGCCGACATCGCACCGCCATACTGATCCGTGATCACAGTGGTGCCGTCATAGCGAAGGGTATAATTTTTATTGACAATCCGGTTCAAAAATGTGATCTTCCCCTCGGCTTCCATCACCCTCACAACGACCGCTGTATCTTTGGAATCATATTCTCCCGGTTCCATAATGCGAAATCCGGTATCGGCACTTTCCACTGCCGTCTCTGTCTCACTTGTGGCACCGCTTTCCAGAAATCCGATTCTGACATCACTGTTATTCCCACAGCCTGCCAGGATCAGGCACAACAGGCCGGCCAACAGGCATCGTATACTCCCTCGTCTTTTCATACTCCAATCCTTCGTGCTCTGCTTTATGCGGACACCCGGTACACATGCGACAAACACACCGTCCCGGATGCCCGTCAGCCCGGCAGCATCGTCCGCAGAAAGAGCTCTTTGTCCCGTTCCTGTTTCAGCAGCTTATCAAACTTTTCCATGTTTCTGCCGGGAATCCATGATTTTCCTGTATTATAATAAAAATTGACGATTTTCCAGAATTTTTCCGGATATGCAAGCCGGTAATAAAGCTGACATAACTCTCCTTCTGTCAGCGTTTTTTCCTTCTGATAGGCTTCCAGCAGTCCGGCTCCCACAGACGCGGACCAGTTGCTCTTTTCCAGAAGTTTACGCAGGAACAGATACAAATCCCTGACCTGGCTGTCACAGACAAACTTCTCAAAATTAATGACAATCATGTCATTACCGTCCAGCAGGAGATTATGATACTGATAATCGCCATGGCAGAATACGCCTTGTGACACAATCTGCTCATAGTAATCCGGCTGCTGGCAGTTTTTCCATTTTTCCGTGACTTCAAAAGCCTTTTCCATAAAACCGTCATAGTGCTGGAGCAGATATATCTCGAAATCAGTCTTCTGACTTTTATTTCTCAGAAATTTCCGGATTTTACGCAGTTCCCGGTTATGCTTTTCATACTCTTTATCCATTCGCACCGCCGGCACTTCCTGCCCGGTAATCCCCGGCAGGATCATTGTTTTATGAAGTCTGGCAAGCAAACGTGCCGCCTGCCGACATTCCTCCCCGTCCCGGATACTACATTCTCTTGCGCCGAAATAAGTCTTGACAATATAGATATTCTGATTCTGGTCTTTTGTCCACAACATGCCTTCCTTATTGGGAAGAATCTCTTCCACCATAAGTCCGCCCTCTTCCCTGATATGGGTAAGCAACTCATTCTGCGCGGTGAGCTTATCTGTAAATCCGCTATACTCTTTTAGGATCCGAATCCCCTGCGGTGTTTCGAACAGAATAGAACCTCTTCCCTTCCAGGTGCGGATCACTTCAAAAGCATATTCTGAAAGCACGCTGACTGCTCTGTCATTCACGTATATACCCCCTAAGATTGGTCATTACCTATCTTATGAGACAGTATACGGAAAAATGCGCTAAATCTTTGTCAGAAGATATTCTTTTGTATTGCACTGCGGGTTCTCAAGAACCAGTTCCAACAGGTCTTTGAGAATCTCTCCCATACCGGGCCCGGGCTTGATCCCTGCGGCAATCAGATCCTGTCCGTTGACTGCCAGATCTTTCAGTGTCAGGCACTGCGAAGTGGCCTCGACCTCCCGATAGAGCGCTTCCAGATGATCCAGTTTCTTTCTTTTTTCCTCCTGCAGATAACTGCTCTGCGCCGCCGCGTCCGCCCGCTTGACTGCCAGCAGAAGCGGAAAACTGTCGGGCCCGATTTTTGATGCCGCCCTGCGTACACCTGCGGGGGTCTCCATCACCACATTATCATGAGATGCCACCAGTTTCATGACCTGCTCTCTGGTGGCATTGTCAAATTTCAGCCTTGTCATAACGCGATCCGCCATTTCGCGGCCAATCGCACTATGCCCTTTAAAATGATCCAGCCCTTCTTCATCGACCGTATGGCACAGTGGTTTCCCCAGATCATGAAAAAGCATCGTCAGACGCAGCACCCGGTCCGGTTCTATGGCGGCCATACTGTGAAGGATATGCTCTCCCACGCTGTAACAATGATGGGGATGATTCTGAGGCATTGCCATGGCCTGGTCAAATTCAGGCAGAATCTGCGCCGTGATCCCCAGCTCCCATGCTATCCGCAGATAATCCGGATGAGGCGAACACAGCAGTTTCACCAGTTCTGTCTGAATCCGCTCGGCACTGACATGACACAGAGCAGACGCCCGCTCTCTGACCGCCTCCCTGGTCGCCCTCTCCACTGTAAAACCAAGCTGCGCCGAAAACCGTACCGCCCGCATCATCCGCAGTGCATCTTCTCCAAAACGCTCCCCGGGATCTCCCACACAGCGAATGACCTTCTCTTCCAGATCTCTAAGACCACCGAAACAATCCACAAGTCCCGTCCTGTCATTGTATGCCATGGCATTGATGGTAAAATCCCTGCGCTTTAAATCCTCCTGTAAATCTCCTGTAAAAGAAACCTCTCTGGGATGGCGGCTGTCCTCATAAACACCGTCTATCCGATAAGTAGTCACTTCAAAGCCTTCTCGTCCCAGCATCACCGTCACTGTCCCATGCTGAATCCCGGTGTCAATCGTACGGCCAAAAAGTGCCTTTACCTGCTGCGGAAGCGCTGATGTCGTAATATCCCAGTCATCCGGCTTTCTGTGCAGGATACTGTCACGCACACAGCCCCCTACCGCATAGGCTTCAAAGCCTGAAGCCTGAAGCGTCTGTATGATATTGTTTACTTTTTCCGGCAGATGGATTTTCATAAATGTAAAACTCCTTGCAGGCAGATGACTTCTTACTCCTATCGTATGTTCTTATAATGCATATGGCAAATATGGCAAATTGTCTGAACGGTTACATCATATACCACTTTTTATGATTTTGCAATCCGGCAAAAGTTTCCTTTACAACAGCCAGTGCCGCCCCCGCATGGGACAGCACTGGCTTAGGTATCAGATAGATATTACGCATGTATAATATCGGTATATTCCGCAATCTCTCTGCTGATGGTAATAAGATCCTCTGGGCAGAGGTCGTGAACATTCTCATGTCCTGTGATCCTGGCAAAGGTTTCCAGTTCGGCGAAGCTGCATTTCAGATAGTTAGCCACCCTCTGGGCTGCCTGATCCACTTTCAGATTTGCCCGCAGTGTCTCATCCTGCGTGGCTACGCCTACGGGACAGAGCCCACTGCCACATATCCGGTACTGTCTGCAGGCTGCCGCCACCATGGCCGCACTGGCAATCGCCACCGCATCAGCTCCCATAGCCAGCGCTTTGGCAAAGTCGGATGAGACCCGAAGGCCCCCTGTAATCACCAGATCCAGATCTGCTCCCACACTGTCCAGATACTTTCTCGCCCGGTGCAGCGCATAGACAGTAGGCACACTGGTAGCATCTCTTACCAGGCGCGGACTTGCCCCTGTAGCACCGCCCCTTCCGTCAATCGTCACAAAATCCGCTCCCGCATAAACGCAGAATTCCAGGTCTTTTTCGATTCTGCCTGCCGCGATCTTAATGCCGATCGGCCGTCCGTCTGATGCAAAACGAAGCTGCTCAACCAATGCTTTCAGATCCTCTTTTGTGTTGATATCCGGGAATTTAGAAGGGCTGATCACGTCTTTTCCCTCCGGTTTATTCCGTATACGGGCAATCTCAGGTGTCACTTTTTCTCCGGGCAGATGACCACCCATCCCCGGCTTGGTTCCCTGTCCGATCTTGATCTCTATGGCATCCGCGTTTTTCAGATTTTCCGGTGTCACACTATACAGGTTTGGCACATATTCAAATATGTATTTGGCCGCTGCCGCTCTCTCTTCCGGCAGGATACCGCCCTCGCCGCTGCACATGGCCGTCCCTGCCATGGCACTGCCTTTTGCCAGCGCAGTCTTAACCTCCTTGGAGAGTGCGCCAAAGGACATATGGGAAATATAGACCGGCCCGGCAAGAACCATAGGCTGTCTGGCATGTTTGCCGATCACGGTGGTCAGATCCACAGGTGCATGCTCGTCCAGCGGCGGCGGATTGAGCTGTGCCCCCAGGAGCAGGATATCGTCCCAGCCGGGCATAGGCATATTGGTTCCCATAGCCTCAATGATAGGCCTGCCGGTAGCTGCCATCTCCTGTATCTCTTTCAGATAGCGATAGTTGCTGGCCGGAGTCGTTTGCTCTGTTTCCCTCTGCTCCTTAAAAGCTGACGCCGGCTGTTTACAGACGGGGCAGGCTGCCAGTTCCGAAAACGGCTTTCCCTCTTTTTCTTCCTCATACAGATAGCCACATACACTGCATTTATACCTTGCCATAATTCCTCCCTCTTCTTATTAGTAATATCAGCCGCTTATCCGGTTACAGGAACCGCCGTACTCTGTACGGCGGTCTTTACGCGCATCCCTGATCCTTTTCTCAATAATTTTCTGCCTTCACCTGGAAATAAGCCTGCGGATGTGCACAGACCGGGCATACATCAGGTGCTTTCCTGCCAACACAGATATGGCCGCAGTTTGCACACTGCCAGATCACATCCCCGTCTTTGGAAAATACGGCATCACCTTCCAGATTGGCAAGCAGTTTGCGGTATCTCTCTTCATGCTCTTTCTCAATAGCCGCCACACCTTCAAACAAAGCGGCAATCTCGTCAAACCCCTCTTCTCTCGCATCCCTGGCAAAGGCCGCATACATATCGGTCCACTCAAAATTTTCCCCTTCTGCTGCGGCTTTCAGATTCTCCGCTGTCGTGCCAATGCCGCCATGCAGCAGCTTATACCACATTTTCGCATGCTCTTTTTCATTGGCTGCCGTCTCTTCAAAAATAGAAGCGATCTGCACATAACCGTCTTTCCTTGCCTTCGAAGCATAATATGTATATTTATTCCTTGCCTGAGACTCTCCTGCAAACGCCTCCTGTAAATTTTTTTCTGTTTTGGTTCCTTTCAGATTTGCCATCGTCCATTTCCTCTTTTATTCCTTATTTTGTGAAATATCCATGTACCTTTCCGATCTAAATTCCGGCCACATCATAACCGGCCGGAGGAGACGATAGAAGGATCTCCTCCGGTATGGCCTGTGTTTATTCTCTGACCAGACGCACAGTCTCTTTGGCAATGGCCAGTTCTTCATTCGTCGGTACCACCATTGTCACCACTTTCGCACCCTCATCAGAGAGGATGATCTCTTCTCCTCTGGTCTGGTTCTTTTCTTCGTCAATGTTGGTTCCCAGATAACCGATGTACTGGCCGATCAGCTTGCGCACTTCCGCATTATTTTCTCCGGCTCCTGCGGTAAATACGATCACATCCACACCGTTCATGGCGGCTGTGTATGCACCGATATACTTGCCCACACGGTACGCATAGGTTTGCAGCGCTGTCTCTGCCTTCTGATTGCCCTGCGCGGCCGCTTCCGCCAGATCACGGAAATCACTGGAAAAGCCGGACAGCCCCAGTACGCCGGATTTTTTATTGCAAAGATCAATCACTTCCTGCGCACTGACACCCAATCTTCCAGCCAGGAAAGGGATGATGGCCGCATCCAGATCACCGCAGCGTGTTCCCATAATCAATCCTTCCAAAGGAGTCAGCCCCATGGAAGTATCTACGCTCCTGCCGTGATCGACAGCGGAAACCGAAGCACCATTTCCCAGATGACAGACAATAATCTTTAGTTCTTCACGTTTTCTGCCCAGTATCTCCGCCGCCCGCGCCGATACGAAATCATGACTGGTACCGTGGAAACCATAGCGGCGTACTTTATAGTCCTCATAATATTCATAAGGAAGTCCATACAGATATGCCTTCTCCGGCATAGTCTGATGAAAAGCCGTATCAAATACGCCGACCATCGGTACGCCCGGCATAATCTCCTGACAGGAACGGATGCCGATCAGATTGGCCGGATTATGAAGCGGTGCAAGGTCGCTGCACTTTTCGATCTCACTGATCACCTCATCCGTAATCACCACGCTGCCCGCAAATTTTTCCCCGCCATGTACGATGCGGTGCCCCACGGCGCCGATCTCATCCAGGCTCCCGATCACGCCTTCTGACGCATCTGTCAGTTTTTTAATTACCAGCCGCACAGCCGCCATGTGATCCGGCATATCAATTTCTGTCTTACTCTTCTTTGCCTCTCCTGGCTGATGGATGATGGCAGAACCGGGTATCCCGATCCTTTCACAGAGCCCCTTGGCCAGTACATCCTGAGATTCACTGTCGATCAGCTGATATTTCAGAGAAGAACTGCCGCAGTTGATTACCAGTACATTCATATGCTTCACTACCTCCTGTCAATATGCCCGTCCCCAGTATACCATTTTCTTAGCCGGTTTGCCACAACACACACAGGTGTCCGCGATCTGTTCCTGCTCAAATGGCATACAGCGGCTGGTAACACTGAGTTTCTCTTTTATCACATCTTCGCAGGCCTGCTCTCCACACCACATCGCTTTGACAAAGCCTGCCTTTTCTTCAAATATTTTCTCGAACTCTTCCATGGAAGAAGCTGTATACGTATGGGCATCCCGATGCTGCCGCGCCCGTTCCAGCATTTCCCTCTGCATCGTATCCAGCACTTCCTGCAGCTTCTCTTCCAGTTCTGCAAAAGGTACTTCCACTTTTTCTCTTGTATCACGGCGACAGATCACGCACTTGCCTGCTTCAATATCCTTGGGGCCCACTTCCACCCGTACCGGGATGCCCCGCATCTCCTGCTCGGAAAACTTCCATCCCGGACTCTTGTCAGTATCATCCACCTTCACCCGCAGTTGTCCTTTCAGCATCTCTTTCAGTTCGTACGCCTTGTCCAGTACGCCCTCTTTTTTCTGCTGGATGGGTATGATCATCACCTGTGTCGGCGCGATCCTGGGTGGCAGCACCAGTCCTGAATCATCGCCGTGCACCATGATAATAGCCCCGATGATACGGGTCGACATTCCCCATGATGTCTGATGTACATGTTTTAATGTATTATCCTTATCGGCAAACTGGATACCGAATGCTTTGGCAAATCCGTCGCCAAAATTATGGCTGGTGCCGGACTGCAGTGCCTTGCCGTCATGCATCAGCGCCTCTATCGTATAGGTCGACTCTGCACCCGCAAACTTCTCCTTATCCGTCTTTTTCCCTTTGATCACCGGGATTGCCAGCACTTCTTCGCAGAACCGGGCATAGACCTGCAACATCTGAATCGTCCGCTCTTTAGCTTCGTCGGCAGAAGCATGCGCCGTATGCCCTTCCTGCCACAAAAATTCTCTTGATCGCAGAAACGGCCTTGTCTCTTTTTCCCAGCGTACCACAGAGCACCACTGGTTATATACTCTGGGCAGATCCCGGTAGGAGTGGATATCATTTTTATAAAAATCACAAAACAACGTCTCGGAAGTAGGTCGTACACAGAGCCGTTCCTGCAGTTCGTTCAGGCCGCCGTGCGTCACCCAGGCCACCTCCGGCGCAAATCCTTCCACGTGGTCTTTTTCTTTCTGCAGCAGACTCTCCGGAATGAACATGGGCAGATATACATTCTCCACACCATTTTCCTTGAACATCGCGTCCAGATTGTTCTGTATATTTTCCCAGAGCGCATAACCTGCGGGTTTGATTACCATGCAACCTTTCACACTCGTATAATCAATCAGTTCCGCCTTTTTCACCACATCGGTATACCACTGGGCAAAATCCGAATCCATAGATGTAATGGATTCTACCAATTTCTTGTCAGCCATTATCGGTTCCCCTTTCTTATGTCCGGATCTTGGCCTGCTTTGCCAAAGCCTGCCATGATACTGTCACTTATCTTGTATTCTCATACAAAGCAGCGGAATTGTCAATCGTTCTCTGGTAAAAACCCACGACAAACGCAGGAATGAATAAATGGTAAGCAATTCATAAAGGCAGCAAGGCAAAAACTGAATAAGTCTGTGATAAAGGCATTTGCGCTACTCTTCTATCTTTCGATATACTTCGCGTATAATAAGAAAGGAAAAGGGGCCCAGGACGACACCGGAAAGACCATATAATTTGATACCGGAGTAGATGGCCAGCAGGATCACGACCGGATAGATGCCCATCTTTTTTCCGATCAGCTTTGGTTCCAGAAATTCTCTGGCCAGCGCACAGACTGCATATAACAAAAGCACCAGCAACGCTTTCCCTGTTTTTCCCTGGATCAGCTGCCAGAGTCCGACGGGAAAGAGGACAATACCGGTGCCGATAAAGGGCAGGGCATCTAAGATACCGGCCATAATGCCGGTTGTCACACCATGATTTATTCCCAGCGCCCAGAGTCCCGCCGCGCTGATCACGCTGATCACACAGAGAATAATGGCCTGCGCTTTCAGATATTGCCAGACCATAGCGCCAATCTTGGCACTGATCTCTTCCGCTGCCAGATACCATTTAAACCTGGACAGTTCTCTTCTGATTGGATGGAAGTCTTTGACAATCAGAATGGTGGCAATAAAAGTAATCACAAGAAAGGCGGTAATCGAGCAGATAGTCTTTACATATTCCACTGAATAATTCATCAGTCGGGGAAACGCTTTCAGTTTGATATCTTCTGTGAATTTATCCACGTGCGTAAAAATCATCTGTTCCATCGCATCGGCGCTGATCCCCATACTCCGTTCCATCCCCCGGCAGCAGGAATGGATAAAACGGCAGAAACTGTCTTCATAGCGGTCAATATTTCTGGCCAGCATACTGATCTGCCCGCAGATCATCGTCGCTGCATACCACAAAAGAATTGCCAGCAGACAAAGAGCCAGCAGCGCCGTTATGGCTGCCAGTATATTTTTGCGGATATGCAGTTTTTCTTCCAGTTTCTGGAGAAAGGGCTGCATGACAGAAATCAGACAAACAGACAAAAAGAAGGGGAGGACAAGCGTCAGCACATATTTCATAAACAAAAAAACTGACACAACCGTCACAACCCCTGCTATATATTTTTTATTTTTTTCCCACCAGAACTGATCCATTATCATCACCTCTGGTTAGTATGCAATCATTTCAAATGTTTATACGCAGCAATTCATATAAAGGAAACTGTTTTGTCCATGATGCTGATTCTCAGTTATGACCGCCTCTGCCATGGCCTGCGCCATGACCACCGCCATGCCCATGTCCATGACCTCCCTGGCTGTCTCCTGACAGCGTATCGATCCTGTCCCAGATCTGGCACATGGTAAGTTCCTGCACATCCGCCGGTGTCACTTTTGGATCAAGGGCCTGCAATTCCAGAAACGCCCGATATTTTCCAAACGACATGCCCGATGCATGTGCGGCGGACACCTCGTCTGCACTGACACAGCCACAGTGAACATTCTGATAAGCCGCGGTATATGCTGTCACATGATCCAGCATCTCTTTGCTTTTTTTCTCATTGTTTCCCGATATCGTGACCTCGACAGGCTGATCCTGGGCCAGATAACTCTGGATATTCCCACTGTCCAGAATCTGTTCCAGCGCCTCTTTGTAATCCCGATATCTGATATCCAGAGACGAGAGCAGGACATAACCGTCTTCATTGTAGGCTTCTGCGGAAATCACCCGATCCAGCCGATTGATCTCCAGTTCCACGGAAGGATTCACATCCACACTGATGGCAAATACCGGCTGAAAGTAAAGATAATACCCACTTGCGCCAAACATCAGTGCAGCAAAGCAGGCCGCAGCCGCCATCATTCGCCTGTATGGCAGTCTCCTGCTCTTTTCACTGCCAAACCTTACACGGGAGAGAAATTCCAGTGTACGGACTTTCAGTTCATCTTCCGCCTGTACATGGTCCAGTGCCGCTTTCAGTCTGTCATTCATTGGCATCACCTCCCAGCTTTTCCCGAAGTATCTGTCTGGAACGTGTCAGGAGCGTATAGACAGTATTTACATTCTTCCCCAGTATGCGGGCAGTCTCACCGGCTGTATATCCCTCATAATAATGAAGATACACCACATCCCTGTATTTTGCCGGCAGAGCCCGGACAGCCTCCAGCACTTCGCTGTGATCTGGCGAGAGTTCTGCCGCCTGATGCAGCGCTTCTTCCAGAGGAACCATATGACTGCGAAAAAAGTTCCGCAGCAGATCGTGACATGCATTGATCGTAACACGGATAAACCATGCTTTTTCGTGTTCCTCGTTTTCGAATACAACAGAACTCAGGACATATTTCAAAAAAACCGTCTGAAATATGTCCTCCGTATCATGATAACTCTTCAAATGTATCATACAAAGTCTGCGAACGGTATCTGCATACCGCTCCACAGCTCTGACCGTCTCCTGTTCACTCCGCATGGCACGACCTCATCTCTTATCTGTCCATACGGCTTCCATACTGATCCTGCAGCAGGCCGGATAAGCACCGGTCCCGCGACAGCTAACGCAGCCATCCTCAATGATTTAATGGCAGCCTGCTCCGTGATAATCGCAGTAGCCGTCTCCGTCCGCATCCACATAATGGCAGCCCGCTCCGTAATAATCACAGATTCCGTCTCCGTTGGCATCCACGAAATGGCAGTTCACACCGTGAATATCACAGATTCCGTCTCCGTCTGCATCTACGAACTGGCAGCCCAGATTTACATTATCACAGATCCCGTCCCCATTGGCATCCACATAATTACAGCCTGCTCCATGATAACCGCAGGCACTGTTGTGGTACGTTCTGCTGCTGTAGCTGTGCCCTCTTCCGCGGCAATGACCATGAGCCGATACGGTCATACAACTCATACAAAGGAATAATGTCATTACCACAACCCCTGTCACTACTTTTTTCATCTTACTGTTTCCTCCGTTTCCACTGTTATATTTGCTTTATTGCAGGTTTCTTATAGGTAATACGATTGGCAGGCAGCAAACCATTCAAAAAAATAAAATATTTTTCAAAAAAAATCTTCCTGCCAAAGAACTGTCATTTCTGCAAACCGTTCATTCCCTGGCCGCATGACAAATTTGCGCGGCGTCTTTGCAAACAGATCATAAAATTCCAGATAATAGGCGCAAAGCGCCAGTCCGCCGCTCCCGCTCGTTTTTCCGTAGCGGGCATCGCCTGCCAGCGGATATCCTGCCTGCGCCATCTGCGCCCGGATCTGATGAAACCGGCCTGTGGAAATCTCAATTTCCGCCAGTGCATGCCCGTCTTTTTCCTCCAGGATACGATAGGAAAGCTGTGCCCGTTTGGCACCGTCCTGCGGACCATCGCAGATACATGCCCGGTTAGTCCTGGCATCTTTTTTCAGATAATGAATCAGCGTATCCTCTTTCTGCCCGGGAATCCCGTCCAGGATTGCCAGATATTTCTTTTTCAGTGTCCCATCCGCAAGACGCCGGCTCAGATCTGCCGCTGCTGTTTTCGTCCGGGCCACCGCCAACAGCCCCTCCACCGGCTGATCCAGGCGATGAATCAATCCCAGATAAGGATTTTTCCTGCCACACTTTTCACTCAGGTAATTTTTCAGTTCACTCACCAGATCCGCCTGATACCCCGACATGGACTGCACCGCCAGCCCCGCAGGTTTTTCACAGACAAGAATATCGGCTGTTTCCAGAATGATTTTCGTTCTCATAATCATGATTATACCATGGCTGGGCTTTTTTGTATCGCTTTTCTTAAACTTTATCCACAACAAACGCATACATGACTAAATTGTGAATCTGACAGGTTTGTCTCTGCCGACATAAAAAATATGCCGGATTTCTCCGGCATATCAGACTGTCAAAGAACCCCTGTTATGCAGCAGCACAACAGAGGTTCTTTTTAAA
>CANPIC010000025.1 GCA_947574055.1 uncultured bacterium
AAAACGATAGCACTGGGGAAATATTTGTATCAATTTGGACACGCAATATGGTGTGGGAGATCGGTAGATAAGAAAATTATCTACCTCCTGCCCGATTTCTGTTTTACGATGCAAAATTTATACTTATTTTATTGACAAAGGCAGACAACATGGGTAGAATGGAAACAAAAAAAGGAGATTTTGTTTCCATATTAAAGATAAAATTATTCAGGCTTCTATTGAAGGGATCAGAAAAGAAGGATTAAAATTTTCAGTCGATTTATTGGCCAATAAATTAAAGATTTCCAAGAAAACAGTTTATAAATATTTTTCGGACAAAGAAACACTTGCGAGAGCTTTATATGAAACCTATTATGTGGATGCCATGATACAGGCAGGGGAACTTATTGATAAAAACACAAAGGAATCCTATCAAAATTTGCTTTTTCTTTATTTTGACTCAAAAAGAATGACCCACTGTGATATTTTTAATAAATATAAATTGAATTATACGATTTATGCTTATACAAAAGAGAAAGCAGATGCCCTCTGGGAACTTATTGCCGCTTCATTTACAGGAACATTATCCGAGTCTGACAAGTCGGCATTACGGATTATTGTAGATGGTTCATTTGAAAAACTTTGCAGTGATTGTACTGTAAGTGATTGTACTGTACTGCAAAAGGTGGTAGAAAGGTTGGTGAAAATATTATGGTAATTGGATTCCTGCATATTCTGGCGATGATATGCACTGCTTCTGTCTGCGGAAAGCTGCTATCCAGGATAAAACTGCCGGCGATTCTTGGCTGGCTGGTTACTGGTATTGTTTTCGGGCCTTATCTTGGCAGAATTGTAAGCCTGGATATCACAAATTCATTGTGGTATAAAGTATTTATTAAAATATTTGAGTGCTTTGCAGGTGTTATGATCGGACGGGAGATTATATTTAAGAAAATTGCAAGTTCAGGCAGACAGATTATCGGTATTACTTTTGTGCAGTCGATAGGAACATTTTTATTGGTATCTGGCGTATTTGCCATAGTATTTGTTACAGTGGATCTTCCGGTTTATCCGGCGGTTATATTTGGTGGTATTGCACTTGCCACTGCACCGGCACCGGCCTTATCCATCATCAATGAATATCATACAAGCGGACCTGTTACAAAGACATTGATTCCGCTTGCCGCGATAGATGATATGATCGGTGTTGTCGTTTTCTTTACGATAATTTCTGTTGTAGATGGAATGAGTGGAGGCTCTTCCCATACGCTTTTTACGATTGCAGGAATGATTGTATTGCCGTTTGTGATAGGAATTGTGATGGGGGTCTGTGCTGCGTTTTTGATAAGAAGAGCCAAAAACAATGCCAAAAGGCTGGCTCTGTTTCTGGCATTTCTTTGTATCTCCACTCTGTGCGGTTTATCAGTTGATATCAATATCTTTCATTCCTTCAGCCTGAATTACCTGTTAATTGGTATGGCGTTCAGTGCGACTATCGCAAATAGCGTGCCGGAAGAAATACTTGCCGATATGTTGAAGCTGTATGAGCCTATCTTGCATGTATCTCTGGTTATTGTCATAGTAAATCTTGGTATGCCGCTGGATTATCGCCTGATAGCGGGAGCCGGTTTCTTTACAATGATTTATATTTGTGCAAGGGCGGCAGGAAAAATCGGAGGTGCCTATTTGGGTGGGAAAATGACAAAGGCGGAACCAGTGGTTACAAAATATCTTGGATTTACACTGTTGCCGCACTCTGGTGTTTCTTTGGTATTTACGGGCATCGCTGTTTCTACTCTGTCAGTCATTGATGTGTCACTTGCTTCGATTGTATCAGGAACGATTGCTGCGGCTGCTATCATTAATGAAATAATAGCTGTTATTGTTGCCAAATTCGCCTTCAGATGGGCAGGAGAAATAAAGCAATAGCCTGGGTCCGTTTTGCAGCCAGCACTTCATACAAACAACGAACTGATTTTGTGATATACTGATAAGACAGATGATAGTGAAACGCACATATTTGACAGCCGGTTCGTCTAAAATAGGCGAAGCAGCAGAGAAACCAAAAAACAGCAAAGGAGAATAAGGGATGGATCAGTTGATGTACATGATGATGATTGAAAAGACAAAGACTTATAATAAGGTAACAAAAAAGGTGATCGAGGAACATGTGGAGAATATCAGAAAGCTGGATGATGAAGGGAAGCTGGAAATCTGCGGCGTGTTTCAGGGGTATCCGGGGATGGCAGGTATGTATATTCTGAAAACGGAGAGCCGTGAAGAGGCAGAAGAACTCTGTAAGAGAGAGCCTCTGGTTATGGGAGGGTTTGCCAAATATAAGCTGGTAGGCCTGCAGATTGCAAACAGGGAAAATAATTATCTGTTATAATTGCAGAAAAGAGAAGGCCTTTCATTCTGTACTTGTATTTTCTGCAGAGAGCATTATAATAAAGGAGGATCAGGGGCATCATGAAAGAAGCTGCGATGCGAAAGCAGCTTTTTTTCACCGGCTCCGGACGGCTGCATATCATATCATAAGAGCAGATATGCGGAGCAGAATGTATGGCGAATTATACGGTGGTCATGGATGCCGGGCATGGTGGTTCGGATTTTGGGGCTGTCTATAACGGTCGTTATGAAAAAAAAGACACGCTTGCCCTGACGCTGGCGGTGGGCAATCTATTACAGAATGCAGGCATCAATGTGGTGTATACCCGTACGGAGGATGTATATGAGACACCTTACCGGAAGGCGCAGGAGGGCAACCTCTCAGGAGCGGACTATTTTATTTCCATTCACAGAAATTCCAGTCCCTATCCCAATACCTATTCTGGTGTGGAATCGCTTGTCTATTCAAAAGGTGGCATAGCGGAGATCATAGCCAAAAATATCAACCGCCAGTTATCCTATCTGGGTTTTAGGAATATCGGGATTACGGAGCGGCCCAATTTGATCGTTTTAAACAGTACACAGATGCCGGCGGTACTGGTGGAGGTGGGCTTTATCAACACGGATGCGGACAATGCCCTGTTTGATCTGGAGTTTGAGGCCATTGCGGAAGCCATTGCCTATGGGATTTTGGAATCTTTGGGTGTGATTTAAGCAGCTGCGGGCAGGTAAGGAGCACCGCAGGCGGAGCGGCCAGTACTGACACTGGTCAAGATAGCAGAAAAACAGGAAAAGAAAATGAGACGTAAGAGACAAAACGGACTGTCACAGATTCAGTTGATAGCCATCGGATTTTTTATCATTATCATAACAGGGACGCTCCTTCTGATGCTGCCCTGCTCATCGGAAGGAGGGACGGGAGCGCTGGACGCCCTGTTTACGGCAACCAGCGCCACCTGTGTGACGGGTCTGGTGACGGCGGATACCTACCGGCACTGGACGCTGTTTGGGCAGCTGGTGATCCTTGTGCTGATCCAGACAGGCGGTCTTGGGTTTATGACGATCGGTGTCTTTTTTTCCATCTATATCAGAAGGAAGATCAGCCTGCGCGAGCGGGAGCTGTTACAGGAGAGTATCAATACATTGCAGCTTGCCGGTGTGGTGCGGCTGACAAAGCTGATTGTAAAGGGGACGCTGCTGGTGGAAGGCGTGGGGGCTGTCTTGCTGGCCGTGCGCTTTGTGCCGGAATTTGGACTGATAAAGGGCTGCTACTATGGCATTTTTCATTCTGTGTCGGCGTTTTGTAACGGCGGCTTTGATCTGATGGGAGAGAAGGAAGCCTATACCTCACTGACGGCTTATGCCGCGGACCCCCTTGTGAATCTGGTGATTATGGCGCTGATCGTTATAGGCGGCATCGGTTTTATTGTCTGGCAGGATGTGTACAGCCATGGACTGCATCTGCGCAAATATATGCTGCATACGAAAATCGTGCTGCTGATGACGGCAGGCCTGGTTTTCGGAGGCGGCCTTTTGTTCTGGTTGTTTGAAAGACATGCCCTGTTTGCGGGCCACCCTTTGGGGACCCAGATACTGGAAGCACTCTTTTCGTCCGTGACAGCCAGGACGGCGGGCTTTAATACAGTGGATACGGGGGCGCTGTCCAACGGCAGCAAGCTGCTGACCATGATTTTGATGTTTATCGGCGGCAGTCCGGGTTCCACGGCCGGCGGAATCAAGACTACGACAGTAGTCGTGCTGATCATGTATACCTGGAACAGCCTTTGCAGCAAAAACGGCTGCAATGTATTTGAACGGCGGATTCCTGACGAAATCATCAAGAAAGCCAGTATGGTGCTGATGCTCAATCTGCTGATGTCACTGACGGCGGGTATCATCATTTGTGGGATCCAGCCGGAGTTGCCCATGGATCATGTGATGTTTGAAATCTGTTCTGCCATGGGGACGGTGGGCATGACATGTGGCATTACAAGGGATCTGTCGGCGATTTCCAAATGTGTGATCATATTTTTGATGTATTGTGGCAGGATTGGCAGTATGACTTTTGCCCTGTCCTTTATGCAAAAGAAAAAGACGGACCCGGTACAGTACCCCCTGGGAAGAATCACAGTCGGCTAATGTGCCTCCTGGATCAAAGGCGGACCAGGGCAGAACAGCCGCAGCAGGCAGAAAGAAAGGAATGTGGATATGAAATCGGTTTTGATTATAGGAATGGGGAAGTTTGGCTATCATCTTTGCAGAAAACTGGCGGAACTTGGCAACCAGATACTGGCTGTTGACGAGCAGGAGGAGGCGCTGGAAGAGGTGCTTCCCATTGTCACCAGCGCAAAGATCGGGGACTGTACCAAGGTGGACGTGCTAAAGACGCTGGGCGTGGATAATTTTGATTACTGTTTTGTCTGCATTGGCGAGAATTTTCAGGGCAGTCTGGAGATTACCAGCCTGTTAAAGGAGATGGGGGCCAAATATGTGATCAGCAAGGCCGTGCGGGATATTCAGGCGAAGTTTCTTCTGCGCAACGGCGCGGATGAGGTTGTCTATCCAGACCGGGATATTGCGGAGCGGCTGGCCAACCGCTGCAGTGCCAGCCATGTATTTGACTATATCGAACTGAGCCGGGAATGTTCCATTTATGAGATTTTGCCGCTGGCCGGCTGGGTGGGCAGGACGCTGCGGGAAGTGGATATCCGGGCCAAATACCACATCAATATTCTGGGTGTCAAAAAGGGAGAGAAAACAGACTTTGTGGTTCATCCTGATTATCGCTTTGCAGAGGAGGATCATCTGATTGTGATGGGAAACAATGAGGATGTGTTTGCTGTTTTGAAGCGGATGGATGAAAAAAAGCCGGAGAAGGCAAACCGGCGTGGAAAGTGAGGGGCAGATGCTGGGGAAGAGAAACAGAAAAAAGGAACCGGAACAATATGAGAAACAGGTATTTCTGTTTAGTCCACTGGATACGCTGGATGAAGTGATGGGGATTTTCTGCGAGGCGTTCGGAATTGATCCTGCCTCCGGCAGCGGTAATACACTGGAGCTGCACAAGGGGGACAGGGGTATCCGTATCCTTGTGGTCAGTGAGAATATGGGCGAAGAAGCCAGAGACTGTGTCAAAGATCAGAGAGACCGCACGCGCAGTCATTTTATGCAGGTTAAGACAGAACATGCGGATGTGCGGCTCAATCTTTTTTATCAGCTTGGGCTGGCCAAAAGTTTTATTCCGGTCAGTTTTGTGCAGCCAGATGATGATTTTGCAGAAGTGGAAGATCTGTTGATCGGTTTATTGCCGCGGCTGCTGGGCGTGATGCTCATACAGGATGAGCCGGGGGCTGTTTATTGCGGCGGAGAAGACGGGGAACGCCGTCTGGTATTGTCCGAGACAGGCGCAAGTGATTTTGACAAATACCTTCCCCGGACAGGCCCGCTGCTGGAGGCGCTTTATCCGGATCTGCCGGAGGAACAGAGAAGCCGCAGAGGCCGCAGCCGGGCGGTATTGGAGGCGTATGGTATTTTTGTCCCCAACTGGTATCCGGTGATCGAAGCAGAAGGTGAGGCACATGTGCGCACACCGGAGGAGATTGCCAGAAGGGCATTTGCCCTTGTGTCGGTGGCGCTCTATTCGGAGTGTCTGGTGGGAGACGGCATGAGCAGGGAAGAGGCTTATGCCTTTATCCGGCCGCGTATGGCGGTGTTTGGTGCCGATTGCGAAGAAGCCGGTTTTTTCTCGCCAGACGAATGGAAGTATCTGCATGACCCGGATTCCGGGCAGCAGGAATGGATCAATGGCACCTGGCAGTACGAGTGTCTCTATGTCATGGAATGGGCGCTGGGACTGGTGGATTCACTGGGGTTTCCCGATCATTACTGCGATGTTCCGCTGACGGTACGGCTTTTAAAAGAGTATGACAGTGTGGAGGAGATTCTGGCGGCCTCTCATCCCAGGACGGCAGCAGAACTTTTGGATGCCTGCGATCTGATTTTTTGCCTGGACTGGGCCTGCGTAAACACGCGCCTCTACCAATTTCCCGCCCCTGCCGGAATGGACGGCGGCGTGACACAGGAATGGCATAAATCGTTGAACTGGCTGATCGGATATGGAGACTCGGCGCTCTGGGATGAAGTGAGCACTGATACATAATATTTTGCATATATATGCAAAAAAAGATTGACAAACAGATAAAAAGTAATTATGATAGCGTGTAGCGAAAAAGGTTCATTGGTGTTCCACTGGATCTTTTTGTGTGTATCTTATCTGGCGGCAGTGGTGTGAGTCATAGGCTTGGCTTTTGCTTCGCTGTCGTGAGAATAACAGGATGGAGGAGAAGATTATGAAGAGATTTTTAAGCGTTGCCGTAGCATCGGCTATGGTAGCGGCAGCACTGACAGGCTGCGGCGGGAATCCGTCGGATAATTCCGCAGCACCTGCAGAAGGTACGCAGAACAGTGAAGCACCTGCAGCAGATGGTGCGGCGGAAGGCGGTGCAGCCTCTGCAGAGGGCGGCACATTCAGAGTTGGCGGTATCGGCCCTGTGACCGGTGCGGCAGCCGTTTACGGACAGGCAGTCAAAAATGCAGCGCAGCTGGCGGTGGATGAGATCAATGCGGCAGGCGGCATCAACGGCGCACAGATTGAATTTAATTTCCAGGATGATGAGCACGACGCAGAAAAGGCTGTCAATGCGTATAATACCTTAAAAGACTGGGATATGCAGGTACTGCTTGGCACGGTGACCAGTACACCCTGTACGGCAGTGGTGGAGAAGACACATGAGGACAATATGTTCCATCTGACTCCTTCCGGCTCTGCAGTGGAGAGTATCCAGTACGACAATGCATTCCGTGTATGTTTCTCTGACCCGAACCAGGGTACGGCATCCGCGCAGTATATCGGTGAGAACGGCCTGGCTAAGAAAGTAGCAGTGATTTATAACAGTTCGGATGTATATTCTTCCGGTATTTACCAGACCTTTGCCGCAGAAGCAGGCAACCAGGGACTGGAGATCGTATCCGCTGAGGCGTTTACGGCGGACAGCAATACGGACTTCTCCGTACAGCTTCAGAAAGCAAAAGATGCAGGTGCGGAACTTGTATTCTTACCGATTTATTATACAGAAGCATCCATCATTCTGGGTCAGGCAAACAAGATGGGATATGAGCCTACATTCTTTGGCTGCGACGGCCTGGATGGTATTCTGGCAGTAGAAGATTTCGATACTTCTCTGGCAGAGGGCGTTATGCTGCTGACTCCTTTTGCAGCAGATGCGGATGATGAACTGACACAGAATTTTGTAAAGGCATATCAGGATGCCTTCGGCGATGTGCCGAACCAGTTCGCGGCAGATGCCTATGACGGTATCTATGCCATCAAAGCTGCCATCGAAAAGGCAGGTGTTACTCCGGATATGAGCGCTTCCGATATCTGCGATGCGCTGAAAGTATCCATGACAGAGATCAGCATCGACGGTCTGACCGGTCTTGGTATGACCTGGGGCGCTGACGGCGAACCGAATAAAGAGCCCAAAGCTGTTAAAATTACAGATGGTGCTTATACGGCAATGTAAACGGATAGAACGATCCTGACGAAAGGTACAGTGTATTTGCGCACTGTACCTTTTTGCTGTCGGGGTCTGGCTCTGTTTGACAGGAAACAAGGAAATGATTGCAATCGGGGGTTCGTGAAATCACGGGTGCCGGGACTTAGCAACAGGAAAAGTAAAAGGGACAGGTGGTCCTATTGTTTGTATCTGTGCGCTTATTGGAGATTATTGACGCCCTGATATGGTCTATGGTATACTTGTGTACAGAATGTCGGCGGCTGTGAGGAGCGCTGCCGGCAAGGGGCTGCCGGGAGGCGGCAAATGAAAAATAAAGAGGTGTACATATGAGTTTACTATCCTATTTAATCAATGGTATCAGCCTTGGCAGCGTATATGCCATTATTGCGCTGGGGTATACCATGGTGTATGGAATTGCCAAGATGCTGAACTTTGCTCATGGTGATGTGATCATGGTGGGCGGTTATGTGGTGTTTGTGCTGGTCAGCGGCATGGGGCTGCCGCCGCTGCTGGCGGTGATCGTTTCCATGGTAGTCTGTACGGTTTTGGGCATGGTGATCGAGCGAGTGGCCTACAAGCCGCTGCGGATGGCAGCTTCTCCGCTGGCGGTGCTGATCACGGCCATCGGTGTCAGCTATCTGTTGCAGAATGTGGCGCTGCTATTATTTGGTGCCAATACCAAGTCCTTTACTTCCGTGGTTACCATTCCGGCCATTTCGCTGGCAGAGGGGCAGCTGATGATCTCAGGAGAGACGATTGTCACAATAGCGGCCTGCATGATAATTATGGTGACACTGACACTGTTTATCAAAAAGACCAAAGCAGGGCAGGCCATGCTGGCCGTATCCGAAGATAAGGGGGCGGCGCAGCTGATGGGCATCAATGTCAATGCCACGATTGCCCTGACCTTTGCCATTGGCTCCGCTCTGGCCGCCGTAGCAGGTGTGCTTTTGTGTTCCACATATCCGTCCCTGACTCCGTATACAGGTGCCATGCCAGGCATCAAGGCTTTTGTGGCAGCGGTATTTGGCGGCATCGGCTCCATCCCGGGTGCCATGATCGGTGGTATCCTGCTGGGCATTATTGAGATTCTGGGCAAGGCATATATTTCTTCTCAGATGGCGGATGCCATCGTATTTGCAGTGCTGATCGTTGTGCTGCTTGTGAAGCCCACCGGGATTCTCGGCAGGGAAATTCAGGAGAAAGTGTAGGGATGTTCATGAAAAAGATAAATAAAACGACAAGATACAATATGATTACATATGCGATTGTGGTCATTGCCTATGCGATTGTGATGCTGCTGGGAGCGGCCGGCCATATTTCCAGTCTGATGGAAGGACTGCTGGTTCCGCTGTGTATCTATGTGATACTGGCAGTTTCGCTCAATCTGGTGGTGGGCATACTGGGAGAACTGAGTCTGGGCCATGCAGGATTTATGTGTGTGGGTGCTTTTGCCGGCTCCTTCTTTTCCATGTGTACGAAGGAAGCGGTGCCGGGAGGCCTGCGTTTTCTGCTGGCGCTGATCATTGGCGCCGCCGCCGCCGCCCTGTTTGGTATTCTGATCGGGATACCCGTACTGCGTCTGAAGGGTGATTACCTGGCCATTGTGACACTGGCTTTTGGCGAAATTATCAAAAATCTGATGAATGTTTTGTATATCGGCAGAGATGAAGCCGGTTTCCATTTTTCAATGAAAGATACCCTGGCTCTGGGACTTTCGCCTGAGGGGAAGGCCATCATCAATGGGCCGCAGGGAATTACCGGTACGCCGCATGATTCCAATTTTACCATCGGTGTCCTGCTGATCCTGTTGACCCTGTTTATTATTCTGAATCTGATTCATTCCAGGGACGGCAGGGCGATTATGGCTATCCGGGACAATCGTATCGCGGCGGAGTCCATCGGTATCAATGTGACAACATACAAACTGATGGCATTTACCCTTTCTGCGTCCATTGCCGGGATTGCCGGTGTATTGTATGCGCATAATCTTTCCACACTGACGGCGCTTCCCAAAAACTTCGGATATAATATGTCGATTATGATTCTGGTTTTTGTGGTGCTGGGCGGTATTGGCAATATCAGAGGTTCGGTGATTTCCGCGGTGGTGCTGACACTGCTGCCGGAACTGCTCAGAGGACTGAGCGACTATCGTATGCTGATCTATGCAGTGGTGCTGATTGTCATGATGCTGTTTAACTGGAGTCCGAAAGCGGTGGAACTGCGGGAGCGTTATTCTCTGAAACGGTTATTTCACCTGACAACAAAGGAGTAAGATATGGCGTTATTAGATGTACAAAACTTATGTATTTCATTCGGCGGACTCCGGGCGGTGGATGATTTTGAGATTCATATTAAAAAAGGGCAGCTTTATGGGCTGATCGGTCCCAATGGTGCGGGCAAGACGACGGTATTTAATCTTTTGACAGGCGTCTATAAGCCCAATGAAGGCATTATCAGACTGGATGGTGTGGACATCACCGGGAAGAAAACGATTGAGATCAACAAGGCGGGGATCGCCAGGACATTTCAGAACATACGTCTGTTTAAAGGCATGACAGTTCTGGACAATGTCAAGGCAGGCCTTCACAATCATTATAAATATTCTTCCATGGCAGGTATCTTCCGGCTGCCCGCTTATTACCGGGTAGAGAAAGAGATGAATGAGCGGTCGATGGAACTTTTGCAGGTATTTGACCTGGAGGAAGAGGCCTCTCATCTGGCGTCCAATCTGCCATATGGTAAGCAGAGGAAGCTGGAAATTGCCAGAGCGCTGGCCACCAGTCCCAAATTGCTGCTTCTGGATGAGCCTGCGGCGGGCATGAATCCCAACGAGACAAAGGAATTGATGGAAACCATTGCGCTGATCCGGGATAAGTTCGATATGACAATTCTGCTGATCGAGCATGATATGAAGCTGGTATCCGGCATATGCGAGGAACTTTCCGTGCTCAATTTCGGGCGTATCCTGGCGCAGGGTGAGACTGCGGCGGTTCTGCATGATCCGCAGGTGATCACGGCATATCTGGGAGAATAGGAGGGAAGAGAAATGGCGATGCTGGAAGTTAAAGACCTGGAAGTGTATTATGGCATGATCCAGGCGCTGAAGGGGATCTCTTTTACCGTCAACGAGGGAGAGGTCATTGCGCTGATCGGTGCCAACGGTGCGGGCAAGACGACGACGCTTCATACCATTACCGGACTGCTTCCCGCCAAAAAGGGAAAAGTAGTCTTTGAAGGGAAAGATATCACCAGGGTGCCGGGGCATAAGATCGTTTCCATGGGCATGGCCCATGTGCCGGAGGGCCGGCGTATTTTCGCCCAGCTTTCCGTGCTGCAGAATCTTCGTATGGGCGCCTATACGAGAAAAGACAAAGATGAGATCGAACAGACACTGAAGATGGTCTATGAAAGATTTCCTCGTCTGGAGGAGCGGCAGTCGCAGATGGCGGGAACACTGAGCGGCGGTGAGCAGCAGATGCTGGCCATGGGCCGGGCGCTGATGTCCCATCCGAGAATCATCCTGATGGATGAGCCGTCCATGGGACTTTCGCCCATTTTTGTCAATGAGATCTTTGATATCATTAGAGAAGTGAGCAAAAGTGGCACAACAGTGCTTTTGGTGGAACAGAATGCGAAAAAAGCGCTTTCCATTGCCGACCGGGCATATGTCCTGGAAACGGGCAATATCGTGCTGGAAGGGCAGGCGGATGCACTGCTTGCGGATGATTCGATCAAGAAAGCATATCTGGGAGAATAAAGAGCGATTCAGGAGTAGAGGAATATGGAAAAGGTTGTCATTACCATTGCCAGACAGTATGGGAGCGGCGGACGTACCATCGGGCAGATGCTGGCAAAAGAACTGGGGATACATTATTATGATAAGGAGCTGCTGAAGCTGGCATCAGAAGAGAGCGGCATCCATGAGCGGCTGTTTGCCGGAGCGGATGAAAAGCTAAGGAACAGTCCGCTTTTGCGGATTACCAAGAAGATTTATCAGGGGCAGCTGATTCCGCCTGCAAGTGAAGGATTCACTTCTACGGAAAATCTGTTTAACTATCAGGCCAAGGTCATTAAAGAACTGGCTGAAGAGGAATCCTGTATTATCATCGGGCGCTGCGGCGATTATGTGCTGCGGGACTATGACAATGTACTGAGCGTATTTGTCCATGCCCCAGAGGATTATTGCATTGAGCAGGCCAGACAGAAGCTGAGTATGCCGGATAAGGAGATCAGAAAATTTATCCTTAAAACGGACAAGGCGCGTGCCGAATATTATAAGCATTACACCGGCAGAGAATGGACAGACGCCCGCAACTATGATCTGTGCCTGGATAGCAGTAAGCTGGGTATGGAACGGTGTATGGATGAGATCAAAGCCTATATGGAAGTGCGGTTTCGGTAAATGAATGACGATATGAAAAAGAACATGCTGCAATTTGATAAAACAGATAAAAGGCTGTTGACGGTACAGGTGGAAGATGCTCTGATGCAGTTCATCCGAGAGGAGCCGGTGGAAATCGGAGAGCGGATTCCCAATGAATTTAAGCTGGCGGAAATGTTTGGCGTGGGCCGCAGTACCATACGGGAAGCAGTGAAAAGTCTGGTCATTAAAGGCATACTGGAAGTGAGACGGGGCAGTGGTACCTATGTGGCTGCCACTTCTTCAGCGGAAAACGATCCGCTGGGTCTGTCGAGGCTGCGTGATAAATATCGGCTGGCGCTGGAACTGATGGAGGTCCGCCTGCTGCTGGAGCCGGAATGTGCGGCGCTGGCGGCGGGGGCCGCCACACAGGAAGAGCTTGCCAGACTCGTCTCTCTCTGCGACGAGACGGAATATCTGTATCTGAACGGGGAAGATCCGGTGTCAAAGGACATCGAATTTCATGCCTGCATCGGCGAGTGCAGCAAGAACCGGGTGGTGCAGACACTGATACCGATCATCAGTCAGGCAGTGGAGACTTTTACCAGTCTCAACCGGCGTACCCTGCTGCGGGAGACGGTAGGGACCCACCGTGCCATTGTCAACGCGATTCTGGAGCGTGACCCTGCAGGTGCCAGATATGCGATGGTGATGCATCTGACTTATTATCGCCAGGTCTTGACGAGTCAATACAGGGAACATCAGGAAAAAAGAAAGGAACAAACCATTCTGCACCAGGCAGAACTTTCGTCAGATTTGCATCGCGGCATGTTTTGGGATGTATAAAAAAATCATATGTGGTCATGATATACAAAAATGGAGGATTTCAAATTGTGAAATCTTCTTTTTTTTGTACAAAAGAAAGTAGCCAAAGAAAGAGAGGATACGATTATGACGACAGAAATTGCTTTGAATCCCACCAGACTTGTTATCGCCGCTGTTGTTGGCCTGCTCCTGTTGCTGGTGCTTATTATCCGGTTTAAAATACAGGCGATGATTTCCATTCTGGCTGGCGCCATTTCCATCGGCCTGATGGCAGGGATGCCGGCAGACAATATCATAGCGGCAGTCAATGACGGTATTGGCAATACACTAAAAGGCATCGCGCTGTTGGTGGGACTTGGTTCCATGTTTGGTGCAATCCTGGAGATTTCGGGAGGCGCGCAGACACTGGCAGTAACAATGGTCAAATGGTTTGGGGACAGAAAGGCCGCCTGGGCGCTGGGAATTACCGGTCTGATCATTGCCATGCCGGTATTTTTTGACGCCGGTCTGATTATTTTGATTCCGCTTGCCTTCTCTCTGGCCAGAAGGACACAGCGCTCTTCCCTTTTTTATGTCATTCCACTGCTGGCCGGTCTGGCGGTGGGGCATGCTTTTATCCCACCCACACCGGGACCGATACTGGTAGCCAATATGCTGGGTGTGGAGCTGGGCTGGGTGATTGTGGTCGGCATTTTCTGCGGCATTGTATCGATGATTGTGGCAGGCCCTATCTGGGGCAGTATCTGTGGCAGAACCTATGAGATACCGGTTCCGGCACATGTGGCAGAGCAGGAAGAGACAGCGGAATCCGGCCTGCCAGGGTTTGGAACAGTGACTGCCATTATTTTGATCCCGCTGGTACTGATTCTGTTGGATTCCGTTTCGGATGTTGTCCCCGCGCTGGCTTTTTTGCAGCCTGTATTTTCCTTTCTGGGGGAACCCTTTGTGGCACTTTTGATTGCTACCATCGCTGCCATGCTGATCCTGGGCATCGGTCATGGCTATAGCAGGGAGGAACTGGAGAAGGTGATGACCAAGTCTCTGGAGCCTGCCGGTCTGATCCTGCTGGTAACGGCCTGCGGGGGTGTGCTGCGGTATGTACTGCAGTATTCCGGTATGGGGGATGTGATCGGCGATGCAGTCAGCTCGCTGTCACTGCCCATAGTGCTGCTGGCGTTTCTGGTGGCGGCGCTGGTTCGGATCTGTGTGGGTTCTGCCACGGTAGCCATGACTATGGCAGCCGGCATTGTCGCTTCCATACCGGGTATCTCAGAGTTGTCCCCTCTGTATCTGGCCTGTACGACAGCGGCTGTGGCAGGAGGTGCAACCATATGTTCTCATTTCAATGACTCTGGCTTCTGGCTGGTGAAATCATTGGTAGGTATGGATGAGAAGACGACACTGAAAACATGGACAATCATGGAGACACTGGTCGGTGGGACCGGTTTCCTGGTGGCCCTGATTATTTCATTTTTTGCGTAATGACTGTTGCGCATACACTGCGCAGGAAAGGAAAAGAGACAGATGAACCAATTAAAGAGTCAGGAAATGCGTAAGCTGGCGCCGGAGCTGGATCCGCTCCGCATCGGAGCAGGGTGGGCACCGGAAGATCTGGATAAGCCGCAGGTGATCGTTGAGAGCACATATGGTGACAGTCATCCGGGCAGCAGCCATTTAAACAGGCTGGTGGAAGAGGTGAGGAAGGGAATCCGTGAAGCAGGCGGTTTTGGTGCCAGATACTTTTGCACGGATATCTGTGACGGGGAGAGCCAGGGCACCGATGGCATCAATTTCAGTCTGGTCAGCCGGGAGATGATTGCCAATATGATCGAGATTCATGCCAGTGCTACGATCTTTGATGCAGGCGTGTATCTTTCCAGTTGTGACAAAGGGCTGCCGGGTAATCTGATGGGCCTTTGCCGGGTGAATATGCCGGCCATTGTCGTACCGGGAGGCACGATGAATGCTGGTCCCGATATGCTGACGCTGGAGCAGCTTGGCAGGTACAGCGCCAGATATGAGCGGGGTGAGATAGATGAGAAGGAGCTGGACTGGGCCAAACAAAATGCCTGTCCGGGCTGCGGGGCCTGTTCTTTTATCGGAACCGCTTCCACCATGCAGATCATGGCGGAAGCCCTGGGGCTGGCGTTGCCTGGCAGTGCCCTGCTGCCGGCCGCAAGTCCGGATCTTCTCACCTATGCCAGGCGGGCGGGAGAGCAGGCCGTAAAACTGGCCTATATGGAACATATGCGCCCCTCTGACCTTGTGACACGGGAGAGTTTTGAAAATGCCATTCTGGTGCATGCGGCGATTTCCGGCAGCACCAACTGTCTGTTGCATATCCCCGCCATTGCGCATGAACTGGGGATTGAGATGACCGGGGATACCTTCGACAGACTGCACCGGGGTGCCAGATATCTGCTCGATGTACGCCCGGCGGGACGCTGGCCTGCGGAATGTTTCTATTATGCAGGGGGCGTACCGGCCATCATGGAAGAAATCAGGGATTTTCTGCATCTGGATGTGATGACGGTGACGGGCAGGACACTGGGAGAGAATCTGCAGGAGATCAGGCAGAGCGGATTCTATGAACGCTGCGCCGGCTGGCTGCAGGAGTTTAACAGGCGATATGGCTGTTTACTGACAAAGGAAGATATCATCCGTCCTGCTGCCAGGGCACTGGGAACAGACGGCAGTATCGCTGTCCTGCGCGGCAATCTGGCACCGGAGGGAGCGGTGATCAAACACACGGCCTGTCCGCCGGAGATGTATCACGCCATTTTGCGGGCACGGCCTTTTGACAGTGAAGAGGCATGTCTGGACGCTGTCCTGCATCATAAGGTGGAAAAAGGGGACGCAGTGCTGATCCGTTATGAGGGGCCCAAAGGGAGCGGTATGCCGGAGATGTTTTATACATCAGAGGCTATCAGCAGTGACCGGGAACTGGGAAAGAGCATTGCCCTGATCACTGACGGCCGATTTTCCGGTGCCTCCACCGGTCCGGTGATCGGTCACTGCAGCCCGGAAGCGGCAGACGGAGGGCCGATTGCGCTGGTGGAAGAAGGGGATCTGATCGAGATTGATGTGATGGGGAGAACGCTCAATATCATAGGGATAAACGGTGAGCGAAAGACGCCGGCAGAGATCGAGGCCATACTGCAAAAGAGAAGAGAAGCGTGGCAGCCCAGGAAGATGCGGTATCAAAGAGGGGCTCTGGCGCTGTTTGCGGCACATGCGGTCAGTCCTATGAAAGGGGCATATCTTGCCTTTGGCCCCGGGGGATCTGCAGACGGCAAAGAACAGATGTAACAAAGAAACGGCGGTACACAGACAGATATCAAGTGTCTTTGTACCGCCGTCTGTTACAGGTCTACGATAACAGGGGTATGTTTGAGTGCGGGAATCAGTTTATCCGTGAGGTCTGCCGTTCTGAATCTCAGACTGGCGGTATTGATACACGGATGGCAGGCAAAATATTCTGCCTGCAATACTTCGCGGTCGATAATAAGCTGTACTTTCCCTTCATGGTCATTCATCAGCCCCATGACAGAAACGGAACCGGGTGTCAGAGCAAGCAGGTCTTCCATCATATCTGCCGGGCCGAAAGAGAGCCGCGCCACGCCCAGCTTTGTGGAAAGGTCTTTGGTCACGAATTTCTTGTTGCCCGGCATCAGCAGCAGATAAAACTTTGTCTGCTGGCGGTTACAGAGAAACAGATTCTTACAAATGTCTGCCTGCAGGATTTTGTCGATTTCCTGGCAGGCTTCTATCGTGGCCAGGGCTTCATGGCTGATATGCATGTAGGGAATGTCCAGCAGATCGAGCAGATCATAGCAGCGGATTTCCTTTTCCGGCAGGCAGGAGAGATCAGCGGGCCGTCCCGGATGAAGCCGGGGATCGGAGAGAGCGCCGCCTGAGGTCTTGTTGTTGCCGATGGTTTCTTGGTCGGCGCCGGCTTTGCCTGTTGTCATCTCTGCGTCTGTGTTAGAAGGATCGGACTCCGCATCTGTTGCCGCGCCATTGTTTTGCTCTGCGAGGAAAGCGGTGTCATGATCTGTTTCCGGCAATGTGAGCAGCACTTTTTCAATGCGGTTTTGTCGCAGAGAGCGGGCGCAGAGTGTGATGCCTGCCTCCGCAGTGATACTTTCCCCTTCGACAGGCAGCCGGTCCAGTGTGCCGATCAGAAGGCCGCCGATGGTATCATAATCTTCCGAGGCCAGGGCCGTGTTCAGGGCATTGTTCACATCATCCAGCTTCATACTGCCCTGTACAAGATATTGGCCGTTGCCCATATCCTGAATCAGTTCTTCTTCATCCGCATCGTATTCATCACGGATTTCACCGACGATCTCTTCCAGGAGATCCTCCAGTGTAATCATGCCCACACAGGCGCCGTATTCATTGAGGACAAAGGCCACGTTCATAGTAGCCTTACGCATTTCCATCATCAGGTCAGCCGTTTTTTTGTATTCGTACGTATAATACGCTTCGCGGAGGATATCCTGTATCCGGAAAGCACGTTTCCCCTGGACGAAGAGAAAATCCTTCACATTGACAATGCCGACCACGTTGTCGGTATCATTTTCATAGACGGGCACTCTGGTATACATAGATTCCCTAAAGACGGCCAGCAGTTCATTATAAGAAGCGTTGATGTCCACCATGGTGATATCAATGCGGGGAATCATGATGTCTTTGGCATCCGAATCGCTGAAATCAAATACATTATAGATCATTTCCCGCTCTTCGCTTTCGATGGCGCCGTCCTCGTGGCTGACATCTACATAGGTTTTCAGATCACGTTCGGTCATGGAAGAGGCCTTTCCCTGCGTATCAATATGGAAAAGGTACATCACGCCGCCTGACAGTTTATCCACAAGAAAGATAATGGGAGTAAAGAGCAGCATCAGCAGATGGATGATACCGGCATAGGCGAGAGAAATTTTCTCGGCATTGTACATGGCCCATGTCTTGGGGGTGATCTCTCCAAAGAGCAGCACCAGCAGCGTGAGCATACCGGTCATGATACCCACCGCATAGCTGCCCCAGATGTGCAGGGCAAGGGTGGTCGCCAGTGAAGAGGCGGAAATATTGACAATATTGTTGCCGACCAAAATCGTACTGAGCATCTTACTGTAACGGTCGAGAATCCCCTGTACGGTAAGCGCTCTTTTGTTCCCCTCTTCCGTCAGGGTACGGATCCGCACCCGGTTGACGGTAGTCAGCGCCGTTTCTGCCGAAGAGAAAAAGGCAGAAAGCACAAGCAGCAAAAATAGTATGACAAATCCAGTGATACTTTCGGTATCCAAATACGTAACCTCCCAGGTCATAACATTTGCAGTTACAGATCGGTGCATGCATGGCCCCGATCATAAGTAAATGCCATCAAATCATGTGTGAATTATCATATAATAAGTATCCGCCGATTGTCAAGTTCCGCGGCCTTTGCGCATATATTAAAATACGGGAGGTGTGTGATTATGAAGGCATCGGCAAAAAATAATTCTTATGTCATTTTTTATCTGAAATGTCTGCTTTTTTCCTATATTCTGACAGTGGGGCTTTTGTTATTTCTGGCACTGTTTCTGTACCGCTTCGGCCTGACGGAAAAGACAGTGTCCCTTGCCATTATTTTTATTTACATAGCGGCATCACTTTTTGCGGGATTTATATCGGGAAAGAAGATAGGAAACCGGAAATTTCTCTGGGGACTGCTGGCAGGCGTTCTTTATTTTACCGTATTGCTGTGCGTTTCGCTGGTTCTGGATCATGGCGCGGCAGGGATATCCGGCAATCTGGTGACGGTATTTTTCATTTGTGCGGGAGGCGGCATGCTGGGAGGTATGCTGGGATAGGCAGGTATGCCAGGGGTCCCTGTTTATCCATTGATGTTTGTCGTGCGAGTTCCCGGAAAGAGATTGACCTTTGCGGGAAGGTGTGCTATACTTCTGTCCTGACAGGGATTCTTTTCCATTATGTATGTGGTTTTTCCCGGCTGTTATTTTGTGCAGTGCGGAGAAGCCCGGAAATCAGGAGGACGGAATATGAAACATATCAGAACATTAAACACAAGAAACCTGCAGGAATCCATGAAAAAGGGCGGCTGCGGAGAGTGCCAGACATCCTGTCAGTCTGCCTGCAAGACATCCTGTACGGTAGGAAATCAGAGTTGCGAAAAGAGTAAGAAATAAGAACCGGAGGATGCGGCGGGGGATGCGGCATAATTTAAGAAAGAGATAAGCAGCGGTCTACATCGCTGCTTATATTACGTTGGGCGTTACGGGAAAAGGAGTTTATTGTGGTTCACAGATATAAAAATAACGGCTTTTGCATTGTTCTGGATGTAAACAGTGGCTGTGTGCATGTGGTGGATGAGATTGTATATGATCTGATCCCGCTGGTACAGGCCGAGCTGGAAGCACAGGGAACAGGCAGCGACGGGACGGAGGATAAGATCCGGGCAGATGTGTGCGGACTTGCCGCGCGGGCCGGTGCACAGACAGGGTATACGCCGGAAATGTGCAAAGAAGCCATAGAGGAGATATTGGAATTAAAAAAATCGGGCATGCTGTTTACGGAGGATGTATATCGGGATTATATTTCTGCTATGAAAAACCGTCAGACAGTTGTGAAAGCACTCTGTCTGCACATTGCCCATGACTGTAATCTGGCCTGCCGCTACTGCTTTGCAGAGGAAGGGGAATACCATGGCAGACGGGCGCTGATGAGTTTTGAGACAGGAAAGGCGGCCCTGGATTTCCTGGTGAAGCAGTCGGGCAGCCGGGTGAATCTGGAAGTGGATTTTTTTGGCGGGGAGCCACTGATGAACTGGCAGGTGGTAAAGGAACTGGTGGCCTATGGGCGCAGCCTGGAAGAGCTGTATCACAAGAAATTTCGCTTTACACTGACGACCAACGGTATCCTGCTTGATGACGAGATAGAGGAATTTGTAAACCGTGAGATGAGCAATGTGGTGCTGAGCATTGACGGCCGGCGGGAAGTCCATGACAGGATGCGGCCCTTCAGGGGCGGCCAGGGCAGTTATGACAGGGTCGTGCCAAAATATCAGAAGCTGGCAGAGAGCCGCGGGCAGCAGGACTATTATGTCCGGGGGACCTTTACCCGATATAACATGGATTTTTCGCAGGATGTACTGCACCTGGCGGATCTGGGATTTACCCAGATTTCCGTGGAGCCGGTGGTGGCGCCGGCGGAGGCGGATTATGCCATCCGCCCTTCGGATGTGCCGCGTATTCTGGAAGAGTATGACCGGCTTGCTGCAGCGCTTTTGCAGCGGGAGAAGGAAGGAAAGGGTGTAACCTTTTTCCATTTTATGATAGATCTGGAAGGCGGCCCCTGTGTTGCCAAGCGGCTCTCGGGCTGTGGTTCGGGCTGTGAGTATCTGGCGGTGACGCCCTGGGGGGATCTGTATCCCTGCCATCAGTTTGTGGGGCAGGAGCAGTTCCTGATGGGAAATGTGAGGGAAGGGATTCTCAGGACAGATATCAGGGATACATTCAAAGCCAGCAATGTATATACGAAGGACAAATGCAGAGACTGCTTTGCAAAATTTTACTGCAGCGGCGGCTGTGCGGCAAATGCCTGGAATTTCCACAAAGATATCAATGATGCCTATGATATAGGCTGCGAGCTGCAGCGCAAGCGTGTGGAGTGTGCCATTATGATGAAAGCGGCGCAGAAGTAAGGCCGGCGGATCAAAAAATGTGCCCGGGCGGCACTGGTCTCAGGGAAGAGGCGGTGTGCCGGAGGGAGCCGTAAATACAGACGACAGGTGGTAACCGTGCCGCCGGCGGACGGATGCGAAGCGAAAAAAGGAGAAACCAAGATGAAGAAAAACAGAGCAGTTATTACATTGCTCATCACGGTACTTGTACTGGGATTTTTATCCTATACGGCAGTGTGGGGTATCGGAGCAGAGAAATCAGGAGCGGCCGCCAATATCAAGCAGGGGCTTGATCTGGCCGGGGGTGTCAGCATTACGTATCAGGTGGTGGGAGAGGAAACACCTTCCGAAAGTGATATGAATGATACGATCTACAAGCTGCAGCGCCGTGTGGAGGGATACAGCACGGAAGCACAGGTCTATCAGGAGGGGAGTGATCGGATTAACATCGAGATACCGGGTGTATCGGATGCCAATGCCATACTGGATGAACTGGGGCAGCCCGGCTCTTTGTATTTTATGTCTTCCGACGGTGCTGAGGTGTTAAACGGCAACGATATCGCGGATGCGCAGGCAGGAACGCAGCGCGACAGCCGCATGGGGAATAATCAGTATGTTGTGCAGCTTACACTGACAGAAGAAGGCGCCACGAAATTTGCCGTGGCGACTGCTCTGGCAGCGCCCAATCACGACGTGATTTTTATTATGTATGATGGTATGATTGTCAGCATGCCGACCGTAAATGAAGAGATCAAAGACGGGGTTGCGATTATCACAGGTATGCCCAGTTTTGAAGAAGCGGACAAGCTGGCTTCCACCATCCGGATCGGCGGACTGAAACTGGAACTGGAAGAACTTCGCTCCAATGTGGTAGGGGCGCAGCTTGGCTCGGAGGCTATCCGCACGAGCCTGCTGGCAGGTGCCATCGGTATGGCGCTGGTTGTGCTGTTTATGATCGTCATTTATTTCGTTCCCGGACTTGCCGCATCCCTGGCGCTGGGTATCTATGTGGGGCTGATGATTGTGCTGCTCAATGGGTTTGATATTACGCTGACCCTGCCGGGCATTGCGGGTATCATTCTTTCCATTGGGATGGCAGTGGATGCCAATGTGATTATTTTTGCCAGAATCCGCGAGGAACTGGCGACCGGCAAGACTGTTCAGTCGTCCATGCGCATCGGCTTCCAGAAAGCGCTCTCGGCCATTATAGACGGCAATGTAACCACACTGATTGCAGCACTGGTGCTGGGCATCAAAGGCAGCGGCAGTGTGAGAGGCTTTGCACAGACACTGGCACTTGGTATCGTCGTTTCCATGTTTACCGCTTTGTTTGTGACCCGGCTGATACTCAATGCATTGTTTGCCCTTGGCCTGAAAGATGTGAAATATTATGGTGTGGGCAAAGAAAAGAAAGCCCGTGATTTCCTCTCCAAAAAAGCAATCTTTTTCGCAGTTTCCGTGCTGGTGATCGGGGCAGGGTTTGTCTGTATGGGAATCAATACATCTTCCACAGGAGATGCGCTCAATTACAGCCTTGAATTTAAGGGCGGTACTTCCACCAATGTCACTTTTCTTGCGGATATGAGTATCGAAGAGATTGATGCCAGTGTGGTGCCGCTGATTGAAGAAGTGACCGGAGACGGCAATGTGCAAGCGCAGAAAGTAAGCGGCGGCAATGAGGTGATCTTTAAGACCAGGACCCTTTCCGTGGAGGAGAGAGAACAGCTGAACGGTAAGCTGGCGGAGCAGTTTGGTGTCGATACGGAAAAGATCACGGCGGAGACCATCAGTTCCACCATCAGTTCCGAAATGCGCAGCGATGCCATCGTGGCGGTTGCCATTGCCACGGTTTGTATGCTTTTGTATATCTGGTTCCGGTTCAAGGATATTCGTTTTGCAGCCAGCGCTGTGATTGCCCTGCTTCATGATGTGCTGGTGGTACTGGCATTTTATGCACTGGCAAAGATATCGGTGGGCAGTACTTTTATCGCCTGCATGCTTACCATTGTCGGGTACTCGATCAATGCCACCATCGTCATCTTTGACCGTATCAGAGAGAATCTGAAAGGAGCAGCAAAAGGTGAGGCACTGGCGGATACTGTTAACCGGAGTATTACGCAGACACTTTCGAGAAGTATCTTTACTTCGCTTACCACGTTCTTTATGGTGGGCGCCTTGTATGTGATGGGTGTCACATCAATCCGTGAGTTTGCGCTGCCGTTGATGGCAGGTATTCTCTGCGGCACTTATTCTTCTATCTGCCTGGCAGGTGCGTTCTGGTATGTGATGCGGACCAAGATGGCGGCAGGCAGAGAGGGCGGCAAGCCTGAAAAAGGGAAAAAAGCAGCAAAACCGTGAATTTGGACAGGTGCACAGAGCGGTCTGTATAAGACTGATCTGAGTGGTTATGTTTTCGGAAAATCAGGTATGATAAAGCAGGGAACCCTCCCGGGACGGGAGGGTTCCTCTGTTCAATGGAGAAGTGGCTCAAAGTAGCAGCAAAACATGGGGAGACAGGACATGAAACAGGAAAAATGGTTTGTAGCGGCCAAACGGGCCGACTTTGCACAAATAGGCCAGCGGTTTTCCATTGATCCGGTGGTGGCCCGGCTGATCCGCAACAGGGATATCGAGGGGGAAGAGGCTGTACAGAAATATCTCCATGGCGGCCTGGAGGATCTTTATGCGCCGGAACGGATGAAGGGGGTTTCGCAGGCGGCGGAAATCCTGCTGGGGAAGAGAAAAGAGCACAGGAAAATACGGATCATCGGTGATTATGATATTGACGGCGTTATGGCGGCTTATATTTTAAAGACTGGTCTGGACCGGGTGGGAGCAGAGGCGGATGTCGTGATTCCGCACCGGATTTCCGATGGTTATGGGCTGAATGACGGACTGATCGAGGCTGCCCACAAGGAAGGGGTCGATACCATCCTTACTTGTGATAACGGGATTGCCGCGGCGCCGCAGACAAGGTATGCCCATGAACTGGGCATGACGGTGATTGTGACCGATCATCATGAAGTCCCATACGAAGAAGCAGAGGGGGTCCGCCGTTATCTGCTTCCGCCTGCGGCGGCAGTGGTCGACCCGAAACAGCCGGGCTGTGACTATCCTTTTTCCGGGATTTGCGGCGCTGTTGTGGCGATGAAACTGATGCAGGCATTGTATGATTTGGCAGGCATCGGCAGTGCCGCCGCGCTGGAGGATTTTCTGGAGATGGCTGCCTTTGCCACAGTGGGAGATGTGATGGAACTGGTGGATGAGAATCGGATCCTGGTCAGATACGGACTGAAAAAGATGAGCAGGACTGCCAATCCCGGTCTGCGGGCCCTGCTGGAAGTGTGTGAACTGGGCGGCAGCGAACTGAGTGCCTATCATATCGGCTTTGTGCTGGGGCCCTGTCTGAATGCCACAGGGCGTCTGGATACAGCCAGACGCGCGCTGTCGCTTCTCATGACTCCTGACAAAGAGGCGGCTCTGCCGATTGCCATGGATTTAAAACATATGAACGAAAGCCGCAAAGAGATGACCCAGGCGGGGGTGGAGGCGGCGGAGAAGCTGATACGGGAGCAGGGGCTTGGCGAGCGAAAGGTGCTGGTACTATATCTGCCGGACTGTCATGAAAGTCTGGCGGGGATCATTGCCGGACGAATCCGGGAACTGTATGGCCGGCCCGTCTTTGTCCTGACAAACGGAGAAGACGGCGTAAAGGGGTCCGGCCGTTCTATCGAAGCCTATTCCATGTATGAAGAGATGAGTAAATGTAAAGACTTATTTACTAAATATGGGGGACATAAGATGGCGGCCGGGCTTTCGCTGCCGGAGGAACGTGTACCGTTGTTTGCAGAACAGATCGAACGAAACTGCTCTCTGGCACATGAAGAACTGGCGGAAAAAGTGCATATTGATATGCAGATGCCATTTGGCTATGTGAACGAGGCGCTGGTCCGTCAGTTCTCTCTGCTGGAACCTTTCGGGAACGGCAACCGCCGTCCCCTGTTTGCCTGTAAAAATGTGGAATTGCTGGAGAGCCGGATTCTGGGCAAGAGCGGCCGGGTGGGGAAATATACGGTCAGGGATGAAAACAGGATGCGGTATGAACTGACTTATTTTGGAGAGCAGAAGGCTCTTCTTTCCTGCTGGGAAGAAAAGAAAAAAATACATGTCACCTATTATCCGCAGCTGCATACATATCGGGGCAGGACAGAAATGCAGTTTGTTTTGCAGAATTATATGTAAGGGAGAGAGTGATGAAAGAAAAGCGTCTGGATTATATTGACATGGTAAAAGGGATCGGCATTGTACTGGTGGTAATCGGACATTCCACCTATGTGTCTGAGCCGGTGCTGACCTGGCTGACTTCTTTTCATATGCCGCTGTTTTTCGTGGTATCGGGGATGTTGTTTGCGCATAAAGATTCCGCGGCAGAGCCTTTTGGCTCTTATGTCAGAAAACGTTTTTGCGGTATGATGATTCCCTATTTCTGGTTCAGCCTGATTTATCTTGGTGTGGATTATTATTATCTTTATGCACATCCGCAAGTAATTGATCAGGCATTTATCAATTCCGCCTGGCTGCAGGCCCTGTCCTTTTTCGGCATTTCCGTACTCTGGTTTCTGCCGACAATCTTTGTGGGAGAGGTGAGTTTATACGGTCTGATCCGCAAATGCCCTCCGGGGATCACAGTGCTGCTTTGTGTGGCAGGAATCTTTATCCCCACCACCGGCATGAATCTGATCCGTGCCTATATTGATATGGAGGCTTCTTTCTTTTATACCTGGCTTGGCAATCTGCTGATGGCTCTGCTGCGAGTGTTTCCGGCAGTGATTTTTTTACTGATGGGCTATTATACTTATTTTCAGATCCGGAAGCTGTATCTGCGTCCTTATCTGGAAGTTCTCGTGGGAATCGGCTGTCTGCTCTTAAATGGGGCAGTGGCCTTTGCCAATGGCAGAGTGGATATGCACTATCTTGTCTTTCATCATGTGCTTTTATATTATCTGGGGGCCTACAGTGCTTCCCTGGGGCTGCTTCTCTTATGCAGGCATATAAGGCCCTTTTGGCTGCCCTGCTTTCTTGGCACCCATTCGCTGATTGTCATGCTCACCCATCTGGACTGTCAGGTGATGAGTCTGGCGATCCGCTTTGCAGCGGGCATGAACCAGTTTATCCCCCGGGCCAAAGATCTGCTGTTTCGTGTCAACCTGTATGGCGCCCTGCTGATCGGGGAACTGTTTATGATTGTACTGGTGGGAAAGATCGGATTTTTCCTGATCGGCAGAAGGCGGCCGCTTCCTCTGGAAGGGCCCGGGTGGCTGCAGCAATGGTGGCATAAGATGCGCAGCAAAAAGATGCGGCGGGTGAAATAGAAACGCCGGTATATTTCCATAATTTACAGCTGGATCTTCCTCCCGTTCTCTGTTACTATTTATTTTGTAATAATTATGTAATAAATTTGTAACATATGAAGGAGGAGACAGATGAAGAAACAAACAATTTTATCCATAGCACTTTTATCAGCGGCAATGGCGGGAAGTGCATCCCTGACTGCGCAGGCTGCAAACATAACGGTAGTCCGGGCCGGGAACGGCAGCGGGAAATATCAGATACAGTCGGAGCAGTATTGCAACAGTTTTGGCAAAGATGATCTGCAGAAGCTGTTACAGGAGATTGGCAGGCCGGGCAGCCCGTGTCCGGATGTGACACTGCCGCCTGCAGGCGGTGGTACACAGCAGCCCGGCGTAAAGCCCCCGGTATCGGACGGGACGACGGACAGTTCACTTTCCTCAGCGCAGCAGGTGGTGAATCTGGTCAATGAAGAGCGGGCGAAGGCGGGGCTTCCGGCACTGACCATGCAGGCAGATATTACCAAAGCAGCCAATGTGCGGGCAAAAGAGATCAAACAGAAGTTTTCGCATACCAGGCCGGATGGAAGCAGTTTCAGCAGCGCGCTGACGCAGCAGGGGGTATCTTACCGTACCAGCGGAGAAAATATCGCTTACGGACAGGCTACACCGGAAGCGGTTATGGAAGGCTGGATGAACAGCAGCGGGCACCGGGCCAATATATTGAATCGTAATTTTAAAAATATTGGTGTGGGGCTGTATGAGGACGAACGGGGCGTGAAACACTGGGTACAGCTTTTCACCTGAGAAAAAAAGCCCGACAGGGACGCAGGGCAGTGAACGGAGGGGCAACATTCTAATAGAGGATGTTGCCCCTTTTATGATGCTTTTGTAAGGTGAGACATATCCGTACTTTATCCTGTGTTTTGCCGAACCTTTCTTGAAATGAAAATGGAAATGTGCTATTTTTAATGTTGTAAAAGCAGGGAACATGGAAACAGAGTTGGATTGCTGTGCAGACTGGCGCAATCGACAAACTGACAGCAAGAGGAAGGCATACGAGGTATGAAATGAATTTCACATTTGAGAAAATAAAGGACCCCATGTTTTATAAGGAATACTGCCTGCCTGCCCATGCAGATTTTATCGCTTATGAGAGTGTGCAGGATATGAAAGCGGACAGACGTACACTGTATGCCTCCTTAAACGGCATATGGAAGATGGCCTATGCAGAAAATCTGTCTGCGATTCCAAAGGGGTATGAGAAGGAGGAAGTGGACTGCAGTCACTGGGATGAAGTGCAGGTACCGGGACATATACAACTGCAGGGCTATGACAGGCCCCAGTATGTCAATGTGCAGTATCCGTGGGATGGCCGGGAAGAGATAGCTCCGGGGGAGATTCCGGTACGGTTTAATCCAACCGCATGTTATGTCAGATATTTTGAAGTGCCGGAGGGGATGAAGGGCCGGCCGGTGATGATTTCTTTTCAGGGCGTGGAGAGTGGGATGGTCCTGTATCTGAACGGACAGTATGTCGGATACAGCGAAGATTCCTTTACCCCGTCAGAGTTTGATCTGACTCCTTATTTAAAAGCAGGTATCAACAAACTGGCGGTGACTGTGATCAAATGGACGTCAGGAAGCTGGTGCGAGGATCAGGATTTCTTCCGGTTTTCCGGTATCTACAGGGATGTTTTTTTATTTACCCGTCCGCAGTCTTATGTGGAAGATTTTACGGTCAGGACGAAGTTAAAAGATGATTTTACAAAAGCAGATGTTATGATATCTGTAAAAGGATGTTTTTCCATCTTGCAGGCGCAGCTCTGGCAGGATGAGCAGATGGTCGGCGAGGCGAAAGTGGAGCCGGAGGAGCGGGGAGAGGTACAGCTTTCTCTGGAAGTCAGACAGCCCAGGCTGTGGAGTGCGGAAGATCCTTATCTGTATCGGCTGCTTTTGTCGGCAGGAGATGGCAGCGGCAGGATCTGGGAGGTGATCCCCCAGGATGTCGGTATTCGCAGTATAGAGATCCGTGACAGTTTGCTTTTATTAAATGGCAGACGGATCACATTTCGGGGCGTGAACCGGCATGATTTTTCCGCCTGCAACGGGAGAGCGGTAACAGAAGAGGAAACCTTGCTGGATGTGGTGACGATGAAGCGCAACAATATCAATGCCGTCCGTACCAGTCATTACCCGGCGCATACGTTTCTCTATCATATGTGTGACAGATATGGGCTTTATATGCTGGCGGAAAACAATATGGAGACACATGGCAGCTGGATGCCGCTGCCGGGAGAGGAGCCTGATCCGGCATCTGCGCTGCCGGGCGACCGTATGGAATGGATGCCGATGCTGCTGGACAGGGTCCGCTCGTGCTATGAAAGGGACAAAAATCACCCTTCCATACTGATCTGGTCCTGTGGCAATGAATCCCTGGGCGGTAAAGTCATCTATGAGATGTCCGAAGAGTTCAGACGCCTGGACCCTGACCGGCCGGTGCATTATGAAGGCGTCTTTCAGGACAGACGCTATAACCAGACAAGTGATATGGAGTCCCAGATGTATCCTTCCGTGCAGGCAATCGAACTGTTTTTGAGAGAGCATAGAGACAAGCCTTTTATCTGCTGCGAATATGCGCATGCCATGGGCAATTCCTGTGGGGGTATGCACCTTTATACTGATCTGATGGAGCGGGAGGCGCTATATCAGGGCGGCTTTCTCTGGGATTATATTGACCAGTGTCTGATGACTGTCAATCGCTATGGGCAGCCGTATGAGGGGTATGGGGGAGATTTTGATGACAGGCCCACGGATTATGAGTTCAGCGGTAACGGCATTGTATATGGAACTGACAGAAGTCCGACCCCCAAGATGCCGGCAGTCAAATATAACTATCAAAATATCAGGATAGAGATGCAGCAGGGCAAAAAACCGCTGAAAGCAAAGATCAAAAACCGCTATCTCTTCCTTTCCACCGGTCATTTCGCCTGCAGGATGGAGATCCGCAAAAACGGAAGGCATTTTCTGGAAAAGGAATTGTGGATTGATATTCCGCCTCTTTGCGAAGAAGAAGTATCACTGCCTCTTCCGGCGCTTCCCGCAGAGGCAGAGTATGCTCTTACGCTGTCCTTTCGGTTAAGAGAGGATACTCTCTGGGCCCGGTGTGGTCATGAAGTGGCTTATGGGGAATGTATCTTTTATGAAAAGGGAAAGGCAAAGACGGACAGGCTTTTCTTATATCAGCAGTGGGCAGGCTGTAACTGTGAGAGCAGGGAGAGGCCGGAAGTGATTCACGGCCGGATGAATCTCGGAGTGCGGGGGCGGCATTTTACTGCATTGTTCTCAGGATTGCAGGGCGGCCTGGTATCCTATGTCTATGATGGAAGGGAAATGATTGCCTCCATGCCCAGACCGCATTTTTTCCGGGCTCCGACCAACAACGATATGGGGAATCTGATGCCCCAGCGCTATGGCCAGTGGAAACTTGCCAGTGAATATAACACTTGTTATCTGCCTGGGACAGGCACGGAAAAAAACTGGATGCAAAAGGGCTGGTTTACGGTAGAGGAGACCGATCATTCCGTAAAGATCGGGTATATCTATCATATGCCAACCACACCTGCAAGTCACTGCCGGGTGACTTATGAAGTCTTTGGCGATGGGACAATCCGCACTACGCTTTTGTATGATCCGGTAAAGGAATTGGGTGATATGCCGGAATTTGGGATATTGCTGCGGATGAAGGCAGACTATGAGCGGATGGAATGGTATGGCATGGGGCCGGGAGAGAGCTATACGGACCGGATGCAGGGTGTCAGACTGGGTATCTATCAGACAACAGTCCGGGAAAATATGGCCCGCTACCTGATTCCCCAGGAATGTGGAAACAAGACAGGAGTTCGTTACGCTAAAATGATGGACCGGGACGGGCACGGTCTGTTGTTTACAGGGGAAGGGATGCATTTTTCCGCGCTTCCCTGGCTGCCACAAGAGCTGGAGGCGGCAAAGCATATGTATGAACTGCCGCCGGTATTTTATACTGTGATCCGCGTGTCACTGGCGCAGATGGGAGTGGCCGGAGATGACAGCTGGGGCGCCAGGACACTGGAGCCGTTTCTGCTGGACACGTCCGGGCCGATGGTATTTTCCTTTTCCATGCGGGGATTATAAAACAGAAGTCAATGTGTGAGCAGATCGCAGTAAGATGGCATAAAAGTGCGCTTTTCAAAAGCGGGAGATGAGCGGATGCAGGGCGCACTTTTGTGCAAAGGAGAAGGAGGGCAATGGACGATGGGCCAGCTTTATGAATTTCAGGCAGTGATAGAAGCCGTCCCCGATAAAGGAGGCGCCTATGTGCGTTTTCCGTATGATATCCGGCAGGAGTTTGGCAGAGGCAGGGTGAAAGTGGAAGTGACCTTTGACGGGGAACCTTACCGTGGAAGTATCGTAAATATGGGTGTGAAGAATACTGACGGTACAATCTGCCATATCATAGGTATTCGCAGGGAGATACAGGATAAAATCGGCAAAAAGCCCGGTGACATGGTCACAGTTACCGCAAGGGCAATCAACTGACTTTTGCAGGCAAAGCATAAAAAAAATACACCTGACCAGCGCGTGCATTTTTACAAGACTAACTCTTTTCTATTTGCTGAAAACAATAAAAATCGGAGTGACAAGATTCGAACTTGCGGCCTCCGCCTCCCTAAGACGGCGCTCTAACCAAACTGAGCCACACCCCGCTATGCCATATATCCGGCAACTCTGATATTATAACCTGTTTTTTGGAGATAATCAAGAGGTTTTTACAAATTTTTTAAAAGAATTTTATATCTATTGACAGAAACAAAATGACACTACAGGAGGAATGAGAGATGGCAGTGATAGCAGCATATATGCTTCCCCACCCACCGCTGATTGTGCCCCAGATCGGCAGGGGTGAAGAAAGGCTGATACAAAAGACCATAGATGCCTATGGGCAAACGGCACAAAAAATCGCGGCACAGGGGCCGGAAACGATAGTTGTGCTTTCTCCGCATCAGGTCATGTATGCGGATTATTTTCATATATCACCCGGCAGGAGCGCGGCCGGAGACTTTGGGCAGTTCCGTGCCGGAGATGTGAGCATGGAGGTCAGTTATGACAGGGAGTTTGTGGAAAGGCTCTGCTCTCTGACAAGGGCGTCCGGGTTTCCTGCGGGGACACAGGGAGAGCAGGAGAAGCGGCTGGATCACGGGACGATGGTGCCGCTGTATTTTGTAAACCACTGCTGGAAAGAGTATCGTCTGGTCAGAATCGGATTATCCGGGCTGTCATTTGAGAAGCATTATGAGCTGGGACAATATATACAGCAGGCGGCAGCAGAACTGGGCCGAAGAACGATTGTTATCGCAAGCGGTGATCTGTCCCATCGGCTCAAAGAGGACGGGCCTTACGGATACCGGGAAGAAGGGCCTGCTTATGACAGCCGGATTATGGATGTGATGAGCAAAGGCGCTTTTGGAGAATTGTTTGCATTTCCGGAGACCTTTTGTGACAGGGCGGGAGAGTGTGGGCATCGCTCTTTTGTGATCATGGCCGGGGCACTGGATGGCATGGCTGTTATCTCCCGGCCGCTTTCCTATGAGGGGCCGTTTGGTGTGGGATACGGGATCTGTGAATATGAGGTCACAGGAAGTGATGCAAAACGACGGTTTGGCGAGATACAAAAGAAACGTGAGCGTGCGCGCCTGCAGAAATGCAAAGAGCAGGAGGATGCCTATGTGCGGCTGGCACGCAGGACGATAGAGACTTATATCCGTACCGGTGTGCAGATAAAAGTGCCTGACGCGCTGCCGCAGGAGATGTATGAGCGTTGCGCCGGTGTCTTTGTTTCGATCAAGGAGGACGGCAGACTGCGGGGCTGTATCGGTACGATCCGTCCGCTGCAGGCATCCGTTGCCGAAGAGATTGTGCATAATGCCGTCAGTGCTTCCACGCAGGACCCCAGATTCTCGCCCATCCGGGAAGAGGAACTGGAGCGGCTGACCATTAGTGTGGATGTACTGGGAGATACGGAAAAAATCACATCCACGGCGCAACTGGATGTAAAGCGGTATGGTGTGATCGTGACAAAAGGGCAGAAACGTGGTCTGCTGCTTCCCAACCTGGACGGTGTGGACAGCGTAGAAGAACAGATTGCCATTGCCAGACAAAAGGCAGGAATCGGGGAGAAGGAGAGCGTGGAACTGGAGCGCTTTGAAGTGGTGCGGCATGGATAGAGGCTGACGTTTTTATCCTACTTTATCCTGCGGATCTGATCGTTTAGCCTGTCACAAAAGGCAGCGATATGGTATCCGTCGATCAAAGCGTGATGACATAGCACAGATACAGGAAGGGCAAATCACGGCAAATCGGAAGGTATTTTTGGAGAAGGGATGATTTTAGGAGGGAGATCAGATGCAGAGCGACAATAAAAAAAGTATTTGCCGGACATGTATGCATCATTGCGTACTGGAACCGGGACAGAGAGGGAAATGCAGGGCGAGAAAGAACAGAGACGGCACCATTGTGTGTGAAAACTATGGACGTATCACGGCTCTGGCGCTGGACCCCATAGAAAAAAAGCCTTTGCGCAGATTTTATCCGGGCAGTATGATCTTGTCTGCCGGCAGTTATGGGTGCAATCTGAATTGTTCATTCTGTCAAAATTACCCTATCTCCATGGCAGGAGAGGAAGAACTATGGGAGGAGACAGGGGGATGGCAGATAATATCTCCGCAGGAGATGGCGGCAAAGGCGTGGGCGTGCAGGGAGCGGGGAAATATTGGTCTGGCATATACGTACAATGAACCGCTGGTGGGCTGGGAATATGTACGTGATACGGCGCGGGCCGTCAGGGCGTATGGGATGGTAAATGTCCTTGTTACAAACGGATGTGCCACGGCGCAGGTACTGGACTCAATACTGCCGCTGATAGATGCTGCCAATATTGATCTTAAAGGTTTTCGGGAAGCATATTATAAAAAGCTGGGCGGCAGCCTGGAAATCGTAAAAGACTGCATCACGCGGGCAGTCAAAACCTCACACGTGGAGCTTACGACGTTGATTGTGCCAGGCGAAAATGACAGCATAGAAGAGATGGAAGAGGAGGCGCGCTGGATTGCTTCTCTCAGCCGGGAGATACCTCTTCATATCACCCGTTTTTTCCCCCGCTACCGTATGAGCGACCGGGAAGCCACGGATGTGGGACAGCTGCACAGACTTGCGCAGGTAGCGGAGAAGTACCTGGATTATGTGTATTTGGGGAACTGCTGACGGGAAGGATGCTGTCTGTTCTCGCGGGTATGAGCCAATTAGCCGCATTTATATCGATATTTGATTTTAATTGACTTTTCAGTTAAAAGGCGTATACTATAATTAGTTTTACACAGAATCAAAATAAATGTAAAACAAATATATAGAAGGAGTTATTATATGTCAATAGATACGATTATCAATAGACAATATGCTATTGCAAACAATGAAGCGGATAGCATTGCATTACCAAAACAGAAAATATATGCCATGTGTAATCTGCGAGGGGGCATTGGAAAGACAACTTTATCGTTTAATTTAAGTTATTTAGTGAACGATTTGCTTGCTATTGACACCTGTCCCCAGGGAAACTTGTCATATTTTTATGATAACAATTATTATGCGAGTCAGCAGACAAATGTAAAAGACATGTTATTACCATATTTGGTGCCAGGGCTGGGTAAGGCGACAAGAGTGGCTGCTTATATAGGTGCAACCAATCAATATTTTGCAGAGAACAATAATTATTATATTCCTTCATCGGAAGAATTATATTTATTACCGTCCCAGCTGATCACTGCGATTAATCAGACATCAGGCCTTCAACAACAGCAAAAAGAGCAGGCACTTAAAAGTATTTTGTATTCTTTAAAACAGGAGATAGAAAGAGAACTGGGAGAAAACGGTCTGGATAAATGTTTGATAGATACTTCGCCGTTTTTTGCAGGTGCGACACAGCTTGCCTGGTATGCTGCGGATGCGCTGATCATACCTGTCAGGACAGATCAGCAGTCGATCAAGTCACTGGAACTTCTGATCAATACTTTGAGTAGTCCGCAGAGTGAATTTAGAAAATATCTGCCGGAAAATGATATGAATGTTCCTAAAATACAAATGGTGGTGTTGACACATTGCGGCTGGTCCACAGTAGCCGGAGCAAGGAATGAACCTAATCAGCAGACAAAGGTTTATCTGAATAAAGTGTATGATATCATATCAAAGCATAGAACATTATTATCAACAAGTAATCCGGAAAATCATTTATTTATGCTTGATGATTTCCTTGGTTCAGGTCGTATTTCATCCATTGAGTCAAAGCCGATGGCTCTGTTGCAAGAAGGGGAAACAAAAGTAATTGACAGAGTGAGAGTGAGTGTCAATAAGTCGGTAGATAAATGTAAAAATCAGTTAAAGTTTATTGCACAGCAATTGTGGTAAACAGAAGTGGCAGTCTAAAAGCCGGCGGCAGCCATCCTGATGGTCGGGATGGCTGCCGCCGGTTTGTGTCTGTTTTTTCCTGCCAAAAGGATCTGCCGATGAACGGATATCCTTAGGGATTCAGCTATGATTTCCTTTTCAGGCATCCTTCTCTTTATCCATGTTTTTCCAGGCTGTGGACAGCATCAGTTTGATGCGGTTTAACTGGTTGACTTCGCTGGCACCGGGATCATAGTCAATAGCCACAATGTTGGACATGGGATGGCGGCGGCGCAGTTCTTTGATGACGCCTTTTCCCACGACATGGTTGGGCAGGCAGCCAAAGGGCTGGGTGCAGACGATATTATTTACGCCTCCATGGATCAGTTCCATCATCTCTCCGGTGAGAAACCAGCCCTCTCCGGTCTGATTGCCGATGGAAACGATGGGTCTGGCATAGGAAACCAGATCATAAATATCGGCAGGCGGCGTGAAATGTCTGCTCTTTTCAAATGCCCGGGCCGCAGGACTGCGCAGGAAGGTGAGCAAACGGATCCCCCAGCGTGCCAGGCGGGCGTCTTTCCTGGAGGTTCCCAGATGCTCCGCTTTGAAAATCTGGTTGTAAAAGCAGTAGAGCATAAAATCCAGAAGATCGGGTACGACTGCTTCTGCGCCTTCCGCTTCCAGCAGTTCCACCAGGTAATTATTGGCTGCCGGCATAAACTTTACGAGAATTTCGCCTACGACGCCTACGCGCGGTTTCCGCTTGTCGGTAATGGGCAGGGCGTCGAATTCACGGATGATATTGCGGCACAGCCGGCTGAAAGGAAGAAAGCCGGTATGTCTGCCGGACAGGAAACGCTTACATTCTTCCGCCCATGTTCGGTACAGAGCAGCCGCGCTGCCAGGTTCCTTTTCATATGGGCGCATCCGGTACAGACAGCGCATAAAGATATCACCCAGTACGGCGGCATAGGCAGCTCTGACGAACAGCTTTGTACCGATGTGAAAGCCAGGGTTGCTTTCGATACCGGCCAGATTCATGGAAATAACGGGGATCTGCGCCATCCCTGCCTTCTCCAGAGCCCGCCGGATAAAGCCAATATAGTTGGTGGCCCGGCAGCCGCCGCCGGTCTGGCTTATGATAACTGCTACCTTATTCAAATCATAACGACCGGAATGTAATGCCTCCATGATCTGTCCCACGACCATCAGAGACGGATAACAGGCGTCATTGTTTACATATTTCAGTCCCATATCGACCGCATGGCGATTGTCATTGGGCAGCACTTCCAGATGGTAGCCGCAGGAACGGATGGCGGTTTCCAGCAGTTCAAAATGGATGGGCGACATCTGAGGACAGAGGATTGTATAGTCCCGGCGCATTTCTTCCGTAAAGACGATTTTGTCAATGGCCGTGGAGCGGATCCGCGATGCCTCTTTTTTCTGTTCTCTGACCCGCAGGGCGGAGAGCAGGGAGCGGATGCGGATGCGGGCGGCGCCCAGATTGTTTACTTCGTCTATTTTCAGGCAGGTATAGATCTTGCCCGAGCCTGAGAGGATATCACTCACCTGATCGGTCGTTACCGCATCCAGGCCGCAGCCGAAGGAATTGAGCTGGATCAGATCCAGGTTGGATACGGTGCGCACATAGGAAGCCGCCGCATAGAGCCGGGAATGATACATCCACTGGTCAGAGACGATAAGCGGGCGCTCCGGCCGTCCCAGATGGGAGACGGAATCCTCAGTCAGGACGGCGATTCCGTAGCTGGTGATCAGTTCCGGGATACCATGATGAATCTCCGGATCGATATGGTAGGGCCTGCCTGCCAGTACGATGCCGCGTCGGCCGTTCTCTTTGAGATAACGCAGGGTTTCCTCCCCTTTTTTGCGCATATCTTCCCGCGCCTGTTCCTGTTCCTGCCAGGCATGGGCGGCAGCGGCGCTGATCTCGTCCGCCGGAATTTCGGCAAACTCTTTGATCAGGGCGCCCGTTACCGTATGCAGGCTTGTAAAAGACAGAAAAGGATTGCGGAAAGTCACACTGCCCTGGCTGATTTCGTCAATATTATTTTTGATGTTTTCAGAATAGGACGTCACGATCGGGCAGTTGTAGTGATTGTTGGCCTCTTCAAACTCATTGCGTTCATAGAAGACAGCCGGATAAAAGATAAAAGGTATCTTATGCCGCAGCAGCCAGGTCACATGTCCGTGCGCCAGTTTGGCGGGATAACATTCGGATTCACTGGGGATGGACTCGATCCCCAGTTCGTATATGTTACGGTTGGAGATGGGGGAAAGCACCACTTCATAGCCCAGATCCGTAAAAAAGGTGAACCAGAACGGATAGTTTTCGTACATGTTCAATACCCGGGGGATGCCGACTTTTCCCCGGGGCGCATTATCTGCGGTCAGAGGTTCGTACTCAAAGATCCGTTTGAGCTTGTAGTCAAACAGATTGGGGACATTGTTTTCGTTTTTCTTTTTCCCGATACCCCGTTCACAGCGATTGCCGGAAATATACTGTCTGCCGCCGGTAAAGCGGTTGACGGTGAGACGGCAGTTATTGGTACAGCCCCGGCATTTGGCCATACTGGTTTCAAACTGCAGGGTGTTGATGCGGGCGAGGGGGAGCATGGTTGTCCGGTAGCCTGTATCGGCCATGAAATGTTCACGGGCAATCAGCGCCGCGCCAAATGCGCCCATGATTCCTGCAATATCCGGGCGGATGGCCTGGCAGTCTGCGATTTTTTCAAAACTGCGCAGGACAGCATCATTATAGAAGGTACCGCCCTGTACGACGATATGTCTGCCCAGTTCGGAAGCATCTGATACTTTGATAACTTTAAACAAGGCGTTTTTGATGACGGAATAGGCCAGGCCGGCGGAGATATCCGCTACCTGGGCGCCTTCTTTTTGCGCCTGTTTGACTTTGGAATTCATGAAAACGGTGCAGCGGGTGCCAAGGTCGATGGGATGCTTGGCAAACAGGGCTTCCCGGGCAAAATCCTCCACACTGTAGTTCAGAGATTTGGCAAAGGTCTCGATAAAAGAGCCGCAGCCGCTGGAGCAGGCTTCATTGAGCTGTACGCTGTCTACAGTGTTGTTTTTGATCTTGATACATTTCATATCCTGGCCGCCGATATCCAGGATACAGTCCACAGAGGGATTGAAAAAGGCGGCGGCATAATAATGGGCCACTGTCTCCACTTCACCGTCATCCAGAAGAAAAGCGGCCTTCATCAGAGATTCGCCGTATCCGGTGGAGCAGGAACGGGCGATGCGGACACCTTCCGGCAGTTTGGCATAGATATCCTTGATGGCACCGATGGCGGTCTTTAGAGGACTGCCGTTATTTCCCGAATAAAAAGAGTACAGCAGCGAACCGTCTTCGCCTACAAGCGCGATCTTGGTGGTGGTGCTGCCGGCATCAATGCCAAGATAACAGCGGCCTCTGTAGTCAGACAGATCACCTGTGGCGACGCGGTGGCTTTCATGGCGCCGGCGAAATTCCTCATATTCTGTCTGAGAATGGAAGAGAGGGTCCATACGCTCTACTTCAAATTCCAGTTTCAGATCGCCGGACAGCTTTTCCATGATCTCTTTTAGTGTACAGACATTGTCTTCTTTATAATTCAGCGCGCTGCCGATGGCTGCGAAAAGATGGGAATTGTCTGCGTCAATGATATGTTCCTCATCCAGCTTCAGCGTACGGATAAACGCAGCCTTTAACTCAGTCAGGAAATGCAAGGGCCCACCCAGAAAGGCCACATGTCCCCGGATTGGCTTACCACAGGCCAGTCCGCTGATGGTCTGATTGACTACTGCCTGAAAAATGGATGCAGCCAAATCCTCTTTGGTGGCACCGTCATTGATTAACGGCTGGATATCTGATTTGGCAAATACACCACAGCGTGCGGCAATGGTGTATAAGGACTGGTAGTTTCTGGCATACTCATTGAGACCGGATGCATCGGTCTGCAGCAGGGATGCCATCTGATCAATAAAAGAACCTGTGCCGCCGGCGCAGATTCCGTTCATACGCTGTTCCACATTGCCGTGTTCAAAGTAGATGATTTTGGCATCTTCCCCGCCCAGTTCGATGGCTACATCTGTTTTGGGCGCAAGGGTCTCCAGAGAAGAGGTCACGGCGATGACTTCCTGGACGAACGGAAGCTGCAAATGGTCTGCCAGGGCCAGTCCGCCGGAACCGGTGATCACGGGATGCAGTGTGATGTTTCCAAGCCCGGTATATGCCTCCTGCAACAGATCCGACAATGTCTCCCGTATATTTGCAAAATGTCTTTTGTAATCGGAAAAAAGAATGGCATGGCTGCCATCCAGTATCGCTATCTTAACAGTGGTGGAACCGATGTCGATTCCTAAATAATAACGAGAGTTATTCATAAAATCATCACTCTTTCTTCTTATTTATTATACGTACGTGAAAACCCTGACTATTATACGACAGCTTCTGACAAAAAGCAATCTCTCAAATATTAAATTTATATTAGTTTGCTGTTTAGAAAAAGTTCGGTTTACTTTTGCATTTCTGAATGATAGAATATATTCATATACGCGCCGGAACATGTGGAAGTTTTTGGCAGAGTATATGCAAAAAGGAACAGTTATGAAAAGTAACACAGTCTGCTCTGTGCGGGCTGTAAGAAAAAAAGAAGAGAACGAAGGTAGAGGAAAATGAAATTTCTGGATAAGTTGGAGCGTAGATTTGGCAAGTATGCCATTCCCAATCTTTCGCTGATCCTGATCACATGTTATGGGTTTGGCTATGCCATTATGTTTGTGAATCGTAGCTTTTTGCAATATCTCACGCTGAATCCGTATCTGATCTTACACGGGCAGATCTGGCGACTGGTGTCGTGGATTATCGTGCCGCCGGGCGGTCTGAGTATCTTTTTGCTGCTGACTTTGTATTTTTATTATTGGCTGGGAAGCACGCTGGAGCGTACCTGGGGCGTATTCCGTTATAATCTCTATCTGTTCAGTGGTATACTCTTTACGATTCTGGGAAGTTTCCTGCTCCTGGGTTATTGCTACCTGGTATTTCCCGAGGATATTGCCGCCTATGGCGCTTCGGTATTTTTTACGGACATCATTGGATATTTTTTCAGTTCTTTTAGTACGTATTATGTGAATCTTTCTATTTTTCTTGCCTTTGCGCTGACCTATCCGGAGATGCAGGTTCTGCTGTTTTTTATAATTCCGGTGAAGATCAAATGGCTGGGGCTGCTGGATGCCGCGCTGACACTGGTGGCATTTTATAACAGCGGAGCGGCCGGGCGAATTATCATCGGAGCGTCCCTGCTGAATCTGCTGATCTTTTTTGTGGCGACGAGGAATATGATGCAGGTGAGCCCGCGGCAGATCCGCCGCCGCCAGGTATTCCGGCAGGAGGTAAGGAGAAATACCGGTGTCACCAGGCATAAATGCGCCATCTGCGGGCGGACGGAATTGGACGGCAATCTGGAATTTCGTTTCTGCTCCAAGTGTGAGGGAAATTATGAATACTGCCAGGATCACCTGTTCACACATGAGCATGTGAAGCGCCACTAAGCCGGCTGCCAGATATCCGGCGGGGCGGCGGCGCAGGCAGTTTAAGAGCGGAGGTTGTATGGAAAAAGAGGTCTTATTCGGTCAGACGCTGGAAACAATTCGTAAAAAAGCGAAAGAACAGGGCGGTGTGATTGCCCCGGAGGAGGTGGAACGGGCGTTTGCCTCCTTTTCTCTGGATCAGGAACAGCTAACTATGATCCATGAATATTTGCGTAAGCGGGGGATCGGTATCGGACAGCCTGCCGATATGGAGGAAATACTGGACGAAAAGGACAGGGATTATCTGCAGCAGTATATCCGGGAAGTGTCAGAGGCCGGGCGGCTGGGAGAGAGGCAGCGCCAGGCGGTACTATTGTCCGCCATGGCGGGTGAGCGGGAGGCCAGAAAACGGCTGATCGGTGATTATCTGCCCCAGGTGGCGGATATGGCCAGGCTATATGCGGGGCAGGGTGTCACGATGGAAGATCTGGTGGGAGAAGGCAATGTGGCACTGGTATCGGCAGTGGAAATGCTGGGTGCACTGGAAGATGCAGAGGAAGCACAAAGTATGCTGGCAGCCAGGATCATGGAGGCTATGGACAGTCTGGTGGCGGAACAAGCACATGCCGGCGTGATCGGAAAGCAGGCAGCGGAGCGGGTAAACAGAGTCGCTGACGCGGCCAGGGAGCTATCGGACGCGCTGCTGCGTAAGGTGACAGTACAGGAACTTGCCGCGGAGTCCGGTATTTCCGTAGAAGAGATACAGGAAGCGCTGAGGCTCAGCGGTGGAAAGATAGAAGAGATAGAGGGCGGGGACAGGCGTGGAGAACAGAGACTTTAAATATGTACTGCAGGACGTTTCCAAAGTATATATCGGGGCAAAATTCACCTATCAGGAGATGATGGAGGAAGAAGCAGTTCCCTTTAAACTCAAAGCCATCCTCAGTCATTATATTTTGAAAGAAGTGGCAGGAGATACCACACCGGAAAATCATCTTTTCTTTATCCGGGACACGGATATTTCCTGTCTGGTTTACCGGCAGCTGAAGGCAAGATTCAAGCTGGATTTTCCGGTTCGTACGGCCAAAGGTGCCTGGCAGTATAAAAGCAGCTACCATACCATAGATGAGATTTTGGAACAGGAAGACTGGAGAAGCCGCAAAGATGAGATTATCGTGGAAGAGATGGTATTGACGAAGATGCATATTATGATGATGAGCCTGTGAATGGTGAGTATGGGCAGAGATGATGGGGACGGATGGTCTTGCATTTTTGCCGGAGTATGGTATAATCCTGAGTTTGACACTTGTGATAGCAAAAGGTGGCTATAGACCCAGTAATTATGCGGTCTGCAGCCACTTTCTCTTTGGAAACGATTTGTGCTATTTTTTTACTTCTTTTGTTTTGGTGCTTTTTATGATGCTCCGCATGGCTGATTTTGAAATAAATTCATAATCCGTATGAAAGCCAAATGCCTTGTGTAAATCATCCGTCAGATCGGTTCTCCTGTAAGAAGGGATATAGCCGCTTTCCTTTGACAAAAGTGTTACCTGCATGGAACGAAGTGTACTTAGAATCTCGTTACAGGTATAGTTATTTCTCATCTTTTTCTCAAGCAGGCGATATACAAGCAGGCTGATGTAACAGGTGAGGAAATGTGCTTTGATGCGGTCTTCCCGCC
>CANPIC010000026.1 GCA_947574055.1 uncultured bacterium
CCAGGGATGGATCACCACAGGATGATCCATCCCTGGGCGATCCGGGTTCTGCCGGCCCTCTAATTTCCACACTCTACGCTGATGCGGTTAAAAATTGCCATAATCTCTTCTGTATCCATGCCTTTTTTTGCATCTCCTGCGCGGTCCAATATGACCTTCCCCTCATGCAGCATCACCAGTCTGTTGCCGTACTCCAGTGCATAGCGAAGATTATGCGTGACCATAATGGTGGTCACCCCCTTCTCTCTGACTATCTGCTCTGTCAGTTTCATGATAATCTCCGCTGTCCGGGGATCAAGAGCCGCCGTATGTTCATCCAGAATCAGAAAATCAATCGGCGTCATCGTCGACATCAGCAGCGCCACCGCCTGTCTCTGTCCGCCGGAAAGATCGCCCACACGGGTGTTGAGTTTCTCCTCCAGGCCCAGGTCAAGCCGGGAGAGCAGTTCCCTGTAACAGGCAATTTTTTCTTTATTGATGCCCTTTCTGAGTCCATAGTGTCTGCCCTTGTTATCTGCCAGAGACATATTTTCCAGGATTGTCATCGACGGACAGGTACCCCGGGAGGGGTCCTGATAGACCCGTCCGATCCTGCGATGCCGCAGATAAGCCTGCCTGCGGGTGATATCCTCCCCGTTCACCAGGATACGGCCCCCGTCTGTCCCGATACTGCCACAAATCAGATTCAGCAAGGAGGTCTTGCCCGAACCATTGCTCCCCACCACGGAAACAAACTCCCCATCCTGCACGGTAAAGTCAAAACCATCAAACAGACACATCTCATTGACACTGCCCGGATTGTAGTGCTTTGTAATTTTCTCCAATGTCAGCATTTGCTCACCTTCTTTGTTCTTTCCATTCCCAGCACGAGGATGCCCAGGAATAAGACTGCCGTGATCAGTTTCAGATCGCTGGAAGAAAGCCCCATGCGAATTGCCAGCGCCACACATGCTTTGTAGAGCAGGGAACCTGCAATCACACTGGTCGTCACCTTCCAGAAACTGCATTTGCGAAACAGGCTGGTGCCGATGATCACACTGGCCAGACCGATGACCACGGTCCCCGTCCCCACTGAGATATCAAAAAAACGCTGCTGCTGGGCAAAAATGCAGCCACTCAGTGCCACCAGACCATTGGCAATGGAAAGCCCCACAATCCTGACCGTCCCTTTGTCTACCCCCAGAGATGTGACAATCGTGTCATTATCTCCCACTGCCCGCAAAAGCAGCCCCGAACGGGTGCGCAGATACCAGTCCAGCAAAACTTTTGCCGCCATAGTGATAACAAAGATTACGATCACCGTCTTATAAGTCTGGAATGCACCGGGAAAGATGCCGTTTATCAGCCCATTGTCAAAAATGGTCTCTTTATTATAAACAGGCAGATTGGCCTTGCCCGCAATCCGCAGATTGACAGTATACAGCGCAGTCATCATAATAATCCCCGACAAAAGATCCCGCACCTTCAGTTTCACATGAATCAGGCCTGTCAACATGCCCACAAAAGCCCCTGCCAGAAAACAGACCGGCAGGGTAAAAAACGGCGAAACTTCCCTGGTAATCAGCACACAGGCGACAGCGGCTCCCATCGGGAAACTGCCATCCACCGTAAGATCCGGAAAATCCAGTATTTTATATGTGATATATACACCGAGTCCCATAATCGCATAAATCAGACCCTGTTCCAAAACGCTCAACAATAATGCCACTGTTCTCTCTCCTGACTTTTCTGTTATTTTGGCATACGAACCGATCGTCACTGAAATATCTCTGCCGCTTCGCTTTTCATCTCTTCCGGTATCGTCAGTCCGATCTTTTCCGCCGCTGCCGTATTCAGATACAGACTGGCCTCGGAAATCACCTCAAAAGGCATCTCAGAAGCCTTTGCCTCCCCTTTCAGTACCTTCGCCGCCATCGCCCCGGTCTGTCTGCCAAGTGCCACATAATCCAGACCCATGGATGCCACGCAGCCGTTTTTCACCTGTTCTATCTCAGAGCCAAAGACAGGAATCTTCTGCTTTTGCGCCTCATCCAGCACCGTCTGCAGGGCAGATACCACCGTATTATCGGTCAGATTGGTGATGCAGTCCACTTTGGCCGCCATCTCTGCTGCCGCCATAGGCACATCGGCTATCGTATTGATTCCGATGTCCACAATCTCAAAGCCGTATTCCCCGGCGTTCTCTTTATAGTTTGCAATCGTACTCACCGAATTGGTTTCACTGGTCGTATAAAGGATACCGATTTTTTTTGCCTCCGGCAGCATCTGACGGATCATTGCCAGCTGCTCCGTAACCGGCAGTGCATCGCTGGTGCCTGTAAGATTGCCCACACTGCTGCCATCCTCCCTGGCAAGCCCCGCCTCAGCCGGATCGGAAACTGCCGTATAGATCACGGGTATCTGTGTATTTTGGCAGGAATTATACGCACTCATAGCGGTAGGTGTGGCAATGGCACAAATCAGATCCACCTTCTGCGATACATAGGAATCGGCAATCGTGCTGGCCGTTCCCATATCTGCCTGGGCATTGTCAAAGACCACCTGCAGATTTTTCCCTTCCTCGATACCGGCCTCCGCCAGCCCCTGCAAGAATCCTTCCCGGCAGTTATCCAGGGAGCCATGCTCCGCAAACTGGGAGATGCCGACCGTGTACTCTGCCTCTTTTGCCTGCTCTCCACAGGCAGTCAGCGTCAGCGCCGCCGCAGCTGCCATTACCAGTGTCATGATATTTTTTTTCATCATTTTCTCTCCTTTTTTCATGCCGCATCCTGATCCGGCCAAAAGCCTGACAGGTGCTGTCTGATTTTCCCGTCTGTCCCGCCCATGTGTGACTTACCGAAAAGGAAATGAGACAACATTTTCCGGACGATAAAAAAGCGCCCCAGACATATGTCTGAGACGCTAATAAACATTATCGCGGTACCACTCAAATTGGCCTTTTCCAAAAGACCCTCTCATTTCATGTACTTCATACATGCCGCATGGATAACGGGTACGGTTCCCGGCAGCGCCTACTTAAAGTCAATTCGTTCGGACTGCCCTCGAAAGCCCATTCAGCAAACATCTCCACGCTGCATTCTCACCCTCTGCAGCTCTCTGTAATGGCATCCGTAAGCCTACTCCTCTTTCTCACAGGTTTCAACATGATTCACTTTTTATTACTTTAATACCCGCCGCCGCAAATGTCAAGTATTTTTTTCTGTCATCCTTCTTTTATTTTTCGTCCCCGGACAGGTTCACCTCTTTTTGATACAGCGCATTCTTTTCCACATACTGCTGGAAATCAGCCTCTTGGCAGTGTCCTTTGATCTCATTCAGCCAGGCCTCCACATGACAGAGGTACACAGTAAGATGCCCGATCTTGTGACCGTCAACGGGAATAGTGCCCATGCTGCCTGTCCCAAAGTCCATCCATTTCCCCTCCTCGTCAAATACAACCGCAAGCGCAATCTCTTCCGGATCTTTTATCTTGATTGAAAGTTCAAACGGGGTGACTGAAATGCTCTCCAGTCCCAGACCGCTTTCATTCGTATCATTTATGACAACGGTCTGACTGCCATCTTTGTTGACCTGCACCGGAACAGAGAAGTTCCAGGGACCCTCAAACCATACATGTTCCGCCTTGTTCGGATATTGATTCAGTCCGTACTCTTCTTCCTTTTGATGATACAAAGCCTGAAATTCCTCATCAGACATCTTTTCCAGTTCCTGTTCGCTGATCCCCCAGTCGATGGCCACCGGCTCTGCCAGATTGCCGATGATCTTTTCCAGATTTACCTCCATCGTAAACGTATCCGGCAGGGTCAGTTTCCGGACATGTTGCATAACCTCAGGATCGGTGGCATCAAACTCCAGCCCCTGTTTTATGATTTCCGAATAATCGGTCAATACTTCCGAAAGTTCAATCCGCCAGATGCCGGCAAATGTCTTATCATCCAAAAATGTACCAACCAGTGTATTGCTTCCCACATACGGCTGCGGGTTAAAAGAAAACACACTGTTTCCGTCCAGAATCAGCTGCTGGCTTCCGTCCACATACTTTACGATCTGATCCGCGAAGGCCTCCTCACTTTCCACCAGCATGGAAATGCTGATGCTTTCCTGATTGCAGTAGACCTCCGAAAGCGTTACACTAACACCGCCTGCCGTCTGAGAGTAAGCGTTTGCCTCTTCTCCCGCTTCTGCGGGCTGCTCTTTTAAGGATGCCGGCTGCGTATCTTCCAGCGGCTGCGCATACTCTTTGTAATCTCCGGGGTATTCAGCGGTTTTCTCCAGCATGGTAAAAATACGCCCGATCACCGGTATTTTGGCAGCCAGCACAGGATTGGCCGTACACACCCCTGCAACCAGCAATAAAAATGCCGCCGCGGCTGCGGTTATCTTTGCCCATGCGGGAACTTTCTTTTTCCCGCTCTTGCCAGCGCCTCTTTCCTCCCGGCTCTGCCGGCTTTCTTTCGGGGCCCTTTCCCGTTCTTGTTCTCTGTGTATGGTCTGCTCTTTTACCTGTGATTCTTTCCTGCTTTCTTTCATATCTCCTGTCTCCCCTCGGTCCTTTGACAAAATCGTGTCAAAAGCCGTCTCTGCCTTTTCAGTGACAATCGCAGGGAGTCTGACATCCTGCCGGAAAGCAGAAATAATTTTTTCCTCTCGATTCATTGCCATTTCCTCCGTCTTTCAGGAAAGTAGACCAGTTCCATCTCTCTGCGGGCAGCGCAGAGGCGGTGCTTTATGGCACTCTCACTCTCGCCCAGTATCCTGCTGATCTCTCTGACCCGGAATCCTTCCGCATAGTACAGAACAAGGATGACACGGTATTTTTCATCCACGCACCGGAGCATCTCCCGCCATTCTACCGTCTCATATTCCGGGCATGCCTCCCCGGTCTGCATCTCTGCCATGCTGTCACAGTAGACCAGCCTCTGCCCCTTCCTTAGGATATCATTGCATTTGTTGATCAGGATTCTTGTAAGCCAGGAACGGAAATATTCCTCCTTTTTCAGGGTGTGCAGCTTTTCCCAGCAGGTCAGAATGGTATCCTGAATGGCATCCGCTGCATCCTCGTCACTTCTGAGAATGGCACCTGCCACTTTATACATACTCTGCATGTTTTCCTGCATCAGAGCCACAAACGCCTCTCCGTCCTGGCATTTTGCTTTCCTTAGTAATGTGTTCATATATGATCTCCCTGCTGCGTGACGGCTCCGGCATCGCCGATATCCGTCACTTTTGTTCGCAACGGCTCAGAGAAGCGTTTCCTGCCCGGCACGGCAAATGCGCGGGCCTCTCTAAGCGGTTACTTCTGTTCCCCTGTCCGGACTTTTTGGGGTTACAAACATTAGACGAGGGAGTTTGCAGGTTGGTTCCTTCCACTTGCCTGAAAACAGATCGGATTATCGCTGCTCCATAATCCCCATCCTTTCCTCAATATCCATCCATGCCTCGTCGTCAATCTCTTCCGCACGGAACAATTTCTTTAAATCGGCGTCTGTAATCTCCCGTATCACCCGGCAGGGATTTCCCGCCGCGATACACCAGTCCGGAATATCTCTCGTGACCACACTGCCCGCACCAATGACCACGTTATCCCCGATCTTTACCCCCGGACAGATCACGGCATTGCCGCCGATCCATACATGGTCACCTATGGTCACAGCTTTTCCGTACTCATAACCGGAATCCCGGCTCAGGGGATGGAGGGGATGCCCGGCAGTATAGACGGACACATTGGGCGCCATCTGACAGTTATCACCAATCCTGATCGGCGCAACGTCCAGAAGTGTACAGTTATAATTGGCAAAAAAGTTTTTGCCCACTTCTATATGACTGCCATAATCACAATAAAAGGGCGGATTGATAAAGGCATCCTCCGACTTTCCCAGAAGCTCCTTTACCACAATCTTAATCCCTGCAAAATCAGAACGATCCATAAAATTCAGCTTTTGCAAAATCCGCCTGCACACTGCCTGCTCTTCCAAAATACTCTCATCCGAAATATAGGCAAGCCCTCTGTCTCTGCGCTCTCTGTTTGTCATTTTTATCATCCTCCTGTCAATACAATATAAGATACCATCAGCGGGATCTCTGCACGAAAAGATCCAGACACTTGTAAACGGTTACTGCAGATCACCTTGCATGATACATAGTAGCACATCCGCCTTTCAAAATCTTCCGCAATCCTGTATAATTTTATAACAATGACAGATGCGAACAGGAGCGGATGGGAACCCTTTGCCTAGAACCGGCCAAATCAGACGCTTCCCAGGCCCTTTCGCAATCCTTGGGAGGAAAATTTTATGGACAATACCACCCGTTATTGTTTTGCGTTTAATCAGGACTCTTCCGAACGGATCATGTATAACAATCCTCTGTTTCCGGTTTCTGTCCGGTATGGGGTTCTTTCCTCATATCCGGATTACTCTGCTGTCAGCCACTGGCATGAGGATCTGGAATTTATTGTGATCAAAAAGGGAAAAATGACTTACAATGTGAACGGGGAACTGTTTACCCTGACAAAGGACCGGGGAATCATCGTAAACAGCAGGCAGCTGCACTATGGTTTTTCCAGAGAACATCAGGAATGTGAATTTATCTGCATCCTGTTCTCTCCGGAACTGCTGCGCGGAAATACATGGTTTTATCAGAGTTTGATAACATATGTTACAGAAAATGCCGCCTGCCCCTGCGTCTTACTTGATCGCTGTGGCTGGCAGGCGGCCATTTTAAATAAGCTGGAAGAATTGTATGAATCTTATGAACACGATCCTGATCCGGCTAAGGCACTGCCCTGTTTTGATCTGGTGGAAGGTTTTTTGTTTATCCTGAAAATCCTCTTTCAGAATCTGGACAGAGAACAGGCTAGGCATACGCGGGAATCTGCCGAACTCGTCCCTCTCAGGGCAATGATCTGTTATATCGAAGCGCATTACGCCAGCCGCATAACGCTTGCCGCTATCGCCGCTGCAGGCGCCTGTTGCAAGAGTAAGTGCTCCCTGCTGTTTCGCAAATATCTCCATGACACACCTATCACGTATGTCACCAGGTTCCGGCTGCGCAAAAGTCTGGTCCCTCTGCTGGATTCTGACCGCAGTATCACAGATATTGCCTACGAACATGGTTTTGGTGGTGCCAGTTATTATTGTGAGACCTTTCAGAGATATTATGGCATCTCTCCACTGCAATATCGAAAAACCCACGGCATCCGTCCATAGATCTGTCAGCGAACACCTCTCAGGCCGGATTGCGCAGCCAGGCGTCATCGACCACCAGACATTTGATCTGTGGATACACGCCTTCGCTGAAAGCCGCCTGTCTGCGCTTTGCTGCCCCGCTGTCGCTCTCCTCGCCGCTCAGACGGAAGGTATACAGATCCGGCAGACTGTCCAAAAATCCGAAATCCGTCAGACCTGCCTGTTCCAAATCCAGATACTGCAATGACTTACAGCGCGGGAGCAGATCACCCCACGCGGGAGCCGCTGTATCGGCCTTACCCCCGTCTTTGCCAAAGGTAGACCCTCCTTCTTTTTCATATCCCATCTCATTGAGCCTGGAAAACATACTGATCCGCAGCGTCAGTGAAGTAAGGTCGGGAAGTTCGCACAACCACTCTGGCTCCGCCAACGGTTTTGCAGAGACAATGGTGAGTTCCTGCAGCGAGGGACAGTTTTTCAGTACCTCATAATCCGTGGCGCTGCCGATTTCCAGTGTCAGCTGCTGCAGATTGGGCAATACGGCAATGTCCTGCAGAGTCGTCAGGTTATAGTCCGCGCATACCGGATCTTTTGGCACCAGTCCGCCCACCGACACAGTGTCTCTGCCGGGAATGGGGCTTTCCGTCATAGTCACTTCCCTGATCCAGGCCAGGTCACTCGCACGCAAAGGTCTGTCGATAAACTCTTCGAATTCCTGATCTGACATATCCTTATAGCTCCCAGTGGCAATCCGCAGCAGTTCTTCCCACTCCTTTGACACAAAAGTAATCTCTCTGTCTGCCCCTTTCAAAGGCAGATCCGTCACCGGCGCATACAGATCCGCCGCCAGGGCAAAGGGATTGTGCAGGTCATCCCAGGCCCAGTTCTCATGTCCCAAATAAGGGCGGTATTTGAGCTGTTCAAAGTTCTTTTCTCCTTTGGTCTCTTCGTAAGAAGCCGCCATGTAACGGGTGATCTCCTCTATGGCATAATCACATACCGTCTCCCCACCCACCGTCTCCAGTGGGCAGCTCCCGATAAATTCCGCCAGGAACCGCTCCCCCGTCACATAGGCTACGGCATACTGTACCCTCTCTTCTCCCGCGCTGCAGACAAAACTGTAAAATAAAAGTTCCCTCTCGTCTGCTCTCAGATACCGTTCGAAGCGAAAGTCAGAAAACTTTATATTCTCTGTCTTGCCGGCACTCTCGCGAATCTGTTTTTGCATTTCCTTCCAAGTATCTCCCACCCCATCCGGAAAAAGGCGGTTTTCCGTTATATGCAGGCAGACGTCCGCCTCTGAGCCCTCAGGCCAGACAACCTCCAGACAGGGTTCTCCTGATCTGCTGCCAAATACCCAGTCTGCCGGGACATCATAAGAGCAGGCCGCGGAAGAAAAACCGCCTTTGCTGTTTGTCTGCTTTTTGATATAACAGGTTTTCGGCTTCTTTCCATCTGGTTTTGGCAGGCCGTCACTCTTTCCCGCCACTTCCAGAAGCGACAGCGTAATCCAGTTTTTCTGCGCCCCTTTTGGTATCTCTTCTGTCACCGGATATCGCTGCGCGCGATTGCCGATCCGTACCTCCCGGCCCGAAGCCGCGGTTTCCCGGGTCGTCATACTGCCTTCCGGTGTGACACGCCCTTCTTTCCCTTCTGCCGTCATGGAACAGGACGCCAGGAAAACCGCCGCTGACAGCAGCATCCCTCCGCCTGCCACCCAGACCGATGTGGCCCGATGCCTGCTTGTAAGTTTGTCTTTTCGTTCTCTCATATCCTTCCTCCCCCTCACTGCTTATGCTTTTATTGTCAGATATGGCCTGTGGCTGTTTTCTGATCTCTTCCGCAACTATCGTAGCATATGTTTGTATCAAAGTTGCATCATAAAAGCCAGTGTGAACAACGGTTGGCAGCCATGATCATGCATTGTGCGAAAAAATAAAACAGGCCGGAATCCCGGCCCGTTTTATTTATCTACTCATTCTCCCCAAAATGTGTCACAGTTTCTCCGTTAACCAAATCTGATAAGACAGGTATTCTCCCAGCTCCGCAGGCAGGGGCAGTCCTGCTTCCATCAGCGCACTGCCATAATAGCTTCTGCCACTGACCTTATCTTCGTACAGCGCATCCCTTTTCAGCCCTCTTAGCCTCACATAGCTGACAGGCATATTGAGATTGCTGCTCTGCATTGTCATAACAGCGCTCACCATTGCCGTTTCGCCGTCCGCAGACACAAACATCCAGGCGGTATAGACATCGTCAAAGGGACTGGACAGACGGTAGTAATCGCCTGTCAGTACCAGTTCCGCATATTGCTTGTATGTTCTGACCTGCTCTCTGACCTCTGCCTTCTCATCCTCGCTCATCCGATCCGGGTCCAGTTCATAGCCGAAACCGCCGCCGGCCATGGCCACCACACTGCGGGTATGAAGGCTGACGCTGCGGCCCGTCTGATGATTGGGTACGGCGGATACATGTGCCCCCACCGAAGAAGCCGGATAAAAGAAAGAGGTTCCGTACTGAATCTTCAGCCGGTCCAGTGCATCGGTATTATCGCTGCACCAGATCTGAGGCGTATAATACAGCATCCCAGCGTCAAAGCGTCCGCCGCCGCCGCTGCAGCCCTCGATCAGCATATTCGGATACCGCTCCAGCAGCCTCTCGAGAAACTCATACACACCCAGCACATAGTCATGGGTCACCTTGCCGGCACTTCTCTCCTGGGAATAGATATCCGAAATGCTCCGGTTCATATCCCATTTTACATACTCTACATTGCCCTGATCCAGTACACTGCAGATCTGCCGGAATATATGCTCCCGTATTTCTGCTCTGGAGAAGTCAAGCACCAGCTGATTTCTGGCATGTACCGGCTTCCTGCCCGGAATCTGGATCGCCCAGTCGGGATGCTCTCTGTAGAGTTCGCTGTCCTCAGAGATCATCTCCGGCTCAATCCAGATCCCAAACTTCACGCCCAGCCGGTTAATGCGCGCAATCAACTCACCCAGCGTACAGCCCAGTTTTTCCTCGTTTACCTGCCAGTCGCCAAGGCCGCTGTTGTCATCCTCCCGTTTCCCGAACCAGCCGTCATCCATCACGACCATGTCAATCCCCAGAGAAGCCGCTTCTTCGGCCAGTTTGCAGATTTTTTCACCGTTAAAATCAAAATAAACCGCTTCCCAGCTGTTCAGAAGCACCGGTCGCAGAGCCTGTCTGTACTTTCCTCTGCAAATATGATTTCTGATACAACGATGATAATGGCCGGACAGTTCTCCCAGTCCTCTGTCAGAATAGCAGAGCACTGTCTCAGGCACGGTCAGCACCTCACCCCGTTCCAGTGTATAGTGAAGCAGATCCCTCTGAAGCCCCATCATCACTCTGGTCTGGTCAAACTGGTCTTTTTCCGCTTCGAAGAGAAAGCTGCCGCTGTAAACAAACATCATGCCATAGCATCGGCCCATCTCTTCCGTCGTCCCCCGCTCGGCAATGATAACCGCCGGATTATACTGATGACTGGAAGTCCCTCTGCGGCTCCCGATGGAAAAGCTGCCGTGGGCAATCTCCCTGCGCTGGAAACTGCGCTCCATGGCATGCCTTCCATAGAAACTGATCAGGTCATAACTGCCTGCCAGAAAATCCAGGCAGGCACCGGCCGCCTTCTCCACGATGACATCCTCGCTTCCCAGATTGGTGATTTTCACACTTCTCGTAATGATATCTTCCTTCTCCAGCACACCGTACAGAAGCTGCACCCGCACGCCGCTCACATGGTCTTCCAGCAGGATCTCCAGTGTCTGCGCTTCCTCTTCCCCGGCATATACAGCCGGCAGCCCTTTCAGATCATACTTGCCCGCTCTGATCTCATGACTCACATAACGCAGATCACAGCAGTCAGAACCGTCCCCGTTGTGAATCACGAGAGCGGTACTGCGGTAATCTCCGGTTCCCATTGTGGGATACTCCTGCGGCAGCGCATCCATAGAATAGGTCCGATCCCCGCCTGCATCGGCCGGGTTCCCCGAAAAACCCCTGTCTATATAAGTCAGGAGATAATCCATGCTTCCGGTAATCCGGGCACCATAATACAGGTGCAGCAGAAAACCGTAGTCGTCTACCTTCATCTGATAAGTTGTATTCTCCGTATCCAATGTAAAAATATGACTCGCCGAATGATAGTAAATTGCCATGAATACTCTCCTTTTTGTCAGATTTTGTACTTACGGCTCCGCCATGTAGCGCGGAGCCGTAACTGTGACGCTCTATCTGTAAGAAATGCCGGCAGACATTTGAAAGGTATCGGAACATGACACCGCCAAAGCATTTCGCAGACAGCTCACATCATTCCTATGTTATTTCAGTTATTTCACTGCTCCGTTCACGACACCGTTCAGAATCTGCTTCTGGCAGACGATATAGAAGATCAGAATCGGAACAAGAGACAGCAGGTAAGAGGCAAATGCCAGGTTGTAGTTCGTACCGAACTGGGACTGGAAGTTAAGCTGTGCCAGCGGCAATGTGTTCTTGCCGGAACCTGCCATGATAACAAGAGGTGTCATCACATCGTTCCAGACCGCCAGTGCCGTCAGTACCGCAACGGTGGCATGCATGGGCTTCATGATCGGGAAAATGATCTTCCAGTAAGTCGTCCATGTGGATGCACCGTCCACCCTTGCCGCTTCTTCCAGGGCAATCGGTATATTAACAAGATAGCCCGAATACAAAAGTATATTCATCGGCATATAGAATACCACATAAAGGATAATAACGCCAGCCCAATTTGCAAGATGTAATTCTGCAGTCTGTTTTGCCAGAGGCATCATCAGGATTGCAAACGGAACGAACATACCGCTGACAATGAACAGATAGACAAAGCTGTAAAATTTGCTGTGGGCTTTGTTTCTTCCCAGCGCATATCCCATCAGGGAATGCAGCGCCAGTGACAGTGCCACCGTACATGCCGTGATCAAAAGGCTGTTGCCAAGGGAACGCCAGAAATCCGTTACCACCATGGCTTCTCTGAAGTTGGCAAGGCTCCATGTCTTTGGCAGGGAGAGGATGCCGCTGATGCTGTTAGTCATTTCCGACGGCTGCTTGAATGCAATCATAACCGTCATATAAAGCGGAAAGATGATAGTGGAAAGGCCGAGAATCAGAAAGACCATCGGACCGTATACGGACGCTTTGAGCTTTTTTGTCTCCGTCATAACTGTTCCTCCTTACTGCTTGAGAATTTCATCTGTGCAACCGATACACATGCGATCACAATAAAGAATACAACCGCGTTGGCACTCTGGAAACCGAACTGTCCGCCTGACATACCGTTGTTGTAAATCAGGTAGGAGATAGATTCCGTACTCTGTGCCGGTCCGCCTTTTGTCAAAGCCATGATCTGATCAAATACCATCAGGAAGTTTTTCACACAAAGCACCATATTGATGGAAAAGAACGGAATGATCAGCGGGAAGGTCAGATATTTAAACTGTTTCCAGCCGGTAGCACCGTCCAGCCCGCCTGCCTCGTATACATCTTCCGGTACGGTCTGCAGACCGGAGATATAGATGATCGTGTTCATGGCAATGGCCTGCCATGCACATACCACTACGATCCCGATCCATGCAGACTTGGGGTCTGAGAGAATACTGGTGGAGTTCATGCCCATCATATTTGCCACTGCCGGCAGGATATATGTAAAGAAATAGTTGAAAATATAACCTACAACCAGCGCGCCCAGAATGTTGGGCAGAAAATATGCGCCTCTGAAAAAACTCTTGGCGCGGATTTTACTGTTCAGCGCCAGTGCCAGCACCAGGCTGAGTACATTTACCACCACCGTGGTCACAATAGCGAGTTTAAAGGTAAACAGATAGGATTTTCCTACACGGCCGTCAGAAAACAGGTCGATATAATTGCGAAAACCTACCCAGTTATAACTGCCAAAGCCCTTAAAATTGGTGAAGCTGTAGATTACACCCCTGATCAGCGGAATCGTATTGAAGCAGATAAACAGCGCCAGAATGGGAATTGTAATCATTAAAAATGTTCGTTGTCTGTCATTTTTCATTTCTGCCTTTCTCCTTTCTACTGCGCGCCTGCACTTCCGTTCTGCTTTTCATACTCCTGTACCATGCGGATGATATCTCTGTTATACCGCTGCCAGTCCGAATCGAACTTGGCCAGAAAAGCATCCACATCTTTATTCAGCAGGAAGGTCTGAAGCTGCGCGTCCACTGCCATTTCAGCCGGATAATAGTGATCCTGGTAGTCCGTCATATTACCTGCCACAATATACTCCGACATACCATCCAGCATGGGAGCCAGTTTGAAGTCTCCGTTTTTGCAGGGAACCGCATTCTGCGCGTCAATATACTGCTGCAGATTCTCGTCTGCCAGCAAAAAGTCCAGCACCTCATAGGCCGCTTCTTTATTGGGGCAGTCAGCCGTTACACAAAACTGCAAGTCAATACCGGAATTGAGCGTATTGCCATCCTTTGTATCACTTGCAGGCATCACAAAGGAATCCACATTCAGATCCGGATTGACAGAAAGGATCTGGGGCACCGCATAGCTGCCGATGGGATACATCGCAGATTCGCCTCTGGCAAAAGCGGTGCAGGCATCATTATAATTATAAGCGAAAGGATCTGCAGGACCATACTGCAGCAGAGACAGATAACGCTCTGACAGTTCCCTGTATTCTGTGGTAAAGGTCGTCTGTCCCCTGTTCACCTGCTTGGTCGTATCGGCAGGGGAAAGATCCACCGCCATGGCATTCCAAGGTGCCAGGCAGGTCCATGTATCCTTAAAACCGAAGTAAAAAGGCTGGATCCCTTCCGCCTGTATTGCATCACAGAGTAGATTCAGTTCTTCCCAGGTCTCCGGAATCTTCCATCCGTGCTCTTCAAACATGTCCCGGTTGTAAAGGACACCAGCCGCATTGGCCACATAAGGCACGGCAAAGGTTCCTTCCTTGGGCACGAACTCCAGTGCTTCGCCAATATCAATATATGCCTGTTTGATATCTGCAAGGCCCGGATAATCGGAAACGTCAGATAAGATTTCGGCATCCACAAAGTAGGAATAGTTAATATCCCCCCCTATCCCGATGATATCCGGATAGTCTTCTCTGATGAATCTGGTTCTCAAAATTGTCATTGCATCATTGGGAGAACTGATTGTCAGATGGATGTCATCATGGGTTGCATTAAACGCTTCTTCCACTTTGGTGAAGTAATTGGCCGCTTCCGGTTTATACTGCACGATCTCAATTTCCGTCTTTCCGGTGTCCGCCGAAGAGCCGCATCCCGTCACAGCAAAGGTGGTCAGCATACCGCATAATGCCAGCTTTAAAAATGTTATCGTTTTTCTTTTCATAGCATTTTCTCTTCTCCTTTCTTTGATAGGAACATTATAATATACCATTATTGCAACAATAAATAGCTGTATTTTGGGTCTTTTATGCCTTAATGATGTTTTTTTATATATAGATTGAAGTCACACGGCATTTTGGTATATAATGTGCTTATCAGCCTTCGGAAAAGGTATACAAAGTCTACAAAAATTCGTTTTAATTTCTCAAAAAAACAGCAATATTGGTAACTCCCCACACAATTTTTCAGTCAGAAAGAACGAGGTCCTGTATGAGCGAAGTCATTTTTTCCGTATTTCCCAGCGAGAATTTTATCGACATGGGGCTGTACCAGTTTGGCTGGGAGCAATGCGATCCCTCCCATTCCTTCGGTCCGGCTGCCAGAAACCATTATCTCTTCCACTACTGTCTCTCCGGCACCGGCACACTCATTGCAACCAATACAAAAGGCGACTCTATCGCTTACCAGATCAAGAGTGGACAGGGCTTTATGCTCTTTCCCGGCCAGGTATCCACTTATATCGCAGACCCGGAAATCCCCTGGGAATATACCTGGGTGGAATTTGACGGCCTGCGGGCCAAGGAGACACTGGAACTGACCGGCCTGGGTCCCGATAATCCGGTCTACCGGGCCAGTCACAAAGACATCGCAGAGACAATGAAGGATGAGCTGCTCTATATCGTCAACCATAAGGACGAATCTTCCTTCCACCTGATCGGGCACCTCTATCTGTTTATTGACAGTCTGATCCGCTCTTCCAGTTCCGTACATTCCCGTCGGGGGACCAGACTGCGCGATTTTTATATCAAGGAAGCCTTTTCTTATATAGAACAGAATTTTCAAAACGATATAACCGTTGAGGACGTGGCCGCTTCCTGCGGTCTGAACAGAAGCTATTTTGGCAAGATCTTCCGCGAAGCCATGGGAAAATCCCCACAGGAATTTCTCATCGCCTATCGCATGACAAAGGCAACAGAACTGTTAAAACTGACAGAACTGCCCATCGCAGATATCGGCAATGCCGTGGGCTATCCCAATCAGCTTCATTTTTCCAGAGCATTTAAAAATGTCTATGGGGTATCTCCCAGACAGTGGAGAAATGAAAATGTGGCTAATCAGAAAGAGTTTTGAATACTCTTATGAATCAGAAAGGAGACTGCACATCCTGCATCCGGATGTTGCCGTCTCCTCACTCCCTTACAACGCCAGAAAGCGGAAGGCCGGTATATCCGCATCCGACTCAGGTATCCGCTCCGTCTCCGGCATACAGAGATTATACAATGCCGTATAGCCGGCAAAGTAACGGTTCAGTGTGGCATACAGGCTCTCCCGGGAGCAGATCAGCGCTTCCGCCTCTTCAAAGACATTGCTCAGTTCATTGAGGGCCACCGCACAGCCGCCGTCTATGTCATAATACAGATACTCTTCTTTTCTGACGCCATATCCGGCAGCCATCGGAGACAGAAAATAATCTGCGACCGCCTCCTGTACGGCAAATTTCAGTCCGCGGCAGTCCTGAACCAGATAAATACCGTTGCGCACCCGACGCACCCCGCTCAGACCGCCGTCCGGGGTCTCTTTGGGCTCTTCGCATTCTCCGAAATAATCGGCCAGCGACAACCTGCCGTCCCGCCGTATCTCTTCCATCTGCTTCATAATGACGGCTTCCGCCTTTTTGCACTCTGCCATCCGGCGCTGCAAAATTTCGTACAGAGGTATGTCCCGGGTCTCTTCGCCATAACAGAGCCATGGGCCATCTTCCTGCCCCATCTTTATGGCTTTTTCCGAGAGGATATCCCCTGCCGCACTTTTGCGGACCATAATCCCTTCCCGCTCCATGCCATTTTGATCCGCTGCCGATACGGTATAGACATCGGATGCGATATTGACACAGACCCGGATTGTCCCCCACAGGCAGTCTCCCTTTGGCTGATGCTGCATATATTCTCACTCCTTTTCCCCGAAAAGGTCATTTTCAGTACCGACCCTCATCATACAACAAAATATCTGTATATTCAACAAGTTTATGTATATTATCTTTTGTTATATTATCACCCATAATATAAAGATCAGAGAGGCTGTACATCCGTATGGTCTCTCAAGGGCCGGCCCGGAACGCAGGAACAGCTATTTTACAAAAGATAAAGGGGGAGAAGATAACTTTGATTGATATTCCAAACCGCTTCCGGAAGCTGCGCAGCGCCAGAGGATTCAGCGTGTATCGGCTCGCCAGAGAATCAGATGTCTCAGAAAACTATATCCATAAAATTGAACGGGGCGAAAATCAGCCATCCGTCTACATACTGGAAAAATTGCTTACATGCCTTGGCAGTACGCTACCTGAATTTCTGAATGAAAACACCGATATTATGTATCCTTCTGATTTTGAACGGGAACTGATCGAAAGTGTCCGTTTACTGCCTGCGGAAAAGGCTTCCGCCATATTGCATATCGCAAAACTCATAAGTAAATGAAAACTCTGCGTCCTTATCATCCGGCAGAATTTTCTGCCGGTGACAGGGCCAAACAATCGGCAATCCGATTGTTATCATTTTATCATACTCCGCTCTCTTTTGACAATCTGAACACTCTTTCTTTGCCGCATACTTACGATCGAGGCAGTTGCATCCCAAAAGGCAGTATGGTATCATCAAGTCAACCAGAAACCAAGAAAGGATGACATACAGTATGAAAGTCTTTCTCCCTGCCTCCATCCCCCGCAAGTCCTCTTTCCCGCACCGCATCAGGCCGCTTTTTGCGCGCTACCCTGTGCTGCTGTTTCTGTTGCCTGTGCTTTTTCTGGCGGGCTGTGCAAGAGACAGGGCGCCCGTGTCAAAAACCGGCTTCTATTTTGATACCGTGGTGACCATTACACTGTATGATACGGGTAACGCCGGCCCTTTGTCTTACGATACGATCCTGACGGATTGTTTTGCCTTGTGTGAGGCTTATGAAGCCATGCTCAGCCGTACCAAAGAGGGCAGTGATATCTGGAAGATCAATCACGCCGGCGGCGCTCCGGTGGAGGTAGATCCCGAAACCGCCGCCCTGCTTCAAAAGGCGCTTGCTTACTGCCAGGCGAGCGGCGGCGCAGCGGATCTTACCATTGCCCCCCTGTCTTCTCTGTGGAATTTTTCCTCAGATAACCTGGGGCAAGCGCATACTGTGCCGGACACACAGCAGATCCGGGCACTGCTGCCGCATGTGGATTATCGCGCCGTCCACATCGAAGGCAATACGGTCACACTGCAGGACCCGCAGGCCGCTCTGGATATGGGCTGTATCGCCAAGGGCTATATCGCCGACAAGCTGAAACAATACCTGCGCTCCCAGGGTGTGGAGAGCGCTCTGATCAATCTGGGAGGAAATGTGCTCACCCTGGGCGAAAAGCCGGACGGTGCCCCGTTTCGTCTGGGTATCCGCAAACCATTCGCACCCGAAAATACCCCCATCGCAGTACTCCCCGTCACCGATGCCTCCCTGGTCTCGTCCGGCGTCTACGAACGCTTCTTTGAAGCTGATGGGATACGCTATCATCATCTGCTCGATGCGCAGACCGGTATGCCCATGCAAAACGGACTGCTCAGTGTCACCATTTTGTCAGAATCCTCTGCAGACGGTGATATGCTCAGCACAGTCTGTTTCCTTCTGGGGCTGACAGCGGGCATGGAATATGTGGAGTCCCTGCCTGGCGTCGAAGCGGTCTTTATCACGGAAGACTATGCGCTCCATCCCAGTTCCGGCCTGTCCGGCCTTCTGCAAACGCCGTAGGCGTCATATGCACACAGCTTTTGAACGCCCGCAGAAAGGTGGAATAATCCTGAAATCCACATTCCTCACTCACCTTTGTGGGCGGCACACCCAAAAGGAGCTTTTCCTTGGCCGCCGCCATCCGCTTTTCTGCGATATAACGATGAATGGTGTATCCGGTCTCGCTTTTAAACAGTCGCATCATATGATATTTGCTGATATAAAAAGTTTCCGCCAGCCTGTCAATGGATATTTCCTCAAACAGATGCTCCTGCACATACGCCATCAGATCAATCACTTTCTGGTTGTAGATGGCCGCCGGCCGCATATTCTGCTCTCTGTCCGACTCCCTGCAAAACCGATTCAGCGACAGCAAAAACAACTCAAACAAAAGCCGCGCCTCCCGGCCATGTCCGTACCGCTGCCCGACTGTCTCCAGCCGGCGCAGCAGCTGCCCTGCTTCTGTCTGTGCCAGTTCCCGCAGCCTCACAACATAGGATTTATGCGCCGCCGCCTGAGAAAAACAGTAAAACGGATCATACTCCCTGTCCCTGCAGCTTTCCAGACATTCTCCGGAAATATAGAGCACACTGCGCTTATAAGGGACTGCTGTATCAATGGTCGGTTTGTGGATATCATAGCGGTTCACCAACACGATATCCCCCGGCTCCAGCACATAAGACTTGCCTTCAATCATATAGGTCACACATCCGCCATAAAAGGCAATGATCTTATAAAAGTCATGATAATGCAGGTTCATCTCCCCGCCCGGACAGTCCTCCAGGTGAAACAGACGAAACGGCTCCCGCAAATATCCTGTTTTCTCATAATTATCCATATGCCTCTCCTGCCTTTCCCCATCCGGCTCTTTCCGCGCCCCAATCACCTGCATACCCCTCCTGATCAGTATTTCACAGATGCGCACTTTTTGCAAGCAGAAGGGCAATATTTCATATTTAACTATGGGAAAATGCCTGCTATAGTAAAGACAGTAAGGAGGTGGCAGGTATGGAAATGATTTTTAAGAAATATCACAAATCGGAACAACACCGGGAACGAAATTACCTGATTTATGATCCGTCTCACAATCACGTACAGTTTACCAGTGATTTGTGCAAGGCCATCTCTCACAGAAATTTCGTCCAGAACTGCGAAAACATACTGGTGGGCCCGATTATCAACGGGCAGGATATGAGTATGATGGTACTGACCGCGGACGGTATGGAAGTCTCTTCCGATCCGGATACAGACAGGATTTTCAGAACTTATTTAAAAGACCAGGGCTATTTTTCCCCTGACAGAATCGACAAAAACCAGGAAGAAGATATTCAGGCATTTGGTACGGTATACTATTTTCCGGCCTGAACCTGTTTTTTATCGCATAACAGACCAAAATACCTGCTTTTTTCTTATATTTTCTCCGCAAATATATTCTTATACCCTTCTCCATAGATTTCCGAGGCGCCTGTGATAATCATAAATGCGCCCGGATCTTCTTCTTTGACGATTTGCTCAATGCCGGGGGCCTGCTGCTTTCGCGTCACACACATAATGACCTTTTTATTCTGGCTGCTGTATGCGCCCTTCCCTTCCAGATACGTAACCCCCAGATCAATCTCTCCCAGAATCCGCTCTGCAATCTTTTCCGGACTGTCGCTGACGATATAGAAAAGTTTTGCCTCATCTGCGCCGTACAGTACCAGATCCAGCACATAACTCATAACAAAAATAGCGATCAGTGCATACAAAACCACATCCACATTGCCAAACACAAACCCCGACATGGATGCGATCATCACGTCCGTGATCAGAAACAGGGAACCGGTGCGGATGTGCGGGTATCTGATCCGCAGCACTTTGATAACGATATCCATACCGCCGGTGGTCGCCCCGGCGCGAAAAACAAAGCCCAGTCCCGCTGCAGTCAGGGCGCCGCCTGCAGCGGCCGCCAGAATCGGCTCCTCTGTCACGGCCCCCACAGGTGCCAGTATATCTGTGGCTGCGGAAATGACAAAAATTGCATAGAACGTGGAGAGAATAAATTTCCAGCCAAACTTCCAGATACCCAGAAGCAGCAACGGCACATTCAAGAGCAAAATCAACATACCGGTTCCCAGTCCGGTCAGTCTTCCGATCAGGATGGCAATACCGGTCACACCGCCCGGCGCCAGATTATTGGGATCTAAAAAGAGACTGACTCCCGCTGCGTAGACCACTGCCGCCAGTGTGATCATCGTATAATTCTTCAGCTTTTTACGTATGCCTCTGCTCTCCATTTCTTTCCTCCAGTCTGTCAGATACTGGCAGCAATCACTCTGGGCTGATAGCCCTCCCGCTCCAGCGCCGTGATAATCTGCTCTTTATGTTCGGTGCCGAAAGCCTCCATGGTAATGCGCAGTTCCACCGCTGCGTTGCGATTGGTAGATACGAACTGATTATGCTCCAGCTTAATCACATTGCCGTTTTCTCCGGCAATCACGGAGGCCACCCGGCACAATTCTCCCGGCTTATCCGGCAAAAGGACGGACACCGAAAAGATCCTATCACGGAAGATCAGCCCCTGCTGCACCACCGATGACATGGTAATGATATCCATGTTACCGCCGCTGAGTATGGAAACCACCTTTTTGTTTTCCGGTTTTAACTGCTTTAGCGCTGCCACTGTCAAAAGACCGGAATTTTCCACCACCATCTTATGGTTTTCCACCATATCCAGAAAAGATACCACCAGTTCTCGATCCTCTACTGTTATAATATCGTCCAGATTCTTCTGAATATACGGGAAAATTTTTGTCCCCGGCGTTTTGACCGCCGTACCGTCCGCTATCGTGTTGACATCGGGCAGTGTCGTCACCTGACCATTCTGTAAAGACGCCTGCATACAGCCGGCGCCCGCCGGCTCCACACCGATCACCTTGATCTTGGGATTGAGCAGTTTTGCCAGGGTAGATACCCCTGTCGCCAGCCCGCCGCCGCCGATGGGGACGAGGATATAATCCACCAGCGGCAATTCTTTAAAGATCTCCATGGCTATGGTGCCCTGTCCCGTTGCCACTGCCTCATCATCAAAGGGATGGATAAAAGTATAACCGTGTTCCTGTGCCAGTTCCAGAGCATGGGCACAGGCTTCGTCATAGACATCTCCATGAAGGATCACTTCCGCCCCATAGCCTCTTGTCCTGGTGACCTTCATCAGCGGCGTGGTGGTGGGCATGACAATCGTCGCTTTGGCGCCATAGCATCCGGCGGCATAGGCCACGCCCTGGGCATGGTTGCCGGCGGATGCGGTGATCAGTCCTCTGCTGCGTTCTTCTTCCGTCAGGGTGCTCATCTTATAATAAGCGCCGCGCACCTTATAAGCACCTGTAAACTGCATGTTTTCCGGCTTTAAATAGACCTTATTCCCGGTCTGGCGGCTCAGATAGTCACTGTATACCAGCTTGGTTTCCGATGTCACTCTTTTTACGGTTTCGGAAGCCTCTTCAAAGGCTTCCAGTGTCAGCATCTCTTTACTCATTGGTTCCCACTCCTTTGATATCGAACAGCGCATTTACAAATTCATCCGGGTCAAATTTCTGCAAATCATCAATCGTCTCACCGATCCCGATATATTTCACCGGCACATGCAGTTCTGACTGGATGGCAACAGCGATACCGCCTTTGGCCGTACCGTCCATCTTTGTCAGTATGATACCGGTCAGATTGGTGACTTCCCCAAAATCGCGGGCCTGCTGCAACGCATTCTGCCCGGTGGTGCCGTCCAGTACCACCAGATTCTCCCGGTGCGCCTGCGGAAATTCCTTTTCAATGATGCGGTCGATCTTTTTGAGTTCTTCCATCAGGTTGCGTTTATTATGAAGCCTGCCTGCCGTATCACACAAAAGCACATCCGCCCCTCTGGCCTTTGCTGCGTGTACTGCATCATAGATCACCGAGGCAGGATCAGAACCTTCCATACCACCGATGATCTCCACACCGGCCCGGTGCGCCCACTCAGTCAGCTGCTCTCCCGCTGCGGCCCGGAAGGTATCCGCCGCCGCCAGTATAACCTTTCTGCCCTGTTCTTTCAGTTTGCCCGCCAGCTTGCCCACGGAAGTGGTCTTGCCCACGCCATTGACACCGATCACCAGTACCACGGACTGTTCTTTTTCAAAATCATAGGCCGTTTCCCCCACCTGCATCTGCTCACGGATACTGTCGATCAGCAGTTGTTTACAGGCAGCGGGTTCCCGCAGCCGTTTTTCCCGCACCTGCTCCCGCAGCCTCTCCAGGATGGACCCTGTAGCGCCTATTCCGATATCTCCCATGATCAGGATCTCTTCCAGCTCCTCATAGAACTCTTCGTCTATCATCGAATAGCCATTGAACAGATCGTCAATTCCCTGTACGATATTGTTTCTTGTTTTTGTCAGCCCTTCTTTCAGACGGCTGAAAAATCCCTTTTTCTCTCCGCTCATATTTGCTGCGGCTCCCTTCTATCTATAACATCCATCACGCATCCAGCTGCCCGTCAATCAGATTTACACTGACGAGGGTAGATATCCCTTTCTCCTGCATGGTAATGCCATACAGCCTGTCCGCCTCTTCCATCGTACCACGGCGATGGGTGATGACAATAAACTGGGTACTCTTGGTCAGTTTATGCAGATATTTTACAAATCTGCCCACATTGTTTTCATCCAGAGCTGCCTCGATCTCATCGAGCAGGCAAAAGGGGGACGGCTTTAAGTTCTGAATGGCAAACAAAAGGGCTATCGCGGTCAGCGCTTTTTCCCCGCCGGAAAGCTGCATCATATTCTGCAGTTTCTTCCCCGGAGGCTGGGCAATGATACGGATCCCCGCTTCCAGGATATCTTCCTCTTCCTGCAGTTCCAGCGTCCCCTTGCCGCCGCCGAACAGTTCTTTGAACACCTTGTCAAATTCGCGGCCGATCTGGCCGAATTTCTCCTGAAACTGCCTGCGCATGGCGCTGTCCAGCTCTTCTATGATACCAAGCAGCGTCTGCTCGGCTTCTACCAGATCGTCATGCTGTTCTTTTAAAAATCCATAGCGCTCCATCAGATTTTTATAATCTTCAATGGCATTGACATTCACATCGCCCAATTTACGGATCTGTTCTTTCAGGGCAGAGATTTCTTTTTTCATGGTCGCCAGATCATTCAGTTCCTCGTTGCGCAGCGTAGCCGCATCTGTGAGGGTGATCTCATATTCATCCCACATATAGTTAATCTGCGCTTCCATGGATGCTTCCAGCTTTTCTTTCTGGGCATTGAGCCTGTACACTTCTTTGTCCAGACTGTTCTTTTTCTCCGCCAGTTCTTCGCGCACAGTAAAAAAATTCTTCTGCTGCGCGGACAGTTCTTCTTTTCTGGCCAGATCGGCCCGTATTGTTTCCTGCGCCTCGTCTCCCGCAGTGCGGGAATGATCAATGGTCTGTTCTATTTCGGAGATATTGCCCTGTTTTCTTGCGATCTCTTCTTCGTTTCTGACAAGAGCCTCCTCGATCTCTGCCAGTTCCCGGGAAAGGCGTTCTAACTCCCCGTTGATACGATCCACATTCTGCTGTTTGAATTTCTGCTGCTGGCGGAATTTTTCCGCCTCCACATCCCACTCAGATACCTTTGCACTCTGCAGGGATTCCTCCCCTCTTTGTGCTTCCAGAATCTTCTGGTATTCTGCAATCCTGGTCTGCGCGCTGCGTTCGAGTTCTTCGGAAGCTGCAAGCGCCGCTGCTGTCGCTTCCCTGTCCTCTCCCGTCTGCAAAATCTGCTTTCTGATCTCTTCCTGTTCCTCTTCCAGGGAGCCAAACCCCGCCTCTGTCTCGTTCCATTTTTCTTCCGCCGCAATCACATTCAGACGGGCCGTATTCTGTTCGATAAACTTCTCCTGCAATGTCTTGCGGGTCTGTTCCAAGTCTCTGCGAAGCTGATTTCTCTCTTCCTTGATCGCTTCGATCTGTGCCTGTATCCTGTCTACAGTCTCCCGATGCTGCGCCTTCTTCGCTTCCAGTTCTTCGATCTCTCTGCGCCTGCCCAAAAGGTTGGATGTGTTTTTAAAAGCACCACCGCTGATGGAACCGCCCGGCATAAGCTGTTCCCCTTCTATTGTCACCATGCGCAGGCTATAGTCATATTTGCGGGCAATTTTTACCGCATGGTCCATATGATCTACCACGAGAATCCTGCCAAGGAGTGATCGGGCAACCATTTCATATTTCTTCTCTGTCTGCACAAGCGCATCTGCCAGGCCGATGACTCCCGGCTCCGACAACGCCGCCGTCTGCTTAAACTCCTGGGTATTCCTGATCCCTGTCAGCGGCAAAAAGGTGGCACGGCCGCTTCTGGTCTTTTTCAGAAATTCGATCATGCGCTTTGCGGTATCTTCATCCTCGGTGACAATATTGCGGATATTGCCGCCCAGCGCTGTCTCGATGGCAGTCTCATATTTTTTGTCTACTTTGATGATATCCGCTGCCACGCCTATGATACCACCGCCGCCTGGCTTGTCTTTTTGCTCCATCACCCGCATGACACTGTTGCCATAGCCTTCATAGCGCTCGGTCAGCCCCATCAACGCTTCCAGTCTGGATGTGACCTGCTGATAAAGTGCCTGTGCCTGGCGCAGTTCACCGTCTTTCTGTGTCAGTTCCGGTTTGATCTCTCCGATGCGAGTCTCCTGCGCCGCCTGCTTTTCGTTCAGTTCCTGCAGGAGCTGACAGACGGTCTCAAACGCCTCTTTCAGCCGCCGGATCGTCTCCTTTTGCTCCGCTTCATCCGATCTGGCACGCAGCAGCCTGGAATTGAGTTCCGCCTTACGGATCTGCGCCTGCTCCAGCATCGTGTCCAGACGTTCCATCCGGGAACGAATGGCCGCCCTCTCATTCAGCGCTTCCATGATCTCATTTTTACCGGCTTCGATGCTGGTATTATACGCCTCGATTTTGCCCTGTATCTCTTCCAGGTGCCCGGCAGCCTCCGCTCTTGCCGCCTCGGCTTCCCTGACCTTTTCGTCCGTCCTTCTCTTATCCTCCAGGATGGCGTCCCTGTCACTTTCCCCGGCCTGAATACCGTCTCCCACTGTTTTTTGCCGGTTCTGCAAATGTGCTCTGCTGTTTTGTGCGGAGTGGATCTGCTCGTTTAAGACATTGATCTCCCCTTCGAGTTTTCCCCGCATCACACTGGTATCTGTCAGGGTCTGTCTGGCCTGTTCGATGGTTTCTTCCAGCCGTTCCAGTTCGGCCTGCACCCGTTCATATTCTTCCCGCGTCTTTTCGTAGGTTTTTGTAGTCTCCTGCAGTTCGCCGTCCGCAATCTGGTACTTTCCGGAAATCTCTTCTACCTGTTCCCTGATATGTCTGTTCTCCACAAGGAACATATTGACATCAAGATTTTTTAATTCCTCTTTTTTACGTAGATAGACCTTCGCTGTCTCGGACTGCCGCTCCAGAGGTTCGATCTGTTTTTCCAGTTCAGAGAGAATATCTCTGACCCGCTGCAGATTCTGCTTTTCTTCCTCCAACTTCTTCTGCGCCGTATTCTTCCGGCGTTTAAACTTCACAATACCGGCCGCTTCGTCAAAAAGTTCCCGCTTCTCCTCCGGCTTTCCACTGAGGATCTTGTCAATCTGCCCCTGACCGATGATGGAGTAACCTTCCTTGCCGATACCGGTATCATAAAAGAGTTCATTGACATCCTTCAGACGACAGATACTTCCGTTGATAGAATACTCACTCTCTCCGGAACGATAGATTCTTCTGGCAACCGTTACTTCCTCATAGTCAATGGCGAGCTGATGGTCTGCGTTATCCAGTGTAATGGCCACATAAGCATAACTGAGCGGCTTTCTGGCCTCTGTCCCTGAAAAGATCACATCCTGCATGGACGCGCCCCGCAGCTGTTTGATCCGCTGCTCTCCCAGCACCCAGCGGACCGCATCGGCCACATTGCTCTTGCCGCTTCCGTTGGGACCCACAATGGCGGTAATGCCGTTGTGAAACTGAAATTTTATTTTATTGGCAAAGGATTTAAACCCCTGTACTTCGATGCTTTTTAAATACATAGATGCCGTTACCTGTCCTGTTTTTTCCCGCAAAGGAGTGCCTGATAAGCCGCCTGCTGCTCTGCGTGCTTTTTCGTCCTGCCGATGCCTTCTCCGATCTTCTTCCCGTCTATCATGGCTTCCACATGAAACTGCTTGTCATGCTCAGGGCCGGACTCTTCCACAAGTACATAATGAAGTCGTCCGCCGCCTTCTTTTTGTACCTGCTCCTGTAAAATCGTCTTGCTGTCATAAAAAAGCTGTTTGTTTTCCAGATCAGACAACACAAACCTGTCAATAAACGCTTTGGCACTGGAAATACCGCCGTCCAGATAAATGGCGCCGATCAGCGCCTCCAGTACATCTGAGGTAATGGATTCCCGTTTCCGCCCTCCGGTGGCTTCTTCTCCCTTCCCCAGAAAAATAAAACGGCCCAGTTCCAGATCCCGGGCACAAAATGCCAGTGCAGGCTCACAGACCATTGAAGAGCGTTTTTTGGTCAGTTCCCCTTCTGATAAGCGGGGATTTTCCCGGTACAGATAGTCGCTGGAGAGCAGTTCCAGTACCGCATCCCCCAGAAATTCGATTCGCTCATAATCATCCCATTTGTTTATTTTCTGCTCATTCGCAAAGGAACTGTGGGTCAGCGCCTGTTTCAGCAGCTTCTTATCCCGGAAGGTATATCCGATCCGCACTTCCAGCAGTTCCATCTCCAGTCTGTCAGACATCGCCATCTTCCGCCGCCTGTTCTTTTTCGTTTACCATACTTTTGATCAATCCCAGCGCCTCCCCTGCCGTTGTGACTTTTTCGGATTTCTCCGGCGGTATCTTAATCCCGAACGCCGCTTCGATCCCCATGACAATCTGAAACAGATCCAGAGAATCCGCCCCCAGATCTTCCATAAAGGTAGTCTCCTCCGTGATCTCATTGGGATCCACACTCAGCACACCTGCAATAACCTCTTTCAGCTTATCGAATTCCATCATCAATCAGCCCTTCCTCTTTTCGTACCTTCGGAGATAACCGTCCAAACAGTCCGAACCGATCCATCCCCGCCTTCGGCCATTTCGCCGGTTCACACGATCTGTTCTCTGATCTTGTCACTTATCTTCTGTTCCTTAAAAGCAATACACTGCAAAATGGAATTCTTCACTTCCACCGCCTTTGAACTGCCGTGAGTCTTGACAACAAGTCCGTTCAGTCCCAGCAGCGGCGCACCGCCATACTGTTCCAGATCAAAGGCTTTCAATGTCTCTTTCAGCGCCGGTTTCACCAAGAGAGCACCGATCTTGCTGCGCAGTGTGGACATCATGCCCTTTTTCACTTCCTGAATCAGCGCGCCGCCCACGCCTTCGTACATTTTAAGAATCACATTCCCTACAAAAGCCTCGCACACCACCACATCCGCACCGCCGGAGGGGATATCCCTGGCTTCCACGCTGCCGATAAAGTTAATATCTGTGCAGGCTTTCAGAAGCGGAAAAGTCTCTTTTACAAGGGCATTGCCTTTTTCCTCTTCCGCACCGATATTGACAATTCCCACCCGGGGATTTTTCACACCCATGATATGTTCCATATAAATAGAACCCATTCTGGCAAACTGCACCAGATGGGAAGGCCGTGCATCTACATTGGCACCGCAGTCAATCAGCAGCGCCACACCGCGAGTCGTGGGAATCACCGGCGCCAGCGGGGCCCGTTCCACGCCTTTGATCCGTCCCACCAATATCTGACCGCCCACCAGTACGGCGCCGGTACTCCCTGCGGACACAAAAGCATCACAGGTTCCTTCTTTCACCAGCTTCATGCCTTTTACAATAGAAGAATCCTTTTTGGAGCGGATTGCCGCTACCGGCGGTTCGGCTGTTTCGATCACCTCGGTGGCATCCACAATCTCTATCCGTCCCTCAGGCACGCTATAATGAGCCAGCTGCTCTTTCACATCCGCTTCCCTGCCTGTGAGAAATACCTTTACCTTATCGCTCTCCCTGACGGCTTCCACCGCGCCTTTCACCACTTCCGCCGGCGCATTGTCACCGCCCATGGCATCCACTGCCACATTAATATATGCACTCATTTCCACTTTCCTCCCTATTACGCTCTTGCCTTATATAAATTTAACAGACAGACCGGCAAAAAGCAAGGAAAGAAAAAGATATCAAATATGGCCGATAAAGGAAGCACAGCGCTGCATCACTTCCGTCATTGTCTGCAGGTCACGCAGGGCGTCACCTGTTTCCAGGGAGTGGTTGGCATCCATTGTGACATAAAGAGGCAGATCCAGTTCTCTACATGCCCGGCGGACAGCTTCCGTATCTGCCCACGGATCAGCCGTACCATGGAAGACGATTCCCTCACCCGCTCCTTTCATCACTGCAAAGGAAGCCTCCACCGGTGTGAAGTAAATATGCGCGGGCCTGTATCCGTGTCGGTGCGCATATGCCGACGCAACAGCAGTGCCGATACTTTTGGAGAGAAATAAAAGGCTGTCATACGCTGCAAAATCAATGTCCTGCAGCAGTGCCTCCGCCTGTCTGTCTGCCTCCGCAAAGGCTTTGCGCATCTTCTCGGCATTTCCTTTGATCCCTTTGTCAAACCCGCCATAGGACGCCTCGACAGTCTCATAACCGCAGGCCCTGGCCAGCATCCTCGCATAGTACAAAAGAGGTTTATCCGCATGATAGCCGATCCCCGGAAATATGACCGCCAGTTTCTTTTTTTCCTTTTCCATTTTGCCCTCTTTTCCGCCGGAACACCGCAAAAAGGACACTTCCTGATCAGAAATGTCCTAAAGCCTGTTTTCCTTATGCATTGTTATCGTCAGATCGTAACTTCTGCTCCTGCTCCAACGCAAATCAATCAACGCTGATAATCTCTCTCTTATTGTAAGAGCCGCAGGTCTTGCAAACTCTGTGAGGAATCATCAGTGCGCCGCATTTGCTGCACTTTACCAGCGTGGGCGCGTTCATTTTCCAGTTCGCTCTGCGCTTGTCTCTTCTCGCCTTGGAAGATTTATTTTTTGGACAGATAGACATCGTTACACCTCCTTACCCGCATTAAAAATATCTTTTATTGCTGCCAATCTCGGGTCAGGAACGAAAGTATCACATTCACATGCTCCCTCATTCAAATCCCTGCCACACATACTGCAAAGCCCTTTGCAGTCCGGCCGGCACAAGATTTTCATTGGCCAGTTGACCCAAATCTCATTGTATATGAGCCCGTCCACATCAATCTCATATCCGGTAATCCCTTCCTCTTCTTCCGCAACAGCCGCTTCAAACTCCGGTGCTGTCACCGTGTCCGAAAATTCCGGCAGAAAAGTGTACGGCACATCCTTCAGGCAGCGGTCACAGCAAAGCTGTACGGTCAGTTCCATCCTGCCCGTGACCTTCGCCCTTCCCTTACCGATATTGGTGATCGTAAGGGATACCGGAGACTTGCCGGTAATGCTGTAGCTGTGCTTTCCGTACTGTAATACATCCGGCGAAAACAAAACCTCTCTCTGCTCTGTCCTGCCTTCCGTCATCAATATATCCGTGATATTTAAAATCATCATAGACTCCTGCTCATACGTGAACTATTATACATAAGATACCGTTTTTTGTCAATCGGTATTTGAGAAATCCACACGATAGCGGCGCCTGCCGCTGCGCCTTACTTTTGCAGCAGCGCTGCCGCTTCCCTGGCAATGGCCAGTTCTTCATTGGTGGGGATCACCAGTACCGCAGTCCCAGAGTCGGGTGTGGATATAACAGTATCCTGTCCTCTTTTTTGATTCTGTTCCTGATCAAGCCGCACACCCAGATATCCCAGGTATTCACATACCAGACTGCGGATAAGGGGGCTGTTCTCTCCCAGTCCCGCGGTGAAGCAGATACCGTCCACCCCATTCATGGCTGCGGTGTAGGCACCGATATATTTTGCCACCCGGTAGACAAAGGTCTTTATGGCCCTGATCCCTTCCGGCATCTCCCGGCAATAAGCGTCTTCCAGATCTCTGAAATCAGAAGAAAGACCGCCGGAGAGGCCCAGTACGCCAGACTCCTTGTTCAGGATCTCCATCACTTCTGCCAGTGTCTTACCCTCCTGATGGGCTATAAATTCGATGATCGCCGGATCCATGTCGCCGGATCTGGTACCCATGATCAGTCCTTCCAGTGGTGTCAGTCCCATGGATGTATCCACGGATTTGCCATATCGGACTGCCGATACACTGGCTCCGTTGCCCAGATGGCAGACAATCAGTTTCAGCGTGGCCAGGTCACGGCCCATCACCTGCGCCGCCCGCTTTGATACATAAGAATGGCTGGTACCATGGAAACCGTAACGCCGTATCCCGTATTTTTCATAACAGTCATAGGGGATCCCGTACAGGTAGGCTTCTTGCGGCATGGTCTGATGAAAGGCAGTGTCAAACACGGCTGCCATAGGTGTATCCGGCATCAGTTCCCGGCAGGCCCTGATGCCGGTCAGATTGGCCGGGTTATGCAGTGGGGCAAGGCCGCTGCATGCCTCAATGGCCTCAGTCACGTCATCGTCCAGCAGCACGGAAGCCGCAAACCGCTCTCCGCCATGGACGATGCGATGACCGACCGCGCCGATCTGCGAAAGACTCGTCACCACACCCGTTTCCCGGTCTGTCAATGCGCCGATCACCATGCGAATGGCAGCTTTATGATCCGGCATCGGTGCCTCGCTCACCTGTTTGTCCGCTCCCGCCTTCTGATACACCAGCCTGCTGCCCGCAATGCCGATCCGTTCACAGAGCCCTTTTGCGCTTACCTGTTCGCTTTCCGAATCAATCAGCTGAAATTTCAGGGAAGAACTTCCGCAGTTAATGACCAGTATATTCATCATCCGTCCTCCTGTCCTATGATAACTGAGCCTGCACGGCAGTCAGCGCCACCACGCCCACGATATCCTCCCAGGAACAGCCTCTTGACAGATCGTTGACCGGCTTGGCAATGCCCTGCAGCATGGGACCGTAAGCCTCCGCTTTTCCCAGTCTCTGCACCAGTTTGTAACCGATATTGCCACAGTCCAGATTGGGGAATACCAGAACATTGGCCTTGCCTGCCACTTCGCTGCCCGGCGCCTTGGATTTGGCAATATGCGGAACAAGAGCGGCATCGGTCTGCAGTTCACCGTCCAGTGTCAGGTGGGGATACTGTTCGTGTGCGATCTCCACTGCCTGTACCACCTTATCTACCAAAGGATGCTTCGCACTGCCTTTCGTGGAATGGGAAAGCATGGCAATCACGGGTTTGGCTCCTACCAGATTGCGAAAACTCTTGGCGCTGGTATCCGCGATAGCCGCCAGTTCCTCCGCGGTCGGATCCTGGTTCAGGCCACAGTCCGCAAAGAGGAAAGTCCCGTGATATCCGTATTCGCAGTCCGGCACATCGACAATAAAGAACGCTGATACCAGCTTGGTTCCTTCCGCTGTCTTTAGTATCTGCAGGGCGGGACGCAGTGTATCCGCCGTAGCATGGCATGCGCCTGCCACCATACCATCCGCATCATTGGCCTTTACCATCATGATACCAAAGGTAAGATAATCTGTCAGCAGCACTTCCTTGGCCTTTTCCGGCGTCATCCCTTTATTTTTTCTGGTCTCATATAAAAGATTTACATAAAAATCAAGTTTGTCACAGGTTGCAGGATTGACAATCGTCACACCGGTCAGATCCACTTCCAGCCATCCGGCACCGTCCAGAATTTTCTCTTCGTTTCCGACCATGATGATCCTGGCAATGCGCTCTTCCAGAATATGCGCCGCTGCGATCAGTGTCCTCTTGTCATTTGTTTCCGGGAGCACTATGGTTTTCAGATCCTGTCTTGCCTTTTCCTTCATTAAATCAATGTAACTCATCCGCCCAATCTCCTTTTCCTTCTTACGATATACGAAAACCGCAGGCCCTTCTCTTTTCCTGAGATTTCCTGTATTCGATTAAATTATAGCGCAAGACCCACAATGTATACAAGATACAATCCGAAAAAAATTGTGTTAAATTCCATACAAAGCGTATGGAGAGTCAGCGCCATGCAATCCGGGCCCTGTGATCAGCTCCTTTTATGGTCATACCTCTCTCAGCACTCCATCCGTAATCGTTACCATTCTCTGCGCCGCCGCAGCGACATTGAGATCATGGGTAATCATCACGATAGTATTGCCTCTGTCGTGAAGCTGGCCGAACAGTTTCAGCACCTCCTTGCCACTGGATTGATCCAGGGCCCCCGTCGGCTCATCGGCCAGCAAAAGCGCCGGCTCCCCGGCCAGCGCCCGGGCAATGGACACCCGCTGTCTCTGACCTCCGGAAAGTTCCACCGGGCGGTGCCGCAGGCGGCTGCCGATCCCCAGAAGATTTATGATATCCATACATTTTTCTTCCGCTTCTTTATGTCCCATCCCTCTGATTATCAGCGGCATGATGATATTCTGCAGCACCGTATAGGCAGGAATCAGTTGATAATTTTGAAAGATAAAGCCGATTTTCTGATTCCGCAGCTGTGTCAGCCCGGCCTGCGCTGTCTCATGAATGGCAACTCCGTCCAGATAATATTCCCCTTCATCCATGACATCCATACAACCGATTATGTTCATCAACGTGGTTTTACCGGAACCGGAAGGCCCTAAAACTGCCACATACTCTCCCTGTCTGACCGAAAAACAGATCTCCTTAAGCACGGGAACTTTTTCATCCCCCAGCAGATACCCCTTACTCATATTGACAATCCTGATCAGCTCTTCTGCCATCGCTTACTCCTTTCGCTTCCGTTTCATTCATGACTTAGTGCGGTGATCGGAAGCAGCGCGGAAGCCTTGAAAGCCGGATAAAATCCAAACAGACTGCCTGTCAGTACACCGAAGCCAAGGGATAAGAGCACCCCTGACAGGGACAGCTCCACCCTGACTGAAAACTGTTCGATCACCGGTGTAAGACCCAGTCCCAAAAGGACCCCCATCACTGCCCCGGTCAGAGAAATGCCGACAGCTTCCAGCAAAAATTCCGTCAGAATATCTCCCCTGCCGCATCCGATGGCCTTCAGAATCCCTATCTCATTGGTCCGTTCCTCCACCGATACGAACAAGACATTCATGATACCGATCCCGCCCACCAGAAATACGATCACCGCCATGGCAGCCAGAAGAAGCTGTAAGGTCCGATTGGTTCCCAGCGCCGCCTCCATCTTCGTGCCGGCATCTGACAGTGTAAAGGTAGTACCCGGGAAACGCTCTGAAAGCACCTCCTCAATGTACCCTGTCACAGCGTCCACATTCTCCACGTCTGCCGCCGTCACGGTAATGACAGGACTGACCTGGCTCCCTGTCAGATATTTAAGCCCGGTGGCATAGGGAATAAAAATTGCCTCATCAGGACTGATCCCTGATGTCACTGCTCCCATATCCTCCGCCACGCCGGCTACCACATAGGGTCTGCTGTCCAGATAGACAGTATTGTTATACGCATAGTAGCTGCTGCCAAATATTTCCCTGGCAGCCTTTGCCCCCAGTACACAGACTTTTTCTTTGTTTTCATCATTTTCCTCGCTGAGAAATTCGCCTGTTTCCAGGCTCAGATTGCTCATCTGCGCATAATTTTCCTTCACGCCGGCTATCGTATAGGAAGTGCTCTCCTCCAGATTCCCACCTTCCACTGTCGCCATGACCGAAAAAGAAATAGTGCCATCTTCCAGTTCCGGCACATATGCCAGAATCTCTTCCAGATCTTCTTCCCCAAGAGAGATCTCTTCCCTGTCTCCCCTGGAACCCGCTCCGAATCCGGCTCCTGCGCCGCTCCTGTCGCCCATAGGCCCCCCAAAGCCCCGATTCCGATTGCTGCCGCCTCCAAACCCCGTCATGCCAGACGGCATGCCTCCGCCGGGCCCGCTCATCCCCTCTTGCAGGGCAGCGCCTGATACCGCTTCTCCTTCATAAGTAATGTCAATGGCACCCGCGCTCAAATTGCGGAACTGCTGCGCCACTTCCATCTGCGCGCCCTTTCCAATGGCCAGAACCAGCATGATGGTAGCACTGCCGGCCACAATGCCAACGGATGTCAGGATAACCTTGCCTTTCTTCTGAGACAGATTCAGCCACACAAGTCTCATGATTTCCGTCAGTTTCATTCGCTTCTCACCCTGCTTTCCATCAGTACCGTCTCTCCCTCTGTCACGCCCTCTGAGATTTCCACATGACGGCCGTCACTAAACCCGGTCTTTACTTTCTTTTTTACCACCTTGCCCTGCTCGTCATAGACCTTTACATAAGAACTCCCATTCTCCTGGATGACAGCCCTTACAGGCACATACAGTACATCTTTTGTCTCCTCCGTCATAAATGTCACTTCCGCAGTCATACCGCCGTACAAAGCCGCGCCCTCTCCATCCACCGCGATCTCTACCGGCCAGGTGATCTGCGTCCCTGATCCGCTCACGGCCTCACCGATCTCTGTGACCACACCGTCAAACTCGCCGTCAGGATAAGCGGGAAAAGAAAGGTGTACCGTCTCTCCGACGGTAATGGTCTGTATCACTTCATGATCTGCCTCTGTCTGTACTGTCACATCTCCATAATCATTCATAGAGACAAGCGTCGTACCCTTTTGTATCGTATCACCGCCTTTGATACTCACGTCGGTAACCACACCTTCATATCGGGAAGACACTACGCCGTCCACAATCGTACTGTCAAAGTCTTCTAATTTCCCACTGGCCTCCTCATAGTCTTCCTGTGCTGTCTTTTTTTCATATTCCGTCTGATCCGTGGCAATGGCATAGATTTCTTCTGCCTGTTGCAGATTGTAGAGCCTTTTGTCATAAACGGTCCCAGCATCCGCCTCTCCCTCCAGATACGCAAGCTGCGCTTCGTGATAAGCTGCCTGTAAAGAAATAATCTCCCACTCCTTTTCCCGGATCAGCGCTTCCAGTTCCTCCGTCCGCGCCTCTTCCTCTTCCACCACTTTTTTAGCCTCTTCTCTCAGTTCTTCGTTTCTCAGATACCAGTAAGTATCCGTCTCTCCCTCCACTGCGGCGGTCGCTTCCTGCAAATAGGAGACGGCTTCCTTGTAGTCCGCCTGCACATTGGCCAGATCGGTCCGGTATTCCTGCAGTTCTTGCTGTGCTTCTTCCCAGGTCTCCTGCGCCTCTTGTGCGGCTTCTGACAGATCCTGCAGCGATTCTTCGTATTCCAGAGAGGCGCTTTCACCGTACAACCGGTTCTGTTCACGGATCTGCGCGGCAGCCGCCGCTTCTTTCTGCCCTGATAAAGACAACTGATCGAGTTTCAGTTTCGCCTCCTCTTCATCAGCCACCAGTTCTTTTCTGATCTCTTCCACACTTTCATCAGTCAGTTTCAAAAGAGCTGCCCCTTTTCCAATCTGCTGCCCCTGCGTGATATAGACCTCCTCCACTTCCAAAAGCCGGCTCCCTCCTGAATGGCTGCCGGCGGGCGCCGCAGCAGGACCGGCAAAGGAAAATCCCTTATTCTCCACAGAATATCCGCTGATGTCCAAGTCAAATTCCTGTTCCACACTGCCCACGGATACCGTCCCTTCCTCTGTGATGCCTCTGTGCAAAGGACCATACTGCGTGACTGCCTCTCTATAGTAATGCTCTGCCTCCCGTGTCATGGCCACCAGAAATATCCCTGTCGCCGCAGCCACGGCAAGCATTGACAGAAAGAGGAGCAGAGACACTGCCATCTTTTTATGATTTGTAATCCATGTATTCATTCTATCCTCCTTCTTACTGATCCTCGATCTCTGCTCTGTCATTTCGATCCCGCCCTGCTCTCTGCTCCGGTTTGACTTCCGTTTTTTCTATGTTCTGCTCTTTGGGCACATCCGCCCCGGCCTTTGTCCTGACAGTTGTCTCTATATAAATAATGTCGCCGGCGGACAGACCGTCCAATATCTGTATATGCGTCCCGTCGGTAAAGCCGGTCTTCACTTCCTTCTCTGTCATTTCTCCGTCTGCGCCCCGCACTGTCACCAGATACTTTCCCCCTTCCTCTTTCACTGCCCGGCGGGATACATAGACTGCCTGTGTAACCTGATCTGCAATAAAGGTCACGTCACCTGTCATGCCTTCGTAAAGTCTGGAAGTATCCCCGTCTATCTTTATGGTCACCAGATAGCTGACCGTCGCCGTATTCTGCGAAGGCTCCATGCTATCGATCTCCCGTACCGTTCCTTCATAAGTCTCCTCCGGATATGCGGTCAATACCACGATAACGTCGTCACCGATCTCTATGGAAGAAATATCTTCCTCTGCTACATCCACGGTAAGCATACAGCCGCCGTCTTCCACCCAGGTCAGCAACACCCCTTCTTCTCTCAGGATATCTCCTGTTTCATAATAAACCTCTGTCACAAGTCCGCTGCCCTGGGCACGGATCACACCATCCTCTCCCACAAAGGCATCAAATTCCTGCAGTCTCTTCTGCCATTCCTGCCATTCTTCCTGCGCCGTCTCCACCCCCTGCACAAGGGACTGCAGCGAATACGCATATACCTCCTGGGCCAGAGAGCCTTCCAGGGTTGCCGTTTCATAACGCTGTCTGGCTTCCATCTCATCCTGCTGCGCGCCGGCAGACATACGTGCAATCTTTGCCTGTATTTCCTCGATTTCCGCCTGTTTTTCCTCGATCTCGCTTCTTTTGTCCTGCCTCTTTTCTGTTTCTTCCTCATAGCGTTGTTTCAGATCCAGATACTGTGTTCGCAGGGGGATATATGTATAAAGATTGTCCGGGTCCCACTCCTCATACCGGCGCTTATATGTCTCGTATTCTTCCTGCAGATCCGCATAGTCCTCATAGCAATCCTCCAGTTCTGCCTCCAGCTGTCTGATATCCTCTTCCAGCACTGCAAGGGAATCAGCCGCCAGCGCAGCTTCCGTCTCCGCCTGAGCTGTTTCTACGGCATATGTCATTTCTGCCCAGTTCTGATCATGGAGACTCTTTTGCAGCTCCCCCTGGGCCTTTACTGACTCGGTTTCATATGCATTTTGTCTCTCTTCCAGCAAAATACCGGCCTCCTGCGCCCGCGCTGTCAGATAACGGCGGACGGAGCGGATACTGCCCTCTGTTACTTTATACAATGGTTCTCCCTCTCTGATCCGCTGTCCCTGCCGGACGTAAACCTCCTCTATCTTCAGATAGCGGTCTTCTTCCTCCTCGTCATCCTCTTCTCCCTGCGTATCATCAATCGCCACATCGTATCTCTGCGTACTGATCTCAAATGCAACGCTCCCCCGCTCCGTGATTCCCTGTACCAAATCGCCGCAGGAGACGATTTCTTCTTTATAAAAAACGGTTTCCTGCCTATCCGCGCTACCCTGCCCGCTCCGGATCGCGCAGACTATGAGCGCCGACAGCGTCAGAACTGCCAAAGCTGCCACTATCTTCTTTCTGCATTTTTTCATTCTCCCCGCGCTTCTCCTTTCTCACGCTTCCCGCTGCCCGTCGGCGTCTCTGCCTCTCTGGACCACTCCTGTGTCATCTGCTCATACTCTGCCGCCGAGATTCCAAAATATACGGCAGCCGAGAGATTGACCGGCAATTCTTCGGCCCCCTCCTGCGGCTCCAAAACCACATTGTAACTGACAGTAGCCCGTCCTGATGAAGCAGAAACAGGATCAATCCCTGTTACCACACCACTACACACCTCATAACCCTCCGTCACAATCACCGCTTCCTCTCCGATGGTTACAGACGCGATAGCAGACTGATCCACCGAAACCGTAACTTCTACGGAACCGGTGTCACTGTATGCCAGCAAAATGCCATCCGTAGGGAGTTTTGCATGTTCCGCTGCCCGCACCATCCATATAGTCCCCTGACTTTGTGTATAGATGCACCCGTCTCCGATGGTCTGCATGAACAGATCATATTGTTCCTGCGCTTCCTCTTTCGCATCCCCCAATCTATCCAGAGTCTCCTGCAGATTCCGGCACTCCGTCTCATAAACAGCCTGTGCCTTCTCCCCTGTTATGACAGATATGTCATATTCTGACTGTGCGTCCGTTTTTGTCTGCTCCAGGGTAATCAGAGCCTCCTGCAGGGCAAGCTGTTTTAGCTGCAGCGTATCCGCCGCTTCCCCTATGTCCGCTCTTGCCTTCTCTGTAGCTGCCTCGCTGTCTTTTACCGCCTGGTCATATTCTTCTTTGTTTTCCTGATACTCATTTTTCAGCAACTCCAGCACCGTAGCTTCTCCATCCGTATCCTGCCCACTCCTGCCGTCTGCTTTGACAATACGGAATGTATTGGGATCGTCATCCCCATCGTCATCCAGTTCATAGCCATAGTCATCCAATTTTTCAAAAAAAAGCGCCACATTTTTCTCGTAGGCTGCTTTTTTCTCCTCCACTTCATATTCGGCAGCATAGTAATCACTTTCTATCGCCGCCGTATATTCGTCCAGCACCTCCTGTGCTCTTTGCAGTTCCTGCTGTACCTTCTGTACTTCCATTTCTGCCTCTGCCACGGCATCCTCATAAACAGTCTGTGCATATTGTGCGGCAATCAGGCTTTTTCTGCGTGTGTTCTCCGCATCAAGCAGACCGGTTTCATATTCCGTCACGCCCTGTCTGTAGGCAAGAGATGCATCCATCAATGCACGTTCCAGTTCCCTGACTGCTTCCCGTAGTGAACTGTCAGTGATGCGAAGCACCGCTGTCCTGGCCTCTACCATATCTCCGGAAGCTACATATACCTCTTCCACCACCAGTTCAGTCTCCAGAAAATCCAGTTCCAGTTCCTTTTCGATCATGCCTGCACCGGTCACGCCAAAAGCAGCAATGATTTCCGGCCCTGCTTGCGGCAGCGTGGGCAAAGGCCTCGCTGCCTGCTCCCCTCCAGTCTTAAACCAGGGCAGAAAACGGCGCACATCCGTACACAAAACCACTGCTATCACAAGCACAAACAGAATAAAAAAAATAAAAATGATGCGTCCTTTTTTCATGGAAACCTCCGTCCAAATCATTCTTCCATTATTTTATGCAGAATTTGTTTCCATTTTTTGTTTAAACTGTGAACATACTGTGTTTTATACAGACGAGGATTAAAAACTGCCGGCAGACCACCGGCTTTAGCTATCGGAAAACAGGTCGAGCTATTATGATTTAAATTTTGAATGTTGTTTGTATATAGGGAAAGAAAGGTAAGCGGTGATCTGCTGGTATCATTGAAATCAGTCGGCAGAAATGATACACTTTGTTATGATCTGATCCCGTACATCCCGGGAACAAAGAAAGGAAAACGGCAAACATGAAAACCGTTGGCATCATAGCTGAATACAATCCATTCCACAACGGCCACGCATATCTTCTGCACAAAGCGCGGCAGATCACCGGCGCCGATCACTGCATTGTCATTATGAGTGGCAATTATACCCAGCGGGGAGAGCCTGCTCTGATGGACAAATACGAACGGACAAAAATGGCGCTGGCAGGCGGCGCAGATCTGGTACTGGAACTGCCTGTCTGTTTTTCCTGTGCCAGCGCCTCCCGCTTTGCCGACGGCGCAGTATCTTTGCTGGATGCTCTGGGTGTGGTGGATAACCTTGTCTTTGGCAGTGAATGTGGCGAGATCCGTCTGTTGGAAGAGGTCGCTTCCCTACTCGCTCCGGAGTCGCCCGCCTATGCCGGACTACTGCGGGAAAAACTGCGTCTGGGCTACTCTTATCCCCTTGCCCAGGCGACTGCGCTGCAGGACTGCATCCGCTCTGCCAGGCCTGGCAGACTCCATACACTCGATGACACCGCACTTTCCCTGCTGCTCTCCTCTTCCAACAATATTCTGGGCATCGAATATTGCAAGAGTCTCCGCACACGGGGCAGTTCCATCCGCCCGATAACCATAGCCCGCAGAGGAAGTTATCTGAATTGCGCACTGCCTGCCGGCCATGATGATTCTGTCTATGCTTCCGCCACGGCCGTCCGCACTGCCCTGCTGGCAGAGCGCCTTCCCAAACCGGATACCGGCGCAGCATGGCCTGGCGCTTTATCCGCTGCGGACTTCTTCGCCGGAGAGGCGGGACAGACGCTGCACCGTCATATACCGGACTATGTGTATGAGATCATGCAGGAATCGTACGGCAGGACTTTCCCCATCTCTCCGGATATGCTTTCTCAGATGCTGCATTATAAACTGCTTTCCGAAGCCGGGGCGGGATTTGCTCATTATCTGGATGTTTCTGACGATCTGTCTGACAGAATCAGGAGACTGTTACCCCATTACCGGAGTTTTACCTCTTTTTGTATGCTGTTAAAGACAAAAGAAGTCACCTATTCCAGAATCAGCCGTTCCCTGCTCCACATCCTGCTGCAGATCAGAACTGCCGATTTGCAGCAGGCAGAGAGCCAAGGCATACCTTACGCCAGGATGCTGGGCTTTCGCCAGTCTGCCGCCCCTCTGCTGACCGCCCTCAAGGCCTCCGCATCCATCCCCCTGATTTCCAAACTGGCGGATGCGGAAAACTATATCAGCCAAGAAGCGGCAAAGCTGTTGCAAAAGGATATCCAGGCCGCCCATCTGTATAACGCCCTCATTCTGCACGCCTATGGAACCCTCCTGCCGGAAGAGACGAGACGACAGATTGTGCGGGTGTAAAACAGGGGCTGGGACATGAATAAGATGTCATGTGTTTTTAATATTATATGAAAAAGAGGGTGCCCCTCAGTCATTTCTTGACTTTGGGACACCCTCTTTTTAGCTGATTGTATATGCTGTTTTATAAATTTATTGCTGATTATATCTCTCATTCTAGCTTATTGATTTTCCGTAGCTAAAATATGGATAGGCTACAATAAACTGGACAGATTTTTTAAGGTCATATAGTATGAAATCAATAAGCAAAGGAGCAAACAATATGACCGAGACAAAACAGCGAAGAAAAC
>CANPIC010000027.1 GCA_947574055.1 uncultured bacterium
TATGCGTATTTGGAATTTCTCATTTTGGCTTGTACTATTTATATTCTAACATCAATTTAAACAAATCCTGTATGTAATACCGATCCCTATCCTGCGTCTACCTCTACGCGAAGAGAATGCATTGAAAATTCCATGAGAATAAATGTTCTGGCAAGTTCATGTTTCTTTCTATAGGAAAATGTATACGGAGATCATATTGTTAAAAATCAAATCATTATCCACGAGAGCAAATTTACTGAGGATGGGTGAATGGTTTTTAGTGAAATCGGTAGCAGTTCCCTGAGTTATGATCTGAGAATGACAGCAAAGTGCGGCGGCAAGAACCGCTAATATCTTTTGCAAGATGGGTGACCTGGATGATATACCACTGCTGAAAGTTATAATACCTAGAACTTTTTCAGTTTCTGTCCTGTTACCTTTATGGAATGTTTACCATTTATCCATTCATGCGTTTGTCGTGGAATGAAATTGGTTAATTATTGAAAAAACGGGCAGGATATATTATAATAAGCATATTGTCTGAACGCACATACGGAGAGAGTTCCTGTGGCAGTAGTATCTGTCGGATCGGGGATGGTGCAGACCGGGTGTGTGATACATGTGGAAATCAAAAGAAAAGCAGGGAGAGTGCAGGATGAAAATAGCAGTAGCAGGAACGGGATATGTGGGACTGGTGACAGGGGTTTGCCTGTCCGAGCATGGGCATGAAGTGACGTGTGTGGATGTGGATGAAAATAAAGTCAAAATGATGGAAGGTGGGAAATCCCCCATATATGAACCGGGACTGGAAGAATTAATGATTAAAAATATGGATCATCTGTATTTTACAACAGATTATCAGAAAGCGTATGTGGATGCGGATGTCATTATTATCGCCGTAGGGACACCGGAGAAACGGGACGGCTCGGCCAATCTGGCATATGTATTTGGTGTGGCAAGTCAGATCGCTGCCAGCATCAGCAAGGAATGTGTTGTAATTGTGAAGTCCACAGTTCCGATCGGCACCAATGATGAAGTAGAACGTCTGCTGAATGAAAACCCTCTGGAGTTAAAGGTGCATGTCGCTTCCAATCCGGAGTTCCTGGCACAGGGGACGGCGGTGCCGGATACCATGCATGCATCCCGCATCGTATTGGGGGTAAACGACGACTTTGCCAAGGACCGTCTGCTGGAGATGTACAAAGATTTCGACGCGCCTGTCATGGTATGCAACAGAAGAAGTGCGGAAATGATCAAATATGCGTCAAATGATTTTCTGGCGTTGAAGATTTCATATATGAATGAAATTGCCAATCTCTGTGAAGCCATCGGGGCGAATGTGGAAGAAGTGGCCAAAGGTATGGGCTTTGATGAAAGGATCGGGAAGCGATTTCTTCATGCCGGTATTGGCTATGGCGGCTCTTGCTTCCCCAAAGATACCAAAGCACTCCATCACCTTTCGGCACAGAATGGATGTGAGATGAGAACTGTCAAGGCAGCGATCGAAGTCAATGACAATCAGAAATATAAATTATCGAAAAAAGCCAGAAAATATTATGCCGATTATAATGGTCTCAACATCGCAGTGCTGGGACTGACTTTTAAACCGGGAACCGACGATTTGCGCGAAGCTCCCTCACTTGTGAATGTACCAGTCTTTTTGGAAGACGGTGCCAATGTCAGAGCCTGGGATCCGGTAGGGGTGGAAAATTTTAAAAAGCGTATTCCCGATGAGCATATTACCTATTATGATACTGTTGAGGAGGCACTGCAGGATGCAGATATCTGCTTTATCTTTACCGAATGGAAAGAAGTGAAAGAACTGGATTTAAATAAGTACGCGAAGCTGATGCGCAGGCCCATTGTGATGGACGGACGTAACTGTTATCATCTGGAGGACGTGAAAAAGGTTCCTCTTTTATATGAAAGCATCGGGCGCGAGATTGTAAACAACCTGAAGCAATAATCTGTCATAAAAAGGAATTCTGTATAAGCAGGATTCTTTTTTATATCAGGGAAGGGATGAAATCCGCATTGAACAGACAAATTCTCTGCAGGGGCTGAGATATAGAGGGGTGGAACATAGGGACAGTACCGCTTAGGAAGAGCAGGCCGCTCCTGATCTGCGGGAATATTGCGGAGGTGGCGCTATTATTTCTGCCGGCAAAGTGTGAGGGATCTGCTTTGCCGGCAGATTTTTTATTTGTTTTTGCGTTGCTGTCCGGTACACCTGAATGAAACATTATGAAACGAAAAGAAAAGTAAAAAAACATATCTGAAATATCTGTTGAAAATTTGGACATAAATAATATGAGAGGTGAAAAAAATCGCCGGAAGTCAGAAATAATTTAGATATTTTTTACAAAAATAAGATGAAATTAATAGATAACATATACAAAATGATTACGTGCGGGAAAGTTGGCACAAAAATTGCTTGTTAATAAAGTACAGTAGCGCTGTTGGAAAATTAAAATACAAAAAGGTGGTGGAGGAATGAAGAAAATAGGGTCTAAGCAACTGATCCCGCTTGCGACGGCTCTTGTCGGCATTGTGTTTGCTGTGATTGGATTTACGCAGCTTGGTTTTTGGGACAAAGAGCCTAAGCCCGGATTTTTTCCGAGTATTATTGCGATTGTGCTGGTGATTGCCAGCATTGCGGCGTTTTTCCAGACGCTGAAAGAAGAGGAGCATCCGAAATACAACAAAAACGAAGTGACGGTCATTTTGGGTGGTTTGGCACTGATTGTGGGGACATTTCTGGTTGGATTGATTCCCATGGTATTTTTCTATGTGCTGTTTTGGCTGAAGGTGATAGAAAAAGGGACACCATGGAGGGATATTATTATCATTGAACTTATCGTCGCGGTTATCGTCCTGGGCGTGTTTGCCGGTTGGCTGCAGGTGCAGTTCCCATGGGGAATGTTTGAGATGATCGGGTAGGAGGATGTACATATGGAAAATTTTGTAATGCTATTCCAGGGCTTTGGGACGGCGCTGACTCCTGTCAACATCGGAGCCTGTCTGCTGGGAGCGGTTCTGGGACTGGTTGTGGGTGCCATGCCGGGTATTGGCTCTTTGGCAGGGGTTGCGTTGTTACTTCCTCTGACCTATAAATTTAACCCGGCGACCGCTATCATTATGCTCGGTGCGCTGTATTACTCCAATATGTACGGCGGCGCGTTCAGTGCAATTCTTTTGAATATTCCGGGGGATTCGCCGGCGGTTGTGACGACGCTGGACGGATATCCGATGGCTACGAAGCGCAAACGTCCGGGGCAGGCGTTGATGACGGCCAATACGGCTTCTTTCATCGGCGGGATTATCGGTATGATCATTCTGACCTTTATGGGGCCGGGGCTTGCGAATCTGGGACTGAAATTCGGACCGTCCGAGATGACTGCGCTTCTTTTGATCGCCATGACATCTATTTCGTGGCTGGTGGGGGAGAATCCGATCAAAGGATTGGTTATTACCGCGTTTGGTATCTTGCTGGCGAGTATGGGTATGGATACGCTGTCCGGCGCACCCCGGTATGAGTTTGGCAATATGTACCTGCTGGGCGGAATCCCGTTTACGCCGTTTGTGATCGGTGCGGTAGGTTTTGCTCAGGTGATTAACCTGATCAATGAGCGCGATTCTGATAATGAAAAACGGGCAAAAAATGCCAAGAATGATACAAAGCTGTCTATTCGCGGCTCTATGCTGACGGGACATGATCTGAAGAGGCTTATACCTCCGGCGCTTCGTTCCGGTTTTCTGGGGACCTTTGTGGGTGTATTGCCGGGGGCGGGTGCTACGACGGGTTCTTTTATGGGCTATGCGATTCAGAAAAAGTTTAAGAGCGAGGAAGAACTGGGGACAGGTGCTATCGAAGGTGTCGCAGCTTCCGAGGCGGCCAACAATGCGGCTGCAGCAGGTGCGTTTGCACCGCTTCTGGCGCTGGGGATTCCCGGTTCGGGGACGGGCGCAGTGCTTTTGGGTGGCCTGATGATGTGGGGGCTTTCTCCCGGGCCGCTTCTGTTTGAAAACGAGCCGGAGTTCTGCTGGGGCCTGATCGCGTCTCTGTTTATGGCGAATCTGTTTACGCTGGTGGTAGCGGTATGTGTGATTCCGTTCCTGATTAAGATTTTGTCTGTGCCGGTGAAGTATATGATACCGATTATCACGGTGGTCTGCGTGGTGGGAGCATATAGCACAAGCAATTCCATGTATGGGGTGATTGTGATGTTTATTTCCGGCGTAGTGGGATATTTGCTGAATAAAAACAATTTTCCCTCTGCACCGATGCTTCTCTCGTTTGTGCTTGCTCCGATTCTGGAGGACAATATGCGTAAGGCATTTATTATCTCGGGCGGCAGTCTCGGTATCTTCTTTCAAAGACCGATCACCTGCGTATTAATGCTTATTTTCCTGGGTATTGTAGGATTCTCAATGCTCAGACCGATGCTAATGAAAAAGAAAGCAGAAAAATGATCTGTGGTGATAAAAAACGACAGGCATCTGCATGATAGTTTAAAACGACAGGAGGATATATTGTATGAAAAAGAGAGTTATGGCAACACTGTTGGCCGGTGTTATGGCACTTTCCATGATGGTGGTTGGATGCGGACAGACATCTGCCGGGGGCCCGTTTACCCCGAAAAAAAATATCAACTGGACTGTAACATCCAGTGCGGGCGGCGGCTCTGATATTTTTACACGTATGATTGCGGACATTATGAAGAATGAGGATCTGGTAAATGGCCAGACAGTTGTCGTGACAAACAAGACGGATGGAGCCGGCGAAGTGGGCCGCAATGAAGTGGCTATGTTGAAAAAAGATGCGGATTATCAGCTTCTGACCTTTAACAGCGGCGACCTTATGCCAATGGTACAAAATACCAAGAACCGTTCTAATAATTTCCGGATTCTGGCAATTATGGCTGTCGATAAACAGCTTTTGTTCAAGGGCGAAAATACTTCTTATGATACATTTGCCGATGTTATCGCGGCCTGCCAGGCTGGGACCAAAGTGGTGGTCGGTGGCTCCAAAGGGGATGATATCGCTACTTATCAGGCACTGCTGGCAGAGCTGGGCATCAGTGAAGATGTGCTTACGTATATTACCTATGATTCTACCGGGGATGCTATCACAGCGGCTTTGGGCGGACATGTGGAACTTGTAATCTCCAAGCCGGCCGCTGCTTCTGAATATGTGGAAGCGGGTTCTCTGATCCCGGTACTGGCTCTGGCTAACGAGCGCTATACCGGCAATCTGGCAGATGCGCCGACTCTGAGCGAGGTCGGTGATTATGAGAATGTAGAAGTGCCTGTATGGCGCGGCGTGGCGGGACCTGCATCCATGAGTGACGAAGCGGTTGCGTATTGGAGCGAGGTGCTTGGAAAGGTTGCCGAGACAAGTCAGTGGAAGGATGAGTATATCGAGGCAAACAAGCTGATTGCCGAGTATAAGGACACGGCTGCAGCTACAGAATATGTGACACAGTATGAAGCAGACTACATGAAAGCGAATGGAATTCAGTAAATTTATCTTGCTTATCAGGTCTGTACAGAGGGTTAGAAAAAACACTCCTCAAAGATGGGAATGATTTGAAACTGCCGGCAAAGGTTGCTTTGCCGGCAGTTTGTTTTTGAGAGTTTTTAATTCAGGGTGCCTTTTGTCGGATTGATATAATACCTCCATTCGTTGGTTTCGCCAAACCTGCCATAGCTTTCGCGTTCTGCCATCACAGGTATCAGGACAGAGTCTGTTATCATACGACCGGTTGTCAGATAAACAGGGATGCCCTGTTCCAGCCGGAAAAGTCCTGTATTGTCTATACCTGCCACAAAGGTTTCGCCGGGAGCCAACGTCCCGGATGGCAGATGAAATTTCAGAAAAGGGGACGGCATTTTATTGGAAAGACTGTAACTGTCCAGTTGCAATTTTTTGTCCGAAGCATTGTATAATTCAATCCAGGGCCCATCAGGGCCGGTATAAATTTCACTGATGAGCAGTCCGCTATTGGTGTCAGAGCAGGTGGTAATCAGTTCGACAGTGATCCGGTCATCGCAGATCAGAGTGGCATCCAGTCTTACTTCCGGAGAAGCCACAGTTTTGCCATTGATTTTCCAGCAGACAAAAGAGGTATAGTCGTTGGTTGTACAGGACAGTGTCATGGGATAGTCACCATAGTATTCGCCCTGAAAATCTCCGTCCAGCGATGTCAGTTCGGTGGTACTGAAACGGATGGAGGTGCCGGCTGCAGGAGATTTGACCTGTAAAGTGTAGGGGGAAGCCGGGTGAAAGGTTTCCTGAATAAAATTTCGGACTTCTCCTTTGCGGGCAAAAGCACTTTCTTTAAGCAACAAAACGTTTTGCTGGCGTTTTGCCTCATCCTTGGGCGTATAATAATAAGAGGCGATCAGCTGAAAGGCGTTGTTGGCCTCATTGATTACAGTGTCAAGATGATCCGGGTCAAAGAGTCCGCTGTTCATCAGATCGCAGAGTGTATTCAGATAACGATCTCTGTACTGCTCCACCTGTATCAGAGATGCCATCAGCACACCATCCTCTTTTACCTTATCAAAATAAGCAGTCCACAGATCATCGTCATAGCGAAAATCCCAGGTACAGTCCAGATCATTGATCAGGAAGCGGAACTTGCCATCAGCATAAGAGGCTTCCTGAGGCGTATCATTATAGCGCCAGATGGCATAGTTTTTTTTGGGATAGTCTGTATTGTTCACAAGGACTTCAAATGCATAGTAGGAAAACATATCGTCGATGGAGACCATATCTTCCAGTTCTTCCTGATTTTCGCTCAAAAGGATAGGGGAAGCAGTCAGATCAGGATAACTGTAATATAAATCCTGGTAACCACCATATTGTGTACATGCCAGTTCAGAATCTTTCCAGATCTGTAAACTGTCCTTGTTCAATCTGGTTTTGGCTGCAGTATTATACCGGTTATAGGTGTCCTGAAGCTGAGTTACAGCGTACAACTCTCCATTTAAAAACAAAATGGCTGGCCGTGCACCGGCTGTCATATAACCGGCTTCATCAGCCAGGCGACTTCCGATATTCCAGCGCAGCATTGTCCCTTTCTGATCTGGTTTGGCAATACCGGCGTTATATTCGTTGCCGCCATTGCGAAAGACCATGTTGTTAAAGTCCTGAATATGAGGAAATGGGGTTCCTTTTGTATTGTAATAGCGGAATATGTCATAGGTAAAGGACGGATGGGCGCTGTCATACTCTTTTCCGGCCAGTACTTTGAGAGAATAGGGGTAATGGGTCATAGAGCCATGGTCGCCGTCCACGCACAGACCAATGTTCTGGCTGATAACATTGGTGCCGTCCGGTTCAAAGATATCTATATGGGCATTTCGGATCCAATCTTCTCCGCGCTGTTTGCAATTTTGTTTTTTGAACCAGGACCAATCCTCTTCAGAGGGCCCACAGTCTGACATGGGGTAGAGAATACCATTCTCTGGTGAAAAAAGTCCATCGGCGTCTGTGGTAATCGAAACGACCAGCGCATTGCTCCAGACGGCAATGTTTTTTTTCAGAAAATAGGTGGCAGTATAGGGGCCGCCCACCACTTCAAGTTGCTGATTGCAGAGGATTGCTTTGATGGTCACAGACTGTATTTCATCATCGGCATGATAAGCAAAGGGCGTCGTATAGACAGGAGAAGAGGCATCCGGGGTACTGCCATCGAGAGTGTAGTGTATTTGAAGCTGGTCTGAATAGGTGGGGGTAAGCAATAATTCCACTTGGATATCGTCCTCATAGAACCCGTTTTCCAGAGAAAAAGAAAATGCTGAGGCGATGTTGGAGCTGTTCGTTAATGGTGTAATGGCAGAGTACTGTATCAAAACAAAGAAAAATAACGATATAAATGAAATGATAATAACCGATACTTTTTTACGTCTGATCATATAACCGTCCTGTGCTATGAATAAAATCCGTTGACTACAAAGGCGATGAGGACGCCCAAAATGGCGCCGGCCAGAACCTGAAGCGGTGTGTGGCCGACAAATTCTTTCAGTTTTTCTTCCATACTGACATCTTTACCCATATGGGAAAATAATTCCATCATCTCGTTGAGTACCTTTGCCTGGATGCCTGTTTCCCGGCGGACGCCAATGGCATCATACATAACGACAATGGCAAAAAAAGCGGCGATGGCAAACTGAAAACTGGCGCTGCCAAACTGCAGGCAGGTAGAGGTGGCGAGCGCACAGACCGTGGAAGAATGTGAACTGGGCATACCACCGCTTCCGACCATCCGCTCTGCCACAAAACTTTTTGTCAGTGCCGTATGGATGATCGTCTTTAAGATCTGTGCCACCAGCCATCCAAGTGCGGCGGATATAAAAAATTCATTTGCAGCGATTCCTCTGAAAAAGTTCATTTTTCCCTCCGGGTATTTTTGCTTCGTCGTATTTGTCTCTGTCCGGTGACAGAATTTCTTATCAGTGTACTACGATTTTGGTGAATATTCAAGTGGTGTTATAATTTCTGTCAATCTGAACATCTTAAATAGTAGTAATACAGGCTGGTAAGCCAATAATAATCCCTTCCACCCTCTTGTCAACTGGCGTCCAGTGCTGGTATACTACAAAAGATATGGTAGAAATTGGCAGAAAAATAGAAATAATCTGGTATTACAGGCATGCGGATAATTGCCAATCTGATGTTTACAATGACGAGTTTAGTCAGACCATTGCAATTACCTGATTGCCAATATGATTTAAAAGGAGAATGGATATGAAGCAAGTAGCGCTGATCACCGGGATTACCGGACAGGACGGGAGTTATCTGGCAGAGTTTCTGCTGGAAAAAGGATATGAAGTGCATGGACTGATCCGCAGGCACAGTATTTCCAATACGGACCGGATTGATCATCTGATCGCTTCCGATTATCATAAGATTAAATTTTTCCTGCATTTTGCGGATACGACGGATTCCAGCAATCTGATGCGGCTGATTGCCGAGATTCGTCCTACGGAAGTATATAATCTGGCGGCCCAGTCTCATGTGGGGATTTCGTTTGAGGTACCGGAATATACGGCGGAGGCTACCGGGACGAGTACTTTGAAGCTGCTGGAGGCTATCCGGGTCAATGGCGGGAACTGCAGATACTATCAGGCATCTACCTCGGAACTGTTTGGGGGATTGCCGGAGACAGCGCCGCAGAGTGAAGAGACACCTTTTTATCCCAAGAGTCCTTATGGAGTGGCAAAGCTGTATTCTTATTGGATTACGGTTAATTACCGGGAGGCATATAATATGTATGCCTGCAATGGTATTTTATTTAATCATGAGTCTCCGCGCAGAGGAGAGAACTTTGTGACGAGAAAGATTACGCTGGCCGTGGCAGCGATTGTGTCAGGAAAACAGGAGAAGCTGTCGCTGGGCAATATGGATGCCAGACGGGACTGGGGATACGCAGGGGACTATGTGGAAGGTATGTGGCTGATGCTGCAGCAGGATAAACCCGGTGATTATGTGCTGGCTACCAATGAGACGCATACAGTACGGGAATTTGTGGAGGCGGCTTTTGCACAGCTGGGGATTGCCATCCGCTGGGAAGGCGAAGGCATCCAGGAGAAAGGGCTCGATGCGGAGAGCGGCAAAGTACTGGTGGATGTAAACCCTGAGTTTTACCGCCCTTCGGAGGTGGAATATCTGTGGGGCAATGCAGCGAAGGCAGAGCGGGAGCTGGGCTGGAAGCGGAAGGTGGATTTCCGGGCTTTGGTTGCGATGATGATGGACAGTGACATGAAAGAGGTGGCAGGTATGGACTGTGAAACATACCGGACCAGACATGGCAAAGGAAACAACGGGGCAGAAAATATCAGTACAAAGGCGGAATGAGGATAGCAGATGGAAAAACAGGATAAGATCTATATAGCAGGTCACAGAGGGCTGGTGGGCAGTGCGATTGTCCGCAGCCTGACAAGACAGGGGTATGAAAATGTGATCGGACGTACACACCGTGAACTGGAACTGACAGATCAGGCAGCAGTGCGGACATTTTTTGAGACAGAGAGACCGGATGTCGTGGTATTGGCGGCGGCCAAAGTGGGTGGCATCAATGCCAACAATACCGCGCCGGCGGATTTTGCCTATAGCAATCTGCAAATACAGTGCAATGTGATCAAATGCAGTCATGATTATCACGTCAAGAAACTGCTCTTTTTGGGCAGTACCTGTATTTATCCTAAAATGGCGCCGCAGCCGATCCCGGAAGATGCACTGCTGACGGGGCCGCTGGAGGAGACCAATGAAGCCTATGCCATAGCCAAAATTGCCGGGCTTGAGATGTGCAGATTCTACAAACGGCAGTATGGGGATGATTTTATCAGTTGTATGCCTACCAATCTGTATGGGCCATATGATAATTATGATCTGGAAGGTTCGCATGTGATGCCGGCCATGATCCGCAAGTTTCATGAGGCCAAAGTATCCGGGGCGCCGTCGGTGGAACTATGGGGGACGGGAACGCCTTTGCGGGAGTTTCTCTATGTGGACGATATGGCGGATGCGTGTGTATACCTTCTGGAGCATTACAGCGGTGAGCAGCATGTAAATATCGGTACGGGAAAAGAACTTACTATCCGTGAACTGGCGCTGCTTGTCAGGGAGACTGTGGGGTATGAAGGAGAAATTATCTGGAATCAGGATATGCCGGATGGCACCCCCAGAAAACTGACAGATGTGTCAAAACTGCACGGTATTGGCTGGAGACATAAGGTGGAACTGGAAGAGGGTGTGAAACTGGCCTATGACTGGTTCCGGGAGCACGAAGGAGATGCAAGAACAGGAAAGTGAAGGACTGGCTATGAAGCGATATGGTATTATTATGGCAGGCGGAAGTGGCACAAGATTCTGGCCGCTGAGCCGGAAGCAACTGCCCAAACAGTTTCTCAATCTGACGGGAAAGGATATCATGGTCAATGAGACGATAGACCGCCTAAGCCCGGTGATTCCCGCCGAAAATATCTTTGTGGTGACAAACGAAGCCCATGCCGAACTCACTTATGAGGCGGCGGCCGGGCGTCTGCAGAGGGATCATATCCTGGCCGAACCTGCCGCCAGAAATACGGCGGCCTGTATCGGCTATGCGGCGATGGAGATTATCAGAAAGTATGGCGACGGTGTGATGGGTATTTTTGCCTCGGACCATTATATTCAGGATGAGGAAGGGTTTCGCGGGGTGCTGGAACAGGCAATGACAGAAGCGGAAAGAGGAGAGGGCCTGCTGACGATCGGGATTCGTCCCACATTTGCCTCCACGGGCTATGGTTATATCAGACGCAAAGCCGCAGAACCGGGCAAAGCAGACGGCAGTCTGTCCTGTCATAGGGTGGAAGAATTTGTGGAAAAGCCAGATGCAGAAACGGCGGAGCGTTACCTGGCCAGTGGTGAATACTTTTGGAACAGCGGCATGTTTGTCTGGAAAGCATCTGTGATTCTCCGGCAGTTTGCAATGCTGTTGCCCGATATTTATGAGTGCCTTGTAAAAATCGGAGACAGTATGGGAACGGAAAGAGAACGGCAGACGATAGCAGAGGTTTATCCCGCAATCCACAAGATATCCATTGATTATGGCATCATGGAACGGGCGGCGCAGGTGTATATGCTGGAAGGGGACTTTGGCTGGAACGATGTGGGCAGTCTGGATGCGCTGGCGAAACTGCATACACCCGATGCGTGTGGCAATACAGCCTGCGGGGATATGATCGGCCTTGATGCCTCGGGGTGTATCAGTTATGGCAAAGATAAACTGATCGCACTGATCGGTGTAAAAGATTTGATTGTAGTGGAAGGAGAAGATACCATTCTTGTCTGTCCCAGAGAGCGGGCGCAGGAGGTAAAGCAGATTGTGGAACGGCTGGAAGAGCAGGGTCGCATACAATATCTGTAAAAAGGCAAGGATGGAGGAACCATGATAGGATTTCTGCTTTGTGTAATGCTTCCCGTACTGCCAGGGATTGGCTTTTTGCGGCTGAAACGGGAGCGTGGCAGCATTACGATGACCGAGTGCTATATGACCGGGCTTCTGGCCTGTTTTTTGCTGGGAACGATTGCTTCTTGTATTACGATCAAATTAAGCAGGGGGTTTTCCTTTTACTGCAGGCTTCTGGCCGGGCTTTTTACGGTATGCAGCCTGCTGTCCCTGTTTGTGGGACGGGGACTGATCAGGGATATGATTTTGCGGATGCGGGATCAGGCCGGCAGAAAAAGGGAAAAAAAGAAATATCGTAAACGACAGATAGCGGAAGCGGTCATTTTGCTTTTGCTTGCGGTTATACAGATCGCAGGCTACTTTCTGTATGTGCCGGATACGGGAATGGATACGATGACCGAGACGATTGCCACGACAGCACTGACAGATGCGGTTTTTGTACATGATCCTGTGACCGGGCAAAGGCTGGCCAACGGGATGTTTCCGCTGTATAAGCTGGTATCACAGCCGCTATTGTATGGCAGTATCCACCGTCTGAGCGGCATGGGACTGGCCGATTTTCTGTATCTGGCGGTTCCCATCTGGCTTCTGGCCGTGAATTTTGCAGTGCTGCGTGCCTGGGCCGGTATGCTTTTGGGAGGCCAGAAAGAGAAGCGGAACCTGTTTTTGATTTTTGCCAGTCTGCTTATTGTGATGGGGGATGGAAATACAGCTTCTTATGCATACTGCCTGCTTCATAACGGATGGAGAGGGATGGCGGTCGCAGCCGTGCTTTTGCTGATGGGTGGTTACATACTGTATGAGATGCTGGTGAAGAAAGAATGGCTCTATGGTGTCATGGGTCTGCTGCTGACGCTGGCGGCACTTGCGGCTGCCTGTCCGCTATTGCCGCCGGATATAACCAGGCTGTCAGTGGGAGACAGACAGTGGGGGATGCTGCTGCTCTCTATACTGGGATTATATTTGGTCAGAGAGCGGACGAAGAAAAGATGGAGGAGACAGGAAGCGGTTCTTCTGGGTATCTGTCTGTTGTCCGGCATTTTTCCGGACAGTCCTTTCCCGGTTCTGGGTACGGCTTTTGCCCTGACGGTGATGTGGGGCGTGGCAGATGAGTGGAAGCGGGGCGTGGTCATGTTTGCAGGACTGATGATTATGATCTGTATGACGGGCAGCGTGCTTCCTTTTCGGGCTGATATCCCCAAATGGCGCTATATTCCGGAAGGCAGTCGCGCCATACAGGATAAAATTACGGAACTTGCAGAAACTTATGACAGAGAAGTGATGCTGGCTGCGCCGGAAGAGGTGATGGAAAAAGCCCGTCTGGCAGACGCCCGCATTGTCCTTCCCTATGGAAAGGATCTCTGGCATGAAGGGTGTAACAGGGAAGTCCGCAGCTTTTATCCCTATGGAGAAGAAGCCCTGATCCTCCATGAACAGATGAAAAACGATTATAACCAGCCCGATACGGTAGCTGCGCTGGCGATGGGACTGGACTGCGATATTCTGGTGCTGCGTGAGCGGATGAGCACGGATGCCATGCGTCAGTACGGATGGCAGGAGACGGAAGCGGTACCCGGCTATGCGGTCTATCTGGCGGCGGAACCATAAAAGGGAGCATAGAACCGGGAAAACTTTTCAAAATTTGCAGAATATGGTAAAATATTGGCAAAACGAGGTAACAGATCAGCTAGTGTGCTGACACATTTACTTTCAGATAAATGACGCAGAATGGATTTTCAGACTGCAAGGCGGCTGAACGAGGCGATGCGGTGGCATCGTTGAGTGAAGCCAACGCTGCAGATGGAAATCCAGGCAAGTCATTTGGCGAAATGTAAATGTGTCAGTGTACTAGTCTGAATCGTTACTAAAAGAGAATCTTGGGAGCGGATTATGAAATTATTAAGTGTGATCGTCCCCTGCTATAACGAAGAGGAAAATGTGTCCTATTTCTATGAAGAGCTGCTGAAGCAGGAAACGGCCCTGCAGGAGCGTGAAATAGGGCTGGAACTGATTTATGTGGACGATGGTTCCGTGGATCATACGGTGGCGGAAGTGAGAAAACTGCACGAGAAGGACAAACGGGTACGTCTAGTTTCCTTTTCCCGGAATTTTGGGAAAGAGGCAGGGATTTATGCCGGACTGCAGAAAGCATCCGGGGACTATGTGGTGCTGATGGATGCCGATTTGCAGGATCCGCCCGCCCTTTTGCCGAGGATGCTATATTATCTGGAAGAGGAAGGCTATGATTCCGTGGCGACCAGGCGGGTGACACGAAAAGGCGAGCCCATGATTCGCTCCTTTTTTGCGCGAAGATTTTACCGGCTGATGAAGCATATTTCCCATACAGAGATTGTGGACGGGGCCAGAGATTACCGGCTGATGAAGCGCTGTGTGGTCGATGCCATTCTTTCCATGAAGGAATATAACCGTTTTACAAAAGGGATTTTCGGCTGGGTAGGCTTTCGGACGAAATGGCTGGAATACGAGAATATCGAGCGCACAAAGGGAGAGACAAAGTGGAATTTCTGGAAACTGTTTCTCTATTCTCTGGACGGGATTTTGGCTTTTTCGACAATGCCGCTGGCGTTTGTTTCGGTGATTGGTCTGATTTTCTGTCTGCTGGCATTTATCCTGATCCTGTTTACGATTGTGAGAACGGCTATCTTCGGTGATCCTACTTCCGGCTGGCCATCTCTGGTATGCATCATTTCTCTGATCAGCGGTGTACAGCTTCTGTGCCTGGGGATTGTGGGACAGTATCTGTCCAAAATGTATATGGAAGTGAAAAACAGACCGATTTATCTGGTAAAAGAAGAATTGTGATCAGGATATGGGATTAAATAAAAGGATAGGGAAACGTCGTGATATGAAAGCAAAAGTCAGCATCATCATTCCTGTCTATCAGGCAGCCGCTTTTTTGCATGAGACAATAGAATCTGTCCGCGGACAGGAGGAGACTGACTGGGAACTGCTGTTGGTGGATGACGGGTCCACTGACGGAAGCAGAGAAATCATAGCGCACTATGCCGCCATGGACAGCAGGGTGCGTCTGATTTGCCAACCGGTCAATCAGGGGGCGGCCGCTGCCCGTAACCGGGGCCTGGAAGAGGCGAAAGGGCGCTACCTTGCTTTTCTGGACAGCGATGATCTCTGGAAGCGGGAGCGGCTTTCGGCAGGGCTTTCCTTTATGAAAAAAAAGCAGGCCGGTTTTGTATTCAGCGGTTATGAGTTTGCCGATGAGACTGGAAAGGGGAGTGGCAGGATTGTCCGGGTGCCGGAGACCCTTACCTATCGGCAGGCATTGAAAAATACCACTATTTTCACATCAACAGTCCTCTTTGACACTCATGTGATCCCCCGTGAACTGATCCGCATGCCGCTTGTGAAAAGCGAGGATACCGCAACCTGGTGGAACATTTTGCGAAACGGCCATACCGCATATGGTCTGGATGAAAACCTGGTATTGTACAGGAGAAGTACCGGTACACTCTCTTCCAATAAACTGGAAGCGATCCGGCGGATCTGGAATCTTTACCGGCGGGTGGAGGGGCTGTCACTGCCATACACCCTGTATAATTTTATGTTTTATGCAGTGCGTGCTACGCTGCGCCGGGTTTAAGGGGCAGCAGTAGTCCGGTGATTTACCGCGTGGCAGTCGGTGAACAAAGGAAACTGTTTGCTGTTAATGAAGGAGACGAAAGTTCATGAAGAAACTGGAAACATACAAAAGGCTGATACAGATCGCGTTGTCTTCTATCTGTATTGCCCTGCAGATGGGAATTTATGCCTTATTCTGGTATGGCTATTACAGCGAAAAGATGTATTTGAAATTTTATTTCAAGGGACATCTTCTGATGCTTTTTGTGTATGTGATCCTGTTATTTTTTTTCTCCCAGATGTATGGCGGTATGCGAATCGGTTATCTGCGTTCGGGAGAGGTGATGTTTTCCCAGGTGTTTGCCACACTTTGCGTCAATGCCATTACGTATCTGCAGATGTGCCTGATGGTGCGGGGCTTTTTGGATATCAGACCCATGTTCTATATGACATTGTCCGAAGCGGCGGTAATCGTACTATGGACGATGGGCAGTGCCGGTATTTACAGACGTATCTTTTCTCCCAGAAACCTGCTGCTGGTGCACGGAGATCGTCCGGTGGAGGATATTTTGCATAAATTTGGTACGAGAAAGGACAAGTATCATGTGACGAAAAGCATCCATATCGGGATGGGCGCCGATGTCATCTGCGAGGAAGCGGAAAACGGCTATGACGGTGTGGTGCTCTGGGATATTCCGGCTCAGATACGCAACAAACTCTACAAATATTGTTTCGGTGTGGGAATCCGGGTGTATATCATGCCGAAGATACCGGATATTCTGATCAAAGGGGCGGATCAGATTCATTTGTTTGATACGCCTATCCTGCTCACAAGGGAATATGTGCTCAGTTTTGAGCAGCGTCTGGCAAAGCGGATCATCGATTTTGTGTGTGCACTGATTCTATGTATCCTCTCTTCCCCCATCATGCTATTGACGGCCCTGGCCATCAAAGCCTACGACAGAGGGCCGGTATTTTACAAGCAGGTGCGCTGCACCCGCGATATGAAGGAATTTAATATTCTCAAATTCCGCAGTATGCGGGTTGACGCAGAGAAAGACGGTGTGGCAAGGCTGGCCGCCAAACATGATGACAGGATTACGCCGGTGGGCCGGTTTATCCGTATGGTGCGGATCGACGAACTGCCGCAGCTCTTTAATATATTGAAGGGGGAGATGACTTTTATCGGCCCCAGGCCAGAGCGCCCGCAGATCATTATGCAGTATGTGGAGGATATGCCGGAGTTTATTTTCCGTACCAAGGTCAAGGCAGGACTGGCCGGTTATGCGCAGGTGTACGGAAAGTATAATACGACGCCTTATGATAAGTTAAAACTCGATTTATTTTATATTGAAAACTATTCCATCTGGCTGGACATCAAGCTGATGCTGCTGACACTGAAGATACTGTTCCGGCCCGAGAGTACGGAAGGGGTGGACAGCAGCCAGACGACGGCGCTGAAGAAGTGATGAGGCAGTGGGAAGCAGAAAGAAAGTGAACGGCATGACAGAAAAAGAATGGATGAAAGAAGGGCTGGATCTTAAACTGACAGTCCTTTTGTACCGGCGGAAGGTATGGATCTCACTTTTGTGTGCCCTGATAGGGGCAGGGGTGGCCGGCGGGCTTTATTTTCTGATACACGTCATGTATGCACCGGCCCGGGAATATGAAGCAGTGTCCAAGCTGTATCTGACCTTCGGCGCGGATGATGACGGGGACGCGTATCAGTATTATAACGGCTATACATGGAATGATCTGATGCAGACAGAGCCCATACTGGATAAGATTATGGAATCTCTTTCCGCAGAATTGGAGAGGGAGCAGGTAAAAGAAATGATAACGGCTGATATCTTATCAGATATCCGTCTGTTGACCGTTTCTGTCAGAAGCCACAGCCCGCAAGTGACGGAGGCAGTCATACGGGCAGCAGAAGATGCGCTGATGCGATTTGGGCAGGAAATGACAGAATTTGAGAAGATAGAGGTGATAGAGCACGGTAAGACAGCACTGGTGGCAGTAGAGGATGAGACGGTGCGCGCGCTGCTCTGCGGGGCGGTGATCGGTTTTTTGCTTTCGCTCTTTGGACTGGCACTTTTTTGTATTCTGGATGATTCTGTCTATGTCCCGTCTGATTTTGAAAAGCGCTATGGCTATCCTGTGTTAGGGGTGACCTTTGCCGGGGATCAAACACTGGGGCGGGAAGCGCTGGAGACACATGTGGACAGAGTATCCACAGGCAGAGAACAGATCTTATATGTGGAGACCGGAGAGAGAAAAGTGTGTCTGCCGGCAGGCTGCGAAGAGGACGGCAGCGGGCTGATTCTGCATATTCCATATGGACGCGGCAATGGCAAACTGCTGGAGCGGTGGATACGGGAAGCGGAATTTATGGATTGTGAAATTCTGGGGGCAGTGATAACACAGGCAGATCCCCATTTGTATCGTCTTTATTTTGCAACTTTTGGGGACAGGAAAAAGAGGACGGCGCCATGAAGGAAATGAAAGTAGAACTGCTGATATCCGCCGTGAATCAGGAACCTGCAAAACTGATAGAGGCCATGCATGTACACAGCGATGCCATAGTAGTCAACCAGTGCGATCATTTTTCCTATGAAGAGATCAGACAGCGCGGCCATCTGATCCGGGTCTACAATCTGCGGGAGCGGGGCGTGGGACTGAGCCGCAATCATGCGCTGCAGCGGGCCGGCGGGGATATCTGCCTGTTTGCGGATGAGGATATTGTATATCACGACGACTATCCGCAGAAAGTAAGAGAGGAATTTGTGCGCCACCCGTGGGCCGATATGCTGCTGTTCAACGTCGAAGTATGCCAGGCACGCAGGACATATCATACAGAGCGCTATGGCCGGGTGCGGCTTTATAACTGTGGCAGATATCCGGCATACAGCTTTGCTCTGCGCCGGGAAGTGATGCAGGAAAAGAATGTGTGTTATTCGCTTCTTTTCGGCGGCGGTGCCCGCTACAGCAATGGAGAGGACAGCCTGTTTATCCGCGACTGTATCCGGCGCGGGATGAAAGTCTATAAGACGCCGGTGACGATCGGCCGGGAAAAAGAGCGGGAATCCACCTGGTTTTCCGGTTATCATGAAAAGTTTTTCTTTGACAGGGGCGTTTTGTACAGGCATCTTTACGGTGGCCTGGCGAGACTGATGGCGCTGCAGTTTCTGCTGCGGCATCAAAAGGTTATGTGCAGAGAGATACCAGTGAGACGGGCCTATGGCATTATGTGCCGGGGGATACGGGAGAACGGCAGACAGGTCTGAACGGTTTTTATAAGCTGTGCATCACGTGAGACAGGCCAGTGTGGATGGGAACCTTTTGCGCGGGAGGCGGGGAATGACAGTATATATCATTCTGACTATAGTGACAGTGGGCATCGCGGCTCTCATAAAAAAGCAGGAGACGGGCCTAATAACGGGACTTTCCTCTGCGGACGGACAGCGCAGGAAGGGGATGCCTGCGACGGGACATGCGGCAGGCTGGATTACCAGGCAGCAGGCGTGCAATGCGGTCTGTTTACTGTTGTTGTTTACGCTTTTGTTTGGGGTATCTTTCTGCCGTGATCAGGTGGGAAATGATTACACCCGTTATGAAGAATTTTTTCATCTGATCCCTCTGCGCCAGGTGGTGCCGACGGAGTTTGGCTTTAACGGGATTGTGCTGTTGATGCAGTTTCTGGCGGGCAGGGATGCCAGACTTTCCATTTTTGGCCTCTTTGCTTTTATTACTGTGGCTTTTATGATAAAGGCGGTATATGATCAGAGCGAAGATTTTTTCTTTTCTTTTTTTCTGTTTATGACCCTGAGTTATTATTTCCAGAGCCTGAATACGGTGCGCTATTACTTTGCCTGGGCGATAGCTGTATTTTCCATGAAATATGTGCTGAAAAGACAGTATCTGAAATTTGTGTTGTTGATTTTGCCGGCAGCCACAGTACACAAGTCGGTGCTGCTTGTCATCCCGGTCTATTTTCTGGCAGGACTGTCCTGGAAATGGTGGCAGCTTTTGCTGCTGGGAGCGGCAGCCTCAACCGGGCTGCTGTTTCAGGAACAGTATCTGCGGATCATCGTCAGGCTGTATCCCAGCTATGAGAATACGGCATATCTCGACGGCGGTACCTCCCTGATCAATATTATCAGGATAAGCGGCGTGTTTGTACTGTCCCTGCTTTATTATAAAAAAGCCATAGCGGGTAACAGACAGAACTGCTTTTATTTTCATCTGAATCTGTTTGCGCTGCTTCTGTACACCTGTGCTTCTTTTATTCCTGAAATTTCAAGGGTGGGCTATTATATGACAGCGGGGCATATTTTCCTGCTTCCGTCTCTGCTTTGCAGGATCACGAGCGAACGGCAGCGGAAATTCTGGAAACTGGCAGTGATTGCCGCTGCGGTGTTATATTTTGCTATTTTTCTGGTTAAGGCGCAGGATCTGCTAGTACGGATCGTGCCCTATCATACATGGATATTCCCGGCTGAGATCAGCGGAAAGGCGGTGTAGAAGATGAAACGGATCACATTCAGTATCATTGTTGTCAGTCTGAACGCAGGAGAGAAGCTGCGCAAAACGGTAGAGAGCATTTTGTCTCAGAGTTATTCTCAATTTGAAGTGATCGTCAAGGACGGTATGTCCACGGATGGTTCGGTGGACAGGCTGCCGGCGGATGAGAGAATACGGATTGTGTGTCAGCGGGACAAGGGGATCTACGATGCCATGAATCAGGCCACCGCGCTGGCGCAGGGAGATTATCTGCTCTATTTAAACTGTGGCGACTATTTTTATCATCAGAAAGTGCTGGAAAAGGCCGGGGCATGGATTGGCACCGACCGGGCCACTTCGGAAATCTATTACGGTGATATTTATAATCGCCGTGTGGACACCAGAATCGTGTCTGATCCCTGTATCAATGCCTTTACCTGTTATCGCAATGTCCCCTGTCATCAGGCCTGTTTTTACGCAAGAGAACTGATGGGCAGGAGACGGTATAACCCCAAATACAGAGTAAGGGCTGATTATGACCATTTTCTGGGCTGCTATTTTGAGGATGGCGTGCGTCCCGTTTCCATGCATTTTATCATTGTCTCTTATGAAGGCGGCGGATTCTCGGAAACGGCGGAAAATGAACGGCGTTCTGCGAGAGAACATAAGGCTATCACCGAAAAATATATGAGCCGGGGACAGCTTTTTCGTTTTCGGCTGCTGATGCTTTTGTCGATGGCGCCGCTTAGGAGGAAGATAGCCGCAAGCAGACGGTTTTCCGGTATTTATCAGAAGGTCAAGGCAGCTATTTATCAGAAAAGAGGATAAGAAGCGGATGAGGGTATTATGGCTTTGCAATATTATGTTACCTGTCATCGCGGCGCAGCTGGGCCTGCCCTGCAGTAATAAAGAGGGCTGGCTGTCAGGGCTGGTTGCCAGGGTGCGTCAGGACGGGCCCGGGGATATGACGCTCGGGGTCTGTTTTCCGGTTTCGGGAGAAGCGATCCAGGGAGAAACAGACGGTATTTTCTGGTATGGGTTCCCGGAGGATACGGGCAGGCCTCATCTGTACGGAAAAGGCCTGGAGGCGGCTCTGGGGCGGATTCTGGAGGCGTTTATGCCGGATATCGTACATTGTTTCGGCACGGAATATCCCCATACACTGGCTATGACCAGAGTTTATAACCGGCCGCAGCGTACGCTGATCGGCATCCAGGGACTTTGCTTTGTCTATGCGGAAGCGTATATGGCAGGTCTGCCTGAGTGGGTGCGGCGGGGGATGACAGTGCGGGACTTTTTGCGACAGGATACCCTGACCCAGCAGCAACGCAAATACCGTGAGCGGGGGCGATTTGAGATCGAAGCACTGCGCCGCAGCGGGCATGTGACCGGGCGGACGGACTGGGACAGGCAGTGGGCCGCCAGGGTTAACCCTGACGCCGCCTATCATTTTATGAACGAGACACTGCGGGAGTCCTTTTATGGCCCGGTCTGGAATGAGAACGCGTGCAGACCCTGCAGCATTTTTGTCAGTCAGGGTAATTACCCCATCAAAGGGCTGCATTATCTGCTGGAGGCTATGCCACGGATCAAACGACATTACCCGATGGCCCACCTGTTTGTGGCAGGTGATGAGATTACCCGGGCGTCCACTGTCAAAGAGCGGCTGAAGCTGTCAGGCTATGGGCGATATCTTCGGGAACTGATCCGGACACATCATTTGGAAAAGGCAGTTACTTTTCTGGGCAGGCTGGATGAGAAGGAGATGCTGGGCCGTTTTCTGGAGAGCCATGTTTTTGTTTCTCCGTCTGCCATTGAAAATTCGCCCAATTCTGTGGGGGAAGCCATGCTGCTGGGAATGCCGGTGATCAGTTCGGATGTGGGCGGCGTCCATAATATGCTGTTGACCGGTCTGGAAGGGATTCTGTATCATCCGGGTGATGTGAAGGCGTTGGCGGACTGGATCTGTTATGTCTTTGACAAAAAGAACCAGGTGGAGATAGCAGAGATGGGGCGTTCTGCCCGTCTGCGGGCGCTGCATACACACGATCCGGAGACCAATTACAGACGCCTGTTGGAGATCTATCATGAAATTAACCTTTGTGTCTAATTATATCAACCATCATCAGATACCTGTGTCCTCAGCTCTTTACGGAAAATTGGGTGCGGCGTATCACTTTATCCAGACGATGCAGATGGAAAAAGAACGTCAGGACATGGGGTGGTCTGTGGAATATGATTCCCTGCCCTGGCTGAAATGCTGGTATGAAGAGCCGGAGATCTGCAAAGAACTGGTGAGAGACAGTGATGTCGTCGTGTTTGGCGGAGTGGAGGATGAGAGTTATATCCAGGAACGTCTTGCGCTGGGAACGCCGGTGATCCGTTACAGCGAACGGCTGTACAGGGAAGGACAGTGGAAGGCCATATCACCCCGGGGACTTGTACGAAAGTATAAAGACCATACCAGGTATCGGGGAAAAGGAGTCTATCTGCTCTGCAGTGGCGCTTATGTGGCATCGGACTTCCATATTGTGCGGGCTTATCCGGAAAAGATGTTTAAATGGGGGTATTTTACCGAACTGAAAACATATGAAATCGAAAGACTGCTGGCGGAAAAGCCGGGAGCGGACGGCGGCGTGGTGGAGATTTTGTTTGCGGGACGCTTTCTGCCGCTGAAGCATCCGGAGTATGCTCTTTTGCTGGCCCGGGCGCTAAAGGCGGAGGGAATTGCCTTCCATCTGACGATGGCGGGCGGCGGAGAACTGGAAGAGAGTCTGCGAAAGCAGGCCGTAAGGGATGGACTTACCGATGCCGTGACCTTTACCGGTTATCAGAGCCCGAAGCAGGTGCGAGATCTGATGGAACGGGCAGATATTTTTCTGATGACAAGTAATTATCTGGAGGGCTGGGGGGCGGTGCTCAATGAGGCCATGAACAGCGGCTGCGCCGTCGTGGCGGATGCGGCAATCGGGGCCGTGCCTTTTTTGCTGCGTCATGAAAAGAACGGGATGGTGTACCGCGACGGAGACGCGGATGAATTTTTGCATTACGGGTTACAACTGGCGAAAGAAGCCCATCTGCGCAGGCATCTGGGGCGAAATGCATATGACACGATTGTCAGTTTGTGGAATCCGGCGTATGCGGCGGAAAGTCTGCTGGCATTTGCGGAGGGGATTGTGCACAAAAAACTCGTGATCAATCAGGAAGGACCGCTGAGCAGAGCCGGCATACTGGCGCCCGGACAGGGCTATGCCTATACGAGGAGATGCGGGGAATGAGAGAGAGAATCTATGTATGCCATACCTTTTACAATGTATATGTGACACTGTTAAAAGAATTTGCATTGCCAAAGAAGTGTCTGGGCGGAGCGGATATTGCGCTGAGCATCATTTCGTCGGATCTGTCGGTTCTCAAAGAGCGACTGGAGGCCTCCGGCCTGTTCGGGCATGTGTATTTACTGGATGAAAAAAAAGACAGTGCCTTCCCCGAATTGGCTAAATACAAAAAATCGTATCACAATATACTGCGTCATCTCTGTAACCGCATTATCTATACAAAGAAACTGGCCAGGTTGGAGGAACCGTACATGACCATAGACTTTAAACAGTATGGCGATGTCTATGTGTATTGTGACAGTGATCCGATCGGTTATTATCTGAATTATAAACGTATCTACTACCATGCGCTGGAAGATGGGCTGGACTGTCTGAAATATCTGGACGGTGCCCATTATGACAACAGGGGACACTTTAAACTGAAAGCCTTTCTTTCTTCACTGAATATAATATTCATTCAAAATGGCTATGGCAAATACTGTCTGGATATGGAAATCAATGATCTGTCCTGTCTGCGGCATACCTGTCCCAAATATAAAGTGGTACCGCGTAAGCCGCTGGAACTGCAACTTGACAGCGAACAAAAACGTCGTATCCTGCGGATTTTTATGGAGGATGCCGACAGTTTTGTCAGGGAGCTGGGAGAGCGGGCGGATGGAGACTGTATCCTCTTTCTCACACAGCCTCACCCGCAGTCGGAGGAGGCAAGGAAACAGATCTGTCATGATATCATCAGAGAGTATTGCCAGGGAGCGCATGTGATCATCAAACCGCATCCCCGCGATCTGATTGATTATGGGAGTCTGCGGCCGGACTGCACGGTAATCCGGGGAAAATTCCCGGTGGAAGTACTTAATTTCCTGGAAGGGATTCATTTTAAAAAAGTGATTTCCATTGCTACGACCGCGCTGGATACGATAGATTTTGCTGACGAGAAGATCAATCTGGGGGATACTTTCTGGGATAAATACGAGGACCCGGAAAATCATAATTGGAGAACGGTATAATGAAAATTTATAAAAAACTGATGGTGATCATGAACAGAAAACAGAAGCGCACGATGGGCCTCTTGCTTGTGATGATGGTATTCGGCGCATTTCTGGAAACTGCCAGTATCTCCCTGATCATTCCGGTGATGACACTGGTTCTGTCACCGGATGCGGTGGAAAAAAATGAGATCATGGCCAGGGTTTATCACGGCCTGCAGATGACAAGCCCGCGGCAGTTTACCGTATTTGTGATGGCGGCCATGGTGGTGGCTTTCGTATGCAAAAACCTCTTTCTGTTCCTGCTGCAGAAAATGATGTACCGTTTTGTCTATAAAAACCAGTTTGAAACGCAGGAAAAAATGCTTCGCAGCTTTGTGAAAAGGGACTATGAATTCTATCTGAATATCGAGACTTCCACCATTCAGCGTATCATAGCCGCGGATGTGGTCAATGCTTATCTGCTGATCCTGTCACTGCTGCAGATTCTTTCCGAATGTACGGTCTTTATGATGTTGGCGATTGCGCTGCTTGTGGTGGATTTCAAGATGACACTTGTGATCGCCGGTCTGCTGGTGGTGACGCTGGTGGTAATCAAGGAAGTGATAAGGCCTATTATGTACCGCACCGGGAAAGAGAATCAGGACTATTCCAGTCTGATCTACCAGTGGCTGAGCCAGACCGTGGGCGGGATGAAAGAAATCAAGATCATCGGCAAGGAAAATTACTTTATCGGTGAATACTCCCGCAGAGGAGCCCATTATGTGGCGGCCATGGAACGTCTTAATCTGTTCAGCAATGCCCCCAAACTGCTGATCGAGACGGTGTGCATTGCCGGTATGGTAGCTTATATGCTGGTCATCGTCATGGCGGGAAAAGACCTGACAGAGATGATGCCGGCCCTGTCCGCCTTTGCCATGGCTGCGGTACGGCTGATGCCATCTGCCAGCAGGATTAACAACCAGCTTACGCAATTAGCCTATTATGAACCTTTTTTTATGAATGTCAGTGACAATTTGCTGGAGGAGACCGATGAACAGCACACGGATCTGTCCTATGCGACGGAATCAGAGAAACTTCCCGTCAAAAAAGAAATCACCTTAACGGATATCACCTATGCCTATCCTGGTACCGATAAGCTGATCTTTGACCATGCGCAGATGACCATACCAGTCGGCAGCTCCGTCGGTATCGTAGGCGGTTCCGGTTCCGGCAAAACGACCATTGTGGATATCCTGCTGGGTCTTCTGAAAGTAAGGGAAGGAAAGATCTGTGCCGACGGGGCAGATATTATGCAGCATTACCGTGGCTGGCTGAAAAACGTGGGCTACATTCCGCAGATGATTTATCTGCTGGATGATGACATTCGAAAAAATGTAGCCTTTGGCATACCGGATGAGGAAATTGACGAGGAAAAACTCTGGTATGCCTTAAAGGAAGCACAGCTTGACGACTTCGTAAAGACACTGCCGGACGGCATCCATACAGGCATCGGGGAAAGAGGCATCCGGATCTCCGGCGGCCAGCGCCAGCGCATCGGCATTGCCAGGGCACTCTACCACGATCCGGAAGTACTGATTCTCGACGAAGCCACCTCGGCTCTTGACAATGATACCGAAGCGGCTATCATGGAGTCTATCAACCGTTTCCAGGGAAAGAAAACGCTTGTTATTATTGCTCACAGATTACAGACCATTGAAAAATGTGATCTGGTGTACCGCGTGGCAGAAGGGAAGATCGTGAGAGAGCGGTAGGGGGCTTTGGCAGCCATGATCGCGGACACAGCCAAGCAAGTATTGCAAATTTTCAAAAGCAAAAACGGAGCACACAAACCTATGAAACTAAGTGTAATTGTCCCTTTTTACAATATGGCAGAGGGCGGAAAAGTAACATATTGTATGGAGTCTCTTCTGCATCAGACGATGATCCGGGAGATGGAGATCGTGGCTGTGGATGACTGTTCCGGGGATGGGACGTATGAGGTGCTCAAGGGATATGAGGCGCGGTATCCGCAGACTGTGCGGGCGTTTCGTACGCCAGAGAATCGCAGGCAGGGCGGCGCCCGGAATCTGGGGCTGGATCATGCCAGGGGCGCGTGGATTGGTTTTATGGACGGGGATGACTGGGCAGCAGAGGATATGTATGAAAAGCTGCTCACCAAGGCACTGGAGACGGGGGCGGATGTGGTCGGTTGCGACCTGCATGAGACTAGTGAGCACAGCAGCAGGATCGGGCGTATCAGAAATGCCAATACAATGGATCAGACGGGGATACTGGATGAGGAGAAATACAGAAAGCTGATGCGCAATCCCTGTAGTATGGTGATCAAGATTTATAAAAAAGAAGTGATTGACAAATACCATCTGCGTTTCCCGGAAGGGATCTTTTATGAGGATAATTGTGCGGGGCCGGTGTGGATGCTGCATTTCACCCATTTTGAAAAAGTGCCAGAGCCGCTTTATTATTATTATCAGGATCAGGGGAGTACAACGCATTATATCAGCGAAGCAAAGTGCCGGGACCGCATGCGGGCGGGGGAGCTGTTAGTAGAATGGTGTAAGCGGGACGGGTTTTATGAACCCTATCAAAAAGAACTGGAATTTGCTTTTGCCAAGCTGTATTATATGAACACATTGTTTACCTATATGATAGGAGTCAGGCACGTCCGGCTACGGTTTCTTGGCGATCTGCGGCGGGGGATACAACAGCAGTTCCCTCATTTCAGGGAAAATGTCTATTTCCGGCAGGAATATGATGCGGAGCAGCAGCGGATGGCGGGGCTGCATATGCGCTCGAGTCTGTTGTTTTATTTGTATTACAAGGCGCTGTATGGTTACAGAAAGCTGCGCAGGATTCTGCAGTAGCAGAAGATGATAAGCAGAGAAAGGGGGCGGAAGGTGATGACGAAGTTTCCACAGATACTGGAGAGATGGTTTCGTTACGCGGTGCTTGCTTTGTTTGGAATATTTACGGGGTATCTGGCACTACTTAGCCTGTTCAGCACAAACTATTGCTTTGTGGGAAAGCCGGCCATATTCGTATCGGATTCTCCCTGGAAGGCACTGATTTGTTACGCAATATTGACAGGCGTCATCGTTCTTGCAAAGAAAGGCCGCCTGGGAGAATGGCTGGCGGCACATGAGTGGGGGCTGCGCAGGGCGGGTAATGTGCTGCTTTTTTTGTTTCTACTGTTTTTTATTGTTTCGGTTCAGGTGCATCCCCAGGGAGATCAGCTGGCTGTCAGCAATGGCGCTGTGGGAATGAGAAAATACGATTTTTCTCTTTTTACCAATAACAGCTATTTTGTGTACTGGCCTTTTCAGGCACGGATTCTTGTATTTGTATGGGGATTTTTTACGGTATTCGGGAATCTGAATTACATTGCCTTTCATATCATGAATGCATTCTGCATTGTCATTTCTTTGAATCTGGTGGCCGGGATCTTCGAAGGCGCCGGGAGAGGCGGCAGACTGCGGGGGACGCTGGTATTGTTTGCCAGTGCGCTTTTCTGGCCCTATCTGTTTTATGTTACGTTTGTCTATGGAAATATTGTGGGCTTTACGTGTATCGCGGCATCTGTTTATTTCCTAATGCGTTATTTGCAGGGGCATCAGATAAAAGAACTGGCGGGCGTGGTATTTTTTTGCGTGGCAGGTGTGTGGCTGAAAAATACTTTTTTGATATTTATGGTGTCAATTTTTCTCTTTTTGCTGGTGGATTTTTGCCGGCAGCGGTATTACGCCAATCTGGCGGGGATTGTCTGTACCCTGGCTCTGGTATCTCTGACCGGGTATGCGTCAGATACACTTGTGGAAAGCCGTCTGGGTTTTTCTCTCACGGACGGATCGCCGATGATTGGCTGGGTAACGATGGCGTTTGGTGAAGACGAGAACGGCAGACCGGTGAAATTCGACGGCTATAATCGTGATGTTTATCTGGAGAATGATCTGGATACAGAGAAAGCGCAGGCGGCCGCAGTGGCGGAACTGAAAAAGCGGCTGGCAAATCTGACAGATACACCACAGCACTTTGTCCGTTTTATGGGGCAGAAGATTGCCATGGAATGGAATGAACCTACCTTTGAAAGCCTGGTAGTGAATAACAGGCAGGAGACGCAGACAGAACAGTCGGAGCTGATTCGGGGGATGCTGCAGGAGGATAACAGGAATATCCTGGTGAAGTATGCCAATCTTTTTCATGCGCTTGTGCTGCTGGGAGCATTGAGCTGGATAGTCTGTAAGGGAAGAGAGGAGGAAACCGCGAGGCTGTTTTTTGCGGTGGTATTTATCGGCGGGTTCCTGTTTCAGCTTGCCTGGGAGACCTATGCGCAATATACACTGTTTTATTTCCTGGTGCTGATTCCCTATGCGGTATCCGGTTATCTGGCCGTGGCCGATAGAGTGGAGGCGTGTCTGCGGCAAAGGCGGGCGGATAAAAGGCTGTTGGCCGGTTTTGGAACAGCGGGTGCTGTCATACTGCTGGTGGGCCTTGTCCCTTTTGGGGGATTTTCGCAACTGTTCAGACTGGATCTGGATGATGTCTCTTATACGGAAGAACTGGCTGCCATGGACGCGGAAAAGGCACTGGCGGAGACCGGGCTGGAAAACGGGTATTATTTTCTGTCCCCGCTGTTAATGGAAGGGTACGGGATCGTGTCTTTGGAAGAGACGGATGCAAATGGTATGCCGGCAGCAGGGCTCGCTGCGTGCGCTGGCGGAGATGACGGGGTAGTGAGCATTTATCATGAATTTGGCTATGATTTTCTGCGGCTGAAATCCACGCAGTATCTGCTTTCCCTTAGTGGGGACCCGGCGCAGATGCATGTGATTGTGGGACAGGATTATGACCGTATCATGTGGAAGATCATACCGGCAAAGCGGCTGGTTGAAAGCGGGGGCGTGGGTATAGGACTGCCAGATAATGGTTATGCTATCACCTGTGACAATGGCTATGCGCTGACTGTCAGGGACGGACATCTGGCGATCGAACCTTTTATGGGAGAGCAGGCACAGATATGGTGTATATATGCTGTGTCAGAGATGAATGAATTGCCAGAGGTGGAAAGTTATGGTAATATGTAACTGGTTTTTCAAACGTTTATGATGGAGGAAACAGGATGCTGAATGATAAGACAATATTGATCACCGGGGGGACGGGTTCTTTCGGAAAGAGTTTTACCAAATATGTGCTGACCCATTATGACCCGAAGAAGATCATTATTTATTCCCGGGATGAATTCAAACAATTCATTATGCAAAATGAGTTCAAAGAATGGAATCAGAAGAATCAGCTGCGCTTTTTTATCGGTGACGTCAGGGATAAAGAGCGGCTGCGCAGGGCTCTGGAAGGTGTGGATTATGTGATCCATGCAGCGGCGCTGAAACAGGTGCCGGCCTGTGAGTATAATCCGGATGAGGCGATCAAGACCAATATTCACGGCGCTCAGAATGTGATTGATGCCTCTCTGGACAGCGGCAGCGTGAAAAAGGTGGTGGCCCTGTCCACAGATAAGGCGGTTAATCCGGTCAATCTGTACGGCGGGACGAAACTGGTCTCGGATAAGCTGTTTATCGCGGCCAATGCCTATGCAGGTTCCAAGGACATCTGTTTTTCCATTGTCAGATATGGCAATGTGGCCGGCAGCAGGGGTTCTGTCATTCCTTTTTTCCATAATATTATCAAAAACGGCGGTCAGGAACTGCCAATTACGGATTATCGTATGACCCGTTTCTGGATCAGTCTGACAGAAGGCGTGGAACTGGTCATCAAGGCGCTGGAGGAAGCAAAAGGCGGTGAGACCTTTATCTCCAGGATTCCTTCCTTTAAGGTGACGGATCTGGCCCAGGCCATGTTGCCGGGCTGTAAGATGCCGGAAGTGGGAATCCGGGAAGGTGAGAAACTGCATGAGATTATGGTGACGGTGGAGGATTCCATGACCACATACGAATATGACAAACATTTTATTGTATATCCGCAGATGGTATGGAGTGAGAGCAGGAGACCCCGGCCCACAGGGAAAAAGGTGCCGGAAGGGTTTGCCTACAGTTCGGGCAGCAATGACCAGTGGCTTTCGGTGGAGCAGATCAGAGAACTTTTAAAGACGGTGGATTTGGAGAAATAGGAAAAGGGGGATTTCTGCGGGATTTGCGTTTGAGAACGTAGATACAGACTGCGGAGATCCTCTGTTTTATCATAAGGAGAGTATGGTTATGGATAAACCGGCTATTGAGGGGGGCAGCCCGGTCAGAGATACAAAACTGTTTTATGGGCATCAGTATATAGATGAAGCGGATATCCGCGCAGTGACAAATGTGCTGCGTGGTGATTTCTTGACCTGTGGCCCTGAAATTACAAGGCTGGAAGAGCGTCTGTGTGCTCTAACCAGGGCGAAGCATGGTGTGGTGGTCAGTAACGGCACGGCAGCGCTTCATATAGCTGCTTTGGCGGCAGGTGTCGGTCCGGGGGATGAGGTGATCACTACCCCGATCACGTTTGCGGCCTCTGCAAACTGTGCCTTGTACTGCGGCGCCAGGCCGGTATTTGCGGATATTGATGCGGAAACCTATAACATAGATCCTGACAGTGTGGCAGAGAAGATAAGCGATGCGACAAAAGCCGTGGTGGCAGTGGATTTTACCGGTCAGGCCGCAAGGCTTGACAAGCTGCTTTCCATCTGTCATGACAAGGGGATTGTGCTGATTGAGGACGCAGCACATTCCATTGGCACGCGATACAAAGGCAGGCCGGTAGGCTCGGTGGCAGATATGACGACATTCAGTTTCCATCCGGTCAAAACGGTGACAGGAGGGGAAGGCGGCGCGGTCCTGACCGATGATGATCAACTGTATACACAGCTGAAACTGTTTCATACCCATGGGATCACAAGGGAGCCTGCTTTGTTAGAGCGCCCTTCTCATGGCGGCTGGTACTATGAGCAGATTGCACTGGGCATGAACTATCGTATGACGGATATGCAGGCCGCGTTGATCAGCAGCCAGCTCGACAAGCTGGAACTGTTCCGCAGCCGGCGAAAAGAGATCGTAAAAAAATACGACGAAGCCTTTGCGCAGATACCGGAGGTGTCGGTGCAAAAGGAAATAGCAGAATCTGATACGACCAGGCATCTCTATATTTTGCGGATCAGGCCGGAACGTCTGACAATAGACAGAAAACAGTTTTTTGATGCCATGGCATGTGAAAATATATGTTGTAATGTGCATTACATTCCCGTATATTGGCATCCCTATTATGAGAGACTGGGCTATCGAAAGGGCCTGTGCCCGCATGCGGAAAAGCTGTATGACGAGATTATGAGTCTGCCGCTGTATTATTCGATGACGGATGAGGATGTGGAGGATGTAATCCGGGCAGTGCGCAAGATATGTGATTACTACCGGAAAGGATAAAAACGGCAGCCGGATATGCCCTGGCTGTGAGAGAAAAAGGAGCAGAGATGGAGCAGAAAAAAAGGATCGCTGTGATCACTGCCAGAGGAGGCAGCAAACGGATTCCGCATAAGAATATCAGACCGTTTTGCGGCAGGCCGATTCTCGAATATTCCATAGAGGCGGCCCTGGCAAGCGAACTGTTTGAGGAAGTGATGGTGTCCACGGACGATGGAGAGATTGCCCGGGTGGCAGAAGCGGCCGGAGCTATGGTACCGTTTCTGCGCAGCAGTGAGACGGCGGGGGATTTTGCCACAACGGCGGATGTACTGCTGGAAGTAGTAAGAGAATATGAGAAACAGGGACGGCACTTTGATGTGCTCTGCTGTCTCTATCCCACGGCACCTTTTGTTACACCGCAAAAACTACGACAGGCACTGACCCTGCTGGAGGAGCAGGATGCGGACAGTGTGGTGCCGGTGGTCCGTTATTCGTTTCCGCCGCAGCGTGCTTTTGTGATCCGGGACGGACTGACGGTGCTGCGGTATCCCGAACATGCCCGGAGCCGTTCGCAGGATCTGGAACCTTATTTTCATGATTGCGGGCAGTTTTATATGCTGCGGACAGAGCGGCTTTTGGAGTCGGGGCAGATTTTTATGGAACATACCGTATCTTTGGAAATGCCGGAGACGCAGGTGCAGGATATAGATAATGAGACTGACTGGGAATTGGCGGAACTGAAATACCGGATGATGAAAAGGGGTGTGGACTGATGGCAGAAAAGGGGAAGGCGCATACGATCCGGATCGGTGAGAGAGTGATCGGAAGAGGTGCCCCTGTTTATATCATAGCAGAGATGTCGGCAAATCATGCGGGCAGTCTGGCCTATGCAAAAGAAATCATTCATGCGGCCAGGGAATCGGGGGCTGACTGTGTGAAGATTCAGACCTATACGGCGGACACGATGACGATTGACTGTAGAAACAAATATTTTAATATTACGGAGGGCACCTGGAAAGGAGAGAACCTCTATGGTCTGTATCAGAAGGCATACACCCCGTGGGAGTGGCAGGCGCAGCTGAAAGAAGAGGCGCAAAAAGCAGGGATAGATTTTTTCTCCACACCGTTTGACCGTACATCCGTGGACTTTCTGGAAAGCATCGGCATGGAATTTTACAAGATTGCCTCGTTTGAACTGGTGGATATCCCTTTGCTGCGATATGTGGCCTCCAAAGGCAGACCGATCATTATGTCAACTGGTATGGGAACGCTGGAAGAGATCGGGGAAGCGGTGGCGGCGGTGCGTGAGACGGGAAACGATCAACTTGCTCTGCTGCGCTGTGCCAGCGCCTATCCCGCTGTTTCGGATGATATGAATCTGGCGGCTATGACGGCACTGGAAGAGATGTTTCATCTTCCGGTAGGGCTTTCCGATCATTCCATGGGCAGTGTGGGAGCCGTGGCGGCTGTGGCTCTTGGTGCCTGCATCATCGAAAAGCATTTCTGCCTGGACCGTAAGATCAAAAACCCCGATGCTTCCTTTTCCATGCAGCCGGAAGAGTTTGCTGCCATGGTAAGGGATGTGCGGGCAGCGCAGCGCAGTGTCGGCAGTGTATCCTTCGGAGTCGGCAAAGGCGAGGAAGGGAATCTGTCATTTCGGCGTTCCATCTTTGTGGTGCGGGATATCAGGGCAGGAGAGCGACTGACAGAGGAAAATATCCGTATCATCCGTCCGGCGGACGGCCTGGCGCCCAAATATTATGATCAGGTGCTGGGAAAGTATGCGACAAGGGATCTGGAAAGAGGGACCCCGCTTCGGTGGGAGATGGTGCGGGAAACAGAGAGAGGACAGCGATAAAACGCAGCCGGAACGGAGAGTGACATGAAATGTGTGCATATAAGGGAAGCGGGAATTGCGGATGCAGAACTGCTTTTTGCCTGGGCAAATGACATGGATGTGAGGCGGAACGCGTTTTCACAGCATGAGATAAGCTGGGAGGAACATACTGCCTGGCTGAAACGAAAGCTGGCGGCCGGAGGCTGTCATATTCTGATCGGATTTATTTATGGGGAGAAGATGGAGGAGCGGCCGATCGGACAGGTGCGCTTTGACATAACCGATACCGGCGCGGAGATTGACTACTCGGTGGCGGCGGAGCTGCGGGGGCGGGGATATGGTACGGCCTTGCTGGAAGCGGCGCTTGCGTGGATGCAGGATCACAGAAGGCAGGTGGGACAGGAAATCAGCCGGTTTAGAGCGTTCGTAAAACGGAGCAATCCGGCTTCAGGACGTGTGTTTGAGAAGTGCCGGTTTGCGAAGTCGGAAAGAGAGGACTGTCTTGTATATGAGAGAGTGTTTACCTATGCAGACAGGCAGCGTCCTTCGGTGGTGATCTGTACACACAAATCCTGGAATGTGACATATGCCAGGGAGCTGGCAGCGCGGTATCAGGATGAATATGACATAAGTGTCATAACACAAAAAGAGGAACTGACACCTTCGCGTCTGCAGGCGGCCGCGCCGCGGTATGTATTTTTCCCGCATTGGTCTTATGTGATACCCCGGGAGATTTACAGTGCCTTTCCCTGCGTGGTCTTTCATATGACGGACCTGCCGTACGGACGGGGCGGCAGTCCGCTGCAAAACCTGATCGTCAGAGGGCACACACATACGAAACTGTCTGCGATCCGGGTGGCCCAGGGGATGGATACCGGGGATATATATGCCAAAGAGGAACTGGATCTGCAGGGAACGGCGGAGGAGATTTTGCGGCGTGCATCGGGCATCATCTTTTCCAAAATGATCCCTTTTATGCTGGAGCACGATCCGGTTCCGGTGCCGCAGAGCGGCGAGGTGGTGGAATTCAGGCGCAGGAAGCCTGAGGATGGCAGGCTGTTGCCGGATATGGATGAAAAAATGATCTATGATATGATCCGTATGCTGGATGGGGAGGGATATCCCAACGCCTTTGTGGAACTGGGCGGATACACGCTGCGCTTTCACAATGCGGTGTTTCAGAACGGCGAAGTGAGCGCGCAGGTGAGATTTGAAAAGAGGACAGAGCAGAAATGAATATTTTAATCGTAGCGGCGCATCCGGATGATGAGATATTGGGCGTGGGCGGCACTGTGGCCAGACATGTGGAAAACGGAGATGAGGTATATGCGCTGATCCTGGGAGAGGGGCAGACTTCCCGTTTTGACAAAAGAGAGGACGCGGGGACGGAGATTGTCGGGCGGCTGCATGACGATACCCGTCAGGCTGCAAAAGTGCTGGGGATACGGCAGGTGTTTTTTGAGGACTTTCCCGATAACCGCTTTGACAGTGTGGCGCTTCTGGAGATTGTCAAGGCAGTGGAACGCAGAGTCCGGGAGCTTGCTCCGCAGATCATCTATACCCATCACGGCGGGGATCTGAATGTGGATCATCAGCGGACCAGTCAGGCGGTGCTGACGGCTACCCGGCCCATGAAAGGACAGTCTGTAAAGGAAATCTATGCTTTTGAAACAGTCTCTTCCACCGAATGGAATTTTGCCTATGGTGATGCACAGTTTGCGCCCAATGTGTTTGTGAAACTGACAAAAGAGCAGTTTGTAAAGAAAGTAAGAGCCATGGAGGCTTATAAAACGGAATTGTGTCAGTACCCGCATCCCCGTTCCCTGGAAATGCTGGAAGCGGTTGCCAGGCGGTGGGGCGGTGTGTGTGGCGGCTCTTATGTGGAAGCGTTTGAGGCAGTGCGCATACTGCGGGAGTGAGTGCGGGCACAGAGCCGGCTGCTTAGAGATTACTGCGAAAGGGGTAAATGGGATGCGTATCATCATTCGTGCAGACGGGAATGTGGAGATCGCCATGGGGCATATGATGCGCTGTCTTTCCATCGCGGATGCCCTGCGGGCTTTGGGGGCGGATGTTGTGTTTGTCACCGCAGGTGATGAGAGCCGCGGGCTCTTACAGGCAAGAGGGTATGAGGATGTCGTGCTTGGTACTTCCTATTGTGATATGGAGTCGGAGCTCGGCGCGTTTTTGGCATATTTCAGGCAACAGCCGGCCCGGCTGATATTGATTGACAGTTATTTTGTTACCCGAAAATATATGGAAGTGCTGCGCACATGGGCCAGGACGGCCTTGCTGGACGATCTGGGCGAGCCGGCATATCCGGTTGATATTTTGATTAATTATAATATTTACGCCCAAAAACTGCCTTACAGGGAGGTCTTTCAAAAAAGCGGCATACCATTGCCAGAGCAGTTTCTTCTGGGCTGTGCGTATGCGCCTTTGCGGGAACAGTTCGGGCAGGGACGCAGAAGCGCCTGCCGGGAAATGGTGCAGGATGTGCTGATCACTACCGGCGGCGGAGATGCGGAAAATGCCGCGGGCGCCCTGTGCGGCAGGATCGCGGAAGAAATCAAAGAGGGCCGGCACAGGGGGATCCGATATCATGTGATATGCGGCCCCTTTTCCGGACACAGAGAAAAGCTGCGGCTGCTGGCTGCCGGACATTCGGCATTTCTCATTCATGAAAATGTGACATGTATGTGGGAATTGATGGAGCAATGTGACATTGCTGTCAGTGCCACCGGTTCGACCATGTATGAACTATGCAGTATGCGTCTGCCTGCGGTGTGTTTTTATTTTGCGGAAAACCAGCGCAGGATGGCAGAATATTTTGATCGTTTTACGGAGATTAAAAGTGCAGGAAATATCGCCGAAAACCGGGAACGGGTGCTGGAGGGGCTGCTGACGCGTCTGACGCGTCTGGAAGAGGACGGGCAGCTGCGCCGGCGTATCCGGGAGCAGATGGAGACACTGACAGACGGCCTTGGGGCGCGGCGCATTGCTGAGAGTCTGATTCTGGCGGGCATGGAAGTGGAGAACGCAAACGCCTGACAAACAGGCGGCAGAGGGCGAAAGATGAAAATGAGACAGGCAGGTTTTGAGTTACTGCGTATTGTGGCGATGTTGATGATCATTACCTTACATTATCTGGACAAAGGCGGTATTCTGCCGGGGCTGGCATCGCAGCCTCATAGCGCAGGCTTTTTGGCCTGGGGGCTGGAAGCATTGTGTGTGCCCGCCGTGAATGTATATGTACTGATCAGCGCCTGGTTTCTGGCGGAAAGTGACTACAGACTTGGGAAAGCGGTAAAACTGTGGGTACAGGTAATTTTTTACTCTGTGGGTATTGCGGCCATCCTGGTTCTGGCAGGTGTCATACCACCGGGAGAACTGGACAAATATCGGGTGATGAATTATGTTTTTCCCGTTGTGGAAGAACATTACTGGTTCGTCACCGCATATATGCTGATGTATCTGTTTGCGCCGCTGATGAATGACGCACTGCGGAAACTGCCGCGAAAAACATACAGACAGGGGCTGGGGCTTCTTGTGTTGTTACTGTCAGTCAGCAGCAGCATTTTGCCGGTGAGACTGCCGATTGACCGGCTGGGGTATGACGCGCTGTGGTTTCTGTTTCTGTATCTGGTGGGGGCGTACCTTCGCTACCATGGCATTGGAGAGAAGCAGCACAGGAAAACGGGGGCATGTGTGCTTGCCCTGACGGGATATTTTGTGAGCAGTGCGCTTATATATGCAAGCCTGTTGTGTGTCTATGTGTTTTATCTGCGCACAGGCAGTCTGGGAGAGTTTATCAACAGGCAATATCAGTATAACAGCATATTTTGTCTGTCTGCTTCGGTGTTTCTTTTCTGGGCCTTCAGGAATATAAGGATTCCCGAAGGGAGGGCGGCAAATATGATATGCCGTGTGGCTTCTGCTTCTTTTGGCGTCTACCTGATCCATGAGCATTTGGAAATCCGCTACCTTTGGCCTGTGTGGCTGGGGGTGGAAAAATATGCGGATACGCCATTGTTTCTGTTGCACTGGGCGGTAAGTATCCTTCTGGTGTATGGGGGATGTATGGTGATCGACAGTGCCAGAGCGGCCTTGTTTGGATTGGTATGGAAAAGGAAGTTCTATGAAAGATAAATACATGGTTTATGTGAAACAGTATATCGCGCCTTTGCTCCTTTTGCTCCTTCCGCTGCGGCATATCACGCAGGGAATTGATATCAGCGATACCGGCTATAATCTGGCCTGCTTTCGCTGGTTTGGGGAACTGGACGGCATGTGGGTTTACGTCACTTATCTGGCGAATGTAGTGGGACATGGTTTCACCCTGCTGCCGTTTGGAGATACCATGGCAGGTATGAATTTGTACTGCTCGCTGGTTGTCAGTCTGACGGCCCTGCTGGCCTGGTTTTTTCTGAAGGATAAATTGCCGTTTATCTTGGTGCTGGCCGGAGAGATACTGGCCATTTTTCTCTGCTGGTGCCCGCATGTGATTCTCTATAATTATCTGACCTATCTGGGGCTGACGGCGGGAACCATACTTTTGTATGGCGGTATCAGAACCGGCAAAAAGTTCTTTCTTGTGTCAGCGGGATTTTTGCTGGGGCTGGGCGTGGGTACCCGTTTTTCCAACTTAACCCATATGGCCCTGATCCTGGCTCTGTGGTATGACAGTTTTCTGAAGAAAAAGAACTGGAAAAATACCGTAAGGGATACCTTGTGGTGTATCCTTGGCTATGCGGCGGGACTGGCGGTCTGTCTGCTGATGATCTGGATGCAGTATGGTCTGTCCGGCTATTTTGGTATGCTTTTTGGTCTGCAGGAGATGTCAGGCGGAGCCGGCAGCGGTTATTCGATGGGGGAAATGATTGCCGGCGCCTTTCTTGATTATGCGGGCAGTATGCGCTGGGGTATTTTATTTTTCCTGTATGCTTTGGCCGGGGTACTCTTATTCCGGATGCGGCAGGGGCAGTACGACATGGCCAAAAAGATTCTTTTTCTTGCCGGCCTGGCAGTATGGATGCGTCTGTTATATGGGCGCGGTATGTTTGGTTTTGACTATCATACTTATTTTTCCATCTTCTGGTGGGTGAGCCTGTTTAACACGACGGCGCTTGTGTGCAGCATTGCCGCCCTTTTTTCAAAAAAAACCAGTCAGGAAGAAAAAGTGCTGGCCATGCTGGTGCTGATCACGATCCTGATCCTGCCCCTTGGCAGCAATAACAGATCTTATCCGGTGATCAACGACCTGTTTCTGATCGGACCGGTGACTTTATATTTTATATGGAAATTTCTGCCCCACAGCTTTCCGCTGCGCAGCCTATTTGCGGGCTGCCTGCTGGTTTTCGCTGTGCAGAGCGTGGGCTTTGGCATGGTTTTTGTGTTCCGGGACGGCAGCTTTGATGAAAAAAGGGATACAAAAGTGGAAAATAATGGTATACTAAAGGGAATGTATACCACAAAGGCCAATGCACAGGCGCTGACGGAGATCACTGCCTTCTGGCAGGAATCTGTTCCTGATGGCAAACAGGTAATTCTTTACGGTGACATACCGGGACTTTCCTACCTGTTGGATGCGCCGCCGGCGATCACCAGTACCTGGGCCAACCTCGAATCCTACAACATGACATTCTGGCAGCGGGATTTTGGCGAAGTGGAGAAACAGATCAAACAGACAAGACCCATAGTCATACGGGGCCGGGACTATGCTACCATCGGAGCCTCCGATGCCGAAAAAAACGCATATCTCGATACCTTCCTGGACAGATACGGATACCGGGAAATCTTTAAGAATGAAAAAGTCATCATATATGAATAAAGACAACACAGTACCGAACGGTGCCCGAAAGGATGTTACAGCCGCGAGAGCGGATGGAAAAGCCTT
>CANPIC010000028.1 GCA_947574055.1 uncultured bacterium
ATGAGTCAAACCTGCCCCTGTTTTGGTCTATCTATTAACCGACAGCCCCTTTTTCCTGCCTTCAGATCCTTTCTCCTCTCACCACCGAAAGCATCCCGTCTGTCATGCCATAGACCACATCTGCCGCAGCGGCCACCGCTTCGTTGTGAGTCACCACGATTACCGCATAATGATCTTCGTGAGCCAGCCGGCAAAGAAGGCCGACTATCACCTTTTCATTCTGACTGTCCAGATTTCCCGTCGGCTCGTCGGCCAAAAGAATCTCCCCGCCGGAGGCCATGGCTCTGGCGATGGCTACTCTCTGCTGTTCCCCGCCGCTTATCATACCCGGCCTCTTCCTGTAAACCGACTCCGGCAGTCCGACCTTTTGCAGATATTCGCAGGCCCTGGCTTTCGCCTCTTTCACGGGGACATGCTGCAGTTCCATGGGAAACATCACATTCTCTGTCACTGTCATAAGGGGGAACAGATGAAACGCCTGATAGATTACCGAAGCCCGTCTGAGCCGGTACGCGTCCCGGTTCATCTGCCGGATATCCTCTCCATCTATGGTAAGTGTACCCTCCGTGGGCACATCCAGCCCCGCAAGCAGTGAGAGAAAAGTGCTCTTTCCGCTGCCCGACTTCCCGATGATCGCATACACCCGGCCCCGCGCAAAAGAACAACTGATCCCGGCAAGCGCCTTTGTCTTCTGGTACTTCGTCTGATACACATAACCCACATCTACCGCCTCGATCACCTTTTTCATCTCTTCTCCTTTTCCTTCCCTTAAACAGACAACCGCCAACCATCCCTGCAGCTACTTTTTTGCTTCAGCCAGAAGCGCCAGCGGCTCCTTCTGCAAATTTCTGTATATCCCTGAAAGAGCGATTCCCATGGCAAACAAAAAAACCAGGCCACTGCAAAGAAATGACATCCGCCAGTCCGCTTCTTTCAGATAAGCAGCTCTTACCGTCTCGTTTCCATCTGCCTTCCCGTCTGTCATCTCCTCCTCGCTCCTTTCCGCATTGAGCTGTACCTCCCCATTGCTGAAGCGGGTGTCAAAAGTTTCCGTAGCGGTCATCCCAACCGCCGCCCTGCCCGCGAAAAGCTGACCTGCGCAGCCGCCCGTTATGCTGCCAGACAGGGAGATAACCAAGACCCCGACAAGCAGAGAACAGGCACACTGCCTCTTTGTCATGCCAAGGGACCGTTCGATGGCCGTCTGCTTTTGCTGTTTTGTGATCAGGAGATGGCAGAAAAAAATCACGATGCAGACTGCGCTGGCAATGCCCGTCATCAGCAGGATAAAAGCCAGGGTCCGCATATTCTCCAGACCGCCTTCCAACTTACTGTAACCGCCGTCATAAAAAGTAATCTCCACCTGCTCTATCCCCTGCGCCTCCCACAGCCTTTGAAAATTTTCCATACTCTCACTGCCATTGGGAATCCGAAAAGATGTGGTATAACCCTTCATAGGACCATAGCATGCGATGTTATTTTCATCGCTGTTTTTGATGGAAGCGGTGGGTATGAAAACCTCATTTCTCTCTAACAGATATCCCCATCCCCCTTCCATGGTACCCACGCCCACATCGTAAATACCCTTGATCGTATAATCGCTCTCCTCAAAGGGCTCATAGACCCCGCCGTCGGCCCGCAGTCGGCCCTCGCTGCCGCCCACATTCGGTGTAGCCGCATAGTTGGCATAGCGCAGCGCCAAATGCAGGGGATCTCCTGTCTTAAGCCCATTTGTTCTGGCAAAGGCAGACGATACCAGACATACCCGGTTCCCCTGCTGGTAGTCCTCTTCCGAAAAGAGTTCCCCTTCCACCAGGTAAGCCTGCTTGTTATAAAATGCCATCACCAGATTCAGATCTTCTGTAGCCGTTACCGGAAAAGACAGATGACGCGAACCGCGCAGCACGCAGTCCTCACAAAACTTCATCCAGGCCTGCCCTTCCCTGCTCTCATAAAAACCCGTTGTCACCTCCGCGATCCAGTTCCCTGTCAGTTCCGTAGGCAGCCGCCTCCCCTCCGGGCCGGCCTGTGTGGAATAAGGCCCTTCCAGCGGCATGTACTCATATCTGGCAGCGGAACCATTCTCGTCAAAATCGTGGGTAAATCCATCCTGCAGCGCCATCACATAAGTCTTATCCGCGTATAACATCTGCGGTTTCTCCGTAAAATGGTCACATAAGTAAAAGTAAAGAACGTTGGGCTGATAAGTACTGTACAGCACCCGTTTCAGCTCCATCTTCACAGGACCGGCGGGCACGCAGTCCTCCACCGGCGATGCCTCCACGACCATAAACTGCCACAGACCTCCCTCCCTCTCCTTAAATGCATAGTCCTGCGGCAGTGCCTCATAGTAAGCCCGCTGCTCCGGCCCGCTCAGATACCCGGCTCCCTCAAAATCGAGCACATCAGGGGAAATGATCTCTCCGTAAACCGCCCTGTTGTAATAGCGGTAGTCTTCCCGGTCAGCAGACCATACCGCTTCCTGCTCTGTCCTCTCCGGCAACTGCTCCACCGTGCCAATGGTCATAAAGATCTCTGCAAACCGTTTTAAATTGTCTCTGCAAAGTTTCCACAGACTGCCTCCCGCACTGACCAGCGCCACCGTAAAAGAAAGCAGCAGAAAAAAGAGCACTGTCCTTACCGGTGTTCGCAAAAGTCTGGTCAAACTGTTCCTGATCATTCTCATAGCCCCCCCTTTACTCTTTTTTGGTAAGCATCTCCATCACGCTGAGCCTGTGGAGAGCCAGAATCGCCATCGCCGCGCCGGCCAGAAAGGCCAGAAAAAACATCGTCCCTGATAAGGCGAGCACCCTGACAGCCGGTCGCAGGAAAACCGCCGCTGCCAGGCTTCCCAATACACAGGCAGCCGCTTCCACAAACGCTGTCTCCCCCAAAAGCAGGAAAAAACTCCTGCTCTGCCCCGTCCCCAGTGAGCGCATAAGGGCATATTCCTCCCATCTGCTCTGCAGGGAGAGGTAACTGCAAAGATAGCCGATGAAAATGATAATCGCCGTCAGAAAAGGCAACATTCCTTTCAGAAGTGCCAGGTTCCTGGAAAGTGTCTCTGCCGAGCGGATAAACGCCTCATCCATAATTGTCAGTGCATTGCCGTCCGCGCGCTCCCTCGCCCTCGTGATAACAGGCAAAAATCCGAGTTCCCCGTGCATCTGCGCCTTCAGATCGTTTAACTGAAATGGGTCCTTTACCACAAAGGAACCGGAATCCGCAAAGAAAGCAATCCCCTGGCTGTGGTAAGCCTCCCGCATATAGTCAAGGGGCACAATGACCTCCGGTACTATCCACTCCCCCTGATAGTCTTCGATCTGCATACATCCCACGATTTGATAGCGGTCTGTGACAAGGGGATCTATAAAAACCTCGTTCCCCTCTGTCGCATAGCGGTAATAAAACAAAGTCCATGTCACATCATCCCCGAGGGACAGGCCCCGCTCCTCCAGTAGTGTGGCATCCAGCAGGCAAACCTTCTGCGTTGTCGCCAGGATCTCTTCGTCCACACCATCCAGCCAGATGATCTCCTCCCTTTTCATACCCGAAACGCCCTCCGGCACATTCGTACCGATGCCAAAATGATTCAGCTTTTCCTTGTATTCCTCTATGGCAAACGCACCAAATCCAAATTTCAGACGCACGGTAAAGACCGGGTCTTTCACATATGCCGACTCCCGCACACCCATCATCCGCTCTTCCCGGATGGCCATGCCCTCGCTCCGGGAACCATTCAGTGTGCTGATCCTGGCTGTGATTGTAAGTACCTCTGGAAGTTCTGTAAGCTGTTTTTTTGTACTGTCCATATTCCCTGCATAGATATCCAGAATAAGGACCGTCAACACACCGATCAAAATATGCAGAATATTTTTCTTTCCGTGCCGCACAAGATTCTTCGCGGCCTGTCTGAACAAAAATTTCATTTCCGATACCCCGAACTTTCCCATACGCGTTTCAGTTCCGCGTAACACTTTCCGTCCTCTTTGGTCAGTTCCAGCTCCAGTGCCGCCTGTCGCTCTCTGTCCTCATCCACGATCCAGAGCCGAAACAAGCCTCCCATGACTCTGCCGGCATCCTCCGGCCTGTCCGGCGCCACCTTCCACACAATAAACCCTCCCTCCTCCCCCACAAAATCATCTCTGATGACAACAAATTCCCTGTCATAAAGATAATGCTCAGACACTTCCAGCCGGAACGTACAAAGATAGGGATACGCCCCTCCCTTTTCCAGAGGCTGAAACGGTTCCTTCTTCAGCAAAATCCGCTCTCCTTCCACAAGTTTCTGCCAGCCGTGCTCCTGCGTAGCGGCATAGACCACCACATCTCCCCCGATAACCCCCGGTCTTACCATACACAGATAAAAAAATAACAGACACGCAGCTAAAACTGCCGCCGCTATGCCGGGAGACAGAGATCTCCGGCTCCTTTTCCCCGTCCTGACCCCTTCTGTCATGCGTTTCACTGCCGCTTGATCAGGCACGAGCCTGTGGGCCGCGGCCCGCAGACGGCTCTCTGCACCCTCCTCCAGGACACCGCATTTATCTCTTGCCGTTTCTTTTCCGTTCCACGCTCTTTGTTCCATGAGATTCTTTCCCTCCTTAGCGCCTTCTCTTCCCTGCTAATCCGCGCCCTCTAATATGCCCCGCAGCTTTCTGCGTCCTCTCTCCAGACGTTTTCTCACCGCAGATTCGGTAAGTTTGAGCATCCTGGCAATCTCCTTTCCCTGATACCCTTCCACATAATGTAACAGCAAAACTTCCCTGTACTGAAACGGAAGAAGCATAAGGCTGTCCATCAGCCGGATATCCTCTTCCTCCTCATAATACCAGGATAGTTGCTCTATCCCGATCTTCGGATGATTTTTATAAAAGCGCAGCCTGTTTTTACAGAGGTTGATATCCACCCGGATCAGCCATGCCTTTCGCTGTCCCTCTGTCTCAAACGCTTTCCCTTTTTCCGCTTGCTCCATATATTTAATCAATGTATCCTGTACAACATCCTCGGCGTCAAAAGCGATTTTCATCATCACAAAGGCAATCCGGTAAAGCATATTTCCATACGCCTGAAAAACCTCATCCACACTCTGATCCGGGCTGTTCCTCCTTTTTTCCAACATCTCACCGCCTTCGGCTGCCCCGTTTTTTCTTCCGCTTTTTCTTTTTAAGCTATGGTCTTTACTAATAAAACACATGGCAGCACAAAAATGTGACACCCCTTGCCTTTTTTTGTTTATAAAAACCGCAGGGGCAGACATGGCTCATAAAAGCCACATCTGCCCCTGTTCTGGTCCACAGCCAAAATCCCTTTTTACTCCGCAAAAAGTTTCCGTTTCCTCTCAATCATCTCGTCGATTCTTTCTATAAAAGAAGCCACATCTTTGACATTTTCGCACCGCTCAATCCGTCCGTCCGGGTACACCCGTTTACTGATCGAACCAGCGCCCAATGCCGCGATAGACTGTTTCTCCTCCATCATCAGGATGTTATAGATACCATAGCAGCCGGGCCTGGCATAACCGACATTTTCAAAATTCCCGGCCATGTTCTTCTGGCGGTACAGATAATAAGGCTGCATACCCATGGAAGCAGCCGCTGCCGAAGCGATCTCCATCATAGCATCCGTATTGTGGATCGTCTGCAGACCGTTTTCTGCAATCCATCTGCTCAGCGCCGAGGCCCGCTTTACCGCCAGCGAATGAACAGTCAGACTGTCCGGCCCCAAAGCCCTGACTGCCTCTGTCGTATAGCGGACATCCGCTCCCGTCTCGCCCGGCAGTCCCAGGATCAGATCCATATTGATATTATCAAAACCGCAGGCCCTGGCCAGATGAAAGGCATCTGCCACCTGCTCCGGTGTATGCTTTCTGCCGATCAGCCGCAGGGTTTCTTCCCGCATTGTCTGAGGATTGACAGAGATGCGGGTCACCCCACACGCTTTTAATACCTGTAGCTTTTCCTGCGTAATGCTGTCTGCACGCCCCGCTTCGACGGTAAATTCCTGTACACTGCCAAACGGAAAATACCGATGCAGCTTATCCAGCAGCCATTCCAACTGCGCCGGGCTCAGTGTCGTCGGCGTTCCGCCGCCTATGTATACACTGTCCAGGACTTTTCCCTGAAACGCCGCCGCCGTATCACAGATCTCCCGTTCCAGCGCTGCCAGATAATCCGCCACCCGGTCCCTCCATGCCCCGATGGAGCAAGAGGTAAAAGAACAGTACAGACAGGTCGTGGGGCAGAACGGAATACCAAGATACAGACTGTAGCCGTCTCTGTAATGGATACGTGACAGCAGTTCCCGCTCCCTCTCAGCAATGTCCAGGCAAAGCCTGCCTTTTTCATCGCTGAGATAATAGGTTTCCTGCATCTGCCGGAAAATTTCCTCTTTTGCCTTCCCCTGTTCTAACATGTCCATGGCAATCTTCGTCGGCCGGATACCGGTAAGCGTCCCCCAGGGCAGACTTTTTCCCGTATAAGAGGATAAGATCTCATAAATCAGCTGCTTTAACACATTTTTCACCCGGATCTTATCTGCATCCGGCCCCAATGGCGCCGTTTTTTCCGCCACTGGTAACCACGCCCCGTCCTCTCCCTTACATTCGGAAAGGAGCAGTGTGATCGCTTCCCTGCTCCTTGTCAGTCTGATCTGGGGGAGTCCCCTGTCAGATCCGATATCTTTTTCCCCTTCCACAAAAACCTTGACCTCCGATGTGGGATAAAAGGCTTTGACCAGGGAATGGATATCATATTCGTATCCTGTTTCGTTCAATATAACCGCTATCATTTCCGCTCTCCCTTGCCGCTGCTTCGGCGAATCTGGCCGACTGCCACTCCTTTGTCCCTATGCACAGAAGGGATTGTATTTCTTCTCATATCCGATCTCTGTTGCCTCACCATGCCCCGGATATACCTTCGTCTCATCCGGCAGAGAAAAGAGCTTCTCTTTGACAGAGCGGACAAGCTCACCCATATCTCCGGTAGGCAGATCAGTCCTTCCCACGGAATCGGCAAACAGCGTATCCCCGCTGACCAGAAAGCCGCCCTGCGGAAAGTAATAGCAGCAGCTCCCTTCTGTATGGCCCGGTGTCCCGATCAGCCTGCAGGTGATACCGGCTATGGTAATCTCTTCCCCGTCTTTCCCATACACATCCGCTTTTACACTGCAGGCCCTGCCGGCTCCTGCCGAGACATTGAGCCTGGTATCACCCAGCAGTGTCTTCTCCCGCTCCCAGGCATAGACCGGCGCACCGCTCTCCTCCCGCAGCTTCTCCAGTCCCCATATATGGTCAAAGTGCCCGTGTGTCAGCAAAATGCCTGCCACCGTAAACCCCCGCTGCTTCAGAGCGTCATAAATATAGGCACCCTGATCCGCAGGATCAATAAAGATTACCTCGCTTTTTCCCTCTTCATATATAAAATAACAATTTGTCTGACAAACACCCATCATAAGACGCCCGATTTTTAAATCTGCCATATTATCCTGTCGTCCTTTCAATATCTATGATACTCTCTATCGCTCTGATCTTGTCTATGATACGCTGCAATTCTCCCCGGCTGCTGATTTCAAAAGCCACCACCATGGTAGCTATCCCCTGTTTGCTTACCCTCGTATTCAGGGAAAGGATATCCACATTCTTCTCCGTCAGGGCTCTGGAAACATCCGCCAGCAGACCGTTTCTGTTATTGGCATAAATATTTATCTCTGCCAGATACCGTTCCCCTTCCACCGCTTTGTCGGAGACCTGCCAGTCTGCATCAATCAGACGGACCCGTTCCATCTCTGAGAGGTTGATAATATTCACGCAGTCCGTACGGTGGATGGATACCCCCCTGCCTCTTGTCACGAATCCCACGATATCATCTCCCGGCACCGGTGAACAGCATTTGGAAAAGCGTACCGCCACATCATTGATTCCCTTCACCACGATTCCGCTGGAAGATCTGGGCTTCATCTTCTTCGTATGGCTGCTGGCTGTTACCGTCGCCAGCACTTCTTCGTCGGTCAGCTCCTTTTTATGTTCCCGGTCAAAAAGTTCCTGCATCTTATTGACGATCTGGCCCTCTTTAAGACCGCCATGCCCCACTGCGGCGAGCACGGAATCCCAGTCCCGGAACCCATATTTACGCATGACATAATCCATATAGGGCTGGCGGAGTATCTGCGCCGTATCCACGGACTTTGCCTTGCAATAAGCCAGCAGCATCTCTTTTCCCTTGATGATGTTGTCTTCTTTGAGTTCATTTTTAAACCACTGGTTGATCTTACTCTTGGCCTGCGTACTCTTGACCAGATTCAGCCAGTCACGACTGGGGCCCTTTGAATTTTGCGAGGTCAGTATCTCAATCCTGTCGCCGTTTTTAATCTCATAATCAATCGTCACCAGCTTGCCGTTGACTCTGGCCCCGATCATCTTATTGCCCACGGCACTGTGAATGGCATAGGCAAAGTCAACCGTCGTGGAACCTGCCGGCATATTTTTGACATCTCCGGTAGGGGTAAAGCAATAGACATTGTCAGAAAACAGATCCAGATCACTTTTGAGCAGTTTTAAAAACTCTTTGTTGTCCGTGTCTTTTTGCCATTCCAGTATCTGACGCAGCCACACCAGCTTTTCTTCTTCCTGCGCATTGACTTTCTTGCCGTCAGAAGCCTCCTTATATTTCCAGTGGGCCGCGATACCGTACTCCGCCGCCTTGTGCATCTCATACGTACGAATCTGCACCTCAAAAGGCTGCCCGGAACTGCCGATCAGCGTGGTGTGCAGAGACTGATACATATTTTCCTTGGGCATGGCAATATAATCCTTGAAACGTCCCGGAATGGGTTTATACATTTCATGGATCACACCAAGCGCTGCATAACAGTCCTTCACCGTATCCACAATGATCCGCACCGCAAACAGATCGTAAATCTGATCCAATGTCTTATCCTGGTTTTTCATTTTCTTATAGATACTGAAAAAATGCTTGATCCGGCCATCTATCTTGGCCCGGATGCCCGCATGATGAATATGCTCACCCACTTCATCCACAATAGACTGGATATATCGTTCTCTGACACTCTTACGGATCGCGATCTTATCCACAAGATCATAATAGACTTCCGGCTCCAGATACTTCAGAGAAAGATCATCGAGTTCTATCTTAATACGGGAAATACCCAGACGCTGTGCGATCGGTGCATAGATGTCCATCGTCTCCCTGGCAATGCGCTGTTGCTTCTGCGCCGGCATATGCTTCAGCGTACGCATATTGTGCAGCCGGTCCGCCAGCTTGATCATAATGACACGGATATCCTTCGCCATGGCAAAGAACATCTTGCGCAGGTTCTCTGCCTGCATCTCCATCCGGTCGCTGTCACCTGACTGTGACTGCGTGCTGCCGGAAAGCTGCAACTGCTGCAGCTTCGTCACACCGTCCACCAGCAGTGCCACATCCGCACCGAACTGCGCCGTGATCTCCTCCTCCGTCATGATGGTATCTTCCACCACATCGTGCAGAAGGCCCGCCACGATCGTCTCCTTATCCAGTTCCAGTCCCGCCAGTATAATCGCCACGCAAAGGGGATGGATAATGTATGGTTCACCCGATTTCCGTACCTGATCTTTGTGGGCTTCATAAGCAGTATCATAAGCCTTTTGGATCATGGAAATGTCGTCGGAAGGATGATATTTCCTGACATGGGAGACCAAATCCTGATACAGGGTCTCAGGACTCTGGAACTCAGCTATTGATTCAATTCTTCCATCGTCAAATACGCTTTCTTTTTTCTCTTCTGTCATATCCAGTCACCAGCCCACATTTATTTTTAGAAGTTTGGTAACCGTCCGCCGCCGATACAGCCCCGGACGATTACCAGGTATTACTTATTTACCCTCATATGTAATGGCCGCTTCCAGCCTGTAATCCGCAATCCGTTTCCTGCCCTCCAGGCCGGCCAGTTCCATCAGTACGACGATTCCCACTACTTCGCCGCCCAGCGATTCAATCAGCCGGATCATCGCTTCCGTCGTGCCACCGGTGGCGATCAGATCATCCACAATCAGCACCTTCTGTCCCCGCTGAATGGAATCTTTGTGCATCTCTATGGTAGCTTTCCCGTATTCCAGATCATAATCCATGGAAACTGTCTCACAGGGAAGTTTCCCTTTCTTGCGGATCAGCACGAAAGGCTTTCTGTTATTGTAGGCAATGGGCATGCCGAAAATAAAGCCTCTGGATTCCGGCCCCACAACCACATCATAAGAAAGATCATTGATCTTTTCCTGCATCGTGTCAATGGCAAGGCGGAGTCCTTCCGCATCCTGCAGAACACTTGTCACATCCCGGAAGATAATCCCCTCTTCCGGGAAATCCGGTATACTTCTCACATATTCTTCCAATTTTTTCATTTTATTAACACCCTTTCTCAGACCTGCTATGATCTGCCGCCTTCCCCCGCCGGCAGACAGCTGCTTACAGCCCGTCTTTTATCCGTTTTTCCGCAAAGCCCCTCCCTTTTTGGGACTTTCACAGTATAACACACAAGAGGTCAACATGGCTACCAGTCTGCTTCATTTTCTTCCGCTGTCAAGACAGCATATTCATAATGTCCCAACAGCTTTCCGTAATAATTAGCCCTGCTGTAACTGTATTTTGCCACACTGGGAGCCGCGCCCGGCGCCTGGGCACCCGCCATGCCAAGCAGGATCTGTCCATCTGTATAAGCAATATACGTATCCAGATCAAATTCGGCGTTGCCTTTCCTGCCCTCAATAATTCCCTTTTCCACAAAATGCCGCAGCAACTCAGGCGGATTGAACCCGATGGACACCTGCAGATCTGGATTGTTATCGTAGTAATAGTCCGGATCAAACACAGAAGAATAGTCTCTTCCATTATATGTAGTATCTGTCACTTCTGCCTGCGGTTTATGCAACAAATATGGATTTTTCAGACAGTCGGTCAGGATCTGGTAATAAGTATCCGCCTCTCCCTTTCTCACCAGATAGTCTGCCGCATAAGCCTCCAGTTCCTGATAATCCAGCAGATACCCGTTATCCAGAAACATCTCCAGATTCTGATAGGCATTGCTTACAAGATTCATCGACAGTTCCCGCTTTTCCTGCTCCCCGTCCGCACTGAAATTCCAGTAGATCTGTTCCACCTCCGGCAGATAAAAGACGGACCAGGAAGAATCGTCCTTCCCCATCATCTGCCGCATCATTTCGGATGTGGTAAAAACCGTGTTGCGCAGGACCGCTTCTTCTTCCGTCCCTGCCCGCTCTGTCACCTGCGACGCGGCAGTGCCTTCTCCCACCGGCTCCCGTCTTTCACTTGCGGGCAGTTTGCTCTGTGGCAATTCCTTTACAGGCGCCGCCAACGCAGTAAGTGCGCTGCAGGAAAACAGAACAGAAGATAACATCATGCATATTGCTTTTTTCAGTTTCATCCTACACCTCCCTGTTGTTACAGGATATTTTTCAAAGTATTCACAGCTATTATATACTTTATACCGGAAAGGTGCAAGTTCGGGCTGCTTTTATCCGTCCCGGCATTTCGCGACTACTACAACAAAAGGCACAGCCCCTGTATCCCAGGATGCTGTACCTTTTATTCTCTTTTTTCTATGATTGCGCCCGGATCGAAGGCCGTTTTCCCTACCTGCTAGCAGGCACGGCCAGTCCGCGGATCTTACATCATTCCGCCCATACCGCCGCCTGCAGGCATTGCAGGTGTCTCTTCTTTGATATTGGCTACTACGGATTCTGTTGTCAGCAGAGTGGAAGCAACGCTTGTTGCATTCTGCAGTGCGCTTCTTGTCACTTTGGCAGGATCAAGGATACCGGTTGCCACCATATCCACATATTCACCTTTGAGCGCATCGAAACCGATACCCACCTGGGATTCTTTTACTTTGTTGATGATCACGCTGCCTTCCATACCTGCATTGGCCACGATATGGTAGAGCGGAGATTCCAGAGCCTTGAGGACAATGTTTGCACCTGTCTTCTCATCGCCTTCCAGTGTATCAGCGAGTTTCTCAACTTCTTTTGCCGCATGGATATAAGCGGAACCGCCGCCGGAGATGATACCTTCTTCCGCTGCCGCTCTTGTCGCATTCAGCGCATCTTCCATACGCAGTTTTGCTTCTTTCATCTCGGTCTCTGTAGCGGCACCCACACGGATTACTGCCACGCCGCCTGCCAGCTTTGCAAGTCTCTCCTGCAGTTTTTCCTTGTCAAAATCAGAAGTGGTTTCTTCCACCTGTCTCTTGATCTGAGAGATTCTTGCCTGAATCTCGTCCTTGTTACCTGCACCGTCTACGATAACAGTATTCTCTTTCTGTACTTTGACGGATTTTGCACGTCCCAGATCTTCCAGTGTTGCTTCTTTCAGATCCAGACCCAGTTCATCGGAGATTACCTTGCCGCCTGTAAGGATCGCGATATCTTCCAGCATGGCTTTTCTTCTATCGCCATAGCCAGGCGCTTTGACAGCCACTACATTGAATGTACCGCGCAGCTTGTTCACGATCAGTGTGGTCAGTGCCTCACCTTCCACATCCTCGGCGATAATCAGCAGTTTTGCCCCGGACTGAACGATCTGCTCCAGCATCGGAAGGATTTCCTGGATGTTGCTGATCTTCTTGTCAGTGATCAGGATATAGGGATCATCCAGATTTGCTTCCATCTTATCCATATCCGTTGCCATATAAGCGGAAATATAACCTCTGTCGAACTGCATACCTTCTACCAGATCCAGTTCTGTCTTCATGGTCTTGCTCTCTTCGATGGTGATAACGCCGTCGCCTGTCACCTTTTCCATCGCATCAGCAACCATATTACCTACTTCCTCGTCTCCGGAGGAAACTGCAGCTACTCTTGCAAACTGCTCTTTGCCGCTGACTTTTGCGCTCATCTTTTCGATGGCTTCCACTGCACAGTCTGTCGCTTTCTTCATCCCTTTTCTGAGGATGATCGGGTTAGCGCCTGCTGCCAGATTCTTGATCCCTGCGTTTACCATCGCCTGGGCAAGTACGGTAGCGGTTGTTGTACCATCACCAGCCACATCATTTGTCTTGGTTGCCACTTCTTTTACAAGCTGTGCACCCATATTTTCAAACGCGTCTTCCAGCTCGATCTCTTTTGCAATGGTAACACCATCGTTGGTGATCAGCGGTGCGCCGTAAGATTTATCCAGTACTACGTTTCTTCCTTTCGGTCCCAGTGTCACACGTACCGTATCTGCCAGTTTATTGACACCGGTTTCCAGAGCTGCGCGGGCTTCTGCCCCAAATTTAATTTCCTTTGCCATAATCGTCATCTCCTAAATTATTTTTGCTGATTTTTTCTTCTATTACTGAATCACTGCCAGAATATCACTCTGTCTTACGATAATCAGTTCCTCTTCTTCCAGCTTCACATCTGTGCCTGCATATTTGGAATAGATGACCTGATCGCCGACTTTCACTTCCATCTTCACTTCTTTGCCATCCACCATTCCGCCAGGGCCGACTGCGATCACTTCTGCCTGCTGCGGTTTCTCCTTGCTCTGGCCCGGAAGAACGATACCGGATTTGGTTGTTTCTTCTGCTTCCAACTGTTTTAATACGACTCTGTCACCCAATGGTACTAATTTCATGTAGACTGCCTCCTTTATAATTCGCTGTTATCTGTCTTATTTATTAGCACTCACTTTGGTTGAGTGCTAAGAACTATCCATATATTAGTTTCTTACTCTCGGTTATGCAACTCGACTTATCACTCCTATACTCTTATTTACTCTTTATTTTATGTGTTTATCTCATGATTTCTCTCTTTTTCTTAATTTTTCCACTAACTGGCGATTTTATACTTATTTTATATTTTTGGTGATGCGAATCCGTTGATCCTTTCTGAGATCGTGACCGGCTTGCCTGGCAGAATGTAAAACCTGTTGTGTACACATTTTTCGTAACAAGACAAACAACCGGCAGTCCTCTCACAGACTGCCGGTTGTAAGGTCAGGTCTTCTTATGTCACTTAACTGTTTTTTGCCTCTTCGGGAATCGTAAAGTCCTCTGCGCTGTTGAAATTAGAACAGTTCATCGTCATTACCAGCCTCGGAATTTTCATTTCCACGCCTTCTGCTTCCTCACCCATGCTCTTGATGACACCGGATAGCAGTTTGTCTATCGGTTCCGTCATATCCATCTCGTATTTCACAGGATACAGGCTTGCCTCGTCGATCCATACATATTCTGTCAGATCTCCCACATCACCCAGCTCCGCTTCCACCTGAGCCGAATCCATACCTGCAGAAGTCAGAGAATCCAGCGCGCCGGAAGCAAGAATCGCCTCCTTAGCCTCTTCACCGCTCATGGTATGTGCATACTTATAGGCATTGGCTCCATTCACTTCTTCCATACCTTCCAGCTCATAAGAAGCACCGGTATCAATAAAAGCGAGCATATTCAGACTGGCATCATACTGTTCCAGATCTGCGGTACCCACTACCTGACTTTGCCACATGTCACTCTCACCGTCATGCAGATACATGGTAGCCGTACCGTCTTCTGCGACTTCGCCGTAGACAGACATCATATTATCCATGCTTCCCGCTTCCCCGGCATCCACACTCATATCCATTTTGATCTTCCACGGATCGCTGAAGCAGGTCATATCCATTGTAATAATCGAAACAAAAGGCTGCACCTCACCGTCCTTGCTTGCTTCCATCGCCATATCCATCACCATCTGCATTTCCATGCTCTCGATGGCTCTCGCATTTTCCAGCGCTGCAGCAAAGGCATCCACCTCTTCTGCCGCTTCCGTCTCTTCTGCCTCAGTCTCTGCTTCTTGCTCTGCCTGTACATCCTCCGCAACCGCCGCATCTGCAGCCGGTGCATCTGCTGTCTCCGCGCCGCTGTCCTTACCGCCGCAGGCAGTCACCGCCAATGACAACACGCCTGCCAGAAACAGTGCCAGAATTCTTTTTTTCATAGTTTTTCATAATCCCCTTTCTTTCCGTTTCCGGATTTATACCATACAATCATATCATGTTAAGTATGATTGTCAAGCATTTTGATCGGCCATACGCCATGAAAGGGGAACTGATCCAAAATCGTTACCGGAAATTCCTGCGCAGTCTCGTCTGATAAGTCTGATCCTGTTTCATCTCAAATTTGTTTTCAAACATTTTGTATTCCGCTTCCGCAAACACATCTTCCAGGGCCTCTTCCACATTGCTCTTATACATCAGACCCACCGCAACGGAGGGTGTCAGTTTCGTATCCACATAGTCTCTGCATCTGCCCTGTATCCGTTCCATATACCCTTCTGCCTCACCTTCCTCAGGCAGAGGGATCGCTATGTGAAATACATCGCCGTCCACACGGCCCACTATGTATTCTTCTCCGGCTTCCTCCTGCAAAATCCGCGCCACGATCTGAATGAGCCGGTCACTCTCCTCGTCTCCATAGTGATCATTGGCAAATTTCCAGTCATTGATATTGGCCTCCACCGCCGCCACCGGAACGACCTCCGATTCGTCCAGGGATTTCATCCGCTCTTTAAAATAAGCCCTGTTCAAAACACCGGTCAGGATATCATTTTTTTCTCCATGTTTCGCCCGATGGGCCTCCTCCATCGAAAACTCGATCTCATCAATGTACACGGCGCTCTCCCGGTTGGCATAAACCTCTTCTCCCAGCCGCTCCCACATATCCACCAGAGTCTCCAGAAACGCCGCTGCCATCTCCTTTTTTTCCGGCGCCACATCTTCCTCCCGTTTATACACATGACCTACCGTGCGGTTAGCCACCCGCAGCTTCCGCCCCGGCTCACCGACCACATCAGGCGTAAAATCCGCAAAATTCCCTACGGCTGCCATCTTCTCCCCATGCCGCTCGGTCAACAGTATTTTGATCCCTGTCAACTCATGCAAAAGCCGCATCTGACTCAGCAGCTCTTCTATTTTATAGAGATTGGCAAGCCTGTAATTCCTGATGTTTTCCTTCAGCCTCTTCTCCAGAGGCATCGTTCCATATCCCATAAAAATGTACCTCGCATCCCTTAGATTTTCCGGCCTTTTTATCCTGCCGGAAAGACATTTTCATTATATCGGTTTTTAGGAAATTTGTCCAGAAGGAAACCGGGCACTGCCAGTCAGCTTCTCCCTCATCAAAGCGACTGATACAGTAACTCCAGCACATCCACACATTTCTCGATTCCCAGGCGGCCCCGGTCCAGTGCCACATCATAGTTATTGATATCACCCCACTTATATTCCGTGTAGTAATTATAGTAGACGCTGCGCTGCTTATCCGTCCTGCGGATCATGGCCGCCGCTTCTTCTCTGGACAGATTATAGTGGCGGCTCACCACATCCAGCTTTGTCTGCATATCCGCAAAGATAAATACACTGAGCATACGCCGGTTCTCCCGCAGGATATAATCCGCCCCTCTTCCTATTATAATGCAAGGACTCTGCCCGGCCAGATCCTTGATGATCTCCGCCTGCAGGCTGAACAACTCCTCATTCATGGGTGTCTTTCCGATCCGATATTCAAGCCCCACTTCCATCGTAAACTCATACCACTTACGGTTAATCTTTTTCTCATCCACTTCCAGCAGCGACGCATAGTCGGCCTCACTGCGTTTGGAAGCCATTTCGATCAATGCCATATCATAATAGGGGATCTGCAGCCTGTCCGATAATGTCTTGCCTATTTTCCTCCCGCCGCTGCCAAACTGTCGGCTGATCACGATGACCTGATTACTCATACGCACTGTCTCCTTTTCTTTTTTATAGAAGTATATCATATTTTCCTTGCAAAATCCTGTATTTTCTGTAAAATAGGAAAAGATGAGTAGCTGTGAAATTTATGGAACAGGAAAGGTTTAAATCAAAACATGATCAGTGCGAACAATGTAACATACAGAGTAGGAAAAAAAGCATTATTTGAGGATGTAAACATCAAATTTACGGAAGGTAACTGCTATGGCCTGATCGGTGCCAACGGTGCAGGAAAATCCACATTTCTGAAGATCCTTTCCGGACAACTGGAGACGACAAAGGGCGATATCGCCATGACACCCGGACAGCGTCTCTCTGTGCTGGAACAGGATCATTTCAAATATGACGAATATCCGGTGATGGATGTGGTCATTATGGGCAATGAACGGCTTTACCAGATCATGAAGGAAAAGGATGCCATCTATGCCAAAGAAGATTTTACCGATGAGGACGGTATCCGTGCCAGCGAACTGGAAGCGGAATTTGCGGAAATGGATGGCTGGGAAGCAGAATCCGGAGCCGCCATGCTGCTAAATGGTCTGGGAATTGATACCCAGTATCATTATACTATCATGAAAGACCTGGACGGCAGTGAAAAGGTCAAGGTACTGCTGGCCCGCGCCCTGTTTGGTAACCCGGATATTCTCCTGCTGGATGAGCCGACCAACCACCTGGACCTTGACGCCATCGCCTGGCTGGAAGAATTTCTGATTAACTTTGAAAATACAGTGATTGTTGTCTCACATGACCGCTATTTTCTGAACAAGGTGTGTACTCACACCGCCGATATCGACTATGGCAAGATACAGCTCTATGCCGGAAACTATGATTTCTGGTATGAGTCCAGCCAGCTTCTGATCAAACAGATGAAAGAAGCCAACAAAAAGAAAGAAGAAAAGATCAAAGAATTACAGGAATTTATCTCCCGTTTCTCCGCCAACGCTTCCAAATCCAAACAGGCGACTTCCCGGAAGCGGGCACTGGAAAAAATCGAACTGGATGAAATCAAACCTTCCAGCCGGAAATATCCTTATATTGACTTTCGCCCGGACCGTGAAATCGGCAACGAAGTCCTGACCGTAGAAGGCATCTCCAAGACCATAGACGGGGTGAAAATACTCGATAACATCTCTTTCATCCTCGGACACAATGATAAAGTTGCCTTTGTCGGCAGCAACGAACTGGCTAAGACCACTCTCTTTCGCATACTGATCGGTGAAATAGAGCCCGATGAAGGCACCTATAAATGGGGTGTCACCACCTCGCAGGCATATTTTCCCAAGGACAGTACGGAAGAATTTAACAATGATCTCACCATCGCCGACTGGCTGACCGGCTATTCGGCGATCAAAGATGTCACTTATGTCCGCGGTTTTCTCGGTCGTATGCTCTTTGCCGGGGAAGATGGGGTGAAAAAAGTCAAAGTGCTCTCCGGCGGTGAGAAAGTACGCTGTCTGCTCTCCAAAATGATGATCTCCGGCGCAAACTGTCTGATGCTGGACGAGCCGACCAACCATCTGGATATGGAATCCATCACCGCGCTTAACAACGGCCTGATTAAATTCCCCGGCGTGGCTCTGTTCTCCTGCCATGACCACCAGTTTGTCCAGACCACGGCCAACCGCATCATGGAAATTCTCGAAGACGGCACGCTGATCGACAAGATCACCACCTACGACGAATATCTGGAGCAGGACGAAATGGCCAGAAAACGTACCGTATACACGGCAAACAAGGAAGACGACGAGAATTAAAGGCTGGTAGCGATATGATAGATCTGCATGTACATTCCCATAAATCCGACGGCACCTGCTCCCCCGCGGGCCTGGTATCCCTGGCTCTGGAGAAGGGGCTGACTGCCTTTGCCCTCACGGACCATGATACGGCAGACGGGTTGGACGAAGCGATCCGGGCCGCCAAGGGACAGCCGGTTACTGTGATCCCCGGCATTGAATTTTCGACCTGTTATCAGCAACATGATATCCATGTGCTGGGCCTGGCCATTGATTATAAAGCGCCTGTTTTTTTATCCGCACTGGCCGGTTTTGTGGCCTCCCGGGAACAGCGCAATCAAAGAATGTGCCAGAAAATCCAGGCATATGCCCACATTGATATCACTTATGACAAACTGAAAGAAACATTTCCCGGCTCTGTCATTACCAGAGCCCACTATGCAAGATATCTGTTGGAACAGGGATGTGTCAGCGATATGCCCGAGGCCTTCCGGCGCTATCTCGGTGAACAGGCCCCCTGTTTCGTTCCCCGCGAAAAAGTAACCCCGATTCAGGCTGTCCGCCTGATCCGGGATGCCGGCGGTGTCCCGGTGCTCGCGCATCCGCCCCTTTACGGTATGAGCGAAACCGAACTGGATCACCTGACCGCAGCCCTGGCGCGGGAAGGGCTGGCAGGCATCGAAGCCCTTTACTCCACCTACACGCCCGGTGAAGAAATGCATATGAAAAGCCTTGCCCGCCAGTATGGTCTGCTGATCACCGGCGGTTCGGACTTTCATGGCTCCAACAAACCGGACATCGAACTGGGAACCGGAAAAGGTAGCCTGCATGTGCCTGATCATATTTTGGATGATCTGTACGCCTTTCAAAAAAAAACAGGCAGTAGCCGATATCCACTGCCGGAAACGTCCGGTCGCACAAACGCAGCCGCCTGGTTCCTCCGCTCTGTCTGAACGGATTCCTGTATGCAACTAGGGAGAAAAAACGATGGAAAAAAAGATTTTTTTTACAGATCTGGATGAAACCCTTCTGACAAGGGAAAAGACAATGACGGAGGCGACCGTAAAGGCGGTGGAAAAACTGACGGCAGCCGGACATTACATCGCCCTTACTTCCGGCCGTCCTCTGGACAGTATGATAGAAGCCCGCAGTCTCCTGCCCATCCCGGACCGGGGACTATACTACATAGCCAATAACGGCGGGCTGATCGTCAGCGCAGAGACAGGAAAGCGGATCTCCGAGATCCGCCTGACCATGGAAGAGACAACATATCTGCTGGAAGCCGCCAGTCAGGCCGGTATCCATTGCCATGCCTATACCGACAAAGCCATTGTCGCCCGGCAAAATACCCCGGAACTGGAATTTTACCGCCGCACCATCCATCTTCCTGTCATCCTCTCCGATCACATAACAGATGTTCTCGATCAGCCGCCCTTTAAGTGCCTGGCCATCAGTCTAAAGGGCCGTGCGCACGTGGAAGCCCTGCGCGACTCCCTTCTCCCCTGGGCCCGCGGACATGTATCACTGATCTGCTCCACTGACAGGCTGCTGGAAATGTTCCCTGCCGCCGCCGGCAAAGGCACCGCCCTGAAACGGCTGGCAGACCATTTGCAAATCCCCCTCTCCCATACCATGTCGGCCGGAGACCAGGACAATGATATTTCCATGCTGGAAGCCGCCGGGCTGGGCATCGCCATGTGCAACGGCTCAGCGGGTGCCAGAGCCGCCGCAGACGCCGTCACACTGCGCGATAACAACCACGACGGACTGGTCCCTTTTCTGGAAGATTTTTTTGACCTGTGAACGGACGGGCCGTTGCGTCGGTTCCCCTTTCGCCAAACAAAAGGGGAGCAACCAGCTCCCCTCTCAAAAACAGTCTGCAGCAGCATCTTTACCCTTCCACGATCAGATATCTGCCATCGCCCACTTCAAACACTTCATCGGCCTCCAGAAGGGAATCCACATCGGCGCCGTCCATGTCAATCCCTTCCGCCTCAAAGTAATCCAGCACCTCCTGCGGAGAATCCACCACCACGGCCATACACTCTTCCAGAAAGTGCTCCGCCTCTTCCAGATTTTCCGCCACCGCTTCCGGGAAAAGCTGAAGCTGGTGCTTCAGAAAACATTGCAATACTACATCATCAAACTGCATATCCTCTCTTCTCCTTTCTTTTACTCTGTAATTAAGGATAAACTACCGGCTCCCTTTCACAGCCAGGCAGGTAATTCCAGGGGGTGGGCAATGATGGCATCCGCATGGTTTTCTTCCAGCTCTGCGCGGTCGCGAAAGCCCCATAAAACCCCCACCGTAAAGGCGCCCGCATTCTTTCCTGTCTGCATATCTGTGTTGGTATCTCCTACATAGAGCATCTCAGACACCGGAATATCCAGCTTCCTGCTGATCAGAAACACCCCGTCAGGACTGGGTTTCTTATTGATTTCCGGTGTCTGTCCCTGTACCACATCAAACAGATCATCCCCGAACAGATCATGAATGACCTTACATGTGTTTGGATGAGGTTTGTTGGACAGGACCGTGATTCTGATCTCTCTTTCCTGCAATGTCCTGAGCAATTCAGGAATCCCTTCATAGGGTTTTACCTGATACATACAGTCCACGGCAAACAATCTGTCATATTCCGCCTTCACCTGCTCATACAGATCCATGCGCTCCGTCTCCTGACTGCGCAGCGTGCGCCGGATCAGCTCCGCCGCCCCGTCTCCGACAAAATATTTGTACCGGTCTGTCTCAAAGGGCATTAGTCCAAAGGCCTCCAGAGCCCGATTGGCACAATAGGCAATCGATACAAGGGAATCGGACAAAGTGCCGTCCAAGTCAAAAACAACCGCTTTTTTCATATGCATACTCCTGTCACTTTCTTCAGTTCCTGATACAGTGCCGCCACCGGAAGTCCCAATACCGTATTGTATTCCCCCTGTATTTCCTCGACAAACATGGCGAAACTGCCCTGAATCCCATAGGCGCCCGCCTTGTCCATGGACTCTCCCTTTGCAATATAATCCCTAATCTCTTCGTCATCCATCTCATGTACGGTGACGGAAGCCTTTCGCGAAAATGTATCGTATGTTATTTTATTATCTTCCACTCTGGCAATGGTAACACCTGTATACACATCATGCACGCTTCCCTGCAGGCTGCGCAGCATGGCAAAAGCATCCTCCTTACTGCGGGGCTTTCCCATCACTCTGCCGCCGCAGACCACAATGGTATCGGAACCGATCACAAGCGCTCTCACCTCCGGTTCTGATCCATGTATCATCCGCCCCGCTACTTCCTCCGCTTTCTGCCGGGACAGATTCTCTACCATTTCCTGCGGTGTATCACCCGTTATGATTTCTTCTTTCTCACTGGGCATCACCTGAAAGGTCAGCCCCATCAGCGCAAGTAGTTCCCGGCGCCGGGGCGAGGCGGAAGCCAGTATGATCTGCCATCCCTGCGCAGGCTTTTTTTCTCTCTGTTTTCTTTCCATCCCTTACTCTTCCTGCTCCTCTTCCGGCCCTGTATATTCCAGCGGTATCTCCGGGATAAAGGTACGGCTGGCATAGACTTCCTCATGCCTGGCGGCCTGTTCCATAGCCTCCCGGCAGAACTCTTCCTGAGAATCCAGACGCTCTTTGCCCCGTCCGTCCACTTTTTCATAGATATTATCTTTGGTCAGTATGTTGGCCTTTACATTATCCTTTAATTGCATATCCAGTATGTGTATGACGCGCTGTTTCAATTCTTCTTTTTCGATGGGGAACAGGATTTCCACCCGGCGTTCCAGGTTTCTGGGCATCCAGTCTGCACTTCCCATATAGACTTCCGGCTCGCCGTCATTCTCAAAATAGAAGATACGGCTGTGTTCCAGGAAATTGCCCACAATGGATCGCACCTTGATATTCTCGCTGACTCCCGGTATCCCGGTGCGCAGACAGCAGATGCCTCTGATAATCAGCTGGATCTTCACGCCGGCGGTACTGGCCTCATAGAGAGCGGCAATGATATCCCGGTCGCACAGCGAATTGACTTTGGCTATGATCTTCGCCTTTCTGCCCCGGCGTGCATATTCCGTCTCTCTGGCTATCATCGTCAGGAATTTGTCCTTGAGCCATAAGGGCGCCAGTGACAGTTTGTTCCAGTTCAGCGGCTCCGAATAGCCGGAAAGCATATTAAACACCGCTGTGGCATCCTCTCCTATGGCCTCGCTGCAGGTCAGAAGTCCCGTATCCGTATACAGCTTAGCCGTGGCATCGTTATAATTCCCGGTGCCCAGATGCACATATCTGGCAATGCCTTCTTCCTCCTGACGCACCACCAGCGTGATCTTGCTGTGGGTTTTCAGCCCCACCAGCCCATAGATCACATGGCAACCCGCCTTTTCCAGCATCTTTGCCCAGACGATATTGTTTTCCTCATCAAACCGCGCTTTCAGTTCCACCAGCACGGAAACCTGTTTGCCATTCTCCGCCGCCTGTGCCAGTGCCGCGATAATCGGCGAATTGCCGCTGACACGATACAGGGTCTGCTTAATGGCCAGCACCTGGGGATCTCTGGCCGCCTGTCTGATAAAATCCACCACCGGTGTAAAGGTCTGATAGGGATGGAAAAGCAGGATATCTCCCTGACGGATCTTGTCAAAAATACTGCCTTCCCCTTCCATCTCCGGCACTGCCTGCGGTGTATAGCCCGGTTTTTTCAGGTGATCAAAACCTTCCATACCATACATCTTCATCAGAAATGTCAGATCGAGCGGCCCGGCTATCCGGTATAGTTCTTCTTCCTTGATATTCAGTTCCTTTTCAATGATCTTCAGCAGTTTTTTGTCGATACCCGCTTCTACTTCCAGGCGGATCGCCTTGCCCCACTGCCTTTTTTTGAGCTGCTTTTCAATCTCTTTGAGCAGATCTGCCGCCTCATCCTCTTCAATCGTCAGATCCGCATTTCTCATGATGCGGAATGGATGGGCGCACACGATATCATAGCTTAAAAAGAGCTTTTCCATATTTTTTTCGATGATCTCTTCCAGCAGGATCACCTTCCGGCCCTCTCCCTTGGTGGGAATCTCCACGATACGGGGCAGGACGCTTGGCACCTGGACTGTGGCAAACTCCAGTTCTTTGTCTTTTCCTTTCTTTCGCACCAGCGCACCGATATTCAGCGATTTATTGCGGATCAGCGGAAAAGGCCTGGAAGAATCCACCGCCATCGGTGTCAGCACCGGATAGACATTGTCCTTGAAATAGCGGTCCACATATTCTGCCTCCGCCTTTGTCAGATCTTCATGTGCCTGGATCACATGGAGGCCGCTCTTTTCCAGCAGCGGCAAAAGGGAGCGGGTATAGGTGGAATACTGCATATTCACCAGTTCGTGCGTCGCCTGATCCAGTTCCTTTAACTGTTCCTGCGGCGTCATCCCCGCGATATCCGGTTTATCATATTTGACTGCCACCATATCCTTCAGCGACGCCACCCGGATCATAAAAAATTCGTCCAGATTGGAAGCGGTGATGCTTAAAAATTTCAGCCGCTCAAAAAGCGGGTTGTTTTTATCTCTGGCTTCATTCAGCACCCGGATATTAAACAAAATCCAGCTCAGTTCCCGGTTGGTATAATATTTTGGATTGGTAAAATCAACTTTTTTATCTTTGTCTTTCTCTTTTTCCGCCATGGTTACCTTCCCCTTTTCCTTTTTATTACAGGTGTTATTTCAAATATTTCCTCAAAAAATGCCGCTTTCGAAGAAAACAGACCTTTTTCCAATGTAATATCATAGGTCGTATTGACTGTCAGCACAAGCTGATTGTCCCGAAACGCTGCCGTGATATCACGGAATTTTTCCTTATGGCTGCGGTCCAGCCCGGTGGCCACCCGCAGGATCGCCGTCAGTTTGGCCACGGTCAGATAAGAATGTCTGTCCGGTATACACTCCCTGCCATATCTGTCATAAGAAAATTCCCGGTAATTGTATCGGACCACATTGGCCACAATCTCCCGTTCCGCATGAGAGATACCGATGATCTCTGTGGACATAATGATCTCATAAGAGGCTTCCCCCACGTTAGTCATGGAAATATATTTGCCGCAGTCATGCAACAGAGCTGCCAGCCGCAGCAGCAGCCGCTCCCGCTTACTCAGTCCATGGATCTTTTTCATACTGTCAAAGATGGTCAGTGCGATCTTTTCCAGTGTCTCCCCACGCTTTTTGCTGCCCATGTAACGCTTGCTGATATTCTGTGTACAGTCTATGATATCTTTTTCAAAATCATGGGTCGTCACCAAGATCTTGTTTTTCTCCGCATATTCATAGCCGATGCCGTCGCACAGTGTCACACCGGGTATCCACAATTTCCCCGCTCCCATCGTCCGCAGGAATTTCAGTACCAGCATCGAAGAGATAAACAAAAGAAGAATACTTTCCTCCGGCATCTGCAGCGTCTTTCCCAGTTCTGCCAGCGGCCGCTCCCGCACTTCTTCTATAAACTTCAGGTATGTATCTCCGTCAATGTAATTTTCCAGATATCTGCGGTCCTTTTTCCCCAGGGCATTGGAGATATATTCATCCACCACGATAATATTGTCGATCTTCTTTCCCTTCAGATACAGCTTCTCCAGCACTTCGATCTGGCTGCCTGACATCTCTTCGATGATATCCTCGTACTGGGAATGGCGCAGCTTTAATTTCGTCAGCTGCTCCCGGATCAGCAAAATGCCCAGCCGCATGTTCTGGGTTGTCACCAGCGAATCTTTGTCAAACAGCGATACCTGTATACTGCCGCCTCCGATGTCGATAATGGCCGTCCCATTGGAAATCAGCCAGTTAAAACTTTCCCCTCTGGACGCAATGGATTTATAGTCCAGAAAACGCTGCTCCGAATTGCTCAGTATATCAATGTGTATCCCGGTCCGCATCTTGATCTGTTCCAGTACGATCTCGCGGTTGGCCATCTCTCTCACTGCACTGGTACCATAGGCACGGTAATCTGCCACCCGATAAGACTTCATAATGTCTCCGAACTCGCACAGTACGCGGCAGAGCTCATCCACTTTTTCATGACTCAGTTTTCCGGCCGTATAGGTCTCTGTCCCCAGATCAATCCGGTGTCTGATATGATCAATCTCTTTGAGTTTCTCCTTGGGGGATATCTCAAAGATTTTCATGGAAAGTTCATAGGAACCCACATCAATGGCTGCAAATGTTTTTACGCTCATAACCCTCACCCTCTGTTTTTTTCTGACAGTCCGGTCCGCCTTCACTGCCGGCCCTTCCCTGCCAGATAATCAATAAACTGCTGCGCACAGCGTCCCGACAGACCGCCATGGGCCAGTTCCCACTGATTTGCCTGTGCCAGAAGTTCATCTTCTGGCATCGCGATTCCCTGCCTTGCGGCCAGGCCCCTGACAATATTCTGGAATTCTTTTTTATCAGGCGAGCCGAAATAAATCGTCACTCCGAACCTCGATGCCAGCGACAGCTTCTCCTGCACGGTATCATTGGTATGCAGGTCATCATTTCGCTCCTCTTTGTCACTGAAGCGTTCTCTGACCAGATGCCTTCTGTTGGAAGTCGCATAAATCAGCACATTATCAGGCTTTTTCTCCAGGCCGCCCTCGATAACTGCCTTCAGATATTTGTATTCTGTCTCAAACTCCTCAAAACTCAGATCGTCCATATAGATAATGAATCTGTAGCTGCGGTGCTTGATCCGGGCCATGATCTCACCCAGATCCTGAAACTGATGCTTGTATACTTCTATCATACGCAGGCCCCGGGCATAGTAGGCATTGGCAATGGCCTTGATGCTGGAAGACTTCCCGGTACCCGCATCTCCAAACAAAAGGCAGTTATTGGCCTGCCTGCCCTCCACAAAAGCCTCGGTATTTTCGATCAGCTTCTTCTTTGGTATCTCATAGCCGATCAGATCATCCAGCTTCACATGGGCAATATTCTGAATCGGTCTGATCTCCATCAAGTCTCCGTCATGGACGACGCGAAATGCCTTGTGCAGCCCGAATTTTCCCACCCCGTACTCCTGATAAAAGCCCGTGGTAATCTCTTTCATCTCCGCTGCGGATTCCGCCCGGGAAAGCCTGACGGCCAGTTCACAGATACGGTCCCGGATACGGGTATTGTATACCCGGCTCTTTCGCTCCCCGATCCGGTACTCCCGGAGCAGATCAATGGCGCCGCCTGTAAAGGTTGCGCCCATAGCGGTGAAATCATACCGGTAAAACTCTCTGATGATTTCAAAATCATGCAGAGCCGCATCATTGATGGTCCCGCAGACCGCGCCGGTCACTTCACAGGCCATGCTGTAGCTGTTTTCATCATTCGCCAGCAGATCCGCCAGATAACAGTGCCACAAATTTCCATAAAAACCATGGCTGCCTGCCAGTTCCAAAAGCCGGTGAACACAGTCATAAAAAAGAGCTGACGCCCGTGCACCGCCATCCTCCTTTTCGCATTTGCAGCCTGTCATCCCCTTACCTTTGCCGTCTCCGGTACAGTAATCCATCAAAAACGCCATATCACGCAAAGTATCCGCCCCTGTCAGATTTCTGTACAGGATCAGCTCCTGTTCCCGCATTTTCTATCCCTCCCTATTTATAGTTCCGCAGTATCCCGTCTGTTTTGTAGTTGCCGAGTATTTTCATATTTCTGGCTTCGTCCCGCAGGCCGCGCAGGGCATTTTTTACCGCGCTGTCTGCCAGGTTACCCTCAAAGTCGATAAAGAACCGGTATTCCCAGTTCCGGTCTTCGATGGGACGGCTTTCTATTTTGGTCATGTTCAGATTATTATAAATAAAGTGTGACAGCATGTGGTACAGGGAGCCGCTCTTGTGAGGCAGTTCAAAACAGATACTCACTTTATCGGCCTTAGTCTCAAAAACTTTCTGGTTGGTCACAATGATGAATCTGGTACAGTTATCTTCTTCCTGGTTGATGCCCCGTTGCAGTATCTCCAGGCCATAAATCCCGGCAGCATGTGCCGACGCAATGGCCGCCTGACTCCTGTCGCCATCCTCTGCCACTTTTCTGGCAGCAAATGCATTGTTGGGCATACTGATCTGCTTCCAGTCTCTGGCCGTCAGGTATCTGGCACTCTGCATCAGTGACTGGGGATGGGAAAACACGGTCTGTATCTCCTCTTCTCCTGCCCCTGCTACCCCCAACAGACAGTGTTCGATTCGGATGATCTGCTCCCCGACAATATAGTTTTCAAATTCCACCAGCAGATCATATATTTCACTGACTATGCCTGCCGTTGAATTTTCAATCGGCAGCACCGCAAAATCCGCGCTGCCCTCGTCGATGGCGCTCATGGCCTCCCGGAATGTATCGACATGGAAACTGTTTACCCTGTCCCCGAAATAAGCCTCCATCGCCACCTGGGAGTAGGCGCCCTCCGCCCCCTGAAAAACCACGCGGGCCTTTTGCGTATGCAGTGTGTCCAGGCCGATAAACGGCAGCTTGCCCATGCTGCCGTGCTCTGTCAGCATCTGGTACTGCAGCTTGCGGCTCATGGACATGATCTGTTCGAACAATTCCTGTACACCATGACTGTTAAAATCGTTGTGTGTCATGGCTCTGACAGCCTTCAGCTTCTCTTCTTCCCTGACTCTGTCAAATACCTTTTTGCCGGTACCGATCTTATATTCGGCCACCTGCCGTGAAATCTCCATCCGCTTCTCATACAATTCCACTATCTGCCGGTCGATCTCATCAATCCCCTGTCTGAGCTCACCCAAGTCCATCTTTCTATCCCTTTCGTTTATGATCATTTTGTCCGTAACGTCTCAGACAGGCGGATCTGTCATTTCCCTTGTTATCCGCAAAATCCCACGTAAAATCACCTGCTGCCATGGGATTTCACCCCTCCACGCCGCCTGCTTACGGCCTTTGCAGCAAGAGCGCAGACCTGCCTGAACAGTCACTCTTATCTTATAACAATTCCATTACCCATGCAAGTATTGTTGAAAAATCACTGCAAACATACTATAATCAAAGGTAACAGTTCGGGGAGTGCTGTTATGCTGTGTGGGTGGGGAAAATATCCCGGAAAGGGGGCATCCTTTCTTTGCCCAAACACTCCCTGGGCAGCAGGCCAGATCATCATTTTTATGCAGGGAGGTAACATCATGAAAATACTCAGAAATATCCTGATCGCTGCAATCCCCGTTCTTCTTTTTGCAGGATTATTTGTCTATTCCATCATCTCCAAGAGAGTACCGGAAAACCCGCCCGGAACTACGGGCAATACAGCCGGCAATCTCAATAACGGCGGGCTCTTCTGTGAAGACGAAGGGATCGTTTATTTTTCCAATGCCTATGACAACAATTCCCTTTACTCTATGAATCCGGACGAAACGGATGTGAAAAAGCTGTCCAATGCCCAGGTGTATTCGATCAACGCCGCCGGCAATTTTCTGTATTATTATCAGGCAGCCTCTTCTGCTTCCGACCAGTTTTCCTCCATGTTCCGCACCAACGGGGTCTACCGCGCAAAAAAGAACGGAAAATCCACCACCTGTTTAAAGCGGGTACCAGCCCCCACACTGGCACTGTGGAACAACACTATCTTTTACCAGTCCTACAATACCAAAACAGGGACTTCTCTATGCCGTATTGATATTGACAAAGATAATTATAAAGAACTGGAAAATCAGGCCATCAATCCCGCCAGCATCCAGGACGGCAGAATCTATTTCGGCGGTATCGGCAGTGACCATTATTTGTATACCATGGATACGAACAGCGAAGCTGTTGCCACAATTTATCATGGCAATGTATACAGCCCTATCGTCTCCGGGGACTATGTCTACTATATGGATATCTCTTCTGACTACTGTCTCTGCCGCTACTCTCTCTCCAGCGGCGAAGCGACGGTCCTGACCCGTGACCGGCTGGACTTTTTCAATGTGGCCGGCGATATTATTTATTATCAGAAAAGCGATGCCAAAGAGCCGGCCCTGAAACGGATCAACATAGATGGCAGCGGGGAAGAGGTTGTGGCCGCCGGCGTATTCGAAAATATCAATGCCACTTCCCAATATGTATATTTTAACGCCTATGACACACCCACCCCGGTATTCCGTACATCCCTGTACGGTCCGGTACAGGTAGAGCCTTTTTCGGCCGCAGCAGCGGCTGTGCCTGTGGATTGAATGTGGCGACATAGAGCGGACGTTCCCCTCACCAGTAACCAGAAGAAAAGAAGCCCCGATTGTACCGGTCATACAATCGGGGCTTTGTTTCCATCCATCAGACTGCAGCGGAGGATCCTTTTGCGGTCTCTCCCGGCATCTCTTTCTCCTGCAGACCCTCCAAAAGCTGTGTGACTGTCTTTTGGTACAGTGGATGTACCCACTCCGGTACAATCTGGGCCAGCGGCGCCAGGACAAATATTCTGTTCTGCATATCGGGATGTGGTATGGTCAGACGCGCAGAGCGTACCACCCTGTTTTCATAAAAGATAATGTCCAGATCCAGCGTTCTGGGGCCCCAGCGAATGACACGCTCCCGCCCTGCTTCGGCCTCCAGACGATTGAGAAAGGTCAGCAGTTCTTCCGGCTCATACAGCGTCTCTATCAAAAAAGCACCATTCACAAACTCATCCTGCTCCACACCGCCATAAGGTTTTGTCACGATCTGATCTGCACTGCACAGCAGCCGGCATTTGATATCACCTGCTATTTTATCTATGGCTTCTTGCAGATACCGTTCTTTTTCCCCCATATTGGAGCCGCAGGCGATCACCGCCCGCTTCCAGCCCCTTGCAATAGATACCGAGACGGAAGAGACCGGCAACGGTATCGGAGCCGCAGGTTTCCTGATCTCCAGCGTCAGTTCCCTGATCCCCGGAAAATCCAGAAGCAGCCGCTCGGCCAGATGCTCGGCTGCTGCTTCCAAAAGCCTGTAAGTATGCTCTGTCAGAAAGTGGTAAATCGTCTGGCAGACCTGTCCATAATCAGTGGAAAGGGACAGATCGTCCTCTGTCCCCGCCTTTCGAAGCTGCATAGATAAGTCTGCATTGACAAAAAACTTCTGGCCCAGCCTCGTCTCTTCCGCAAATACGCCGTGATGGGCATATACTTCCAGTTCCCTGATGCAGATTCTGTCTTTATTTTCCTGCATGCAAAATAGCCTCCGTCATCCTGATTGCACGCACATTTTCCTTCACATCATGAACACGGATAAAAGCACATCCTTTCATCACACCGATCACCGAAGTGGCAATCGTGCCTTCGACGCGATCCTCCACCGAAAGATCCAGTGTCGTCCCAATCACCGATTTACGGGAAGCACCCATCAGGACCGGATACCCAAACATATGAAATTCTTCCAGCCCTTTGATCGTCGCAAGGCTCTGCTCATAGGTCTTGCCAAAACCGATGCCCGGATCGAGGATAATTTTATCATTTGCTATGCCGGCCTGTTCTGCCAGATGAATACTTGCAGCCATATCCAATACGATATCTTTTAAATAGTTCTGGTAGACAGCTTCCTTGCGGTTATGTACCAGGCAGCATACCACGCCGGTTTCGGCAATCACACCCGCCATCTCCGGATCAAATTTCAGGCCCCATATATCATTGATCATATCCGCACCGGCCGCAATCCCTGCTCTGGCCGTCTTGCTGTGATAGGTATCCAGCGAAACCGGAATGTCAAATCTGGCCTTGATCTGTTCGATCACAGGAACCACCCGCTCAATCTCTTTTTCCGCTTCCAGTGAATAATCGGAACCGGGTTTTGTGGACTCTCCGCCCACATCAATGATATCCGCACCGTCTTTTATCATCTCTTCCACATGGAACAGAGCCTTATCCGGCTCAGCATACTTCCCGCCGTCGGAAAATGAATCTGGTGTCACGTTCAAAATACCCATCACATGAACAGCATTTGTTACCTGAAACTCACGATTACCAATCTTCATTCTTGTATCCTCCTATTATTAGTTCCGCAGCCTTCCTACGGCTGCTCTCCCACCGGATCTGATTCGATCCATGCATCATAGACAGCTACCCAACAAGCTAGGGCTTATCGGCTCCGTACCTTTCTCCACATATCCAGCACGCTCTGAAATCGTTCTGTATCCGCAAGAAAGGCAAGCCAGTCCCGATAAAACTCCCGGAAGCTGCCGGCTTCCAGTTCAAAATCGCCTTCAATACCACTGGTGAATACCTGACCATATCTTTCCCCGGCTGTGACCAGCCCATAATCAAGCGCACACCCATGTGTGCCAAGGCGGAAAAATCCATACGGAACATCATTATCCCAATCATAACTTCCCGCATCACACACAAAGTATTTTTGAGGATTTTGTTTATACTCTTCTTCTGAAACAGACCACTGCTCCAGTTCACTTGGTTTCATTGGCAGCAGCCTCAACTCCTGAGACAGTCTGCACAGGTAAGCGTCCCGCATCTTAGCATCCCTGGAATTTTTCTCTTCTGTATACGGGAACTGAAAGGAATAGAGCCCATAGCCCGGCCCCGCGCCGCCGTTACCGACTTGCGTAATAAACTGTACATAGTCCTGCGGAAACTGAAAGCAGTATTTTTCCTCTGTTGCACGGACAAACGCCAAATCGACAGGCGGTCTTAGCCTGTACTGATGTTGGGAAACACCGAACATCTCCATCTGGGGGTCCATGCGCCGCGCCTGCTCAAGTATTTTTTCGACTTCCTCTTTGCGAAACATACAGCAGCCTCCTTAAGTAGGGAAAGGAAAAGATTCCCATGATTAATAACGGAGCCTGGTATTTTTTTTGCCCTGTTTCCAGTCACATTTTTTTTCTGCCGCGCAGAAGTAGCAGTTCCGGCTCAGTTTGTCCGCGCGGTACAATATTCCCCGCAGGCTCTTTTCTTTTTTGATAGTCTCGTTTCTGTGATTTTTGATGGCATCAACGATCAGTGCGATCTCTTCCAGCGTAAATCCGCAGTCACGCAGGATTTCCGGTGCAAGCTCTGCACTGGCCTTATCATGGGGTATGTCATCCTCATATTGCCTGAATCTGCCGATATCATGCAGCAGTGCCGCCGCATACAGCAGTTCTTTGTTCAGACAAAGTCCTTTTTCCAGATTAAGTATATGAGCGATCCTCGCCACCGCCAGAAAATGGCCCATATCATGGCGGCAGAATATCCTGCTTTTTTCATATCGGTGATTTTTTTTCACACATTTCAGATAAGTGTCATGCTTTAGTATCCTGTCAATGCGCTTCATCTTCCATCACCTCGAAAGACATGCCATAAACTGGTTTTGCAGACTGGTCTGTTCCTGGAAAACCCCTCTGGTAACAACTGTTATCGTCTTGCTGCCCGGTTTTTTGACACCGCGCATTGTCATACACATATGCTCGGCCTCCATCATTACCATCACCCCCTGTGGTCTTAACTCCTTCATAATGGCATCTGCCACCTGCGTCGTCAGTCTCTCCTGTATCTGCAGGCGCCTGGCAAATACTTCCACTGTCCGGGCCAGTTTGCTCAGGCCTGCCACATAACCGTCCGGTATGTACGCGATATGGGCTTTGCCATAAAAAGGCATCAGATGATGCTCGCACATAGAGTAAAATACAATGTCTTTTTCCATTACGATCTCATTGCTTTCCACCGAAAACCGACGGGACAGGGGCTCTGCAGCGTCCTCTTCTATACCGCCCAGAATCTCCCCATACATCCGTGCGATCCTTCCGGGTGTATCTGCCAGCCCTTCACGGGAAGGATCTTCTCCCACGCCTTCCAGCAAAAGTCTGACCGCTTCCTCAACTTTCTTCTGATCTACCATGTGTGTCTCTCCTGATCTTATGCCTTTCTGCCACGATGCCTGACAACTCTCCCAGATATGACAAAGAACCCAGTGCCAGTATCACGCTGTCCCGACCGGCCAGCAGATAACTCATCTCCACCGCTTCCTGCAGACTGTCCGCGGCTGTGACATTGGGATTATACTTTCTTACCACGCCAGCCAGCTCCCAGGCCGCAAGCGCACGCTTTGTACCGGGTGTGGTCACCGTGATGACCTGCGCTGCCAGCGGCGCCGTCAGTGCTACGATCTTTTCATATTCTTTGTCTTTTAATATCCCCATTATAGTAATAATTTGTTTATTTGTAAAATAAAAACTGACAGATTCCTTTAATTTTTGTGCCGCGTCCACATTATGGGCCCCGTCTGCCACAAAAAGAGGCCGCCTGGCAAGGATGCAGAAACGGCCCGGCCAGCTGGCAGTCAGCAATCCTTTGCGCAGCATCTTCTCTGTCACCGGATAACCGCACGTTCTCAGAGCACTGATCGTTTCCACAGCCACTATCGCATTTTCTATCTGAAACTGTCCGGCCATAGAAATGACAATTTTGTCATAACTATCATAATCAAAACGCTGTCTTTCCAGCCCGTAGCGCACATTCTTTGCAAGAGAACTGTCCGCCTCTCTCAGCACCGCCCCCTGCTCCCTGCAAGATGTTTCTATAACCCGCATCACTTCCGGCGCCTGCCTAGCACAGACCACCTGGCAGTTCTTTTTGATGATACCTGCTTTCTGGGCTGCGATCTCTGCCGGCTGTTCTCCCAGCATCCCCATATGGTCCATACTGATCGCAGTCAACACGCAGACCGCCGCGGTGTTTATGATATTGGTGGCATCCGTCAGACCGCCCATGCCACACTCCAGGACAACGATCTCACATTTCTTCTCCCGGAAATACCAAAACGCCAGCGCCGTCTCCACCTCAAAGGGCGTAGGATACGGATACCCTTCTTCTTCCAGCTTTTCCGCAGCCTGACGGATCGTTTCCAGGCCATTCACATAATCCGCCTTCGAAATGGCCCTTCCGTTGACCTGTATCTGCTCCAGCCTGGAAAATACTGCCGGTGATGAATATCTGCCGGTGCGATAACCGGCACATTTCAGAATATGGGAGACAAATGCCAGCACCGAACCTTTTCCGTTGGTGCCTGCGATATGGACAAAGGTGAGTGTGTCCTGCGGATTGCCAAGCGCTCCCATCAGCCGCTTCATACTATCCAGCCCCAGCACGATCCCTCTGCTCTGTATCGTCTCCATGTAGGCAAGCACCTGTCTGTATTTCTCAATCCGTTCTTTCCACATATCGGCTCCTTTATCTCTGTCCCTGATCCCGTCCCCTCTGCAAGTTCCCGCAGGAATAAATTTCCGGAAAAAGGACATACTGTCTTTATGAAAAAATTTATCATTACCTTTTTCCGCTGCGGCATCCTCGGCTGGTGTCTGGAAATTCTCTTTACCGCTCTGCAGTCCTTCCGGCGCCGGGAAAAAACAGGCATGGGCAATACCTCTGTCTTTATGTTCTTTGTCTATGGCATGGCTGTATTCCTCAAACCGGTTTATACGCTGATCCGCACCCTGCCGGCCCTGATCCGCGGCACCATCTATATGTTTTGTATCTTTACCGCTGAATTTACTGCCGGCAGTATCCTCTCTGTCAAAGAACTTTGTCCCTGGAACTATGAGCGATCCCGCTATCAGATCCGCAAACTCATCCGACTGGATTATGCACCCTTATGGTTCGTGGCCGGGCTTATATATGAACGGCTCATTCTTTCCAGACACGGCTGAAATCCGTCTGCCCTTTTATGACAGAGGCGCCCGGCCTATGCCCTTACCGCCACCCTTCCCTGCAGCGGTTGTCAGAAATGCCCCTCGCGCACTACTTTTCGAAAGAGAATCAGATAAGAGATCCACAAAAAGATACCTGCTGTCAGCCATGCACTCACATTTGCCATGCATACTCCGGTGAAGCTCTGATGCCAGGCGGCCACAACCGCCACCACTGCTCTGCTCACCAGTTCCACCACACCTCCCATGGTGGGAATCAGCACATACCCGCAGCCCTGCAGGATATTGCGGAAAATAAAAATAAAGCCCAGCGGCGTAAAACAGCTTCCGCATAAAAACAGATAGACTGTGGCATACTGCTCTATCTGCGCCAGATTCTCAGAAACAAACAGGGCGATCAACTCATGCCTTACCAGCATGATCAGAACAAACACCGCCAGGGCGTACCCTGTGGAGATAACCGCCGCGCATCTGGCCCCCTGCCGTATACGGTCATAGGCATTGACCCCTTTATTCTGCCCGGCATAGGTAGCCATCGTCATGCCCATGGCAAGAAAAGGCTGCGTCACTAACTGCTCCACTTTGGAAGCTGCCGTATAAGCCGCCACTGCCATGGAACCGAGCATATTCAGTGCCGCCTGTACCATGATCGTCCCCACCGCCGTAATCGAAAACTGAAATGCCATAGGCAAAGCGATGGAAAGCTGCAGCTTCATCAGATGGGGATCTGCCTGCAGGTGCCGCCGCTCCAGCCGCAGAGTATCGACCCGTTTCATCACATACAAAATGCACAAAAGCCCTGACAGTCCCTGCGAGATCACGGTAGCCCAGGCCGCTCCCGCCACCCCCATTTGAAAGCAGATGATAAACACCAGATCCAGCACGATATTAGTCATTGCGGATACGATCAGAAAATAAAGGGGAACCCTGCTGTTACCCACCGCACGCAGCACACTGGCCATCAGATTATAGAGCACAGTACACCCCATCCCCATACAGATAATGACAATATATTCTCTGGACATCCCGAAAATATCCGCCGGTGTCTGCATGATTCGCAGTATGCCGTCCATTCCCGCCACACTGGCCAGCGTCATGACCACCGTAAAGACAAGAGAGAGCAAAACTGCCGCTCCCACACTCTTTTTCACCCCTTCCACATCACCGGCCCCAAACCGCTGAGAAACCAGTACCGTAAAGCCGGTGGTCAGTCCCTGCATAAATCCCAGGATCAAAAACATGATCGTCCCTGTTGCTCCCACTGCTGCCAGCGCTTTCACACCCACAAACTGCCCTACCACAACAGTATCTACCATATTATATAGCTGCTGAAATATATTACCAATCACAAGGGGGATAATAAATCGCACGATCAGCCCCAGCGGCCTGCCTTTTGTCATATCCAGTTCCATCTCACACCTCCTGCTTCGGTTATCAGTTCCTTTTGGCCTCCACCGGCATCACAGTTCCCGGATGCCGGCCCTGACCGGACTGTTTCACCGGTTTTATTCCAGTGATATATTATAACAGATTTTCATTGAAAGAAAAGAGGGTATATGATATGATATGTAAAATCGGGAACTGAAAATCAGCAGCGCATTGCACAGACTGCATGGCAGATCACAAAGATCCATTATGCAGTCTGCCTATCGTAGCCGCTGCAGAACTTATCACAAGGAGGACCCAGAGTGACTGCAAAAGAATGTATCAAAGGACGCAGAAGTATCCGCAAGTTCAAAGACACAAAGATCAGCCATGAACTGCTTGAGGATATCATCGAGACCGCATCCTATGCTCCCAGCTGGAAGCATACACAGATTGTCCGTTATGTGGCCGTGGAAGGCGCATTAAAAGACAGGATCGGCAACGAATGTACATCCATGTTTCCCAATAATGGAGTCATCATCCAAAATGCTCCCATGCTCATTGCCGTAACAGTCATCAAAAACCGCTGTGGTTATGAGCGGGACGGTTCTTTTACCACGCCGCGTGGTGACACATGGCAGATGTATGACGCAGGCGTGGCTTCCGAGGCATTTTGCCTGGCTGCCTACGAACAGGGTATCGGTTCTGTCATTGTCGGCATTTTTGACGGAGATGCTGTCTCCTCCCTGCTGGAAATCCCCCAGGACAGAGAACTGGTAGCTCTGATCCCCATCGGCTATCCGGATGAAGACCCCGCTGCTCCCAGGCGAAAACCTGTGGCAGAGCTGGTTTCCTACAAGGAATGATACATAAAATCGGAGGGATGTGATTTTTATTCCTTCGATTTTTTGCGCGCAAAAATATCATTGCCGGCCGTGTAATACTGCCGGCTGCGTCTGATCTGTTTACAGCAAAGGAGATTTTTATAATGAGACATCTTATGAGTCCGCTTGACTTTACAACCCGGGAACTGGAACAGCTCTTTGATCTGGCCAATGACATGGAACAGCACAGAGAACGATATGCCCACATTTGTGAGGGAAAAAAACTGGCCACCTGTTTCTATGAACCAAGTACACGTACCCGCCTCAGCTTTGAAGCGGCCATGCTCAATCTTGGCGGACAGGTACTTGGCTTTTCCGATGCCAGTTCTTCTTCCGCTGCCAAAGGAGAGAGCGTTTCCGACACCATCCGCGTCATTTCCTGTTATGCGGACATCTGCGCCATGCGCCATCCCAAAGAAGGTGCTCCCATGGTTGCTGCCGGCCGCTCTTCCATCCCGGTCATCAATGCGGGGGACGGCGGTCATCAGCACCCTACGCAGACGCTTACCGATCTGCTGACTATTCGCTCTCTGAAAGGACGGCTCTCGGATCTTACCATCGGCCTTTGTGGGGATCTGAAGTTCGGACGAACGGTTCATTCACTGATTCATGCCCTGGTCCGTTATGAAAACATCCGCTTCCTCTTTATTTCACCGGAAGAACTGCGGATGCCCAGCTATATGACCGAAATGCTGCGGGAAAAAGGCATTGCCTATGAAGAAGTCATCCGTCTGGAAGACTGTATCGACTCGCTGGATCTGCTCTACATGACCCGCGTGCAGCGGGAACGTTTCTTCAACGAAGAAGATTATGTACGCTTAAAAGATTTTTACCTGCTGGATAAGGAAAAGCTCTCTCTGGCCAAAGACGACATGCTGATCCTCCATCCGCTGCCCCGCGTCAATGAGATCTCTGTGGAAGTGGACGATGACCCCAGGGCCGTATACTTCAGACAGGCACAGTACGGCGTCTACATCCGCATGGCCCTGATCTGCACCCTGCTGGGGCTTACCGGCGAAGAAGGAGGTAACATATGCTAAATGTAGGAAAAATCGAAGAAGGCTTCGTGTTGGATCACATCAAGGCCGGCAAAAGCCTTTCCATCTATCACCATCTGCAGCTCGACAAGCTGGACTGTACCGTGGCAATTATCAAGAACGCCCGCAGCAGTAAAATGGAGCGCAAAGATATCATCAAAGTGGAATGTGATGTAAACATGCTCAATCTGGATATCCTTGGCTTCATTGATCACACCATCACGGTTAATGTGATCAAAGACGGGAAAATCGTGGAAAAGAAGCAGCTTTCTCTTCCCAAAGAAATCAAAAATGTCATCCGCTGCAAAAACCCCCGCTGCATCACTTCCATAGAACAGGGACTGCCCCATATCTTCGTGCTGACAGATCCGCAAAAGGAAGTATACCGCTGTAAATATTGCGAGGAAAAGTGCCGGCAAAGATGGTAGGAAACGAAAAGAAAGGAAGGATCAGAACATGTACGAATTTAAAGACAACTACAAAACAGGAATCGAATTTGTGGATGAGGAACATAAAAAACTGTTTGAAATCGCAGAAAATGCCTATCAGCTGCAGCAAAATGAATTCATCCCCGACAAATATGACCACATTGTGGAAATCCTCGAGGAATTAAAAGATTACACCAAATTCCATTTCAGCCATGAAGAAGCCTATATGAAAGAGATTGGCTATAAAGGAATGTTCACACAGAAAGTCCAGCATGATGCTTTTATCGCCAAGCTCGACAGTCTGGATCTGCAGTCACTGGATGAAAACAGCGATGATGCCATCCATGATATCCTCACTTTCCTGACAAACTGGCTGGTGGAACATATCCTGAATGTAGACAAACTGATTCAATAATCTGCGCCGGAGCAAGAGCCAAAACAACCCCCAAAGCCGGCAGAACCCGGATCGCCCAGGGAGGGGGGAACCCCACCGGGTACCACACCGGGGGGGCCGGGGTGGGGCGGCCCCCAGAATTTAAAACACCAAC
>CANPIC010000029.1 GCA_947574055.1 uncultured bacterium
TTTAAAAAGAACCTCTGTTGTGCTGCTGCATAACAGGGGTTCTTTGACAGTCTGAAAGGCTCACCCTCTGGGGTGAGTCTTTGCATATACTTTTTCGATATGATCCTGTCCTATATTAGCATACATCTGCGTGGTGGAAATGTCGGAATGTCCCAGCATAATCTGCACACTGCGCAGATCGGCCCCATTCTCCACCAGGTGCGCCGCAAAGGAATGCCGCAGGGTATGCGGGGTAATATCCGCCTGTATCCCGGCTTTGCGGGCATAATGTTTGATCAGCTTCCAAAACCCCTGCCGGCTCATGGGCTGGCCGGAACAGTTTACAAACAGCGTCTCTTCTCCGATCCCAGTCACCATACTGTCCCTTGCCTCTTCCAGATAGCGCACCAGGGCTGCTCTGGCCGCTTCCCCAAAAGGCACCAGCCTCTCCTTATGGCTGTCCTTGCAGACAATGCGATTTGTCTGCAGGTTCACGTCTCCCATCTGCAGACTGATCAGTTCCGTCACACGGATGCCTGTGGCATAGAGCAGTTCCAGCATCGCCCTGTCCCGTATCTCTTTGTCACTGTTCCCGGACGGCTGTTCCAGAAGACGTGCCACCTCTCCCATAGAAAGGATCTCCGGTGACTTTTTTTCGATCCGTGGTGCTTTCAATTCTTTTGCAATATTCTCTTCTATCTGTCCTTCCGCTCTGAGATATTGATATAAGGCCTTGATCGAGGCAATATTTCTGGAAACCGTTGATGCGGCAAAATTCCGTTCATGAAGATAGAGGACATATGCCTTCAGATCTTCCTGCGAGATATGTCCGATCGCGGTAATCCCCCGCTCTTCCATAAACCCCATAAATTTACACAAATCCCTTTTGTATGACAACTCCGTGTTTCCGGAAGTCTTCTTTACATTATGTAAATAAAAAATAAAAGCGGCAATCTCGTTGTGCATGGAATCTGTGCCTTTCCTCTTCTCTGCTTCGTAATTTTCACTGCCATTCCTTCGTATCTCACTGCGGATATAACGTTTATTATAATCAAGTTGACATGGAAAAGCAAATGGTATTTTCCAGCAAAAACCGCATTTTAAAAGATTCTTAATAATTCTGCCATCACATTCGGATTGACATAGCTTTCCAGGATTGCTCCAACGAGCAGGACACCATGCAAAAGCAGAAAATTTCCCAGCAGCCCATATCCTGCGGACTTCTCTTCCCCGCCTTTGGTATAATCCTTTACCGGATAATAGAGCCGGGCACACATGCGAAAACACAGATCTGCCAGCATAAAAAAGGCAGGAATATAACAGAGATAATGAGGCATCAGACTACCGGCAAGAAGCAAAATCCCTTTGATGCCATAGCGTATCATCGCGACCGAAGCCACCACTCCCATGCAGACCCCTACCCACATCACAAACAGATAGGTGGTGACAATACCCGCAAAGGTGGTGGAAAGTATGGCCGCCAGCCACAACGGACCGATCCGCTTACCCAGCACATAAAAGAAGAAAGCATTCTCGTTCAGTTCCATCCGCTTCATCCGTTCCAGCCCCACCCGGCTGAGAAACCCTGTCTCTGTGATGAAAACCTCTGTATTCAGATATACCAAAACAGCCCCCACAAGCAATCCTGCAAAAAAGGACAGCGCCCAATTTGGCCGTTCTGCCCTTTTCCATCGTATCTTAGTAAATCTCACAGCATATCCACTTCTGACTTTTTTACCATTATATGCCGTATTTGACTTTGTATGCCATCAGCGCAGCTATTGTTTTGGAATCCTGTATCTTTCTGCTGAGCACCATCTCTTCCAGTTCCGTAAGCGTATAGGCTTCCACATTCAGATACTCATCCTCATCCAGATGCTGATGCGTCCTGACCAGATTTTTCGCCACATAAATATCTATCTTTTCATTACAAAATGCCACCGTCGTATGGAGAGACAAAAGCAGTTCCAGATCTTTGGATGCATATCCGGTCTCTTCTTCCAGTTCCCGTGCCGCGGCCACAGAGGTATCTGCAGATTCTCCCGGGTTCAGTCCGCCGGCAGGGATCTCCAATGTATAGCGTTCCAATGCATTGCGGTACTGGGACACCATCAATATCTTGCCGTCCGCCATCACGGGCACTACGGCAGCCGCCCCGTTATGATTGATAAAATCCCATTTCGCATGTTTGCCATCCGGCAATTCCATCGTATCCACATAGTATTCAATGATAGCCCCTTTGTGAATCAATTCTCTGCCGATTCGCCTCACTTCGTCGCTCATCTTTTCCTCCCTTCCATGCATCCTCTTTATCCTTCCAGCAACTTCTCTATGCTGGCAAGTTTCACACACAGTACAAACAAATCTGTGGCCTGTGCCAGTTCATCCTTTGTGGGGTAAGAAGGAGCGATCCGAATCACACTGTCATGGGGATCTTTTCCATAGGGGAACGGTGCACCGGCATTTGTCAGTGTCACCCCTGCTTCTTTGCATTTCTTGATAATATTTTTCGCACAGCCTTCCATGGCTTCAAAGGTAATAAAATAACCGCCTTTGGGCCTTACCCAGTTTCCGATACCAAGTCCTCCCAGTTCCTGCTCCAGTACATCCAGCACCGCTTCAAACTTGGGCCGCAGTATCTCAGCATGTTTGCTCATATGAGCCTTTACCGCCTCCATGCTGTTAAAATATCTGGCATGACGGAGCTGGTTGATCTTATCATAACAGATCGTACGGATAGCAATGGCCTCTTTTGTGGATTGCAGATTTCTCTGAGATGCCGCCATAGCAGCGATCCCGGCTCCGGCCATACTGATTTTGGATGTGGAGCCAAACACATATACCATATCCGGATGCCCGGCCTTCTCACATTCCGACAGGATATCCAGTATCTCGTCCTGATCCTCCTCATAGAGATGATGCACGGCATAGGCATTGTCCCAATAAATCCGGAAATCTTCCGCCGCCGGTGTCAGTGCCGCAAAACGTCTGACTGTACTGTCTGAATAGGAAATCCCCTGGGGATTGGAATATTTGGGCACACACCAGATCCCTTTCACAGATGCGTCTTCTGATACATATTTTTCCACCAGATCCATATCCGGCCCTTCCGCCGTCATGGGGATATTTACCATTTCAATCCCGAAATGCTCCGTAATGGCAAAATGCCTGTCATAGCCGGGAACCGGACATAAAAACTTTACTTTGTCCAGTTTACACCAGGGAGTCGATCCCAATACGCCTTTCGTATAAGAACGGCATACGGCATCATACATTGTGGAAAGACTTCCGTTTCCGAATACAATCACATCCTGTGGATTCTTGACACCCATAATCCCGGCCATCAAAACTTTAGCCTCCATAATGCCATCCAGTTCACCATAATTGCGGCAATCTGTCCCATCCTCGGATTTCATGTCACAATCTTCGCCCAAAACACTCATCAGTCCCATACCCATGTCAAGCTGGCCTTTTTCCGGCTTTCCTCTGGACATATTCAGGTTCAGGCCCATGCTCTGTGCCTCTTGATACTTTTTGTCCAGTTCCTCTTTCCATGTGAGCAATTCCTCTCTGCTCAGTTCTCTGTATGGTTTCATATCCTGCACCGTCCTTATTATCTATTGTTTGATGTTGTTTGATTGGATAATTGTATACAATCAAACAGTCGCCTTTGCTATTCTACTACAAGATCTTAAAATATACAAGAGGAATTTTTGACATTTTATTCCTCCGTGTGATATAATGGCAAAGGGCATCTGTTCAGACAACCCAGATAGACTGCTCTTGATCAGCAGTCAGAACGATTCTGACAGACACATAGATAAATATGTCTCCCATGAGAGAAAATGATTCATATAAATAAAGGAGGAATCGCAAATGTTTGTTTTAATGGGTGGAATACTTGTGATTATCATTGCCGTCGTGGTGGTGTCAGCAGTTACTTCTGTCGTATCCGCGGTCGCTGCCAGCGAAGACATTGATTCCTGAAAAAGAAAAAAGGAACTGTAAGTTGTTTCATATTGCAGGTACCGAAAAAGGGAAACGTTACAACGTTTCCCTTTCTTTTTCTACCCTATTCTACTTCGCATAATCGATCACGCGTGATTCACGAATGACATTGACTTTGATCTGTCCCGGATATTCCAATTCTGCTTCAATCTGCTTGGATAAATCCCGCGCCAGAAGCACCATGTCTGAATCCGAAATCTGTTCTGGAACTACCATAACACGAACCTCTCTGCCTGCCTGAATAGCAAAAGATTTGTCTACACCTTTGAAATTGTTTGTAATTTCTTCTAATTGTTTTAACCTGCTGGTATATGTTTCGATGGTTTCCCGTCTTGCCCCCGGTCTGGCAGCCGAAATCGTATCCGCAGCCTGTACAAGACATGCAATCAGCGATTGGGGTTCCACATCTCCGTGGTGGGATTCCACACTGTTGATCACAACAGCCCCTTCCTTATACTTCCTGCAGAGTTCGACACCAAGCTGGATATGAGATCCTTCCATCTCGTGATCCACTGCTTTTCCGATATCATGCAGCAGACCGGCCCGCTTAGCCATTCTCACATCCAGTCCCATCTCTGCTGCCAGAAGCCCTGACAGCTGTGAAACCTCAATGGAGTGTTTCAAAGCATTCTGCCCATAGCTTGTTCTGAACTTCATCTTACCAAGCAGTCTGACCAGTTCCGGATGGATGCCATGTACCCCTACTTCCAGAGTCGCGGCTTCTCCTTCCTCCTTGATCATCACTTCCACTTCTTTCTGCGCCTTCTCCACCATCTCTTCGATCCTCGCCGGATGAATCCTTCCGTCAACGATCAGTTTTTCAAGGGCGATACGGGCAACTTCCCTGCGAATCGGATCAAATCCGGAGAGAATAACCGCCTCCGGGGTATCATCAATGATCAGATCCACACCGGTCATCGTCTCAAGTGTCCGGATATTCCGTCCTTCTCTGCCGATTATCCTTCCCTTCATCTCGTCATTGGGAAGCTGCACAACAGAAATAGTCGTCTCGGACACATGATCAGCGGCACATTTCTGAATGGCAGTTACCACATACTCTTTTGCCTTCTTGTCCGCTTCTTCCTTGGCCCGGCTCTCCATCTCCTTGATCATGATGGCTGTTTCATGCTTTACTTCGTCTTCAACAGTTTTCAACAAATAATCTTTTGCCTGTTCGGAGGTTAATCCAGAGATTCGTTCCAGTTCCTGTACTCTTTGTTCATTCAGTTTGGAAACCTCTGTTTTGAGTTTTCCAAGCTCTTCCTCCTTCGCCGCCAGCGCTGCTTCCTTCTTCTCCATTGCATCGGTTTTTTTATCGATGTTTTCTTCCTTCTGCTGAACCCGTCTCTCAGAGCGCTGTACTTCAGCCCGGCGTTCCTTGATCTCTTTGTCAATCTCATTCTTGGTACGAATAGATTCCTCCTTGATCTCAAGTAAACCTTCTCTCTTCTTGGCCTCCGCAGTCTTCAGAGCCGCATCAATGATCTCTCTCGCCTTTTCATCAGCATTACCGATCTTGGTCTCCACAACCTTTTTGTGATAAGATGTGGCAGCTGCAACGGATACCGGTACAGCGATCAGAAGTGTAACAACGACTGCTACTACTATACTGAGCATGTACAGGAGCACCTCCTTATTTTATTTTCATTGTACGAATATCTGATATAGGATGCAGGAGACATCCTAACTGTCAAAAATTACAACACATTAATTTTATACGCATTTTCATGTTATGTCAAGCAAAACATCCTCCATCACCCGTCTGACCGTGTCCAGGGAAAATCCCTTTCGGTAAAACCAGGCATAAAGTCGCTGTTTTTCTCTCTCATCCATGACTTTTTCCGTACAATGCTTTTTTTTCAGGATGCGTCTGACAGCCTCCTCTTCATCGGCAACAAATCCGTCCCCTTCCAGTTCTTCCACAACTTCCCGGAACAGTTCCCGGCTGATCCCTTTTTGCAGCAGCTTCTGTTCCATCTCTCTCAGACTGTGTCCCTGTGCCCGGCAGGCAATATAATCCGTCACATACTGTCTGTCATCTATATAACGATATGACTTCACATATTCCACTGCCTCCCGGGCGGTCTTTGCCTGATATCCGCCCCGGAGCAGTTTATCCATCATTTCTTTTTCCGTATAACGCATGTTTTTCAGCAGGTTCATGGCACGCAGCTTTGCCCGCTTGGGCAATACCTGCATCTGCAGCTCTCTGTATGCCTCTTCGCTCAACTGGCCGCCTTCCTCGATCCGGTATTTGCGCAGTTCACCTTTATAAAGGACGAATTCTTCCCCCTCTTCAAGAAAGACCCTGCTCCTGGAACCGGATACCATCTCTATTTTGGTCACTGTCATAAAATTTCATTGCTTTCCGTTTTCACGCCTGTCTCATCCTTTTCAGACAGATTCTTTTTTCCGGCCGCTTCTTCTTTGTCGGCTGCGCTTTTTCTCCCGGCGGTCTTTTTGCCTGCGGGCTCTTTTTTACCTGCGCTGTCCTCATTGACTGCCGCTTTGTCTTTGCCATGCAGACCGTAATGCTCCCTGACTTTATTTTCAACTTCCGCGCAGATCTGCGGATTGTCTTTCAAAAACTGTTTCGCGTTCTCCCGGCCCTGTCCGATCTTGGCACTTTCATAGGCATACCAGGCGCCGCTTTTGTTGATAATATTACACCCAGCAGCCAGATCAAGAATATCCCCTTCTCTGGAGATTCCCTGCCCGAACATAATATCAAACTCAGCCTCTTTGAACGGAGGCGCAATCTTATTTTTCACCACTTTGACCTTTGTCCGGTTACCAATCACTTCTCCGCTCTGCTTCAGTGTCTCGGCTTTTCTCACATCCAGACGGACAGAAGAATAAAATTTCAGTGCGCGGCCGCCGGTGGTCGTCTCCGGATTACCGAACATGATGCCGATCTTCTCACGCAGCTGATTGATGAATACTACAGTACAGTTGGATTTGCTGATGACTGCTGTCAGTTTACGGAGCGCCTGCGACATCAGTCTGGCCTGCAGCCCCACATGACTGTCTCCCATCTCACCGTCAATTTCGGCTTTGGGTACCAGTGCTGCAACCGAATCCACCACGATGATATCAATGGCACCCGAACGCACCATTGTCTCTGTAATCTCCATCGCCTGTTCGCCGTTATCGGGCTGGGAAATATAGAGATTATCAATATCCACGCCGATATTTTTTGCATACACCGGATCCAGGGCATGTTCGGCATCAATAAATCCTGCAATCCCGCCACGCTTTTGTACTTCGGCTACCATATGTAATGTGACCGTCGTCTTACCACTGGATTCCGGTCCGTATATCTCTACGATACGCCCTTTGGGTATCCCGCCCAGCCCCAGTGCAATGTCCAGGCTCAGTGAGCCGGTCGGTATCGTCTCCACATTCATCTGTGTACTGGGATCTCCCAGTTTCATCACAGTCCCTTTTCCAAACTGACGTTCAATCTGTCCCAGCGCCGCATCCAATGCTTTTAATTTATCTTCTCTTTCCATATTGCTTCTCCTTTACTTTTCAGAACATCCGTTCTGATATTAGAATAAAACATCTGTTTGCTTTTGTCAATTCTTTTTTCGCTTTTTCAGGGAAAATGATTCGGGCGATGACCGCCCACGGGAATATATGATCTTTATGGACAGGATACGGGGACGCTGACTTCCCCGTATCCCATAGACATATGCTGACTTTTCAGGACGCCCTGACGGGCGCAGATTTCAGAATCTGGACAGATATCTGTCATAATCCTTATAGGTGACTGTGACCCAGCCACTGGAACCGGCACTTTCATAATTGAGGCCGATTTCCATGCCAAGCGGGGTATAGTACGCGATCACACTGTCTCTGTCCCCCAGAAACTGTGCAAGTTCTTCATCGGTAAGAGAATCCAGAAACTCCACGCTGCCATTTTGCCTGTCATTCCGGTCGCGGAACTCTTCAGCAAATGCTGTGTCGATTTCCAGGAGGCTGTCATTATCCAGCACCACACCATTTCTGATGTCAATATTGATCGGATAGAGATCCAGATGATAGCGGTCATCCACCATAATGTACTCATCCATCACAATGCTGATCATCTCCTCGTCATTGTATGTGACATAGGAGGTAATATAGACCGTATAGCTGTCCCCGTATTCGGCATACGCGGAATACTGGGGAAAATCATCCACATAATACAGGGCAACCTTTTCCAGGGCTTCATTAAGCCGGTCAATATTGGGAATACTGTCCCCCTGCAGTTCGAAATAATTGATCACCACATCAATATTATTATCAGGGTCTTCATTGGTATAGGACTTGGTCTTAAAAGAATAGGACACATTTTCATCTATGGCATCGCAGGGCCCATAATAGTATTCATCGTCCGGAGAGGGCACATACGCCTCCCCGTCATCATCCCCATATGCCTCATAATCATCATAGGAGTCTTCCGCCTCCTCACGCCCGTACGCTCCGTCTCTGTCATCCTCCTCATACCTGCCCGCAAATACATTGTCTCTGCCCGAAGCCAGTTTCATAATAAAATAGCCGTAATAAAAACTGCCCAAAAGGCTCATCAGGACAACAATCACACCCACCACAATTCCCACTGTGATCCAGACTTTGTTGTCTTTCTTCGGCTTCTCATAAAAAGGGCCGCCTGGCCCGGGGATATAACCACCCGGTTGTCCGTATGGATTCTGCGGATAGCCGCCCGCCTGGTTCTGATACGGATTGTGAGGATAACCACCTGTCTGGTTCTGGTACGGATTTTGCGGATAACCACCCGGCTGTCCATACAGATTCTGCGGATAACCACCCGCCTGGTTCTGGTATGGATTCTGCGGATACATCCCTGCCTGGTTCTGATCCGGATACGGGTTCTGCGGATAAGCGGACGGGCCACTCTGCCCCGGGCTGACCGGATATGCCGTTGCCGTTTCCTTCCCTTCATGACCGGCTAAAGTGCCTGCCTCCTGCCCCTGTGCCTCTTTGGGTATCTGCGGAAAATTGTCGGCCGAATACACGCCCTGCTCTTTCTGCACCGAACACTCCGGACAGACACCATTTTCCATCAAAGAACCACATTTCGGACAAAAGCTGTAATTTTCTTCTGTTTGATGATTCATACGCCGCCTCCTGCTATCCCGGACAGAGCGCATACACTTCTGCCCGTTCAATCCTCCAATCCCGCAACAGCCCCGACTGCTCAGGCAAAATCTCTCTGCCGGCAGACTTTGCCCCCTCCTTTTTGGGAATTATCGGAAAGTAACCTCACTGTAGTATTCCAAAATGCACTGACGCATCAGTGTCAATGCCGCTACCACACTGTTTTCCCGCACTTTGTTGCGGTTGCCGGAAAAATGATAAGACTTCACCTTCGTCCTGCCCCGCACTCTGCACGCGATATACACAAGCCCCACCGGTTTGGCATGGCTGCCTCCATCCGGACCGGCAATCCCCGTTATGGCCACCGCCACGTCCGCCCGCGAAGTGAGTGCAGCACCTTTTGCCATTTCCTTGGCCACATTTTCACTGACCGCGCCGTATTTGTCAAGAGAAGGTTTCTTTACCCCCAGCAGTTTGTGCTTCGCCTTATTGGAATATGTAACCTGCCCCGACTTAAATACTTCCGAGACACCCGGCACACTGGTAAGCCTGGCAGAGAGGAGCCCGCCGGTACAGGACTCCGCTGTTGTAACGGTCAGATGATTGGCCAATAGCAGATCGACCACGGCCTGTTCCAGTGTCACTGTTTCATCCGTCGTGTACACATTCATACCAAACCGGTTTTTCAGTTCCTTCACCATCGGCTTGATCAGCTTCCTGGCCTCTTTTTCTGCGGATGCCCTTGCCGTTATCCGCAAATGTACCTCCCCGGTCTTGGCATAGGGAGCGATCGTAGGGTTTCCCTGCCCGGCGATCAGATCCGCAACCATCGTCTCCGCTTTACTCTCTCCGATACCGCAGAGTTTGACTGTCTGCGAATGGATCACGCCCGGCGTTGCCCCCGCCAGATAGGGGGCAATCGCCCCTTCGAACATCGGAATCAGTTCCCCGGGAGGCCCTGGCAGTAAAATCACACGCTTTTCTCTTTCTTCTATTATAATCCCCGGCGCCGTACCATTTTCGTTGTCAATCACAATGGCGCCTTCAGGTACCATGGCCTGTTTCCAGTTATTCTCTGTCAGTTCTATCTTACGCCTGGTAAAATACTCCTGCAGACGCTTTGCGGAATGATCATCTCTGCGCAGCGCTCTGCCCATGACCCTGGCTGCGGTCTCCTTCGTCAGATCATCCTGCGTCGGTCCCAGCCCGCCTGACAGGATTACCACATCAGAGCGCCCAAGCGCAGTTTCCAGTGTCTGCGCCAGTCGTCCCTCATTATCTCCTACAACTGTCTGATAGAAACAGGAAAGACCCAGACGGGCACACTGCTCCGCCAGGTATGCGGCATTGGTATTGACAATATTTCCAAGCAGCAACTCCGTCCCTACCGAAATCAGTTCTACGGTCATTTCATTTGTCCTCCATAAATACCTGCCGATTCTTTATCATATAATCAATCAGCGATACAATCGTCAATATCACCGCGGCCCATGTCACAATCTCCGTCAGCAGATACAGGCTGCCGATTGCCGCAATCAGAAGACAGATCATGATCATCTGAAAGGTCGTTTTATATTTTCCCCAATAGCTGGCAGCAATCACAATGCCATTATCGGCGGCAATCTGGCGCAGGCCACTGATAATAAATTCCCGGCTGATGATTACAATCACGATCCAGGCATCCAGTTGTCCCAGCGCCGTCAGACAGATCAGCGCAGCGCTCACCAACATCTTATCCGCCAGAGGGTCCATCAGTTTACCGAAATTGGTGACCAGACCATATTTTCTGGCAATCTTGCCGTCAAGCAAATCTGTCAGACTGGCTGTAATAAAGATGCCAAGTGCAATCCACCGGTAAGCTGCCTCCCCGGGAGACAACAACATAAAGACTACAAAAAAAGGAATCAGTATGATACGCAGCATTGTCAGCTTATTCGGTAAATTCATCCCATATCTCTCCTGTTAAATCATATTCATTAGAACCGGTGACCCTGACCCTGACAATATCGCCGCTGAACAGTTCCCTGTCTCCTTCCAAAAACAGATATCCGTCCACCTCCGGTGCATCCCTGTATGTCCGGGCAATATAAATATCCTCTTCCGGCAGCCTGCCTTCCACAAAGGCTTCCAGCAGCGGCTTTGCAGCCGCAATTTTTTCCGCCTTCTCAAAAGCTATGGCCTGCTGCAGTTCCATCAGTTCATCCCGCCGCCGCAGTTTCACTTCTTCCGGCACCTGATCTTCCATACACGCCGCAGGTGTCCCCTCTTCCGGGGAATAGGGAAAGACTCCCAGCCTGTCAAATTCCATCTCATTGACAAAGCGGTATAATTCTTCAAAATCTTCCTGATTCTCCCCCGGGAATCCGGTGATCAGCGTGGTACGCAGACAGATATCCGGTATCTCCCGGCGCAGCTTACCGATCACTGTCCGCAGCTGTTCTTTGCAAGTCCGTCTTCCCATCCGTCTGAGCACAGTGTCACTGGCATGCTGAATGGGAATATCCAGATAATGACATATCTTATCTTCCAGGCGCATGGCCCGGATCAGTTCATCCGTGATTTCTTCCGGATAACAGTATAAAAGACGCAGCCAGAGAAGTCCCTCAATCTTACACAGGGCATGCAGCAGATCCGGCAGACTTTTCTTTCCGTACAGATCGCTGCCATACATAGTCGTCTCCTGCGCGACCAGGATCAGTTCCTTTACCCCGCCTTCTACAAGAGTCCTCGCTTCCTGCACCAGTACTTCTATGGGAACACTGCGATAACCGCCCCTTATCTGCGGAATGATGCAATAGGTACAATGCCGGTTACAGCCTTCCGCAATTTTCAGATAAGCGTAATGACCGCCGGTGGTCAGATAGCGCCCGGCTGTATGCGCCTTACAGGGACTGTTCAGATCACCGAAACAGTTCTGCCCCTTGCCGGCCAGTACTGCCTCCACTGTTTCCACAATACGGTCCGTAGAAGCGGTTCCCAGTATGGCATCCACTTCCGGTATCTCAGCCTGGATCTCTTCCTGATAGCGCTGTGCCAGGCACCCGGTAACGATCAGCCCGCGCAGCCTGCCGCTTTCTTTCAGTCCGGCAATCTCCAAAATGGTTTCTATACTCTCTTCCTTCGCATCGTTGATAAAACAACAGGTGTTGACAATGGCAATGTCAGCTTCCTCCCGCTCATCCGTAAAGACATATCCTCTGCTGCCAAGGTCAGCAAGCATAGCCTCTGAATCCACCAGGTTTTTATCGCATCCAAGGGATACAAACAACACTTTCATCTCTCTGGCCTTTTACTCTTCTTCCGTCAGTATCCGGATCCGTGATCTGTTCAGTTCCTCAATAGCAGTGGAAAGCGGTTTGCCGCTTGTGCTGTCCACATAAGCATCGTCGCCCGAAATCAGCTGTCTCGCACGCTTGGACGCCGCCATCACGATCGAATACCGGCTGTTGACTACCGGCGCTTCGCCTTCCTCGACTTCACTGTTCACGACCTTCATCAGATCGGAATAAGATGGATGTAACATATATTTTCTCCTTTCCTCACTTCCGCCGCAGGTCAGTGTGACACTTGCCCCTGCCCATCGGCATGCGCACACAACTCTGTTAACTGCGTTCTGAGCATTTCGATAAATTCCTGATTGCGCTTCGGCGCACAATGCGCGTCCTGAATCAGCCTGTGCATCTGTTCCACACAGGCCTGCAGATCGTCATTGACCACCAGATAGTCATACGTTTCGATCCCTTCCGCCTCCGCCTGCGCCCTGCCGAGCCGTTCTCTTATCACCGCCTCTGTCTCTGTGCCTCTGCCGGCCAGTCTGCGGTGCAGTTCCTTTATCCCCGGCGGTGTTACGAACAAAAGCAGCGCCGAAGGAAACATCTCCTTTACTTTCCGCGCTCCCTGTATCTCAATCTCCAGGATCACGTCCTTTCCCGCCAGCAGCTGCCGTTCCACATATTCTCTGGGCGTACCGTAATAATTACCGCAATAGCAGGCATATTCCACCAGCCCATTTTCCCTTATCTTCTGTTCAAATACTTCCTGTGACACGAAAAAATATTCCCTGCCATCCGTCTCTCCCGGCCGGGGCGCTCTCGTCGTCATAGAGACTGACAATGCATATGTGTCATATGTCCTGACGAGCTGTTTCATCAGCGTCCCTTTGCCCGCGCCCGAAAAGCCGGATACCACCACTAAAATCCCTTTACGCTTCATCGTCCTCTGCCTTCTCTGCCTGTGCCCTGCCCGCGATTGTCTCCGGCAAAAGCGCTGACAGCACGATCTGACTGTTCTCCATTACCAGCACAGCCTTGGTCTTTCTTCCCTGCGTGGCATCAATGGCCGTGCCGTTCTCCTTTGCCCGCTGTACCAGCCGTTTCACCGGTGCGGAATCCGGTGTCACTACCGCTATAATCTTGCTTGTATTCACTATATTGCCGAATCCGATATGAATTAAATGATTCATGCCCCACCATATCACTTACTCGATATTCTGTATCTGTTCCCGTATCTTCTCGATGCCCGTCTTCAGTTCAATCGCACAGCCGGAAATCTCCAGATCCGTCGTCTTGGAAAGGATGGTATTGGCCTCCCGGTTCATCTCCTGGGCAATGAAATCCAGCTTCCGTCCCACACTGCCGCCGGCCAGCAAAGTCTCCCTCGTCTGGGCAATATGACTCCTGAGCCGCACCAACTCCTCGTCCACACAAACCTTATCCGCAAAGATCGTTACTTCTGTGAGAATCCGGGATTCATCAAAACGTGTCTCATCAACCAGTTCCCGTATCTTCTCCCGCAGCTTTTCCTTATACCGTGTAATAATCAGCGGAGAACGTTCCGTAATAAATGCAACCTGCTCCTGCATCTGCTCCAGCTTATCCAGCAGATCTGCCCGGAGGTTGCCGCCCTCTGTGATCCTTGTCTCCACAAAATGTTCTGCCGCCCCTCTGACCGCCTTCTCCAGCCCCGCCCAGAGTCCTTTCTCATCCAATGTCTGCTCTTCCATAGCAAACACTTCCGGATATCTGGACAGTGCAGATACGCGGATATCGTTTTCCAGCGCAAACTCCTCCGCCATCTGTGTCAGATATTTCATATATGCCCTGGCCACATCCCGATTATAACGGACGCATATATTGTTTTCCGCAAAATCCTCATACGTGATATAAAGATCCACCTTTCCCCGCTCAATATATTGTTTGAGCAGACTCCTGATGGACGCCTCGAAAAAATTCAGTTTCTTCGGGATCTTGATATTCACATCCAGGTACCTGTGGTTGACTGCTTTCATCTCTGCCGTAAACTTCCGATCCCCTTCGGAAACCTCGCATCTCCCGAACCCTGTCATACTTTTGATCATTGTGTACCTTACTTTCTTTATCCGGATTTACAGGTTACAAGACCGCACACGCATCGTATATCGGTATATCAGTGCGCTTCTTTTGATTATAATGCAATAATTCTGCTCCGTCAAGGACTGAGAACATAGAGCCGACAAACGCATACAAAAATAAACGACAAAAAAATTTAAAAAAATTGTTGACAAGTTCTGTAAAAAATAGTATATTAATCTAGTGAGTTGCGCAGAGCAGTTCATACAAACGGGATCTTAGCTCAGCTGGGAGAGCATCTGCCTTACAAGCAGAGGGTCATAGGTTCGAGCCCTATAGGTCCCATATATGGCGAGATAGCTCAGTTGGCTAGAGCATACGGTTCATACCCGTAGTGTCGAGGGTTCAAATCCCCCTCTCGCTATTTGGAAAGTCCTGAAAACCTTAATTTTTTGAGGTTTTAGGGCTTTTATTTTTTGAAGCAATCATGTGGAATTTTGCATAAAGTGCGCCACTTTTCGTTATCCATATGGAAGCCAAAAGGCTGTAAAGAGGAAATCTCCCATCTCTACAGCCTTTTATATCTCACATCCGCTCCGGTGCAGAAAATCCCAGCAGATCGATGCAAGTCTCCAATATCTCTTTTGTCAGCACAAGAAGAGCAATCCAACCGGCTTTTTTCGCCTCCTCTTCTTCTGTCAGTATCTTTGTCTCATGATAAAAACGATTGAACGCATTGGCCAGGTCATAAATATAGCCGCAAATCTTATGTGGAGCTGTCTCGGCAAATGCCCCTGTCATCATGGCCTGGAAGCCGGCCAGCTTCATCATCAGATCTTTCTCCGCCGCGCTGTGAGCCTCCCGCAGGGAAACGGTGGATTCATCCCCGCCCTGCTGCTGATATTTGCGCAGGATGGATTTGATGCGGGCGATGGTATACAGGATATAAGGGCCGGTATCCCCTTCGGAGGAACTGAATTTTTCCATATCAAAAATATAGTCTTTGGAAGCCTGATTGGACAGATCCCCGTATTTCACAGCTGCCAGCGCCACCTGCTCCGCCGTTATGCGCGCTTCCTCCGCCGGCATCTCCTGCTCTGTATTGTCCGCAATCCGTTTGTACATTCCCTCATTGATATCACGAAGCAGCGTCTCCAGACGCATCACACCGCCTTCCCGGGTCTTAAAGGCTTTGCCATCCTTGCCATTCATGGTGCCAAATCCGAGGAATTTGAGTTTTGTATCCGGCTTCACAAGCCCTGTCTTGCGCGCACAGCGAAACACCTGTTCAAAATAAAGTTCCTGCCGCTTATCCACCACATAGATCATCTGATCCGGTGTGATCTGCTCCATCCGTTCCATAATGGTCGCCAGATCTGTCGTATTGTAAAGAGATGCCCCATCAGATTTGAGAATCATGCAGGGCGGAATCTCTCTGGTGTCTGTCTCTTCCTTTACATCCACCACCAGTGCCCCGTCGCTCTCATGGGCATACCCATTTTCCTTCATATAAGAAACCATGCCGGGAATACGGTCGTGTACATCGGACTCCCCTTTCCAGAGATCAAATGCCACATGCAGTTTCTGATAATTTTTTTTCAGATCCGCCACCGATACCCGTATGATATGGTCCCACAGCGCCCGGTAACCCCTGACACCGCTTTGCAGCTTAAAGGTGGCCTCCATGGCCTTCTCCTTATAAGGCGCATCTTCCTTGGATCTGGCGCTGGCCGCCGGGTAGATCTCTTCCAGTTCGGAGATGGTAAAAGGCGCTTCCTGCGGATACTCTCCCTCATATGCCTCATCAAAGTAGACCAGATCCGGGCAGCGCTCGCGCAGTTCGGTGATAATCAGTCCCATCTGCAGGCCCCAGTCTCCCAGATGAATATCCCCGATGACCTGATGCCCCATATATCTGGCAATCCGTTTTACGCTCTCACCGATAATGGCAGAGCGCAGATGCCCCACATGCAGCGGCTTTGCCACATTGGGCCCGCCGTAATCTATGACAATCGTCTCCGGCTCCTTTGGCATTTCCAGTCCGAATTTCTCACTCTGGCTCATCTGCTTCAAATACTCTGTTAAAAAGGCTTCCGTTATCTTCAGATTCAGGAAACCGGGAGCCGCTGTCTCCACCTGGGAAAATATTGCCTTGTCTTTCAGATGCGCCGCCACTTCATCCGCAATGATCATCGGCGCTTTTTTATATTTCTTGGCTCCCGCCAGGGCGCCGTTGCACTGATATTCACACCGGTCCGGACGGTCAGAAACCGTCACACGCCCCAGTTCTTCCTCATAGCCGGCAGCGCCGAAGGCCGCCTGTACTTCCTTTGAAATCAAATCCAGAAACTTTTCCATATAACAGTCTCCTTCTCCTTTCTCATTTCCGGTTCCCATTCACGTGCTAAAGACCACTCCTATGAGCAGCCTTCTCCCGTTCTGCCCTGGAAAATATACATCCGCAATAATCCTGTCTGTACAGGTCATACTGCCGGGATAATTCGATTGACTTTTTATAACCGTCTCTTTTCTTGAAATCCGAAGGTAAAAAGGCAATTCCATGGCGCTCCCCTGCCTCCCGGCCGATCTCATTGAGCAGAGGCGCCTGTTTCAGCGGGCTGATGGTCAGCGTAGTGGTAAAATAAGCAAACCCCTGCGCCTTCGCCTGCCTTGCCGTCTCCTCCAGCCGCAGGGCAAAGCAGCGCCGGCACCGCTCCCCGCCCTCGGGGCACTGTTCCAGCCCCCGGACCGCCCGGAGGAAAACTGCCGGCTGATAAGCCCCTTCCTGTACCTCTATGGGAAAGTTCTCTTCTATCCCGCCGCACGCCCTCTGGGCTTCCCTCTCCCGATTCATGGCCTGGATCAGCCGCACCTGCTCCGCCGCACGCTTCTGGTATTCCTGCGCCTGTGTAATATTGGGATTATAATAAAACACAGTAATCCGAAAATAACTGCGCAGATACCACAGTACATAACTGCTGCAGGGAGCGCAGCAGCTGTGGAGAAACAGCCGCTGCCCCCGTGTCTTTTCCAGTGCCAGTATCTGGTCCAATTCTTTCTGATAATTAGGATTCATATTACAGCTCCGCCACATCTACCAGTGTCAGTTCCCCGGCCCGGGCCGTTTCCAGACTGGTCACAAGCGCTCTGGCCGTATCCAGACTGGTCAGGCAGTTCACACCGGTCTCAATGGCCGTCCGGCGAATGAGAAAACCGTCTCTGGACTTATCCCGCCCCTGGGTGGGGGTGTCGATCACCAGATCAATCTTATGTCCCAGTATCAGGTCCATAACGGTGGGCGATTCCTGCTGAATCTTATTGACCTTCCGCGCCCTGATCCCGGCTTCCCGCAGCGCTGCCGCAGTACTTCTGGTGGCATAAATGGTATACCCCAGACGCTCAAAACGGCGGCCGATCTCTATCGCCTCTCCCTTATCCGCATCCTTGACGGTAATGATCATCTGCTTAAACCGGGGCAGATCCACACCGGAGCCCAGAAAAGCCTTATACAGTGCTTCCTGGAAAGTAGGGGCAATCCCCAGACATTCCCCTGTCGATTTCATTTCCGGTCCCAGGCTGATCTCCGCGCCCCGGATCTTTTCAAACGAAAAGACAGGCATCTTGATGGCCACATAGTCCACTTCCTTCTGCAGTCCCGGCTCATAGCCCAGTTCCCGGATCGTCTTGCCGATGATGACCTCTGAGGCCAGATCGACAATGGGGATTCCTGTCACCTTGCTGATATAAGGCACCGTCCTGGAAGAACGGGGATTGACTTCGATCACATAGACCTCTTCCCCGATGGCAATAAACTGAATATTGATCAGACCCTTCACATGCAGCGCCTTTGCCAGACGTCTGGTATATTCTGCGATCTTTTCCTTTACCTTCTCATCAATCGTATGGGCCGGGTAGACCGAAATACTGTCGCCGGAATGAACACCCGTGCGCTCGATATGCTCCATAATGCCGGGAATCAGAATATCCGTCCCGTCACAGACCGCGTCCACTTCGATCTCTTTGCCCTGCAGATATTTATCCACCAGGATGGGATGATCCTGGGCAATGCGGTTGATGATTTCCATAAACTCTTCGATTTCCTGATCGTTGATGGCAATCTGCATCCCCTGCCCGCCCAGCACATAAGAGGGCCGCACCAGTACCGGATAGCCCAGCCGGTTTGCCACCTCTTTGGCTTCCTGCGCCGTATAGACCGTCCCGCCTGCCGCCCTGGGAATCTGCGTCTGTTCCAGGATACGGTCAAACAATTCCCTGTCCTCTGCCGCATCCACATCTTCCGCCCTGGTCCCCAGAATGGGAACCCCCATCTTCATCAGACTCTCTGTCAGTTTGATCGCCGTCTGCCCGCCAAACTGCACGATAGCACCGTCCGGCTCTTCCAGGCGCACAATGTTTTCCACATCCTCCGGTGTCAGCGGCTCAAAATAAAGTTTATCCGCAATATCAAAATCCGTACTCACAGTCTCCGGATTGTTATTGATGATGATCGTCTCATACCCTGCTCTCGAAAAAGCCCAGGTGGCATGCACGGAACAATAATCAAATTCGATGCCCTGTCCGATGCGGATCGGTCCCGATCCCAGTACCAGTACCTTCTTTCTGCCCGTCGTCCTGACCGCTTCGTTTTCACTGCCAAAGCAGGAATAATAATACGGCGTACTGGCTTCAAATTCCGCGGCGCAGGTATCCACCATCTTAAAGGCCGCCGTGATACCATGCTCATATCGCTTCTGTCTGACTTCATCTTCTGACATACCTGTCAGTTTTGCAATCACCTGATCCGGAAATTCCATCCGTTTGGCTTCTTTTAACAGTTCTGTCGAAAGGGGTTCCTCTCTCAGCCGCGCTTCCATCTCTGTCAGGACCGCCAGTTTATCTATAAACCAGATGTCTATCTGCGTAATCTCGTGAATATCCTCCTGGGAGACGCCTTTGCGCAGAGCCTCCGCGATCACATAGGTCCTCTGGTCGTCCACAATCCGCAGACGCTCTTTTAATTCGTCCGCCGACAGATCACTGAAATCATAGCTGAGCAGGCAGTCCACATGCTGTTCCAGAGAACGGATGGCCTTCATCAGTGCCCCTTCAAAGTTCTGACAGATACTCATCACTTCGCCGGTAGCTTTCATCTGTGTGGTCAGCGTCCGCTTGGCGGTCAGAAATTTATCAAATGGCAGCCTGGGCAGCTTGACCACGCAATAATCCAGCGCCGGTTCAAAGCAGGCGCATGTCTTACCGGTAATGGAGTTTGTGATTTCATCCAGTGTATAGCCCAGCGCAATCTTGGCCGCCACCTTGGCAATGGGATATCCCGTAGCCTTGCTGGCCAGCGCGGAAGAGCGGCTGACACGGGGATTCACCTCGATCACACAATATTCAAAACTTGTGGGATGCAGGGCAAACTGTACGTTACAGCCCCCGGTAATCGCCAGTTCACTGATGATATTCAGCGCCGCGCTCCGCAGCATCTGATATTCCTTATCGCTGAGCGTCTGAGAAGGGGCGACCACGATGCTGTCTCCTGTGTGCACGCCCACCGGGTCGATATTTTCCATATTGCAAACGGTGATGCAGTTACCGGCACCATCTCGCATGACTTCGTATTCGATCTCTTTCCAGCCTGCGATACACCGTTCCACCAGCACCTGTCCCACCCTGGACAGCCGCAGGCCGTTTGCCAGTATCTCCTCCAGTTCTATCTGGTTATGCGCGATCCCGCCGCCGCTTCCGCCCAGTGTATAGGCAGGCCGCAATACGACCGGATACCCGATGCTTTTTACAAAAGCCACACCGTCCTCGATGTTTTCCACCACCTTGGAGGCCGCACAGGGCTCCCCGATCTTTTCCATGGTATCTTTGAATTCCTGCCGGTCCTCCGCCTTTCTGATGGTCGCCGCCGTCGTCCCCAGCAGTGTCACATGATGGGACGCCAGAAAACCGGATTCCTCCAGCTCCATCCCCAGATTCAGCCCGGCCTGGCCGCCCAGCGTGGGCAGGATGCTGTCCGGTTTTTCCTTCTCGATGATCTGTTCCAGCACCTTCCCTGTCAGCGGCTCAATGTAGACGTGATCCGCGATATCTTTATCTGTCATAATGGTGGCGGGATTGGAATTGACCAGTACCACTTCCACCCCTTCTTCTTTCAAAGAGCGGCAGGCCTGCGTACCCGCATAATCAAATTCCGCCGCCTGGCCGATCACAATGGGGCCGGAGCCGATTACCAGTACTTTTTTTACATTTGGATTCTTAGGCATTCTTTCCCACCTCCATCATTTCGATAAACCGGTCAAACAGATACCCCGAATCCTGTGGCCCGGGGCATGCCTCCGGATGGTACTGCACGGTAAAGACCGGCTTTTGCACATAGGCAAGCCCCTCACAGGTCCCGTCATTGGCATTGACAAAGGCCGGTCTGGCAGTCCGTGCATCCAGCCTGTCCATATCCACCACATACCCATGGTTTTGCGAAGAGATATAGACTCTTCCCGTCTGCAGATCCTTTACTGGATGATTACCGCCCCGGTGACCATATTTTAATTTATAAGTATCCGCCCCGGTAGCCAGCGCCATCAGCTGATGTCCCAGGCAGATAGCAAAAACAGGCACCCCGGATTCATACAATTTTCTGACTTCCCGGATGATATCCCCACATTCTTTCGGATCTCCCGGTCCATTGGAAAGCATAATGCCGTCCGGCTGCTCCCCCAGTATTTCCTCCGCCGGTGTAAACGCCGGATACACCGTCACGTCAATGCCCCGCTGCGCCAGAGAGTCGGCAATGTTACGTTTCATCCCCAGATCCAGAAGTGCCACTCGCTTGCCGGCGCCGTTTAACCTGCGCACCAGAGTCGGTCGCTTCTCCTTTTGTCCGGTGTAGACCGCGCTGCCGGAGACAGGGCCGTTCTCCGCCATATCCCTTGCACCTCTCACCTGATATTTCTCCCGGCAGGTCACCCGTTCCACCACTTTTCCGGTCGTATAAGCCCGCAGCCTCGGCAGGACTTCTTCTATATTATAAGAAGCATCGGTGGTGATCATACCATTCATCGTCCCCTTCTCACGAAGGAGCCTGGTCAGTGCCCGGGTGTCAATTCCCGCGATGCCCGGCACATCATACTCCTCCAGAAACTGCCCGATGCTTTTGTCACTGCGAAAGTTCGAAGGTATTCTCGAAAGTTCCCGCACGATAAAACCGTCCGGCCATGGTCTGACAGATTCCATATCCTCTGTGCAGACACCATAATTGCCGATCAGCGGATAAGTCATGCACACCGCCTGGCCCGCATAAGAGGGATCGGTCAGCACTTCCGGATAGCCTGCCATTGATGTGTTAAAAACAATCTCACTGATCATCTCCCGTCTGGCCCCGATATGTATTCCCTCAAATACCGTGCCGTCTTCCAAAATCAAGAACGCCTTCATAGATACCTCCAGTCATACGTTGCACAGCCCTGTTGTCCGGACCGTCATTGTCCATAATCGTTTTATTATATCATACAGAAAATAAGGCTTCAACCGCAAAGTCGGGAATTTATATGACAAACGCGGGGATAGATCAACTGTGAACTACATGCTGATGCTCTGAAGGATCGGCATAAAAGACCGCCGCCCTGTCCGGATCGGCGCTTCTTCCCGAAAAAGACGGAAACAGAAAACCACATTCCGGCGTGCCCGGTTCATACTCTCCTGTCAGAGGACAGATCACACATATCAGATATTCATAGACTTCCTCCGACTCTCCCAGACGGCTCTTGTCCGCCGCCTTTACAGGGATATCGTACCTGTCATGAAATACATAGATGGCATAGGCTTCTTTTCTGCCATATTTCTCTGCCACCAGTTCATAAAAGGTTTCCATCAGCGCATCGTTTTTCAGCCCGCAGTTTTTTATGGCCATCAGAAGCTGCCACATACTGCCCGCTCCCCGTCGCTCCCGCGCAAAGAAATACTCCTGAAGCTGCTCATTGGTACGTGAAAAAGGAACCGCTTTGGCCAGTGCCAGATTTTTCTGTCGCTCCCCCGTGGAAAGATTCAGAAAATTTGTATTGAATGTCCCGTCTATCTCCCCCTCTTCATCCATATAGCAACCGGCAATCCTTGTCATCGACGTGCGGGAAACACTCATCCGCCTCGTCAGTTCCAGCATATCTTCTCTGTTTAACATAAATCCCCCTTTTCCTCACACATTTCCCGTCCAGTCTTATCGCCGCCGTCCTGCCCTCCCCGGAAAAAACGGTATCCAAAAAGCCGCAGACGCACCGTCAGACTAAGAAGGATGCCGGCTCATACCGGCATCCTCCAAAAACCTTTTCCTATTTAAAATACCGCACCCCGGACTCGAAAATCTTCATATCCTGTTCTCCGAAAATATTTCCTGCCACCATATCTCCTCTGCGTTCGCTGTGTGCCATCTTGCCCAGACACCGTCCGTCCGGGGAGGTGATGCCTTCGATCGCGGCATAGGAGCCGTTCACATTCCAGCGCGGATCCATGGTGACATTACCGTCAGGATCTGCATAGCGGGTAGCCACCTGTCCATTCTCGAACAGTCTCTCGATCCATGCAGACGGCGCCACAAACCGGCCTTCTCCATGGCTGGCAGGATTTACATAAGTCTTGCCCACTTCCGCTTCCATCAGCCAGGGAGACTTGTTGGAAACGACCTTTGTATAGACCATTGTGGAAATATGACGGCCTATCGTATTAAACGTCAGTGTGGGAGAATCTTCCTGCTGCCCGCACACTTCACCGTAAGGCACCAGCCCCAGTTTAATCATGGCCTGGAAGCCGTTACAGATCCCCAGTGCCAGACCGTCCCGCTCCTGTAAAAGTTTCATCACCGCTTCCTGCAGACGGGCATTGCGAAAGGCAGTGGCAAAGAATTTCGCGCTGCCATCCGGCTCATCTCCCGCAGAAAATCCACCTGGAAACATAATGATCTGCGCGCGGGCAATGGCATCTTCAAAGACTGCCACCGAATCCCTGATATCCTCTGCCGACAGATCCCGGAATACTTTCGTGATCACGCCCGCCCCTGCCCTTTCAAAAGCTCTGGCACTGTCATATTCGCAGTTTGTGCCCGAAAAGACAGGTATAAAAACAGTCGGCCTTGCCGTTTTATGTTTACATATATGGAAAGATGGCGCCTGATAACAGTCATATGTTTTCATCTGCCGGCTGCCCGGCTCTGGCTCCGCCACGGAAGGAAATACCTTTTCCAGTGTCCCCGTCCAGGCCTGCAGTGCCTCTTCCATTGTCAGATGCATCTCTTTATGAATAAATACCGGCTCTGCACTCACGCGGCCAACCACCGTAAAATCAATCCCTGCATCTTCCAGTTCCATGCAGATATCCGCCGGCACTTCTGCCAGTATACCACCCAGTTCATTGGCAAACAGTTCTTTTTCATCCAGTTCTGCTTCAAAGACAATTCCCAGCCTGTTGCCAAAAGCCATCTTGCAGGCTGCAGCTGCGATCCCGTAGGAATCCAGAGCATAGGCAGATATGATCTTTTTCTGACGGATCAGCTCTGTCAAAGAGCTGTAAAGTTCCATCACACTTTCATAGACCGGCAGGTCAAACTCATCCCTTTCGATCGGGAACGCAAGCAAGAGACTGCCCGGCTGTTTCAGTTCCGGTGTGATGATATCATGGCCGTCCGCCACATCCACGGCAAACGAGACCAGCGTAGGCGGCACATCAATATCATTGAACGTGCCTGACATGCTGTCCTTGCCGCCGATAGATGGCAGTTCAAAGCCCATCTGCGCATCGAATGCCCCCAGCAATGCCGCAAACGGCTGACTCCACCGCGACGGCTCGGATGTCATTCTGCGAAAATATTCCTGGAAGGTAAAATGTATCTTTCTGTAATCGCCGCCTGCCGCCACGATCCTGGCCATAGACTGTGTGACCGCATAAACGGCTCCATGGTAGGGGCTCCAGGAGGACAGATACGGATCAAAGCCATAACTCATCATCGTCACGGTGTCCGTCTTTCCGTGCAGTACCGGCATTTTCGCCACCATAACCTGTGTCTCTGTCAGCTGATACTTACCGCCATATGGCATAAATACGCTTCCGGCGCCGATGGAAGCGTCAAATATCTCCACCAGTCCTTTCTGCGAACATACATTCAGATCCGCCAGCGTGGCAAGCCATGCCTTTGCGGCATCCTTTTCCTGCAAAGCCGTTTTCACCGCCGGGACAGCATATTGCTTAAAATAATTGTCCTCTTCCAACGGCATTTCCACCACTACGTCCGTCTCCTGATGTGCGCCGTTTGTATCCAGAAAGGCTCTGGAAAGATTGACAATCTCCTTTCCTCTCCAGGAAAGAACCAACCTCGGTTCTTTCGTCACAACCGCCACCTTAACGGCCTCCAGATTTTCCTCTGCGGCATATGCCAAAAATCTGTCCGCATCCTCCGGCGATACCACCACTGCCATCCGTTCCTGCGATTCGGAAATAGCCAGTTCCGTGCCGTCCAGACCGGCATATTTTTTCGGCACCAGATCCAGATCGACCCGCAGACCGTCGGCCAATTCCCCGATGGCAACCGACACACCGCCGGCGCCAAAGTCATTGCATTTTTTAATGAGCCGGCTCACCTCTTCCCGGCGAAACAGGCGCTGTATCTTGCGTTCCGTGGGCGCATTGCCCTTTTGCACCTCTGCCCCGCAGTTCTCAAGGGAACTCTCTGTATGCACTTTGGAAGAACCGGTGGCCCCGCCGCAGCCGTCCCGTCCCGTCCTGCCGCCCAGCAAGATAATAATATCCCCCGGATCAGAAGTGGCACGGACTACATTTTCCCGTGGGGAAGCCCCCATGACAGCGCCGATCTCCATACGCTTCGCCACATAGGAAGGATGATAGATCTCTTTTACATAGCCGGTGGCCAGTCCAATCTGGTTTCCGTAGGACGAATAGCCATCTGCCGCCCCCTTTACCAGCTTTTTCTGCGGCAGCTTACCGCGCAGGGTCTCAGATACGGGCACGGTGGGATCTGCTGCCCCGGTCACACGCATGGCCTGATAGACATACGAACGCCCGGACAACGGATCACGGATAGCGCCTCCCAGACAGGTAGCCGCGCCGCCAAAAGGCTCGATCTCCGTGGGATGGTTGTGCGTCTCGTTTTTAAAGCTGACCAGCCATTCCTGCTTTGCTCCGTCTATCTGCACCGGCACCACAATCGAGCAGGCATTGATCTCGTCGGATTCCTCCATATCCTGCAATTTGCCGTCCTTTTTCAGTTTCTTCATCGCCATCAGCGCCAGATCCATCAGACAGATAAACTTATCTTCTCTCTGCCCCACAATCTCTTCTCTGGTATCCAGATAAGACTGCCAGGTCGTCTCCAGCGGCGATCTGTAATACCCTTCTTCAAACGTAACCTGTTTCAGTTCCGTGGAAAATGTGGTATGTCTGCAGTGATCCGACCAGTAGGTATCCAGTACCCGGATCTCTGTCATCGACGGATCCCGGTGCTCCTCGTTCTCAAAGTAGCTGCGGATATGCAGGAAATCCTGAAAAGTCATGGCCAGTCCCAGCGAAGTATACAGTTCCCGCAGTGCGCTCTCGCCCATGCCGCGGAACCCTTCCAGGACTTTGATATCCGCCGGTTCCTCATACTTTGTCTCCAGTGTCAGCGGTTTTTCCATACCGGTCTCCCGGGAATCCACCGGATTGATACAGTATGCCCTGATTCTGGCAAACTCATCGTCTAAGACAGCGCCCTCCAGCACATAGGTCACGGCAGTGCGGATCACCGGCGTCTCTTTTTCATTCAGAAAGCGGATACAGGCCACCGCCGAATCCGCCCGCTGGTCAAACTGCCCCGGCAAATATTCCACGCTAAAGACACGCGCCCCCTCCGGCATGGGAAATGTCTCTTCATAAAGCAGATCCACAGGCGGTTCAGAAAAAACGCTCCGGCACGCTCTCTGCCATGTCTCTTCACCGATATTCTCCACATCATAGCGGATCAGCACCCGTACCTTTTGCACACTCCCGATTCCCAGATAACTGCCGATCTCCTCCTTCAGTTCTTTCGCCCGGACCGCAAACGGCTGCCTTTTTTCTACATAAATTCGTCGCACTTGTTCCATGAATCATCCTCCACCTATTCTTCTGCCACAAGTCCCTGCATGATATAATAAAGTTCGTTGTCCACTGCTTTTTCAGAAATGCCCATCGTCTGGGCCGCCGCCCGGAGTCCTTCCAGGACGAACATAATATTACGTGCGCATCCCAGAGGATCTTCACAGTAAAATTCTCCGTTCTCCACACCATCCGTAATCAGCTTTTCCATCACTGCCACCGCTTCCTCAAAGCGGCTGCGCAGAATGTTATCCTTCCTTGCCACCTTATTTTCAAAAAAATATTCATAGGTCGCTACAGTCAGAGAATTCTTCCTGCGCAGGATTTCCTTTTTCTGCTCTTTCAGAAAAAGTGCCAGGATATCCGATGCCGCCGCATTCCCGGGAATTCCCTGTGAAAACACATCATCCTTTTCCTGGCTTTCCATCTTCAGCACTTCCGCAAAAATTTCCTTCGTACTGCTGAAATAAAGGTAAAGTCCGCCGCGGCTGATGCCGCAGGCTTCCACAATATCCTTCATGGTAACATCCTTATAACCCTTTTCCATAAAAATCTTTCTGGCTGTCTCCAGGATAAGCTGCCTCTTCTGATTCGATTTTTCTCCCATATGTAATGCTCCTCATTCCATCAGCGGTTTTCCTTTCCCTGCCTGTCCCAAAAATCGAGGATCTCTTTCATCTTACATAACAGTTCCAGATAGATGCCATTTCTCACACCTTCTGCCCAGACTGCTCCCTTTGTCATCCCTTTGAGTATATATCTGGAAAGGATCCCCCAGAGTGCACCCATTTCCTTGATCGTGGCATTTTTAATCAGACGATGCTCATCCTCTGCCGTCCGGATGCCGTATCTGGAATATATATACACATAATTACGGTCTGTCAGACTGCTGGCCTGGACTGTCCTGACAAAATTCATCAATGTGGTATCATAGACCGGAAACGTAATGGAATGTTCTCCTATCCCTTCGCCCTGAAACGTCGTAGAGGTATCATTTCCTCTATGCGTCTCAAGCCAGGGAATAAAACCGGTCAGACTCTCCACATCCGGTTTATAATACTCCACCATCTCTTCCACACTCAGTTTATCGCTTTCCATATGCTTCTCCAATCTCTGTATTTCTTTTATGACACATCTGTCTTTTATCCTGTTATGTCACGCCCGTCAGTAACAGCCGGCCCGCTTGCGCCCCGGTCTGCCTGTCCCCGGGTGGCGTAAAAATCCCTGCCCACCCTCAGGCTTCTTTAATTCTACCATATTTTCCGATTATGTACATACATCCCCGTAAAAAATTTTTCGTTATTGTGTTCATACGCATTTTCCGTTATACTGTATTATAACGTTTTACAGTTTCATTTTAATATATGACACTCGTGTCATAGTGGAGGTAATATGGCAATTATACGAATTGAAAACGGGCAGCTGATCTGCCAGGCAGGCGATGCGCTAAAGGAACTGTACGTCATCGGCGAAGGAAATGTGCGGGCAGTCTTTCCCGGCGGCGGGCTGATGATGCGCAAAGGCGATATCATCGGTATCCAGGATATCAAATCCGGTGTCCACTCCTGCAGCTATCTCGCCGTCACGGATACGGCGCTCGTTCCTTACCCATACAATGGTTTGGAACAGCTTCTTACTCTGTTTCAGGCAAAGCCCAATGTCATGCATCTGTTTTTTACATCCAGCGCCCGGTTTTCGTGCTCTCTCTTAAAACACTGCGCACAGGCAGGCCGCCAGGAACCCGGAGCATATGTGCTGGATTCACGAAGTACCGACAATGTCTTTGAGAAAGCCGCTTATATGCAAACCCGCTCAGACATCGCACGGGCCGCAGAAATAGCAGACGCTTCTGCAGGAGATGACATGTCTGACAACGGTATTCCATATGACAGAGTCATTCCGCCGGCCAAGGTGGACCCTGTCGCCAGAAAGAAACCGCAGCCCGCGGCGGAAGAAAAACAGCAAGAAAGCAATGCGGACGAAGAGGCACGGACTGCTGCTGCCGAAAAGGCGGTCGCCGCTGCCATGGAAGCCGTGGAAATCCCCGCAGAACTGGAAGATTCCCTGTCTGTCATTCTGGCCTTCAGCGAATGTGACGAAGCACTGGCACAACGCTTTACGGAAGAAGTGGAGGCCTACAAGGCCATGCCTGATAAAGACGGCACCGACGATGCAGACAGACGGTTCCGCCTGGCTCTCACCGGAGATTTCTATAAACTGTATACAAAGGTATTTGAACTGAGTATCAATGAGACCAATCTGCCTGTGCCGGTCAGGCTGTTCCTCAATTTCGGCTTTGTGGATGCCCAACTGGCCGGCGTCAGCAACTCGGTATACCTGCTTTCCATCCTGGACACCTTCAGCGGCGAACCGGAGCGCGGCGTTTACACATTCCCCGAATGGCTGCTGGCTGTCTATAACGGAGATAAAGAACCGTCCCGCAATGAGTTTGACATGGACTATCCTGCCTATCTGCGGGATCAGAAAAAAAACGGCAAGATCAACGAAGCGCAGGAAAAACAGCTGCTCACTTCCAACATTGACAAAGTACGGTTTGAACTGGAAAATGTATTCCCGGTCGTGAATAAGATCACTTTCGGGCGGATCTCCACTTTCTGTCCGCTTCTGTCCGAACATAATCTGATGAAGCCACTGCACACTTCCCTGGTCACACCAGGCCAGCTCCACAAAGCGCTGGATGCGATCCGGGAACTGGACTTTTCCGCTTTCTATCGGGAAACTACTTACACCAGCGAAGAATTTGGCATTGTCCGGGAATATTTGCAGGTGGAAATCCTGCCGGACTTTATCCTGATGCCCAATGCCGGTGTCCGCGGTGCCATGTGGCAGGAAATCGAAGGGAAGCGTCGTTTGACCCCGTCCCGCATGATGCTGTCCGTAATTGCCCTGGAAAGCATCCCCCAGCTTCTCACACGTATGGTCGGCGAATTCCGCTGGGAGATGTGCAAACGGGTACAGGGGGCACGGTGGAACGATATTTCCGAACCGTCTCTGACCAGCCAGTATACGGATTACATTCAATTCTACAAAAAAAACCGGGAGTTATCCCCGGATGCAAAAGAAAAGCTGCGCCTGAGCCTGCAGCGGGCCAAAAACAGTGTCAAGGAAATGTTTGTCCGGGATTATGTCCTTTGGATTTCCTACGAAGGCAACGGTTCCCCCCGCCTGAACAAAGTGGCCCGTCCGATTTTATTTGCCTATTGTCCGTTTGCTGCTGCCACCCGCCAGAATCTGGTACAGCATCCTCTCTATATGGAGATGATAAACCGTTACAAACTGCTACTGAGCCAGAAACTGCATCATCTGGATATGTTGTGCAACAAGCTGGAAAAAAATTACGGTACCATTCCGGAAGAAATCACCAAACAAATAGAATTCCTGAAAAGCTGAGCTTTTCAGGAATTCTATTTTATGTATGTCTCTTTTTTATTTTCTCTAAGCCAAGCCTTATTTTTCCTTACCGGTAGGACGTACCATCACCAGTGAAATAACAAGAGAAATAATGTACAGAACGATGGTCGCATATAGCACAAACTGATAACCGGTAGGATTTACCGTCAGGATCTCCACACTGCCGTCTGCAAGCGCATGTTCAATCTCCACCGGACTGCCAAAGGTATTGACAATCCAGGTCGCCATCTGGTTGCCGGTCAGTCCCGCAAAGCCCCAGGCAGATAAGGTAATGCCATGGATGGCGCTGATATTGCCCATGCCGTAATGATCGGAAAGCAGGGTAGGCACATTGGAAAAGCCGCCGCCGTAGCCAGCGTTTACCACAAAAATCAGACCCAGTACAAGGGCGATCAGCAGCGTGTTGCCTTCGCCGTTCTTAATGCCGTTTGTCACAAGGACTATGCCTGTAAAGATGATGGAAAGCACAAATATGATCTTATAAATCGTATTTCTGTCTTTCATCATATCTGCCCAGGCGGAAAAGCCCAGACGTCCGCCCGCGTTAAATACGGCGGAAACCGTGGAAATGATACCTGCCGCACCGGCCAGGCCGATACACTTCACGATCATCTTTTCCTGAGAAATCAGTGCCAGACCGCAGGTAATATTGATGTAGAACATCAGCCAGATACCGATATAATTGGCAATGGGTTTGGAACGGATTACGTCCATTGCACTCTGGCCCTTTTCCTTTTTCTGCGGTTCATGCCAGCCGTCCGGTTTCTTTAAGAGCAGGTGGCCTGCAAACATCATAACGAAGTAAACCACCGCCAGAATCAGGAACATCTTATAGATGCCGCCCTCTCCCAGATTGCTCAGCATAGCCTGCATAATCGGGCTTGCGATGGCTTTGGCTGCACCGAAACCGGCTACGGCCAGACCGGTAGCTAGGCCCTTTCTGTCCTCAAACCAGAGCATCAGTGTCTTAACCGGTGACAGATATCCGGTGCCCAGTCCGATACCCATAATCAGACCATAGCAAAGATAGATGCCGCCCAGTACCAGCGGACTGCCCTGATGCGTGCCGCCGTAGTAGATAAAAAAGCCGGTCCCTGCCATACCGACAGAAAAACAGATAGCTGCCAGCAGGGATGATTTGTGAATGTCCTTCTCTACCACATTGCCCAGAAATGCCGCCGACATTCCCAGGAAAAAGATGGCAAAACTGAAGGCCCATTCCGTGGCGCCTTTGGAGAAACCGATATAGTCGGCGATCTCCTGACTAAAGATCGACCAGCAGTACACGGTTCCGATGCTGCAGTGCAGCAACAGCGCGGGGATCGCGGCGCGGAACCATTTGTTGCTGCGCCAGCCCCCTGAGTTCTTCTTTACATTTTCTCCCATGTCTCATACTTCCTTTGTATTTTTTTATAGTGACTTGCGCTCATGCACGCACCCATATTATACACGATTCTCAGGCAGGTTTCAACCCCTGCGGATGGCTGCCAGAGGGCTCAGGCGCATGGCCCGCAGCGCCGGGAAAAATCCGGAAGCCATGCCCACAAATACGGCAAATACCACGGATGCACCGGCCAGCCAGGCGGGAATATAAGACAGGGTCATCTCCATCCCCATCCCTGCCACGATCCGATTGATGACCAGCGAGATCAAAAAGCTGAAACCAATGCCGACCAGTCCGCCGATCAGTCCGATAAATCCCGCTTCCAGTAAAAACAGGGAGCGGATATCCCGCATATCACAGCCGATCACCTTCATGACACCGATCTCTTTGGTCCGTTCATAGATAGACATCATCATCGTATTAGTAATACCGATGGCCGCCACGATCAGGGACACTGCCCCGATGCCGCCCAGAACCGCCTGGATGTAGCCATACTGCTTTTTCGTGGAATCCACCCATTCCGTATTGCTGGAAGTCTGATACCCCATATCAGTGATCCACTTTTGCACCTCAGCCACATGCTCCATGTCATCCGCTTCCACATAAATCTCATTATAATAAATCTCTTTATAAGGCTTTCCTGTCGCTGTGAGCGGCTGGCCCGGAATGGCCTTTCCCCGGAAAATCCGTTTCAGATGGGCTTCCATCGGCACGATATTACAATAGACACTCCAGCTGTAGGATTTGTAAGTTTCCAGGCCGCCGTCTATCACCCCCGCACACTGTGCGATATATTTTTTCGGCGGCTTTACAGCCGCAGCGCCCGCACCCGATCCCCCCTGATTTCCCTGGGAATTATAATAACTGTCCATGTCATAAATGATAAAGATGGCGTCATTTTGCAGGTCGATATCCGGAATCGTGCCATCCATCCAATAGCCGGAGCCGGTACGGCTGTTCATAAAGCCCGCCAGAATCTGATTGCCATACAGAAAAGCCAGTGTGTCTTCCGCCAGCGGTACCTCACCGGAAGCCAGCGGAAAGTTCATGCGCGCCAGCGCCTCACCGCTCATACCCCGTATATCCAGATTGTTCTCATAGGCGCCGCACTTTGCCAGTACGGAAATAGACAGCACCGGCGATACCAGTTCCACATGGGGATTGGCCGCAATCGTTTTTACCAGTTCATCATCCAGTCTCTTTCTGTCCTTATCCGATGTTTCACTGTCAAAATTGCCCGATTCCCATACCTGTATGGAGGTCAGGCCGCCATTTTCTTCAATGTTCTGCATGGTGGAACGGTTCAGCCCCAGCCCAAGGGATACCATCACCACAATGGATGCCGTACCGATCACCACTCCCAGCACTGTCAGCACCGTCCGTACCTTACGCTTCCATAAGCTGGAAATGCTCATAAGCAAAAGATCACCGATCCGCATACTACTCTTCCTTATTCTCAATATCCCGTTTCAGATCTTCCAGATCCTCCGCCAGTTCCCGCTTTATTTTCCGTTTCTTTCTCACATTGACCGCCACAATGGCTGCCACAATCAGCCCAAGGATAACCGCTGCCCCGATCTTCCATGCCAGCGGGATACCAGGGCCCTCCTCCTGCGGGATTTCTTCCGGTATATATTCCATTTCGTCCGGTATCATCTCTTCCTCCACCAAAAGCGGAACCGCTGTCTCCACTTCCGTCACTTCTCCGGCATCATTCTCATAAGAAATGATCGTCTTAACCATGCCGTCACCCGTGGAAGGCATCACACCGGTTATCATCGTATCCACATTGCCGGTAGCGCCGGATTCCAGCTTACCCACATAGCAGTCACCGCCGGATATCGACTCGTCCTCAAAGCGCACCTTTACATTATACAGTGTGGTCTTACCTGTATTGTAAATACTGAATACCACATTGGCCTGTCCGCCGGGCGTGACAGATTCAGGCACCACCTCCGCCGTACTGTACTCCACCCGGGAGAGCTGTTTGACCGGCACTGACAGGCTTGTCGTATTTTCATAGGGATTGCAGTCACTGTCCTCATATTTCATTGTCATATCAATGGCATAGGGTTTCTGTACCAGGTCCGCCTTGGCCGACATCTCAATCTGCAGCTGCGTCTCCCCTCCGCTGGGGATCGAAGGCACATAGATAGTATTGGAGCCGGAGGTCGGCAGGAAGGAGGCATACAATGTCTTATCATCCTCGCCCTCTTCCGCCGCCTTTAAGTCAAATTCAATGTTGGAGACTGCCGTCCTTGCGGAGGTGTTTTTCACATGAATGGTCAGCATAAAGGTACTGCCGGCAAACACATCCCTGGGTTCGGTTTCAAATCCGGTAACGATAATCCGCGGCGTGGACTGCTTTTCCTCCTCCTCTTCCTCATCTATGGAACCGCTCTCCTCTTTGCCATTTACTTTGATATAAGTGGTGAGCACAGCCTTCTCCGGTACACCCTTACGCTCATAGACGACATTAAAATCAAGTTGATAATACCCGGTCAGCACATCCTGCCTTGTGGCAAGGGCATAGCGCACCTCTCCGTGGTTGGCGTAAGCCTCTTCGATATTGTGACTGCCGGGAATTTCCGCAATCTCTTCCGCATACCCGGTACGGCTGATCTCAAAAGGCCATTCTTTGACTGAATTAGAGATCACCGGTGTCACGATGACATTTGTCAGTGTCTCTTCCCCCAGATTGAGGATCGGCAAGATCAGCACCACCCCTTCCCCATAGCCCGCTACGGGAGAATCATACAGATTGCCCACCGCCAGATATTCAATGGTGGACTTGGGACGCAGGGACAGGCATTTTTCCACGTAGGCATCCATCAGAGATTTTGTCTCGGATACATGGGTTTCTACCTGGGATCTGGTAATATCATCTGTCCCGGCTATGTAATTTCTGCCATCATTGCATATCTTTTCCAGTTCTTTTAGCTGGGTCTGATCCAGATCGTCTCCGTTGATCAGTTTCAGATTTTTATAATATCTGGAGAGCCGGTTCACCGCATCTGCAATTTCATCATCGTCGGCCTCATCCGAATATTCATATTCATCCTCTTCTTTTTCTGCATACACCGCCATCTGCGACGCCAGCAAAAAAATACAGAGCAGAAACATCCCTGCCCGTCTCTTCCATGTCCTTGTCTTTCCTGTCTTCATATTTATACTCCCTGCTCCCTGTATTTCGCACCGCCTGCCTGCTAAAACCCCCGATGTCCGCCGGCACTTATCACTTAGGTCTTCTCTTCTATTTTCAGTATCTTCCCGTCTCTTATATGGAAGATACGGTCCGCAAACCCGGCCAGTTCATTGTCATGTGTGACCATGATCAGTGTCTGCTTCTTCTCCCGCACCACGCGCTGCATCAGTTCCATCACCTCTCTGGAGGTACGGGAATCCAGATTACCGGTAGGCTCATCGGCAAAGATGATCTCCGGCTCCACCACCAGAGCTCTGGCCACACCCACCCGTTGCTGCTGTCCTCCTGACATCTGTGTCGGTTTATGCTTTTTATATTTGGTCAGCCCCACCATATCCAGCATCTGCTCCGCCTTACGGGTCCGTGTCCTGCGATCCATTCCCTGAAAAGTCAGAGGCAGTGCCACATTCTCTATGGCATTCATCGTATCCATCAGGTTAAAGGACTGAAAGATAAATCCGATATGCGCCTGCCGAAACCGTACCAGTCCATTCTCGCTCTTTTTCTCCATATGTTCGCCAGCTATGACTATCTCACCTTTTGTCGGCTTCTCCAGTCCTGCCAGCATATTCAGCAGCGTAGACTTGCCCGAGCCGGAAGCCCCTACGATAGAGCAGAATTCTCCCCGGTTTATGGAAAAATCCACCCCATTCAAGGCCCGCACCTTCGTCTCACCCACACGATATATTTTATATAGATCGCTCACGGTTATGACCGTTTTATCCTTTTTCATAAACTTTCCAGCGGTCCTTTCCGTTATCCTTCCACATGCTACATTCCCCGCAGGCGCACAGGCCTGACAGGACTGTTACTACTATAACACATTTTATATCTTAAAATCTTAATTTTTAATTAAATTGCCACCCTCTCCCAGGTATGATATACTTGATCCGTATTTTTATGTACCGAAAAAAATTGCCTGTGATCAGGAAAACAGGCAGTTATAAAAAACAAGGGGGGGGGAGTATATGATGCAAACAACAACTGGCAGGATCGGACTGCTCCGCATCTTTGCAGCCATGTCCTTATGTCTTGCTCTGGGTGGATGCGCAAAAGAAGACGCATCCCAGACCATCGCCCGGGCCAGAGAGGCCCTGCAGGACATCAGCAGTATGAGTTATGATATGACAGTGGACATCAGTCTGGAAAGTCAGGGGGAAACACTGTACATGACCACCACTGCCGCCGCGGATTACATACTGCAGCCTTTGCAGATGAAACTGAAAATGACTACCAGCATGAACGGTACTGATGGCATTACCGCAACTTCTTATCTGAAAGAAGAAAATGATGTCAACACCCTGTATACCGGTCTTGATCTCGGCAGCCAGGTATTCTGGCAGGCTTCCGAGATGGAAAACACAGATTCCTACACCCACTATAACGCCCGCGACAACCTGGAACTGTATCTCTCCAGTGCACAGTCTTTTGTGCCAGCGGAAGAAGACAGCGGCGACGGCACTCTGCGATATGATGGCCTCATCGCCGGAGAAGCACTGGATCAGATCCTGGATGCATCCGGTATCAGGACACACCTGGAAGATATGGGTTTTTCCCTGCCCGCAAAAAAAGATTTGACTGACAGGCCCGACACACTTCCGATCAGTATCTGGATTGAAACCGCAACCGGTATGCCGGTAAAATATGAGATGGATCTGACTTCTCTTATGCAGGCCCTGATCTCTGATCTCATCGGCGAGGGAAACGACGCGCAGTTTCCTGCTGATCTTACGGTCAACAAAATGTATGTCTCCATGACCATACGCGATATCAATCATGTAGATGCCATCGAGATACCAAAAGAGGCCCTTGACGCCTTATCCAACGGTCTGGACCAGTTTACCGCCATGGAAGACCTGACAGAAGACAATTACCAGTCTTTCTTTGCGGTGGCTTCGGATATGGGCTATCAGTATCTGGGCCGCGCTTACTGCAAAGCCCCTGCAGGAATGTTTGAAGACAGCAGCTTCCTGGATGCCTTCCTTCCCTATGGGGATGATCTTACTTATACACCGGACGGACTGACTGTCACCGCCTCTGCTCATGGCATGGAAGTCCTGCAGACCGCCCTGCACTGCGAAGGCAATGCCCAGTCTGTCGTCGATCAGGCTTATAAACAGCTGCTGGACTCCGGTCTGGAAATCATGGATGGCGAAATCGGTGAAACCCAGTACGACCCGTCTCTGGATATTGCCTACAAACAAATCGCCTATCTGGAATATGAAGATAACATACAGCAGCCCAGGGTCGCCATCCTTTATGCAGATCACAAACAGCAGCAGTATTATCTTTATGCAAAGATCACCTACATGCCCGAACAGTTTGACGAGCAGTATCCTGCCATGCTGGAAGAACTGCGTGATGCGTTCGCACTGACACTTCCGCAGTATACGCTCAGCGAGTTTTATTAAAACAGAAAAGTACCGTATCACAGACAAAGGGGGTGTCGCAAAATCATCAAATCAGATGATTGAGCGCCGCCCCCATCTCCTCACTGTGTTTTATCCTTACTCATACTTTTTCACAATTTCCTGCATGGTCTGCCACTTTTGTTCCATATCCCAGACAAGTTTAAACTGCGTCCTGCACCGATCCAGATTCTGCCCTGGCCTGTGAATTTTAAAATAAGTATCCCCCTGCAAATAATCGGTTAGAAAACGCATACCGCATTCAAACGTCATAACCTTTGCCCCCATGGGAAGCAGTTCTATTTCCCGTCTGGTCAGTCTGCCGCCGCATCCTTTGATAAAGCCTCTGGTATAGACTTCAAATAAATCCATGTCACACCAAACCTTAGTAAGGTCGCGCTCATCCTCAAGCGCCGTGCTTGCCCCAAAGCGGATGGAGTCACCAAAATCATTCATCGCCAGTCCCGGCATGACTGTGTCTAAATCAATGACGCAGATCCCTTTTCCGGTTTGCTTATCCATCATAATATTGTTTAGCTTTGTATCATTGTGCGTTACCCGAAGGGGGATTTCCTTTTTTGCAAGCAGATCGCCGAACACCTTCGTAATCTGCTCCCTTTTTATTACAAAATCGATTTCCGGTTTTACGCTTGTTGCCCGCTGGCAGACGTCTTTTTCCACAGCCTCTCTAAATACCGCAAACCTTGCTTTTGTATCATGGAATCCGGGAATAGTCTCGTGAAGCGTTTCTGCCGGATAATCCGCCAACTGTCTTTGAAAACGGCCAAACGCTACCGCACTTTCATAAAAGTCTTCCGGCGTCTCTACCTGCTCTAAGCTGACAGCATCTTCAATAAAATAAAATGCTCGCCAATACTCTTTTTGTGCATCGACATAATACATCATACCATCTTTCGCAGGGATGACATTTACTGTTTCCCGCTTTGGATCGCCGCCGTTTGCGGCAATCGTCTTTTTCAGATAGGAAGTCACTCCTACGATATTTTCCATCAACTGTTCTGGCTTTGTAAAAATATCCTTATTCATGCGCTGCAAAATATAGCGTTTTGTTTCTTGTTTTTCCGTCTGAAAAACAAGCCGGAACGTATCGTTAATATGGCCATTCCCAAACGTCTCATGACTTTGATAAATCCCTTCAAAGCAAAACTGCTCAACTGCATTTAGAATTTGCTGCTTAGAAATACTTCTCATGTTTCATCACCCCACAATCTGTCTGGATAAATCCCTGCCTGTTTCATAGCGCACACCGCCTGCTCTACAACAGGCTTATCTTCTTTGTAGGTCACACCGTACCACTTGTCTGCCGTTTCCAAAACAGCTACACAGGCTTTGTCTTCCTGCAGCAGGCTGCTGACCACAAACGGCAGAAAATACTCGCATTTTTGCGGATTTTCTTTTAAACCGTTTTCCAGAAACTCCGCAAACCCCTTTTCAATTTCCGTTAAAAATCCGGCTGTAAATCCCCACATATTCATCGAAACAATGGTACCTGGAGGCAGGCTGATCCAGGAATCCCCCGCATCCTCCGTATAAGCTGCCCCCTGCCCTTTTTTTTCGATTCTCGTGCGTTCGGTCACGCTTACCAGTTCTCCCTGCGCATTTATTTCACAGATACCGCGGGCAACATGCCCGTTTTCCGTCAGCGTATTTTCCAGATGATAACCTACCATTGCATATCGGTATTTTTCGTCATCCTCATGGCTTTGCAAATAGTCAAAGATTTTTTGAAATGCCTTCCTGCCATAATAATCATCCGCATTGATGACGGCAAAAGGCCCGTCAATTTCATCTTTTGCGCTTAATACCGCATGTGCCGTCCCCCAAGGCTTTATACGCTCCCCGGGGACTTCAAATCCTGTCGGAAGATTGTACAAATCCTGATAAACGTATGCCACCTCCATCACCTTTGCAATGCGCTCCCCGATTGCCTCTTTGAAATCCTTCTCATTCTCCTTTTTGATGATAAAAACTACTTTTTCAAAGCCCGCTTTTTTTGCATCAAAAATGGAAAAATCCATAATAATATGTCCCTGTTCGTCTACCGGATCAATCTGCTTTAATCCGCCGTACCGGCTGCCCATACCAGCCGCCATGATTACCAGTACTGGTTTTTTCATTTTTATATCCATTCCTTTCGCTTCG
>CANPIC010000030.1 GCA_947574055.1 uncultured bacterium
GTGTTTCGCATTCATCATCAGGTTTAAATCCACTCCCTCTACGCAGAGGGAGACTGCTTGATATTGACGGCGAGGAAATGGAACTGAAGTTTAAATCCACTCCCTCTACGCAGAGGGAGACAAGAACAAATGAGTATTGACAAAGTTCCTATAAAGTTTAAATCCACTCCCTCTACGCAGAGGGAGACAGCAAAAATAGCTATTTTTATTTAGATCAAACCGTTTTTTTTATTAAATATAACCAATCACATCCCTATATCCAACACCAAAACCTTCTGATCATTCCATAAAATATAATTTTAGAGAAAAATTAAACTGTTTGCAGGTGCGAATCTTACAGGAAATTTATGTTCTCTTCACATCCGCACTTTCGTATTTACTCAAAAAATCAGTGTTTCTGTCACGTCGAAGCCAGGCTTCACGCCAATATGCTCCACTTTATTTTTATAATGATTGCCCAGATAATAAAATCTCAGGCTGTCTTTCTTTTTATCTATGATATTTTCGAGAGTTGCTTTTACTTCACGGCATTTGGCCGCATCCATATTACACTCAAACACAGAATTTTGCACTCTCTGTCCATAATTTACACATTGTTTTGCCACTTTGCGCAGCCTTTTGCACCCATCTGGCGTCTTTGTATCAACATCATAGGTAATCAGTACAAGCAATCGCGCCCCTCCTTACATTTCCCTATATAATAAATCATTGTAAAATTACACTTTTGAAATCCGAGTTAGGACAATCCTGCCAAATAAGAAGCAAATGGAAAGGACTTTTTCGCTTTGTTTTGTATACTTTGACCACACTCATCACCAAACTATCTGCCTCTTACAAAATCTCTTATTTCCAGAAAAACGGCGGGTACTCATCCAGATCTCCTCTGATATACCTGGCAAGAAGCATGGCCTGTACATAAGGAACCATGCCCCATTCCAGCTTTTCATCCAAAAAAGGATGGGTGATGGTTTCCTGCTTTTTTGCCTGCCAGGCTGCTAAGAATGTCTTTCTGGCATCATCGCTCATGACCACGGCACCGTTTTCTTTCCGCAAGAATCCCTGGGGATGTATCATCTTTTTATTAATCAGCGTCAGCACGAACCGATCACCCATGACTCCTCTCAGCTCTTCCATCAAGTCAAGTGCCAGGGACTTCCTTCCGGGTTTATCTGTATGAAAAAAGCCGGCATAGGGGTCCAGCCCCACACTTTCCAGGGCGTTCGTACACATAGATGCCAGTAATGTATATGCGAAGGAAAGCATGGCATTGACTTCATCTTCCGGCGGTCTCCTGTTTCTCCCTGCAAACCGAAAATAGTCTTTCTGCTGTAAAATCAGATCATCAAAACAAGAGAAATAAACGGATGCCGCCTCTCCTTCCAGCCCCCGCAGAACTGCCGCCGCCTCACAATTTCTGATTTTTTTGAGCGTTTCCGCCAGAAATGCAGATTTATGTTTCAGTTTCGCAGCATCCAGGCGCAGCGGATAATCTCTTGCCATCCGCTCCAGAAGCCACCGGCAGTTGTACACTTTGCCTGCGATGCAATTTCTCGCTATCAGGATGCTCCTTTGGGGATCTTCGCTGATCCTGAACTGTTCTTTACGAAGTGTTATATTCCCATATACTTCACCCATCACTCTGGCAATAAAACGACCATTACCGCTGAGAAATGTCAACCCGATATCTCTCTGCGCGCAGGCGCCCATCAGGGCCGGGCTGGCCCCGGTATAGCCAAATGTCACAATCGCCTCCAGATTATGCAGCGGAATTCTGGCTACTTCGGTTTCTTTCTCCAGTACCACCACATTTTCTCCATCCAGAGACAAATAACGTCCAGGAGATGTGATATAAAGCGTATTGCGTAACTTTTTCAAAATTCCTCCTTCTGCTTTTTCAAACCGGCAGAGCGGCTATCCTGTCCACCGGCATCAGCGATCCGGCCCGGCAGCCTCCCCGATATGCCCTTCCATATACTTCTGCACTGACCGTTTCTTTCCCAATACCGGCAGACATATGTCTTTCAGAGAACAGGCATTACAGCTTTTGCTCCATTTTACTTTGGGTGTATATCTGCGTGCAAAATAATCATGCATTTCCATGACCACTGTCCTGACCTCTTCCCGCAGTTCCTTTGTCAGTTCTACAGCTTCCCGGTGGCGGGTTTCCCCATAGTACAGATATGCCCGGGGAATGTCACAGCAGAGCATCTCTTCCAGGCAGATTGCCTGCGCTGTGAGTTGCAGCATATCCGCATGACTGCTCTTGGGTCTCCCCCGCTTATATTCTACGGGTGTTATGGCATATGTCCCCTCCTGACCATAAAGGGCAATACCTCCTTCACTGCGCCGAAACTCGACGATATCACATTCACCAATCAGACCAAGTTCACGGGAACGCACCGGCATGGCGCGTGAGATGATTACATCGCCCCGTTTCTCTCTCGCTGTCACGGTATGTGCCTTTTCATGGAGCAGCCTGCCCTCCACCGTCCTCACATTTTCCGCCCACTGCAGTTCGATATAGGCCAGCGCCCACTGGCGCCTGCAAAATGTGAAATGCTGAATCCCGGACAACTGAAGATATTCCTCCTCGTTATACAAGATCATATACCTCCGGTTCCACACAGCCCGGGTCTTCATAACGGATATCATAATCGGTGTAAGAAGAAGGCCGTTCCGTCCGGGGCTCTATTTTCACGCTGCGATGGACTTTTGCAGACGATGTCGCCGGCGTCTTTTCCGCATGCTGCCACCAGTAGAGTCTGCACACCTCCATACTTCCCTCCGGTCTGGCAGAGGAAGCGTCATTCTCAAACAGAGTTTTCAATGCTTCTTTCAACAACTGCGCATCTTCTTGGGAAAATCCGGTCTTCTCCGCAAGCTGTACGTTGACGCTCCCTTTTACCACATACAGCCCGAATCCGACCCTGTGTTTCGTGCCCATTGTATCAGAGGCTTTTCCTTCTTTTTTATCCTCGCTGTTCACACTTTTCGTAATCTGCATACTGATAATATCCACCGGCTGCACGCTCACTGCCTGATGGATAGAAACAGGCCCCCGTATGCCCAGGGATACTTCCACTCCCCTAAACGCAAACACCTGTCCAAAGCTGCGCACATCCATCCATTCCTCACAGGCAAGCTGAATACATTTCTCCCGGTTGGCATTTTTCTTGTTATAGATCTCCTCTTTGAATGGCGCATACCCGTCCGCACGCGCTTTCAGACTGCCAAAACCATCGTCTGCCCTGTCGTCGGACTGCACAAAGATCCTCTGTCCCATATCCTGCCAGCGGTTTCTGATCTTGCGCTTGATGCACACATCGGAAATCTCGCCATACCCCTCATAATTCTCCCGGGGGCGATTCCCGTTTAACGGATCTCCGTTAGGATTTGCGTTGGAAGCCGATATCAATACCAGAAAATCAATTTTCCCTTTCAGTTCACTCATCTCAGTTCTCCTCCTGCTTTGCCTCTTCTTTTCCTTCTGTATCTTTGGCTGTTTCCGGCTTCATCCGTAACCTGTAGGCCTGGTTATGATATCCCAGCAGATACAGGCCGCCCAGCGGCGCATCGTCCACATAATCGTCCATCACAAACAAATCATAAATCTCATCCAGCAGCTTCTGGTATCTGATCCGTTCCGGTAGATGCAGACGAACCATATACGGTTCCAGCTTTTCCTCGATCACCTTCCAGGTGCGATAGGGATGCTGGGAAAAAGCGCACATATATCGTTTCGCATTCGTCTGCCTGCTCTCCTCCTTATCATAGGTACGATATTCGATCCGGTCAGCCAGTGCCAACAGTCTGCCAAATAGATAATCTCTTTTGGAGCAGGTTTCATCCAGTGCCATAGTCCATTCCTCCTTATATCTTTTTTTATATTGCTGTCGTACCAGAGAACAGGCCAGCGACAAAATTCGTTCCCATAAAAAGCGGCTCTCAAAGGACATGGGAGAAGAAGCTCTTCGCACAGCCTGCCACACCATATCCGCCGGCACTTCTCTGCCTTCCAGAATACAGGGCATCCAGCGTTTGGCCACATGCTTATAGCGCTCCTCTTTCCCCTTCAGGGAAAGGCAGCCTTTTTGCTCTGTCCCGTATAAAAGTTCCGCCGCATCCCTGATGCCCACCATACCTCTGAACGTATATCGTCCCTTTTCTTTGCTTTTCTTGGGATGGAGCCATTCGCAGCGCTGATACCAGTCCTCTATCATCTTCAGGTAGCGGGAAGATGCATATCCCTTATACTCCATCATGGCAAGTCTGCCCGTGGTGGCGGCATCAAAAGCCATAATTATGGTTCGGGAAGACTGAGACAGATTTTTCTCATATCCCTGTATTGCCCGCCGGAATCTGGCCGCCCCGGCCGTCCCGGTATCATATACCGGCTCTGTTTCAAATTCCGGCTCTTCCTCCAGGTCAGGTTCCTCATACAGATCCGGTTCCTCCTCTTCTTCCCTGCTGCCTTCCTGCAGACCGGTATCCGTATTGCCCGCCATTTGCTTCTCCATAGCTTCATATATCTCATCCGCTCCCTGATCCCATCCCGGTATCTCATGCAGATCAGATTCCCAGGTCACAAAATACAGACTATCATAATGGCATCCCTGCCTGCGCATAATCCATTTCAGTGCGTTATGTACCTTCTGAGAGTCCTCATATCCGATAGCAAAAGCCTCTTCTCGGCTAATAAATCTGCCCAGAAAGGTAAAGTTGGAAGTGTCATTGGCAGAGATCAGTTTTGCGCCATCCCCTTCATGGCGAATTTTCTTGGGCTGCAGATACGAGATCGGTGTCCGCTTTCCGGTCAGATAGGAAAGCCCCTCTTCCAGCTTGTGAGCCCGGCAGAAATCAATATAACACTTCTGCAGCGTCATATCCTTCCAGCACTCTGGGCTATAGCACCCACTCTCATCTTCCAGTATACCTTCCGGCAACAGGGTACTGCTGATTATCCTGAAACGGACAAACGCTTCCGTCTGAGAGACAATCTGTATTTTTACCTTTTCATCCGGCAGGCCATCTTCTCCGGTGTGAATGACGCCGCATCTGATCAGATCCCCCATCAGAGTCCCTTTCTGCAGATACCGGCAGACAGCCTTTACCTTTTGATGGCTGTAGGGAGACTCTGACCATTCATGTAACTGTTCCATATACCGTTCATAGTTGCGAGAACAGTCCTTCTTCGTCACATATTTGCCGCGGTCTCCGGCCAGGTACTTTAGATTATCGCACAGGGGATGCGGTTCAATGCCAGCGGTTCTGGCAGCCGACTTTTCCGTGACTGGTATCAGTGTCAGTTTATCCTGCTCCGCCACTGTCTCCGCACCCATAAAAGTCCCTTCCTCATCTATCGTCACAGTAATCTGGGCACTGACCGTTATATGATATGGTGGCAGCAATACGGCTCCATCCAGCTGCCAGCGTCCTGCCTCAGCCTTATTTTTTTCGTACAAATCATACAGTTCCGCGATCCAGCTGATCTGGCTCATTTTATCTCACCCTCTTTCCCAGGTTTCGTAACAGTTCCGATCATCTGCTCTGTTACATGCAAAGTCTATTCTCACAGGCTGCCCGGCAAGTACGCAGACCTGTCCGGACTGTGCTCAAATTCTTCCAGCCCGCTGAAATTTTGTTCCGAAAATACTTTCATTTCCATCTCATGAAGATGCCTCTTTTCTCTGCACGCCTCCGGCGGTAAAAACGCTATCACCCCCTGTTTCATCACCGGTTTCCAAAAGCGGACTGTCATCCTGCCCCTGTCCTCATCCAGAATCGCCTCATCCGCATAAGTGATGCCATGATACATAAAGCCAAATGCCACCTCTCCCGGCGCCTTGTCATAATACCCGCTGCCACTGCCAAATTCGCAGGGCTCCACATAGCCCTGACATTCTCTCGTCCCCAGAAAGATATCACGCCTTCCGCCCCGCTCTATCATGCGCCTGGCAATATTATGGTGCTTGTGCTCATTTCGGTCCCCGGCCAGTTCCGGGCGGTTTTCATTCCAGACAAAATGGGCCCGTACCTGATAACAGACATCTTTCAGATAAGTATAATAGGACAATTCATTTCCACCATGAAAGACAATGGGGCGAATAGCCTTTGTCTCTGTCTGAATCGGCTTCATCACTCTCAGTTCATCAATAATCCAGTATAGTGTCGGTTTCCAGTAAATACTTTGCAAAATCCCCTTTACCGCCTCATACGTGGGAATCTGATAAGAACATTTTTCTCCTCCTACCCTGGTAACCGGATCAGAAAACAGCGCATAATCGCCGCTGACCTGAAACTCCACCGTGTTTCTGTATCCCATCTCTTCTCCTTTCTCTCAGGTATTACAGGCAGATCATGCGAAACCTTATATTGCGCTGAGTTGATCCGAAATACACAAAAACCCAGTACAAAAACATTATCATTCGCGCCTTCTTTTGCAGGTTTCGCATAATCGCCGCCTGCGTAAAGACAACTTCGCAAGTATCCCCCTGTTACACTCATAACATAAGGCACTGCATGGGAGCCGCCTCTTCCAGTACGCCGGTTTTCTGGTCGTAATATCGCGCTTCCAGAACCGCTGCCTGCTCTTCTCCCACATGGTAAATCCCGTCTGCCAGCTTCCGCACCATCCCCTCAGACAGATGGATTGTATAACGCTGCAGTTTCCTCAGCAAAAGTCTCTTTTCCCTGAAATCAGTCTCTTTTTCCAGTTCGTCAACCATCTGCAGTGCCTGCCCGTAGGGAGTCACAACATCCATACCTCCCTTTTCCTCTATCACGCAAAAGGCCTCTCCCGCACTTCTGAACGCCTGCTTTAACCTGACATCCCGGCAGCCTCCGGCAAAGTCGCGATTGGCCGACAGCAGATCCACAAGGCTGGTATGTACACCATCCATGCAAACTGCATATCCCATTTCAACCTGCCGATTATAGAAATAACAGGTATAGTACATCCGTATCGCCTCTTGCGAGTCCATCCGATACCCAAACCGCTCTGGCTCCTTCTTGTACAGACCCAAAAACTGCTCCATGGCATCCTGTGCCTTTTTGATATCCGGTAGAGAAGTGATATGCTCCTCCTCTTTGGACATACGAATCAGAAAAACATGGCCTTTTGCCGCTTTCCCATTGCGATTACACCTGCCGGCTGCCTGGATCAGATTATCGAGCCCCGCCAGCGAACGTATCACACATCGGAAAGAAAAATCCACTCCTGCCTCTACCAACTGGGTACTGATACAGATAACAGGCTCTATCCCCTTTAGCTTTGCTCTGATCTCCTTCAACGCATCACTGCGGTGCTGCGCACACATACCGGTGCTCAGATGATACAATGCTCCCGGAAATTTCCCCTGCAACTGTTCATATACATGTCTTGCACAGGCTTTTGTATTCACAATCAGCAACACCTGGCCATATTGCTCTGCCTTTTCTCTGACAAATTCTGCCGCCTGCTCTCCTGAAATGCCGCTGCCATCCGCCGGCATACAGTTATGATAGGACACCCGCCGAAACACTGTTTCAAAGGATGCGGCATCCTCCGTCATTGTCTTATATGGCAGCATCCGGTTCTCCCGGATGGCGGAAAAAAGGGGCTGCGTGGCGGTACAAAGGACAACTGTTGTATTACATATCTTCGTCAGAAAATTGACAGCCATATTAAACATCTGTATTATTTTGACCGGCAGGGCCTGTACCTCATCAAAAACAATCACGCTGTCACAGAGGCTGTGAAAGCGGCGTATCTTACTTCTGCTCCCCTGAAACAGCGTATCAAGAAACTGTACCGCCGTCGTGACAATGACAGGAGACTCGTCCCAGTTTTCGGTCAGCCTCTCATAACGCCAAAGCTGCGCCTCATCCTCCGGTATCACATCGCTGTGATGCTCCAGTACCAGATCCGGCATCCCCAATGTATCCCTGATGTCTTGCGCATTCTGTTCCAGAATACTCTTAAAAGGGGCAATATAGAAAATATGCCTTTTATGCCACGTTTTCGCATGGTATAATGCAAACCGCAGACTGCTCAGCGTCTTGCCGGCCCCGGTAGGCACATTCAGCCGCAGCAGTCCCTCAGCGCTCATAGCCGCTTCCCTGCACTGATCCGAAATCAACATCCGCTGCCGGTCGATCTCCTCGCCCTTTTTAAACCGCGCCAACCTCTTCTCCAGATTGTAAATTCCCTGTTCCCATACTTTCTCTGCCGCATCCTCACACATGCCGGCTGCGCTCTCTCTGCCTGCCATAAAATCCGCCGTATCGCGCCAGTCTGCATCCACCAGACAGGAGAGAAGCATCCGCACACACAAGCCAATATAAAAGTCCGGCTGCCCAAACTTATATTTGCCGTCCTTATCTCTGGCAAAATCCATCATCTGTCGGGTCAATGCATTCATATCACGCTTTGCCTCCCGGCAAAGCCCTGCCATATCCATTTGCGGAAACCAATCACTTATGAGTTCTCCGACCGCCCTGACTGTCCCTTTTTCATATTTGCCTGCCCGCATCTGCAGCAAAGTGCTGCCATCGGATGTGGAGACACAGTCAGACAGGCCATGGTGCATATAGATCACTGCCTGCAACATTTCCGAAAATCTGCTCCGGGGCTCATACTGCTCCACCACCAGTCCTCCTAATGTGGAGTGGTCTTCCCTGACACCAAAATGCTTCCCTTCCTGCCGGACAGAAGCCTGAAAATATGCCTGCCACCTGTCCGTATTTTTCCCTGCGTCGTGATGGGCACCCAAAAGCCAGGCCGCTTTTTTCAGCAGAGGAATCCGGCAGTAATTTTCCGCCAGCGTTGCCACATGTTGTGTATGTTCCCTGTTTGTCTGATATACGCTGCCTTCCGGCCGGTAGTGAGACATATATTCCGATTCCACGACGGCCTCCTTTCCATAATCAGGTAACAAAGCAATGACTTGTAAAGCCATGACTGCCCAAAACCTGAAATCATTGCCAAATCGGGCAATGCCTTATATGCCAATTTCGTATTCTTTTTTATAAATCCCGCCGGCCTCCAGTACCTGTAAACCCGGTTTTTGTTCCAACATTTCAGTACATCCCACGTTATCGCACCGGCCGTCCCAGGGCTCCAGACAGACAAACGGTGCGCCGGGTTTTGACCAGATGCCCAGACTTGGAAACCCATCACAGAACATTGTCACATAAACACTGCCGTCCGGCCGCAGCACGGAAACCTCCGCGATCTGCCCCTCGTCAAAGATCAGCGCATCCTGATCAAACAGATGCTTGCTGATCGGATGACATCCCTCCTGCAACGGAAACAATACCGTTTCCTCGGGTTTTGCCAGTCCCGTGGCAAGATCAATCAGCACATAACGCAAACTGTCTTTTCCCGGAAAATACAGACTGTACTCCGCAGCTTTGGCCCCTTCCATTTCCGGCAAAAGAAAGCCCGGATGCCCTCCGATCTTGAAATACATAGTCTCCGCTCCCCGGTTTTGCACCTCCCAGGAAATCAGCAGCCTTCTCCCGCTAAGACGATGTGTGACACGCAGCACAAAATCAAAAGGATAGCGTCCTTTTGTCTCCGTATCTGCCGTCAGTTCATGGATCACATAGTCCGTTCCTTTTTCCACTGTCGTAAAGACCATATCTCTGGCAAAACCATGTTGTCCCATCTGATACGTCTGCCCATTATATACATACATATTCCCGGCAGTACGCCCTACAAAAGGAAAAAGAATCGGTGTACGGCGGTTCCAGATCTCCGGTCTGCCGTCCCATATCATCTGTTCCCCACTCTCTCGGTTTATAAGTTTCCAGAGTTCGGCGCCTTTGTCATTGATACTGACTGTCATAAACTGATTTTCGATTGTCTGCAATGATTCCACTTTTTAGTATCCTCCTATTATAAGTTCCGCATCTGGCCTTCCGGGACGTCTGCTCCTGAATCATATCCGCTCGCTTCTGCTCGCGTCTTTGATTCCACGCCCCTTTCGGCCTGATGCTGTTTCCCAGTTCCGCATCTGTATTTTACTACAATCAGTATAACAAAAAGTGTGTCTGTGTCAAAGCATCCTGCATAAAACTGCTGATAAAAATGGATTTTTCTGACAAACCGTGGTATACTATCGTCGTAATAACCTGCATTTTGAGATCAAATCATGACAGCAAAGGAGAAAATTATGAGTAAGACCATAAATGATATCGTACTATCCGTTGTAATTCCGTGTTATAACGAAAAAAATACGATTGAAACGGTATTAGATGCGGTTCGTAACTGCGGTGTGAAAAATACCGAAATCATTGTTGTGGATGATTATTCCACGGATGGAACCCGCGATTTACTGCAGGGTGCTCTGCGGGGTAAAATCGACCGCCTGATCTTCCACAAAAGCAATCAGGGAAAGGGTGCCGCCTTGGCCAAGGGATTTCGGGCAGCTACCGGAGATGTGGTAGTCATCCAGGATGCGGATCTGGAATATGATCCCAAAGATTTTGTACGGCTGCTGGAGCCCTTTGTCAGTGGGCGCGCCGATGCGGATGTCGTCTATGGATCCCGTTATGCCAGGGGCGAAAAATATATGATCAAGCGTTTTTATCATACGATGGGCAATAAGTTCCTTACTTTTGTTTCCAATCTTTTCACGGATATGGGGCTGACAGATATGGAAACCTGTTACAAAATGTTCCGCCGGGAAGTGATCCAGTCGATCACCATCGAAGAAAAGCGCTTCGGTTTCGAGCCTGAGATCACCGCTAAAATTGCCAAAAAGGAGAAACATTACCGGATTTATGAGATTCCCATCTCCTATTATCCCCGTACTTACAGCGAAGGCAAAAAGATCGGCGTTAAAGATGGGGTACGTGCCATCTATTGTATTCTGAAATATAATCTGTTTTCCTGACGGCGACAATAAACCATTTATCATTTATCATCATAAAAATATCGAGGTAACTCTATGAATCGAATCCTTGTTACAGGTGGAGCCGGTTTCCTGGGTTCTCATCTGTGTGAACGTCTGTTACAGGACGGCAATGATGTAATCTGTGTAGACAACCTTTATACAGGCAGTAAGGACAATATTCGGCATCTGATGTCAAATCCTTATTTTGAATTTATCCGCCATGATGTGACCGAACCGCTCTATGTGGAAGTGGATCAGATTTATAATCTGGCCTGTCCTGCCAGTCCGGTCCACTATCAGGCAAACCCTGTCAAAACAACAAAAACAAGCGTCTATGGCGCATTGAATATGCTGGGACTTGCCAAACGGGTGCGGGCAAGGATTTTACAGGCCAGCACCAGTGAAGTCTATGGCGATCCTGAAATCCATCCCCAGCCTGAGACATACCGCGGCTGTGTCAATCCGATCGGGATCCGCTCCTGTTATGATGAAGGAAAACGGGTGGCGGAAACTCTGTTTTTTGATTACTATCGCATGCACAAGCTGGAAATTAAAATCATGCGTATTTTCAACACGTATGGCCCGCGTATGAATCCTTCCGATGGCCGTGTGGTCTCCAACTTTATCGTACAGGCTTTGCAGAATAAAGATATTACCATCTATGGTGATGGATCACAGACAAGAAGTTTCTGTTATGTGGATGATCTGATCGAAGGTATGGTACGACTGATGGCTTCGCCGGTTGATTTCACCGGTCCCTGCAATCTGGGCAATCCGGGAGAGTTCACCATCTTGCAGCTTGCGGAAAAAATAATTGCATTTACCGGCTCTGCTTCCCGGATCGTATACAGACCCCTGCCCGCCGATGATCCGTTGCAGAGAAAACCGGTGGTTGATCTGGCCAAAGAACATCTGGACTGGGAACCACACATCGCATTGGACGAAGGATTGAAGAAGACGATTGAATATTTTAAAAGAGTGATTTAAACAGTTTAGCCGGCGATCTGAGATCACCGGCTATCTTCTCTGTCAGAATATAACTTGTCGTATTTTATGTTCTCATCATAAGACGTTCACCGCCACCCGGATACCGTTTTTCTATAGAGATGCCATATATTCTTTTATGGCATCTTTCCACCCGGCAAATTTAAAATCTGTCGTACGTTCCAGCATATAATTATCAAGAACAGAATACGCGGGCCGTTTGGCCTGACCGGGATATTTTGCTTCATATTCCGGTGTGGTAACATCCTCCACTATAGTTGCCTTTCCTGCAAGCCGGAAAATTTCACGGGCAAACTCCGCCCAACTGCACTCCCCCTCACAAACGGCATGAAATATACCATAATTTTCAGTGGGAAGAAGGCAGGCAATCGCTTTGGCCAGTTCCATGGCATAGGTAGGGGTGCCAAACTGATCATTGACAACCTGTACTTTATCACTCGTTTCGGAAAGCCGCAGCATCGTCTTTACAAAGTTATTTCCTTCTCCATATAACCATGCGGTCCGCAGGATAAAATAACGTCTGCAAAAGTCCCTGACAAACAGTTCCCCCTGCAGTTTTGTCCGCCCATACGCACTCATGGGGTCCGGCGTGTCATATTCTCTGTAATGTCTGTCCGTATTACCGGAAAAAACATAATCCGTGGAAATCTGAAACAGTTTTGCACCTGTCTCCTGCGCAGCAATCGCCAGATTTCGTGCCCCAATAGCATTGATGCAAAATGCACTGTCCTGCTCTTTTTCACAGCCGTTTACATTGGTATGGGCAGCGCAGTTGATAATGGCATATGGCTGTATTTTCCGTGCCAGATCCATGACACGACCGATATCGGTAATATCCAGTTCCGGTACGTCCGTATTGACAAGCGCATACTCGCTATGATTCGCAAGTACACGATTGATGGCTTTTCCAAGCTGTCCATTACATCCTGTCACAATGATCTGTTTCATAACTTCCTCCTATTTTCCCAGTCCTAATCTGTTCACCGCAGAGAACAACGCCCTGATCGACGCTCTTGTAATATTGGAGCTGACACCTACCCCATACGTAACCCTGCCTGTTTCGGAATCCAATAAATGGATGTACGCCGCTGCCTGTGAATTGGAGCCACTCTGCAGCGCATGCTCCTCGTAATCCAGTACTTTGATACGCAGGCCCAGAGACTCCTGCAGGCCTCTCTGCGCCGCATCAATAGGACCGTTCCCCACTGCAGTAAAGGATTTGGACGCGCCATGATCCGTGTAAGTAACATCCACCTTGGTATCGAACTGTGTCTTAGTTTCCCCTGACAGATCAGAAACATGCAGTCTTCTGAAATGCAATGGCTCTTTCTGATCCAGATATTCGATCCGGAACTGCTCCATAATCTGCTCCGGGGACACTTCTCCCTGTTTTTCAGAGATAACCTGTATAATATTGGCAAACTCTTTGTGCATAGCCTTGGGCAGTTTGAAACCAAAGTAGGTGTCCATAATAAATGCCACGCCGCCTTTACCGGACTGCGAATTAATCCGGACAATCGGCTCATACTCTCTGCCGATATCTGCAGGATCAATAGGCAGATAGGGCACCTGCCAGTATTTTCCCCCTCTCTCCTTCATCGCCTGCACCCCTTTGTTTATGGCATCCTGGTGAGAGCCGGAAAATGCCGTGAACACCAATTTTCCCGCATAAGGATGCCTGGGATGTATCGGTATCTTACAACATCTCTCATAAATCTCTATAATTTCATTGATATGTTCGATCAAAAGACAGGGGTCAATTCCCTGGGAAAACATATTATAGGCGATGTTCAGGATATCCACATTGCCGGTTCTCTCCCCATTGCCAAACAGGGTGCCTTCCACACGTTCTGCGCCGGCCAGAAGGGCAAGCTCCGCCGCTGCCACACCTGTTCCCCGGTCATTATGCGGATGCACACTCAGAATAATACTCTCCCGGTTTTCAAAATGCCGATTCATCCATTCAATCTGATCCGCATATACATTCGGTGTATTCATCTCTACCGTAGAAGGCAGATTGATTATAATGGGATTCTCTCTGTCAGCCCCCCACTCTTTCTGCACAGCAGTGCAGATATCCAGCGCAAATTCCAGTTCGGTTCCTGTGAAACTTTCCGGCGAATATTCGAGAATGATTTTACCGGGAAAATTGCGGGCATACTCTTTTACGATTCTGGTCCCTTTCAGGGCGATCTCTTTGATTTCCTCCCTGTCCATGTGAAATACCACATCACGCTGCAGCGTGGATGTGGAGTTATAAATATGCACAATAGCCTGGCTGCAACCCCGGATGGCCTCAAAGGTTCTGGCAATCTGCTCTTCCCTGCACTGCGTCAGTACCTGCACCTTCACATCATCCGGTATCAGCTTCCGGTCCACAAGCTGACGCAGAAAATCATATTCAATCTGGCTGGCTGCAGGGAATCCAATCTCAATCTCCCGAAACCCCAGTCTGATCAGATACAGGAACATCTCCACCTTTTCCTCTACGACCATTGGGTCGATCAGTGCCTGATTCCCGTCACGCAAATCCACACTGCACCATACAGGCGCTTTTTCAATCTCCTTACCCGGCCAGCTGCGCTGCGGATACTCCACCACCGGGTTCTTTCTGTAACGCTTATAATTTAACATCCCGCTTCCTCTCTTTCTATCATGAAAGCCAAAAATTCCAACAAAAATCAGCCCATCCGAAGAAGATGGACTGATAAGTGACGAATTGAAACTTTACTCTCCAAGACCGCTTTCGATAATTGCCACCAGAGATTTCAGAGCCATTTCCTCATCTTCTCCTTCGCAAACGAATTCCACTTCATCGCCGCACTTGACACATGCGCCCAATACACTCAACACACTTTTTGCATTTGCAGTGCCATCTTTGAATGTAAATGTAATCAATGATTTAAATTGCATCGCTTCTTTGCATAGGATGCCGGCAGGTCTTAGATGTAGTCCTGTTGGGTTTTTAATCACTACCTTTTGGCTTACCATATCACGTCCTCCAAATTGCTACCTTATCCCTTATCTGGAAATATATCTCTTTCCCTCTTTATCTTACCATGCATTTTGTATTTCTACAAGTACAATTCATAACATACAGTTCTGAATCAGGTCCGCCAGCTTCCTTGCTTCCTTTTCAATCAGTTTCTGATCCTTTCCCTCAATCATGACACGTACCAGAGGTTCCGTGCCAGAAGGCCGGATCAGCACTCTGCCTTCTCCGGCAAACATATCATTGAGTTTCCCAATGGCCGATGCGATCTCCGGATATTCCATATAGCGTTCCTTTTTATGATTCGGCACTTTGGCATTGACAAGCGCCTGTGGCAGAACATCCATCACCTTTGCCAGTTCTGACAGAGGCTTCCCGGTATCCACCAATACCTGCAAAAGGTGCAATGCACTCAAGAGGCCGTCCCCGGTGGTATTCTCATCCAGGAAAATAACATGGCCCGACTGTTCACCGCCAAGACTGGCGCCGATCTCACGCATCCGCTCCAGAACATACCGATCCCCTACCTTCGTCTGCTCTGCCTTAATCCCTTTTTCCTCTGCCATCAGGAAAAAGCCCAGATTGCTCATAACAGTAACCACAATGGTGTCATTCTTTAATTTTCCCTGATTCCGCATATGGTTGCCTACGATGGCCATAATCTGATCACCGTCCACTACTCTGCCATCCTCATCCACTGCCAAAAGCCGGTCCGCATCCCCGTCAAATGCCAGTCCGATATCGGCCTTTTCATACACCACTCTGGCCCGCAGTTCTTCCATATGAGTAGAACCACAGTTGGCATTGATATTGGAACCGTCCGGATTGTTATGAATGGCTATGATCTCTGCTCCCAACTCTTTCAATGCTTCCACGGAAGTGTAAAATGCCGCTCCCTCCGCACAATCCACAACGATCTTCAGATTCGTCAGATCGGCTTTCACCGACTGTACGGCGTGGTTGACATATTCTTCCCTTGCATCTGTGCGATATTTGATCTTACCCACACCGGAACCAATCGGAAATTTGATATCTTTCATCCCGCTGCGGATCACAGCTTCTATTTCGTCTTCCAGAGAATCCGGCAATTTATATCCGTTGCCGTCAAAAAACTTAATGCCATTGAACTCCACCGGATTATGGGAAGCAGAGATGACGACCCCCGCATCCACCTTATATTTTTTGGTCAGATATGCAACCGCCGGTGTGGGAAGAACCCCCACATAGACTGCATTGGCGCCTACGGAACAGGCTCCCGCCATCAGGGCATTGGCCAGCATATCGCCGGAAATCCTTGTATCACAGCCTACCATAATTGTAGGTTTATGCTTATTCTCTTTGGATAGTACATATGCACCTGCCTGCCCGAGCTGCATTGCAAGAGTCGGCGTCAACTCTTCATTTGCCACCCCTCTTACACCGTCTGTACCAAATAATCTTCCCATCGCTTTTCAACCTCTATTCTTTTTGATTTTTAGAACAGCACACTGCCCCCGCTGTTGATAATTACTGATTATCCTCTTCTTCCTCAGTTTCCGTCCCTGATATTGTCACCATTACGGAAACTTCTTTTTCCTGACTGACTCCATCCGGAAGTGTCACAAGCAGACTCATCTCATATGTGCCAGGTTCTAATACAGCCAGATTGTTCCTTGTCATAAAATCTGCGACATCCACACTGGCTGTGACAGCACTTCCATCCAACCCGTCAATATTATTGGGAAGTCCTCTGACACTCAGCGGTATTCTTTCTCCTGCCGCTTCTATCCTGCCATTATATTGCGCAGGCACACCTCTGATCAATACATTGGCCGCATCAATCATCACTGTGGAAGAAATCTCTTTCTCGATGTGCACAGTGACATCTGCCTTGCCATTAAAACTGCTGTCGGCAAACACAATATTATCCGGCAGATATTTTTTCAGATCAATGCGGGTCGTCATATTCCCTGCATAAGCATTGACATTCAGTGCGGTATCCGGCACATCAATCTGGGTTATATTTTTAATAGCACTGCCTTTCCCTGCCACTTCTACTGTAGACGGCGTGCTCTCGATCACACCGGTCAATGCATATCCTTCTGCCGGCTCCCCTGTAGAAGCAAAACTCAGCGGCACCCGTTTTTTCTGCAGTATTTCGATATTGACCTTCACCTGATCCAGGCTCTTTTTCAGATTCCGGTTTTCCACAGGATTCCCCTGCTTGTCATACAGTTTTACCGTCGCATCCGTCCTGATATCCTGAGACAGTCCTGATACGGTTACAGGTACCTCCACTCTGTCCACCAGATTGACAATAGACTCCGGTCCTGACACACTGACAAGGTTCTGATCCGTGGTAATATTACCCACGATATATCCTTCCTGCGGCTCCCCTATGGTACTTGCCTCAATCAGAAACTGCACCCGTTTCATATCCTCTATCTTCACAAGCAGATTTTCCGTGTCGGAAGTGATACTGTCCAGCTTATTATCATATTTATTTGTGGACAATCTTATACGCACCATTGTGTCCATCAGATTGATTTCCTGCATATCTGCCGTAGCAATGATATTTTCCTTACTCAGCGTATCAAGCACGCTTCTTGGTGCCCAGACGGTTACATCAATCATATCCGTGCCATCCAGCACTTCGTAGACCTTTCCCTGTCCTGTCACCGCATCCTCGTTGAGAATCTCCACAGGCACCCGTGTAAAAGAGGTCTTATCAACAGGATCATTGATATTGATTACAATAAACCAGATGGCAACTGAGAACAAGACTGCCAGAATCTTCAGGCCCAGATTAGCTGTTAACTTCTTTTTCATTCTTTGCCCTTCCCTTCCACAACCTTCTCTTCTTCTCCTCCACAGGTTTGTTCTGGATCATCAAAAGTTTGCCTTTTAATTCCTCTGAGTCCAGATTTCTGAACAGTGCACCTTCATATGCCACGCTGATATGACCGGTCTCCTCCGAAACAATGACCGTCATGGAATCTGTCACTTCCGAGATTCCCACACCCGCTCTGTGTCTGGTACCCAGTTCCTTGGAAAGTCCCATATTATCAGAAAGAGGCAGATAGCAGGTTGCCGAAACAACCCGATCCCCTCTGACGATTACCGCTCCGTCATGCAGCGGTGTGTTATGTTCAAATATATTAATCAGAAGCTGACTTGTCAGCAATCCGTCGACTTCGATTCCCGTCCTTTCGTATTCACTCAGAGACTGATTCTGTTCCACTACAATCAGCGCACCGGTCTTTACCTTACCCATTTCATAGCAGGCCTTGACAATCTCCTGCATCGTCTTATCAGAAAAACGCCCTTCCACAGTCCGGGAACTGTCAAACGGCACCAGTGAAGCAAAAAAATTGGTCCTGCCCAGCTGTTCCAACGCCCTGCGCAGCTCCGGCTGCAAGACAACCACAATCGCGATCACAGCAAGACTCAGCACATTTTTCGCGATCCAGAGTATAGTAGCCATGCGGAACACGGCTGCAACCAGAATAAAGGCCATAATGATCACAATCCCTCGCAGCAGCGACCATGCGCGGGTGCTCTTGATCCACAAAATGATCTGATATACCAGGAAGGAGATAATCATAATCTCCACTACATCAGTCCATCTTATGGATGGCATATGGAAACTGTTTAAATATATGCCTGCGAAATCTGTCAACTGATTCATACTTCTCTCATTCCACTCTTATTGGATTTCTTAACTGCGCTGCCGGTCATACGCGGCGGCGGTGACACATCCTTTTTCTGTGATGTGATTTTCTTAACTGTCTTGGACGGCTTCGCCACAGTTATCTTTGGTATAGCCTTCACATAATAATAATATTCGTCATCTTCAAACTGCACATATTCCGTCCGCGAATAATCTACATTGAAGATAAAGAACTGTAGCAACTTCGCAAGTACCGCCGAGATGATTGCGCCGATCACCAGCGGAAAAATGGAAATATTTGTCTCCCACATCAGATCACCCACAAGCAAAACGGAAACCGCTGTGAGCGTCCCTGCCACTATGGCAATCGTCCATGCATGGTTGACACTCAGCCGGCGAATCAGCCAGACCAGTAAAACGGTCACTGCAAAGGCGACAATCATAACAAGCATCGTTTTATTATTGACCAGGCCATCCACAACGTAGCGATATTTCTGCATTGCACTTTCATCATCCATGGAATTCAGCGCGGCCACACTGTCTGATACATACTGCATCACACAATATACTGCCACACCGCACCCGACAGACACCGCAGACGCCGGTGTTCCGGTCAGCCCCGCCGCCAGCGGCATCAAAAACGGAATATGAAGGGTACAGCAGACAGGTGTCAGCAGTACCAGCACGGTATCCCGGGACGAAAATCTGAAATAGAGCAAAAACATCACAAGAAACAAGGCCAGCACAACGATCGCACACTCCAGTGAAAATGTATACAAATGAAGCAGGATAAACAGTGCCGCCGTAAAAATCATAAAATTCATTGGTAGGAAAGAGCACAAAAGCGCCGCTATCAAAACGATTGAAATATCATTCAACCGGCTCATATAGCCCAGCTTTTTATTGATCATCATAAGCGTGATAAAAGACAGAAGAAGTTTTTCAACGGGGGTAATGTAGATTTCATACTTCCCGTAAATCCCCTTCAGGTACTCTCTCAGGACTAGTAAATTTGTCATATAATATTCCTTTCAGAAATCTCCCTCACCGCCTGAAATCGTCTTCGTACAATTCTGCCAGTTCCTGCAGGTGAGAGTAATATTTCTTCAAGCTTTTTTTTGCCCGATTATAACGGTAGGAAAATACGAGATAGCAGATAAACGTATAAATCCCTGTAAAAATAACATAAGCAAGAAGTAGCTTCCTGCCCATTTCCAACAGATCGACCTGGTACACTTCTTTCATCACCGTTTCAAAATGATAAAAGACAATGATCCCAAGCACAATGGCAAAGGTCAGTGTAGCGCTGATCACAGCCTTCATGACCTGGAGGCCGATGTAATCACTTCTGAAATAATTGCCGATAACCATATTCTGTCTGCCTTCATGCGTTTCATAAGAAGCCATTCTGGTCATCAGCTTGATCCGCTCTTCATTCAGCATCTTCCCGCCTCCCTCCACTTTCTGTGCCGACAATTCCTGCTTCCGCTCTGCCTGAGCCGCCTGAACTGTCATATTTCTGTTCTGGCAGCGGCTTCGGCCATAGACCTGACCGCTGCCTGCCTGTTTATGATATCACAATTACCGGTATATGTAAAATCACAGAATAAATGACCGCGGATCACCGATCCAGATAACGCATCCTGGGGTTTTCTTTCGTATCCTTGTGAACAGGCTCCTGAGGTCTGGGCTGTGAGATCGAACTTTTCAGATTGTTGATCATCCCCGCCTTACACTTTTCACAAAACCGTCCTGTCTTGATGGTGGCATTACAGTTCTCACAGTTGATCCCGATCGGAGAATCATCTGCAAATACAAGCCTTTCTTCCCGTATCCACTGATGGATCTGGGAGGTCTCCACCTCACATTCCCTGGAGATTTCAGGGATCCCCGCTCCCTTATTCTCCCTGATAAAGTCCTTTACTTCCTGAAATTTTTCTTCTATCCGTTCGCGGCACGCAGGGCAGATGGGCATTCCCGCTACATAATTGAAAATCCTTCCACATTTTCTGCAATTGCGTACATCCATAGTTGCACCTCCATATTTTTATCCCTTGCCAATGGCCAGAGTTATAAAATAAACATGTTTGATACCGGCTTCCCGCAGCACTGCTGTCATGGCGTCCACAGTACTTCCTGTTGTATAAATATCATCAACAATTATAATTGTATTTAATTCTACAACATTTTTTACTATTTTAAAAGCCCTTTTCAAATTATTTTGCCGCATGGCAGGACTTAACATTTTTTGGGGCATTGTCTTTCTGGCCCTGGTGATCAGGTGTGTATCCACCCTGATATCCAGTCTCTTCCCGGTTTCTCTCGCCAATACCTCTGCCTGATTATAGCCCCGCATCCGTTTTCTGGAACCATGAAGCGGCACCGGCACCAGCACATCCGGCTTCCAGGACAAAATGGTTTTGCCCAGATGTTCCGCCAATTCTCTGCCATAAAATTCCCCGTATTCTTTGCGCCCTCCGTACTTAAAGCGGTAAACGGAACGCCTGACATCAGGGTATTCCCACAATGCCCGTCCTGCGGTGTACAAATGTTTTTGTCTGCTGCAATCCCCGCAGTATTCTTCCCTTGCATCGGCAAGAGCTTTCCCGCATTTTCTGCAAAACGGGCTTTGCACCCGTTTCAGCGCCTTCGCACACTGCGGACAAACAATCTCTCCCAGTGGCTGTACCCTGTCACATAGGGGGCATCGCCTGGGAAAAAGAAGATCCAATACTAACATTTCTCATTTTTTCATCATCTCTCAATTTCACTTATCCTGTCTGCCAGAGAACTGAAACGCTTTTGCTCATGCTCATTCATAATCATGGATGCCACGGTTTCTCTGCTGCCCAGTATGGTCACGCAGTTTCTGGCTCTGGTTACCCCCGTGTAGAGTAGGTTACGGTTCATCAGCATCCGCGGACCGCCGAGCAAAGGCATGATGACTGCCGGATATTCACTGCCCTGAGACTTATGTATGGTAATGGCATATGCCAGTTCCAGTTCGTCCAGTCCGGCAAACGGATAGGTCACCTGCTTCTTCTCATCATACTCCACGATCACTGTCTGCGAGAATTCATCAATCCGGAGAATCACCCCCATGTCTCCGTTAAAGATACCGAGCCCCTTTTCCACCGGAATCTGAAAGCGGCTCATAATCTCCCATTCCAGCTGGTAATTATTCTTGATCTGCATGACCTTATCCCCTTCTCGCAGCAGGGTATCACCATGACTGTACTCCTTTTTGGTGCTGTCCGGCGGATTCATATAGCGCTGCAAAATACGATTCAGCGTTTCCACCCCCAGATTGCCTTTTCTCATCGGTGTCAACACCTGTATCTCATACGTGCCGGCATTGACATACCGGGGAAGTTTTTCGGTAATCAGCTGTACCAGATGTTTGTATATCACATTGACATTATCGCGTTCCAGAAAAAAGAAATCTTTGCTCTTATTATCCATACGGATCTGTTCTCCGCTGTGAATCCGATGGGCATTGACCACTATGTCACTCTCGCCTGCCTGGCGGAATATTTTCTGCAAAATCACTGTCGGAAACTTTCCGCAGTCTATCAGATCTTTCAGCACCTGCCCCGGCCCCACGCTGGGCAGCTGATTGACGTCTCCCACCATAATCAGCCTTGTCCCTACCGCCACCGCACGCAGCAGCGACTGGAACAAATGGATATCCACCATCGACATCTCATCTATGATCAGCACATCGGTCTCCAGCGGATTTTCCTCATTCCGTTCAAAAGATACCTTTTTCCCCGCATCATCAGCAAGACCGTTCAGTTCCAGCAGTCTGTGGATTGTTCTGGCCTCATAGCCGGTCGCTTCCGTCATCCGTTTGGCAGCCCGGCCTGTGGGAGCCGCCAGTAATATTTCCATGCCTTCTTTTTCGAAGTAATGTATAATTGTATTAATTGTTGTGGTCTTTCCGGTACCGGGCCCGCCTGAAAGAATCATCAGCCCGTTTTTGATGCTTTCCAGCACTGCCGTTCTCTGCAGATCATCCAATTCTATTTCCAGTCCGGCCTCCAACAGACGGATTTTCTGCAGCAACGCCGCCTCTTCTGACGCAAGCAGGCCCTGACTCTCTTTCAATGATACATTGAGGTCATGCAGCATACGGGCACAGTTCAGTTCCGCATAATAATAGGACATGCTATAGACAATACGGCTGTCTTTTTTTTCTTTGATCACGATCTTTTTTTCCATCATCAGATTGGCAAGCTGCGGACTGATCTGGCCCGCAGACAATCCCAGCACTTCCGATGCCTGTTCCAGCAAAAGTTCTTCGGGCAGGTACATATTTCCTTCCCCGGATGCCTGCAGCAGTGCATAAAGAATACCACTCCTGATACGATAATCCGAATCAGCATGAATACCCAGTCGTCCCGCAATCTCATCTGCTGTCTTAAAACCCACCCCCGTGATATCCTCCGCCAGCAGATAAGGATTCTCCTGCATGACACGGTAAAGCCTGTCACCATAAGTCTTGTAAATCTTTACCGACAGGGTATCGGATATCCCATATTTTTGCAGAAATATCATGGCATCGCGCATCCCTCGCTTTTCCTGTGCCTGTACGGCGATCTCTCTGGCGATGCGTTCGCTGATGCCTTTTACCTCCGCAAGCCTTTCCGGCTCTTCTTCAATCACGCGGAAGGTATCTTTGCCAAATTTCTTTACGATCCTGGCCGCCAGCGCCTCTCCGATTCCCTTGATGGCCCCCGAACTCAGATAGCGCTGTATACTGACAACATCCTCCATTGTCAGAAAGGAAAAAGACTGTACTTTAAACTGCCTGCCATACAGCGAATGTTCTGTATAATCACCGGTCAGTTCGATGCTTTCCCCCTCGTCAATCCCGTTAAACATACCCACACAGGTAATCTCTTCCCCCTCACAGGCAAGTTCCAACACTGTATAGCCATTGTCCCCGTTTCGGTATATGATATGTTGTACATAACCTTTCAGTGTCTCCATGTTCTGTCCTCATACCGTTACACCCGGTTTCTGCCGGAAGATATAAGTATCGGCCCGACAGTATCGCAAACAGGGGCTGCTATAAAAAGCAGCCCCTCAGCCTTTTGTCCAACTTTCGTCAAATCGTATTATTGATCTTCATCTGTTCATAGAGCATCTGTGCCAGCCCCAGCCCGCCGGACTCCGTCGACATAGACGCGATCTCCTGAACCATATTATCCTTATAATAATCTACCATAGAACCTGTAGACTTAAAACTGTATTCCGTTTCCGGCACAGTCTTCATCATTTCCTTAAACATCTGCTCTACAAAATAAGATTCAAACTGTTTGCAGGCATCCATCAGCTGTTCGTCATCCGTGCCTTTATTTTTCTCCGTCCAGTCGGCCTTCATCTTTTCCAGACGATCATTACTGGACTGGGTTTTCATATAATCCGTATAAATAGAACTGAGCCCGTTCAAATCCATAATATCACCCTCCTGCTGCGCAGCGGTTCCGGCAGGCGCCGGTTTGCCGCCTTATCTCAGTTACCGTTTGAGATTATTCGCCTGCTGCAACATATCATCCGATGTGGTGATGGCTTTGGAGTTCATCTCATAGGCACGCTGTGCCACAATCATATTCACCATCTCATCTACGACCTGTACATTGGAGCGTTCCAGATACCCCTGCACGATGTTACTTTTTTCTATATTTGTGCTCCTGGCTTCATTAATCGCTTCTCCGCTGGCTTCTGTTTCCCGATAATAGCTGCCGCCGATTTTTTCCAGGCCGGTAGGGTTGTTAAACTGATACAGACCAATGGTAATGCCCAGCGGCTGCGGATTATTGTCCGCATCCGGATAATAAAATTCTCCCTCTTCCGATACGGTCAGATTGCTGGCCGTATAATTTCTGTTAAAGGTAATTTCCCGGCCGGTGGTGCTGAGAACCGGATAGCCGTCAGAAGTACAGAGTGTCAGTCCGCCGCCATCATTGGTACTCAGGAAAAAGTTACCGTTCCTCGTATAGTATGTATTACCATCATCGCCCATTACCGCAAATAGGCCCTTGCCACTGATCGCAAAATCTGTCGTACTCTCTGAATCCTGAAAGGCTCCCTGACCAAATATGGATGCAATCGCAGAATTGCGGACACCCAGCCCGACCTGTGCACCTACCGGTTTATTCTCTCCATTGGCAGTCGTTGTCCTGGTCTGCAGTGTCTGGTACAAAAGCGACTTAAAATTAGCCACTTCCGTCTTGTATCCTGTCGTATTGACATTTGCAAGGTTATTTGCGATCGTATCAATATTTGTCTGCTGGGCAATCATACCCGTCGCCGCAGACCACAGTGATCTTACCATGATAATTCCTCCCCGTCATTCACCCATGTAATATACTACAGACTCATTCCTTATAATTTACCAAGCTGATTCACCGCTATCTCAAGCGAAGAGTCATAGGTGGTGATAACCTTCTGATTGGTCTCATATGCTCTGGCCACATTGATCATCTCTACCATCTCCTTGACCACCTGTACATTAGAATGTTCCAGATAGCCGGACAGAATCCCGCTGTTTTCAGCTTCCTGCTCCGTAGCACCCTCCACGGGCTGGAACAGGGTCTCTCCATAGTGCTCCAGATAATTATAATCTTCAAAATCCGTAATGCCGATGGTAGCTTCCAGATTGCCATTTTGATAAATGGCACCGTTTTCCAGAATTTCAGACTCCAGCAGCGGGTCCAGTTCAATCCGTTCGCCATCATCGTCCAGTACAAAATCTCCGTCTCTCGTCACCAGATATCCCTCTTCATTGACGATAAAATTACCGTCTCTTGTATATTTGGTGGACGTAACACCGGCCTTATTTGTAAATTCGATGGCAAAAAAACCCGGACCGGTAATCGCCAGATCAAATGTATTTCCTGTTTCCTTCAGCGGCCCTTCGGAATAATCGGTATAGTTCTCTCCGATCTTAACCCCCATATTCATGGCACCAAGACGCCGCGCCGTATTGGGTGCCTCTGATGTGTCCTTGATCTTATAGGCAAGCACATCCCGGAAAGCCTGTGAAGTGGCTCCTTCTTTTTTAAACCCGACTGTGGCACTGTTCGCCAGATTATTTGTCAGGGTATCCATTCTGTGCTGTTCGTTTATCATACCGGTATATGCCGTATATAAACCCTTTACCATCCTCTGCCTCCTGCTTTATACGCCAGTGTCAGTTTTCATCACGGTATCCCGCTAAAAACTCCACATATTTCCCTGTGCCAATGGCAACGGCTGTCATCGGATCTTCCGCTGTCATGGTATTGATGCCCGTCTTGGCCTCGATCAGATCTTCCAGGCCCCGAAGCAGGCTGCCGCCGCCGGTCAGTACGATGCCCCTGTCGGCAATATCCGCTGCCAGTTCCGGCGGTGTCTTTTCCAGTACACTGTGGATTGTCTCAATGATCTGAGATGTCGTTTCTTTCAGGGCCTCTTCTGTCTCTTCGGAAGAAACCTTAATTGTCTTGGGAAGTCCCGTTACCAGATTCCTTCCTCTGACATCAATATAATCGACCTCCGCCCGTTTATAGGCGGAACCAATCTTAATCTTCAAATCCTCCGCTGTCCGTTCACCGATCAGCAGATTATGTTTTTTACGCATATAGCGCACAATGGCTTCATCGAAATCATCTCCGGCAATCTTAATGGAAGCGCTGACTACCGTACCTCCCAGAGAGATAACCGCAATATCAGATGTACCGCCGCCGATATCCACGATCATATTGCCGCAGGGTTTGGAAATATCAATGCCCGCCCCGATAGCTGCAGCGATCGGCTCCTCTATGATGGAAACTTCTCTGGCACCTGCCTGATAGGTGGCGTCTTCTACGGCCTTCTTTTCCACTTCGGTTACGCCGCTGGGAACACAAACGGCAATGCGGGGTTTACGGAATGTCTTTTTACCCAGTGCTTTCTGGATAAAGTATTTCATCATCTTTTCCGTTACGGTATAGTCCGAAATAACACCCTGCCGTAAAGGACGCACTGCCACGATATTACCCGGTGTCCTTCCCAGCATCAGCCTGGCATCTTCCCCGATCGCCTTGATCCTGTCGGTATCTCTGTCAAAAGCCACGACGGAAGGCTCCTTCAGCACAACACCTTTGCCTCTTATATAAACAAGGATACTCGCTGTACCCAGATCAATTCCGATATCCGTAAACTGCATAAATCCGAACCCCTTTCTAATGGTTATCTATCATAATGTTTTCCAAATGTCCGTACTTTAAACATACTCACATGGACTACATTATAACCTAACCGAAATCATTTTCAAAGGGTTTTCCAAAAATTTACAAAAAATTAAAGAACGCAGTTAAGGAAACAGATCCTTCTGTCCATAACTGCATCCATGCATAAAATATCCGGTGTTTCTGATGAGTCTTCTGTTTGTATATCGAACATTTCCCGAAAAAACTTTAGCCCTTTTCCAACATTTTTCTGATATAAGCGCCGGTATGGGAATCCGGGCACTGCGCCACCTCTTCCGGGGTCCCTTCGGCCACGATCGTGCCGCCCCTGTCTCCCCCTTCCGGACCGATGTCAATGATATAATCCGCTGTCTTGATCACGTCCAGATTATGCTCGATCACCACTACGGTATTGCCACCTTCCGCCAGGCGGTGCAGGATCTCCACCAGCTTGTGTACATCGGCAAAATGGAGCCCGGTAGTAGGCTCATCCAGAATATAGATCGTCCTGCCGGTACTGCGTCTGCTCAATTCCGTCGCCAGCTTGATCCGCTGTGCCTCACCACCGGACAGGGTGGTGGAAGGCTGTCCCAGTTTAATATAGGAAAGGCCCACGTCATAAAGCGTCTGGATCTTATTACGCACAGAAGGGACATTTTCAAAAAAGGTCACCGCTTCCTCCACCGTCATATCCAGTACATCATATATGCTTTTGCCTTTGTATTTTACTTCCAGCGTCTCTCTATTATACCGTTTGCCTTCGCACACCTCGCAGGGTACATATACATCCGGCAGGAAATGCATTTCTATTTTGATAATCCCATCGCCGCTGCAGGCCTCGCAGCGTCCGCCCTTGACATTGAAGCTGAAACGGCCTTTTTTGTAACCTTTGGCTCTGGCGTCCTGTGTGCCCGCATACAGATCACGGATCTGGTCAAATACGCCGGTATAAGTGGCCGGGTTGGAACGGGGTGTCCTGCCGATAGGCGACTGATCAATGTTGATCACTTTGTCCAGATGTTCCATGCCGTCGATGCGTTCATGCCTGCCGGGGATCGTTCTCGCGCGATTTAATGTGCGCGCCAGTGTCTTATATAAAATTTCATTGACCAGGGAACTTTTTCCGGAGCCGGACACGCCGGTAACACAGGTCATAACGCCCAGCGGAAACCTGGCGGTAATCTTTTTCAGATTGTTCTCCGCAGCTTTGCGCACGGTCAGATATCCTGCAGGCTTTCTGCGGCTGGCAGGGACAGGAATCCTGCAGGCACCGCTCAGATACTGTCCGGTAATGGAACGGGGCACCTGCATAATCTCTTCCGCCGTCCCACAAGCCACGACCTCGCCGCCATGGGAGCCGGCCCCGGGGCCGATATCCACGATATAGTCCGCTTCCCGCATAGTGTCCTCATCGTGCTCCACCACGATCAGTGTGTTTCCCAGATCCCGCAGATTTTTCAAGGTGCCGAGAAGTTTGTCATTGTCTCTCTGGTGCAGGCCAATGCTGGGTTCGTCCAGAATATAGCAGACACCCACCAGTCCGGAACCGATCTGGGTCGCCAGACGGATACGCTGGGCTTCCCCGCCGGAAAGTGTGCCGGTGGCTCTGGACAATGACAGGTAATCCAGCCCCACATCTACCAGAAATCCCACTCGTGCACGGATTTCTTTTAATACCTGCCGGCCAATGAGCACTTGCTGCTCTGTCAGTTGCATGTCTTTGAGAAATCCATGCAGGGCATTGATGGACATAGCGGTAATTTCGTAAATATTTTTATCACAGACTGTTACAGCAAGGGATTCTTTTTTCAGACGTTGTCCTTTACACTCTTTGCAGGGAGTGATACGCATAAACGTCTCATATTCCTGTTTCATCACATCGGAGCCTGTCTCCCGGTAACGCCGTTCCACATTTTTGATCAGTCCTTCGAAAGCCACCGGATAGACACCCTCGCCCCGCTGGCCTTTGTAATATACCATCACTTCTTTGCCGTCTGTCCCGTGGAGCAGGACATGCCTGACCGGCTCCGGATACTCTGCAAAAGGGGTATCCAGGCTAAACTCATATTCCACGGCCAGAGCCTTCAGAATCGCATTGGTAAAGCTGCCACTGTCCGTACAGGACTGCCACCCCATCACGGTAATCGCACCCTCGTTGATGCTCAGAGTTTCATCCGGAATCATCAGTCGTTCGTCAAATTCCATCTTATATCCCAGCCCGAAACAAACCGGGCAGGCACCGAACGGATTATTAAAGGAAAAGCTGCGTGGTTCGATTTCCTCAATGCTGATGCCACAGTCAGGACAGGAAAAACTCTGGCTGAAATTCAGGGGTTCTCCGCCGATCACATCAGCCTGCAAAAGTCCCTCCGAAATGGCAAGGGCACTTTCCACGGAGTCTGCCAAGCGGCGTTCCATACCCTCTTTGACCACCAACCTGTCCACAACGATTTCAATATAGTGCTTGATGTTTTTCTCCAGTTTGATTTCTTCTGTCAGTTCATACAGATTCCCGTCAATGCGGACACGGACATACCCGCTTCTCTTCGCGCGTTCCAGCACTTTCGCATGTTCACCTTTCCGCCCTCTGACCACCGGCGCCAGAAGCTGGAGTTTGGTTCCTTCCGGCAGTGCCATAATCTGATCCACCATCTGATCCACCGTCTGTCTGCGGATCTCCCGCCCACAGTGATAGCAGTGCGGGATGCCGATCCTGGCATAGAGAAGACGGAAATAGTCATAGATTTCCGTCACTGTCCCTACCGTCGAACGGGGATTGCGATTGGTCGATTTCTGGTCAATGGAAATGGCCGGAGACAGCCCTTCTATCTTTTCCACATCCGGTTTTTCCATCTGTCCCAGAAATTGCCTGGCATAAGAAGACAGGGACTCCATATATCGTCTCTGTCCTTCCGCATAGATCGTATCAAACGCAAGAGAAGATTTGCCAGAACCTGACAGTCCTGTCAGAACCACAAATGCATTTCTGGGGATGTCCACATCAATCCCTTTGAGGTTATGTTCATTGGCGCCCCGGATTTTAATATATTCTCTGGGCAGCATTTTCTTTATCTCACTCATTGTTTTTCTCCAATTCCAGGTAATGTTTTTTTAACTCTATCATCCGGTCACGCAGTTCGGCAGCCGTCTCGAAATCCAGTTCGGCGGCAGCTTTTTTCATCTGTTTTTGCACGGTTTCGATCAGTTTTGCCAGTTCCTGCGCATCCATGGACTCCGGATCTTTTTCAAAAGCCGCTTCTTCTTTGGCCACGGCCCTGGAAATGCTGATCAGATCCCGCACCGCTTTGCGGATGGTCTGGGGTGTGATGCCATTCGCTTCATTGTATTTCTGCTGAATCTCCCGCCGCCGGGCCGTCTCTTCAATCGCAGCACGCATGGAATCCGTCAGGACATCCGCATACATGATAACATGCCCCTCTGCATTTCGCGCCGCGCGGCCAATGGTCTGGATCAGGGAAGTCTCCGAACGCAGAAACCCCTCCTTATCCGCATCCAGTATGGCCACAAGGGAAATTTCCGGAATGTCAAGGCCTTCCCGTAACAGGTTAATCCCCACAAGCACATCGAATACATCCAGCCGCATATCGCGGATGATTTGCGCCCGTTCCAGCGTATCAATATCCGAATGTAGATATTTTACCCGTATGCCGACTTCCCGCATGTAATCTGTCAGATCTTCCGCCATGCGCTTGGTCAGTGTGGTGATCAGAATTTTATTTTTCTTCTCCACTTCGCGGTTTACTTCCGTAATCAGATCATCAATCTGACCTTCCACCGGGCGCACGAAAATCTCAGGGTCCAGCAACCCCGTAGGGCGAATGATCTGCTCTACCCGCAGCAATTCATGCTCTTCTTCATAGGAGGCCGGCGTGGCAGACACAAACAGAAGCTGATCAATGTGTTCTTCAAATTCCGGAAAGGCCAACGGCCTGTTGTCCAGGGCTGACGGCAGCCGGAAGCCATAGTCTACCAGTGTGGTCTTTCTGGAACGGTCCCCGGAATACATGGCGCCGATCTGGGGCACAGTCATATGGGATTCATCTATAATAATAAGGTAGTCATCTTTAAAATAATCCATCAGCGTCATGGGCGGCACCCCGGGCAGCTGATCGCTCAGATGCCGAGAATAGTTCTCGATGCCGGAGCAAAAGCCTGTCTCCCGCAACATTTCGATATCAAAATTGGTGCGTTCGGAAATCCGCTGTGCTTCCAGCAGTTTGTCCTCGCCCTTAAAAAAGCGCACCCGCTCTTCCAGTTCTCTTTCGATCGTTTCGCAGGCACGGTTGATCTTGTCCTGAGGCACCACATAATGAGACGCCGGAAAGATAGTAATATGCTCCAGATACGCGTGAACTTTGCCAGAGAGAATCTCCACCTCCGCAATCCGGTCAATCTCATCTCCGAAAAATTCAATCCGAATCAGATAGTCCCCACCCTGGGCAGGATATACTTCCACCACATCGCCGCGGACCCGGAAGTTGCACCGTTCGATGCCCATATCATTGCGGTTATACTGGATATCAATCAGTTCCCGGATCACGGCATCCCTGTCTTTGATCATCCCGGGCCGCAGGGATACGATCATCTCCTGATAATCCTCCGGACTACCCAGACCATAAATACAGGAAACGCTGGCAACCACGATCACATCACGCCGTTCTGTCAGCGAAGCCGTCGCAGACAAACGCAGCTTGTCTATCTCATCGTTGATGGAGGAGTCCTTGGCGATGTAGGTGTCGGTACTGGGCACGTAGGCTTCGGGCTGGTAGTAGTCGTAGTAGGACACAAAATACTCCACTGCGTTACTCGGAAAATACTCTTTGAACTCGCCATAGAGCTGAGCCGCTAATGTCTTATTGTGCGCTATTACCAAAGTCGGCTTGTTAAGCTGTGCAATCACGTTGGCCATGGTAAAGGTCTTGCCGGAGCCCGTAACACCCAGTAAAGTCTGGAATTGATTGCCTTCCCGGAAGCCTTTGACAAGAGCGTCTATCGCCTGCGGCTGATCGCCGGTGGGGGCGTATTGTGATACTAGTTTAAAATGATCCATAATACTATACCTTTCTATAACTATGGCCTTCCTCTTAGAACTAAGCCCAAACCAATCCTATATAATTTAGGGATTTCAAATAAATTATCTGCAAATGCTTTACCCCTTTTTGCTTCTAACATTCCTGTTTCATAAAGTTCTTGAAGCATATCATCTCCTTGGGGTTCCAATCCATCCATAAGTACGAATATTTCTTCTCTACTATATCGAGCTGTATCTTTTCCCCTAAACCTGTCAAAATGTTTTCTTAATTTTGGAAACTCACTCAAATATGTATCGCATTTAACTTCAGACACTTTAGAAAAAGCTTTTTTCACTGCCATACCAGAAATCAAACAATTTTCTTCAAAACTTTCTAATTCTTCTTGTGCTTCTTTAGAATAATTAGCAAAATTGATAAATTCTCTCGGATATTTTCCCCCTAACCCATCTGTTATTCGTTGTAACAGCCAATCAATCATATTTGCTTCTTTTTTCCCTTTATACACCTAACGAGCAAATATAGTATAAAAAGTCTCTTCCAAATTTGGAGCCAATAACAACTCCTCCTTTTCCAACCCTAACTCGTTTACAACATATTCTTCCACCGTTTTATTATTTAAACATCGACACATTAACATAATCAACAAATCTTTTTTATCCCATGAAAGTACTACACTTTTATCCGACAAATGACTTTTATTCACAAATTCTAGCCTAGACCAGATATCATTCCTTAAAAATATTTTAAATTTTATTCTGGGAAACCTATTTACGAAACTCAAATACGTTCTAAAAAGGCTTTCTATACATATCTTTCTCTTTCCATAATCGTCAGAAAACAACTCGTCAATTTTATCGAATAAAATCCAACAATCTAAACTTTCCTGCTCTAAAACATCATTAATGTCACCCAATATATCTTGTGTATCAATACTATATTTCCCACCAATTTTAATTTTTACCCCTTTTATATCAATGTCTATACCTTGGATTGGAGTTCCCACAACCACACTCCATAATTGTTTCAAGATATTTAAAATCCTGAAATCCTCCATAATACCTACATTTCTATAAAATTCAACTAAATTTTCACCACAATAATATCCCTCCTTACCCATTTTAATTGCTATTTTCACCGCTATATAAAGTTCCCATATTTTATTAAAATCAGCTTCCTCGTTCCTTAATAATTTTCTAAAATCATCTGTTTGTAATTCCTTCAAATCATTGAAGCCTGTTCCTGTTACTATAATTATTTTTCTATCAAGTCCTGCAAGTTTCTTTGCTACTTGTTCATACTTAGAAAACATCTGAAACAGGGCACTTTTTCCAGAACCCTTTGCCCCTAAAACCAAAGATTTCTGTGGATTAATAAATTGTTCAAAATCTTTAGTTTTTATGAATTTTCTATCTAAATCTAATTCCGACTCGGAATCTACATTTCCAAATTCTAACTTTGATAATAATTCTTTTTTATTTTCGTACATAACAATCCCCATCTATTTAACGATAAACCTATACGCCGTTTTACCACTCTATTCTACATCGGCTTCTTCTATCCACTGCCGCAACTTATCTTGTAGCAGTTTCTTATCTGGCAAATACAATTTATATTCGGATGCATATATATTGGCATCTTGTGGTAGTGTAATCTCCACTAATGCATCGTTATTCTCTTTGCATAACAAAATACCAATTGTTGGATTTTCATTTTCCAATTTCTCATATCGATCGTAATAATTTACATACATCTGCATTTGTCCAATATCTTGATGTGTTAATTTTTCAACTTTTAAGTCAATCAGCACGTAACACCGAAGAAGACGATTATAAAACACCAAATCCACATAATAATTATCCTCATTAAAGGTAAAACGTTTTTGCCTAGATTCAAATAGATATCCTTTTCCCATTTCCAACAAAAATTTCTGCAGTTTATCTATAATTGCAGTTTCTAAATCTGTTTCTGAATATTTCGTCTTTTCTTCCATTCCTAAAAATTCTAACACTGTTGGCTGTTTTACAATATCTTCTGGTTTTGTAATAATGTTGCCTTTCTTTGCCAGCTGTAAAACAGCTTCTTTATCTCGGCTAAGAGCTAACCTTTCATAAAGACTAGAATTATATTGTCTTTGCAAAGTCCGAACGCTCCATCCGGATCTTGCTGATTCAATTTCATAGAAACTTCTTTCATCTCCATTTTCTATGCGCATTAATAGCAAATAATGTGACCATGATACTATGAAAGGCGGTTTCTCTTCAAAAAGGCTAAACACTGTTTCACTTTTTGCAACAGCAAAAAGATTAAGCGCTGTTTCGTTAATTCTATCCTTATAAGTCAGATAAAACTTCCGTGCATTTTTCAAACTATCCTCCGAAAATCCTCTTTCAAAATTCTTTTTCATTTCCTCTGATAACCTTTTAATAACTTGACTGCCATATCTTGCTCTTGATTTTCCTTTTTGTTGCACTTCTATAATCCATTTCCCAATAGCAAAATAAGTAAGCAACTGTATCATATTTACTTGCTGAACTGCAATATTTCTTGCATGCTTTACTAGGGCTACCGTCTCGGCACATAGCTTTTCAATAGCTGCATCTTCATTAATTGATACCTCTGTTTTTTGACTATGATCCATGTTTAACCGCCTCCCAATTTATCATTTTTCCCTTATTTCTTCTCAAACGCTGACATCTCTGCTATTTTGTACTATTTTATGTTTATTGTCCATATCGCGAATCCAAGTCACAAACTCCACCCGTCTGCCTAGTGTTATTTTGTCCATAATCCTCCATCTTGTCCGCAAAATAAGGTACAAGCAACATCAAATAACACGAACTAATGTAGGTTTCATCCTGTTCCAAAATTAAGAGACAAAGTATTCGACCACATTCTCAGGGAAAAATTCCTTAAACTCACCGTAGAGCTGGCCTGCTAATGTCTTATTGTGGGCGATTACCAAAGTAGGCTTGTTCAGCTGCGCAATCACATTGGCCATGGTAAATGTCTTGCCTGATCCAGTTACGCCCAGTAAAGTCTGGAATTGATTTCCTGCCCGGAAGCCTTTGACAAGAGCGTCTATCGCCTGCGGCTGGTCGCCGGTAGGCTTGTATTCGCTGTGAAGTTCGAAGATTTTTTGTTCATTTTGCACAAATGCTC
>CANPIC010000031.1 GCA_947574055.1 uncultured bacterium
TTTTATGACTTTTTTTACAAATTTTTGATGCCAAAGCGTCCGATTTCCGATGTTTTCAGCCGGGAAAGGCAGGAAGAGATAAAATAAAACGGAATCCCTGAACTGCTTTTTGGAGACGGAAATGAAGAAAAATGCGATAGCATCCGGGATACTGATTGTACTGTTGTTGATCATCGGTATCCATAACAGAACATTCACTAATCTTTCACTTACCGGCAGCGAAGAGTTGAGATGTTTTTCCACAGGGGCTGGCTACAGGACAGCGTGGGAGGTGGCTGAAAACAAAAGAGAGAAAAGAGGGGCAGGGAAATTGATCTGTCAAAAGACGGCTCCATGGTAGTATTTGAGCCGACAGTCTTCTTTCCGATGCTTCCGCTTACAGAGCAACATCTGATAGTCCTTGGCAGTATGGATAAGTCACAAAAGCCGGCTTATGTAGTACTATATGATGATGTACTTGCGGGATATCTGGATGGACTGGGCCTGGAGAACGGGATGGATTTTGTACACGCTGTTTGTGCGTAACGGAGGCAGCAGCAGATAGGCAAGAAGGAGGAAACGTGAGGAGATTGCTTTCTGCCCTGATTAATTTTAAATGTTGTATGTGGATCTCGATTGTGCTGCGGCTGCTGCTGGCGGAGCCTCATCACCGGCTTCTGGGCCTGGCAAAACCGGTGGAACTGTATCTTCCGGGAGACGGGATATTGGGGGAGATGTATGTCACGCTTCCGGTGCTTGTCAGCTGCTGTCATATTCTGATTGCACAGCGGTTTTGGGATGGCGTTACTGTGGGAGAGCGGATTGCGGGGATCAGGATTGTAACAAAATGGAAGATATGGCATGCGCTGCTGGAGGGGCTGTCGGTTATCGCGTGGCCGTTTTCCCTGTTCTGGTTCTGGGTTTTCGACCGGCTGCCGGCTGACTGTCTGCCTGAAACAGAGATCCGGTATACTGCAAGTGCCCCGGCCGGCTTCTCAAAACGGGTGAAAAGGATGAAAATGGCTGCTGCAAAGGCGTCGGCAGCGCTTGTGCCAGTGATGGTGGTACTTTTACTTGGCACCAGGCCGGAACTGATGAAGATGTCCCCTGCTGCGTTATGGGAGGACATGCAGTACCGACGGTATAATGAGGCGGATACACTCTGTCCGCACATTCCGTGGATGGTGCGCGACTGGTATATGGCTTCGTATCTTGCAGATACCTATACAGGTTGTGTGGAACTGGAAAGCCATATGGTGTGGACGGTGTATCTGCCGCCCCAGGCAGCCGATGCACTGGAGCAGATGTATTTTTCCATGGCAGAAGAAGGGGAGAATGTTGTATCTATTATTATAGACAGGAATGATATCCGCCTGCGAATGATTGAAGATTCTTTGGGAACGTTGATCGGAAATGATTTCGATCAGAATGTGTTAGCGATCAGTTTTGGCAGGCAGATAAAGGCAGCGAGGATCCAGCCGGGATATATTACACTGCTTTCTGAGGAGGACAGGACAATATACCAAATGCCGGTAGCCAGCCTGCGTTTTCTGATGGAGGAAAAGGAGTGGGCGCATACTATGTTTTTGTACCGGATCCCGAGGGTCGCGGTCAACAGTATCCGTGAGGGATATGTAGGGTCTGTAAGATGGCCAAATGTGCATGCCAGCGCTTATCTGGCTGTGCTGCAATGTGATGAGTATGGATACAGAGCGGAGATGCAGCAGACATGGCCCGACTATAGTGGAATAGGTGAGCGCTGGGTCTGGGCGTTTCGGTGTGCAGTGGAACGACTGGAAGCGGACCGGGAAATAAAGGCGCAGGGGTATGGAGGTATGTTATGAAACGTATGATGGCGGCGGCTATTGATCTGGGAATATGCTGGGTATTGGCGTGCAGGGGCAGGATACTGATCACTGTTTTGGGCGGATGGCTGTTGGGGGATACAGGAGCAGATATTCCCTGGTTTACGATACCACTGGGTAAAGTGGGCGAAAGCACAGGGATTGGCACATTTATAGTTCAATATGGTTTTCTGTCACAGTACAGACTGCGCTTTTATCTCTATGTGACCGTTTTTTTCTATCTGATGGTGTGTGAATTTTGCCTGGGCGGCAGTTCGCCGGGCAAACGGCTGAGCGGCTTGTCGATACGTTACAGCGGGCGCAAAGGAATCAATCTTTACAGAAGACATATGGAACGTATTTTGCTGCAGATTTTGTGCCTGCGTCTCTGGTGTTTTACCCTTGTGTGGTATCTGCAGACCAAAAGGATGCCATATGACCATCATCTGGGCATATTTGTGGAGGAGAGGGAATGAACAGGGAATCAGGGTGTTTGAGGGATTTATCTGTATGGCAGGCGCACAGAGAGAACGAGTACCGGGGCCTGGCGGTAATGTGGTAAAAATGCCAGAGAGAGGAGATCAGAAAATGAAAAAAAGTATAATAGCGATCATCAGTTTTACCATGATTCTTGTGCTCGGATTAGGCTGTATTTTGATATGTTGTAAAAAAGTACCGGCGGGATATGTGGCTGTCATGTATCGTATGAATGGTGGGATTGCAGATGATGTGCTTGGACAGGGGTGGCATATTGTGCCGCCAACAGTTAAGACAACGTTGTATTCTATCGGGATAGAACAGTCTTATCTGACTGCGACAGAGGATGGAGATTCGCAGGGAGATGACAGTTTTTCCGCGCCGTCAAGTGATGGAAAAGGGCTTATGATGGAACTTACTTTTACATATCGGTATGATGCCGACAGGGTTCCGGAAATTTTTACACGATTTAAGGGCAGATCCGGCAGAGAATTACTGGACAGTTTTATCAAGCCAAATGTGATCAGCTGGACAAAAGAGGTAACAGCGAAGTATCCTGTCACAGACATTCTGGGAGAAAAGCGAGCAGAATTGAATACGGTGTTATCGGCATATCTTGCTCAGAAGTTTGCACCGTATGGCATTATTATAGAAAATGCTTCTTTGATTAATATTGAAGTAGGCGATGAGACACGGGCGTCGATTACCAAAAAGGTGACTGCACAGCAGGAACTTGAACTGGCGAACATCGAAGCACAGACTGCCAAAATACAGGCTGAAAAAGATAAACAGGTGGCTTTGATCGAGGCGGAAAAAAATAAGGAGACTGCTACGATCCAGGCAGAGCAGGCAAGGATCAAGGCCCAGGGAGAAGCTGATGCCAAAAGAATTGCCGCCGAAGCAGAGGCAGAAGCAAATCGGAAGATTGCGGAATCCCTGACGCCGGAACTGATAGAAAAGATAAAATATGAACAGTGGAATGGCGAACTTCCTCAGGTTCAGGGAGCGGGGACACCTATTGTAGATCTGCAATAGTAAAGGAAAGGGGGGAACGGATTGGAGAAGGCTGTTATTTTTCTTGCAGATCTTCTCACAATACCAGGGAGCCGGACAAAGACGTGGGTTTCGGCGTATCCCTGCCTGCATATTTTGAGGAAGATGGAGGAAGAAGGGATTACACAAAACCGTTTTTGACCCGTTGCCTGCAAGCATAAAAGAGCAGACTTTTGAAAACAATGGAACATGGTATCTGCGTGTGACCCGGGAGCAATACAGAGAACTGACAGAAGCGTTTTTTGATGCTTACAACACATCAGATCAAAGAAAAGAGACGGTAGAATATACATAGGAAGAACTCGAAAGAAAGGTGAGTGTCATTCAGGGGTTGGATGTTTGCTTTTCATGAGGGTGTTGCAAAATGGAGAATTCCCGCAACATATAGCGTCGACGTTTTCATTCGCCAGGCTATGGATTGGGAGATTCAAACATTTTGCGACACCCCTGTTTTTTGCAGATCCCCAGTTTCATTCAGCTGCGTATGCACGTTGCCTGCCGCAGTGACAAGCGGAATACAACAGTGCTGGCAGGAACTAAACTGTCTGAACCGGGATCAGTATGTCATTGCCGGTTCTTCGCCGTTCATAACGCGGAGCGCACCCTGTGCCAGGGCCAGCAGTTCGTCCTCACCGGGATATACGGTGATGGGAGCGATCCAGCCTGCTTTTTCTTTCAGGCCGTCCACCACATATTTATCATAGGCGATGCCACCGGTGATGATGATCTGATCTACTTTACCAGAAAGGACGCAGGACATGGAACCCATGTCCTTGGCTACCTGAAGGATAAAGGCATCGCGGATCATTTTGGCTTTTTCATCTCCACCGTCAGCCAGCTTATCTACATCGCGCATATCGTTGGTGCCCAGATAGGCGTTGAAACCGCCGTTTCCGACTACTTTCTTGTAAACCTCTGCCTGCGTATATTGTCCGGAGAAACACATCTTAATCAGGGAACCGCTGGGGACACCGCCTGCGCGTTCCGGGGAGAAGGCGCCATCACCATCCAGTGCGTTAAAGACATCCACAACCTGTCCGTCCTTGTGTGCGCCTACAGAGACGCCGCCGCCCATATGTACAACGATCAGATGCAGGGAATCATAGGCTTTGCCGGTTTCTTTGGCATAGCGTTTTGCCACTGCTTTCTGATTCAGGGCATGGAAAATACTTACCCTGGGCAGTTCCGGTACGCCGGAATATCTGGCTTCGGGCATCAGTTCATCGACCACGACCGGGTCTACGATATAGGAGGGTACACCGATGGAATCTGCGATTTCACGTGCAAGGATGCCGCCGAGATTGGAAGCGTGCTGTCCCTGCACACCGACTTTCAGATCGGCCAGCAGGGCGTCCGTAACCGGATAGGTGCCGCCGGAGATGGGCTTTAACATACCGCCACGGCCTACGACTACGTTCAGTGACCGGATATCAAAATCTTTTTCCTGTAACAGGCTGACAATAATGTCTTTGCGGAAATCCTTCTGCTCCACGATAGATGCGTACCGTGCGATCTCTTCCGTGGAGTGGCGGAGGGTTTCTTCGAATAAGAGGGTTTCGTCCTCGAAAACACCGATCTTGGTGGAGGTGGAACCCGGATTGATGATCAGACTTTTGATGGACATAGTATTTACCTCGTTTCTGCGCTGTCCGCGCGTTTTATGTGAATTGCCTTACCGGTTGTTTTTCATATATTCTGCCACTACCGCGCCCAGAGCCAGGGAATTTACCTTGACTTCAAAGGTGTCGGAGCGGGAAGTCAGGATAACAGGTGCCTTTGTGCCGGTGAGCAGGTTGCCGTTTACCACGTCGGCGGTATGTACCATAGCCTTGTATACAAGATTGCCGGCATGAATATCCGGGAACAGAAGGATGTCAGCATCACCCTGGATGGCACGGTCTGTTGCCCCTTTATGCTTGGCAGCTTCTGCGTCTATGGCCAGATCCAGAGAAAGGGGGCCATCTACGATACAGCCAGTGATTTTGCCGTCTTTGTTCATCTGGGTCAGTTCTGCGGCTTCCACGGTGACGGGCATCTTGGGGTTGACGACTTCCACAGCGGCCAGAGGAGCCACTTTGGGATTTTCGATACCGCAGGCTTTGGTGATTTCCAGTGTATTGTTGATAATGTTTACCTTATCTTCCAGTGTCGGGTAGGGGATGAAGGCCACATCTGTCAGAAACAGCAGGTGATCAATGCCCTTTACATCAAATACGCAGACATGGGACAGTGCATTTCCGGTGCGCAGGCCCACTTCTTTATTCAGTACGCTCTTTAAGAAATCTTTTGTGCTGATCAGCCCCTTCATGTACATATCTGCCACACCGTCGTGGATCAGCTTCACAGCGGCCAGAGACGCTTCGATATCATCCTTGACATCCATAATTTCGAAATCTGAGATATCCACCTGTGTTTCGCGGGCAACAGCTTCGATTTTGTCTTTGTCGCCGACAAGGATTGCATCTGCAATCTTCCGGTCTTTTGCTGCCCTCACTGCTTCCAGGACAGCAGAATCCTGAGCCACTGCCACGGATACTTTCTTCATTTCAAATGCGGATACTTTGGATACCAGTTCGTCAAACGTTTTGCTCATTTGTCACACCTCTTATTAAAATATAATTTTTTGTTCCCCTTGTTCCCCCTGTTCCCCGTTGGTACCAGAAATAAGAAGAAATGTTCGTTAAAATAATAACACTTATAAGGAGAAAGGTCAAGGCAGACTTGTGCGAAGCGGCATTTTTACATTGCTTGCGACGTCAGGCAGCAAATTTCCACCCTTCTCTTGAAACCCTGATTTTTATACGCTATAATCAGAAAAGATATCGCCTTTTGCCAGTCCCAAAGCGGCATGCAGGCTGTATGGTTCTTCGCATCATTGTCTCGGGGGGATTTTATGTATGAGAAATAAGACGACACGTTATCTGACAGTAAGTCTTGTTTTGGTATCACTTTTTTGTATTTTGGTATTCGGTATCCAGACTGTCTGTATGAATCTGATGCGGGCAGATGCTATCAGAGAACTGGGTGTGATCTATATGTCCGGGATGAGTGAACAGGTGGCGGCGCATTTTGGGACAGTCATTGAGCTGCGGCTTTCCCAGGTGGAAGCGCTGGTGGATGCGGTTCCGCCCGGACGTTATAAGACAGATACCCCTATGCGAATCGGACTGACCTATCATGCGCGATCCATGGGGTTTGAATATCTGGCATTGTATACAGAGGACGGAGGGTTCCATATGTTGTATGGGCCACAGGTACAGGCGGATATTCCGCAGGTACTGCAACAATCGGTGGAGAGTGGCCGGTATAATGTCTGTGCGGGTATGGATGAAGAAGGCACGCCGGTGGTGCTGATCGGAGTGGCAGCCGCCTATCCCCTGGCAGATGGGACCACCAGCGCTGCATTGGTGGCCGGTCTGCCTACTACGTATCTCAGTGATACGCTGGAAGGCGATCTGGATCATGGGATGGTGGGGTATTCGATTATCCGGGAGGACGGAAGCTATGTTCTGCAAAACAGTACGATAGAAGAGGATAATTATTTTGACCGTATCAGGGCACGGTATGAGGCGTATGGCGGAAAGGAACCGGAGCAGTTTGCGCAGGAACTGCGGTCAGCACTGGAGCAGCAGAAGGATTATACCAGTGAGGTTATGATCTCCGGTCAGCGCTGGAATGTGTATTGCACGCGTCTGCCCAGTTCCCAGTGGCATCTGCTGCTGAAAATTTCCCATAATAATCTGGATGAAACAATTAACCTGCTGAAAAGCAGATGGCTATTTGTTTCCATCGGGGGCTGTGGTATGATTCTGGTCGTGCTGTTGCTTTTATTTCTGGGGTATTTGCGGCTGACCAGGCAGTATATGCGCGAACTGGAAGAAGCAAGAAAGTCGGCGGATCTGGCAAGAGCATCCGCAGAGCGTTCCAGCAGGGCCAAAAATGAATTTCTGTCTAATATGAGCCATGATATCCGCACACCGATGAATGGCATTATGGGTATGACGAGCCTGGCTATCAGCAATCTGGATAATCCGCCGCGGGTACGTTCCTGCCTGAAGAAGATCAATGTGTCCAGCAGGCACTTGCTGGGACTGATTAATGATATGCTCGATATGTCCAAAATCGAGAGCGGGAGACTTACCCTGCATGAGGAACCACTTTCCCTGCGTGAAGTGATGCAGAATATTATGACAATTATCCGGCCGCAGATGCAGGAAAAGAAACAGAAGTTTAATATTTACATATATGATATCTATAATGAAAACGTCTGTGCAGACAGGGTGCGCCTTAGCCAGATCCTTCTGAACATTCTGGGAAATTGTGTCAAATTTACCGGGGAGGGCGGCAGTATCTGTCTGGAACTGCGTGAGGAGGCTTCGCCGCGGGGGGATGCCTATATCCGCTCCTGCCTCCATATCGGGGATAACGGCATTGGTATGTCAACTGATTTCCAGGAGCGGATATTTGAGGCCTTTGCAAGAGAGGACAGCGGACGTGTGGACAGGGAAGCGGGCGCCGGTATGGGGATGACCATTACCAAGTATATCGTGGATGCCATGGCGGGTACGATCACCGTAAAGAGCGAGCAGGGCAGAGGCAGTGACTTTTATGTGACAGTCGACCTGGAAAAAGCGCTGTCTGCAGAACCGGACCTGCAACTGCCGCAGCAGGAAGTGCTGGTGGTGGATGATGACGAGACAGCGGCCCGGACTGCGGCAAATGCCCTGGAATCCATCGGTTTGCGGGCAGAGACAGCAGCAGATGTGGAGCGTGCTTTGCAGATGATACAAGCGCGCAGCCATAGGGGCAGCGGTTATCAGCTGATTCTGCTGGACTGGGATATCGAGGGCAGGGAAGGAATGTGGGCGGTAAGAGAACTGCGCAGCCATCTGGACCCCGGGATACCACTTATTTTGTTGTCTGACGGAGAAAGCGATGAACTGGAGAGCGAAGCGGAAGCGGCGGGCGCTGACGGGGTGATCCCCAAGCCGCTGTTTCGTTCCGGTCTGTATTATGGTCTGCGTAAATTCGCGGAGGCTGCACGGGCAGGGCTTTCAAAAGAGGCAGAGCCGGATCTGGGCGGCAGACGTATCCTGGTGGCCGAGGATAATGAACTTAACTGGGAGATTGCCGACGGGATGCTTTCGGAACTGGGAATGGAACTGGACTGGGCAGAAAACGGGAGAATCTGTGTGGAACGGTTCAGTGGCTCTGCGGAAGGTTATTATGATTTGATTCTGATGGATCTGAGAATGCCGGAAATGAGCGGTTTTGAAGCAGCCAGTGCGATACGGGGGCTTGACCGGTGTGATGCGGCCACGATTCCCATCATTGCCGTCAGTGCGGACGCTTTTGCGGATGATGTGCAAAAGTGCATGGAGTGCGGCATGAACGCACATACGGCGAAACCGTATGATTTTGAGAAGATCACCAGTCTGATGCAGCAGCTTTTAGGCTGACGCCATGTGTTCTGGCAGCAGGCGGTTATCAATGAGAGGTATGGTTGCGGCCAACGGATTTTGACGGTGTGCTGAGGCATATGACAGTGGGAAAGAAACTGCGCAGCCCGGGCAAAATTTAGCCTGCAGGCACACAGGCAACGGCTTGCCCGGGATGCTGCGGTAACAGAGCAGGAGAGGTGTTTGTGCATGAAAAAGTCATGGTTATGCGCGGTGGCTTTGCTGGCCGTATCAGTTCTTACGGCCTGCGGCGGCGGGCCACACAGGCAGGAAGAGGTTGTTGAGAGGGAAGTACAGGAAGAAGTGCAGGTTACTCTCTGGGTCTTTCCGGTGGGCAACTGGGGAAATCCCACAGCGGTGACCAGCCTGTTGTCCGGTTTCCATAAACAATATCCGGAGATCAATGTCAGTGTAGAGTATCTGAATTATGAAACCGGTGATGATAAGATCGCGCAGGCACTGGCGCAAGGCCATGCCCCGGATCTGGTGTTTGAGGGACCTGAGCGTCTGGTGGCGGACTGGGGAGACAGGGGGCTTATGGTGGATCTGTCAGATCTCTGGGCCTTAGCTCCGTCGGAACAGATCTATGACAATGTGAGGAAAGCCTGCTGTCATCAAAACGGCGCCTATTATGAGTACCCGCTCTGTATGTCGGCACACTGCATGGCGATCAACTATGATATGTTCCGGGAGACAGGAGCGCTTGTCTATCTAGATGAGGAAAATCATACATGGACGACGGAGGATTTTATCGCGGCAGTGGAGACACTGCAGGCCGGCGGGCAGGAACAGGCAGGCATTGTCTATTGCAAAAACCAAAGTGGGGATCAGGGAACCCGTGCGCTGGTGAATAATCTCTGCGGCGGCTCGTTCACTGACCAGGAGCATACGCAGTACAGGGTTGACAGCGAAGAGAACATCACTGCTTTGGAACTGCTTTGTTCCCTGGACGGGATCCGCTTTGCGCCGGAACTTTCGGCGGGGGATGCGATCAATCTGTTTTGCAGCGGAGAAGCTGCCATGACATTTTGCTGGAATGTTTCGCTGGAGATTCAGCAGACCATCAATAATCCGGATCTGGATTTTGAAGTGTTTCCCATGGCATTTCCCACTGTCACAGGAGAGCCCAGGCTACAGGCAGGTATATGGGGATTTGGTATTTTTGATAATGGCGACGCCGCCAAGATTGAGGCGGCCAAGACATTTATCCGCTATATGACCGGGGAGGATGCACATTATATCAGAGCGGTGCGCACTTCCACATACTGGCCGGTGCGGGATGTGGGAAATCTGTATGTCAATGATATGTTAATGGAAGAGTACAGTATTTTTACCCCCTGGGTGGGGGATTACTATCAGGTCACACCGGGATGGACCAGAGCGCGGACTGCGTGGTGGAAGCTGCTGCAGGAGGTGGGAAGCGGTGCCGATATCCGGGAAGCGGTGAGAGGATTTCCGCAATCAGAAGAGTGACCTGCAGCCGGGATGGTACGCCCCTGCCGGAAAGTGATGATCGTGTCAGTTTTTTCGCCCTCTGTTCCTCACATAGGTTATGTGCACGATTGATTCATTCATGTGTTTGTGAGGAACAAAGATAGCGGAGAGGTTGTATTTTTCGGAGTAATCTGCTAAAATATAGCACGTCAGCAGAAAAACAGGTGTCTCACAGTGCACTCTGATTTTTGGATACAATGCAAAATGTGTATTTTGGCGTATGTACGGACCGTGCACCCGGTGTATGGTTGTGATTGTAGGTTATAGAGTAAATAACAGGAGCCTGACTATTATGAATATAGTAGAAAAAATATTTGGAACCCACAGTGAGCGCGAGTTGAAGCGGATCACGGCGCTGGTAGACGGGATCGAAGCTCTGCGTCCCGGGATGCAGGCGCTTTCTGATGAGGAACTGCGGGGAAAGACGCAGGAATTTAAAAAGCGCCTGGACGAGGGGGCAACGTTGGATGAATTGCTTCCGGAAGCATATGCGGCGGTACGGGAAGCGGCAAGACGGGTGCTGAATATGGAGCATTTCCGGGTGCAGCTGATCGGTGGTGTGATTTTGCATCAGGGGCGCATTGCGGAAATGAAGACCGGTGAAGGTAAGACGCTGGTATCTACGTTGCCCGCTTATCTGAATGCACTGAGCGGCAGAGGGGTACATGTGGTCACGGTTAACGATTATCTGGCCAAGCGTGACGCGGAGTGGATGGGGCAGGTACATGAGTTTCTGGGCCTGAAAGTGGGTGTGGTGCTGAACTCCATGACCGCAGAGGAAAGAAGAGCTGCCTATGGCTGTGATATCACCTATGTGACAAACAACGAACTGGGATTTGATTACCTGCGTGATAATATGGTCATATATAAGGAACAGCTGGTGCTCAGGGAACTGCACTATGCCATCATTGATGAGGTGGACTCGGTGCTGATTGATGAAGCCCGTACCCCGCTGATCATTTCCGGACAGAGTGGCAAATCCACCCGCCTTTACGAAGCCTGTGATATACTGGCCAGACAGCTGACCAGGGGCAAGGATATGGAGGATTTATCCAAGATAGATGCCATCATGGGGATTGAGCAGGAGGAGAGCGGCGACTTTATCGTAAATGAAAAGGACAAAGTCGTAAACCTGACTGCGGACGGCGTTTCCAAAGTAGAGAAATTTTTCCAGATTGAGAATCTGGCCGATCCGGACAATCTGGAGATTCAGCATAATATAATTCTGGCGCTGCGGGCGCACAATCTGATGTTCCGTGATCAGGATTACGTGGTCAAAGATGAGCAGGTGCTGATCGTAGATGAATTTACAGGGCGAATCATGCCGGGGCGGCGTTATTCTGACGGTCTGCATCAGGCGATCGAAGCCAAAGAACATGTGAAGGTAAAACGGGAGAGCAAGACGCTGGCGACGATTACCTTCCAGAACTTTTTCAATAAATTTGAGAAAAAAAGCGGTATGACCGGTACTGCCCTCACTGAGGAAAAGGAGTTCCGTGATATCTATGGTATGGATGTCATCGAGATCCCCACCAATAAACCGGTACAGCGTATGGACCGGCAGGACGCGGTCTATAAGACGAGAAAAGAGAAACTTCATGCCATCGTGGAAGCAGTGAAAGAGGCACATGCCACAGGGCAGCCTGTTCTGGTAGGCACCATTACCATCGAGGCATCGGAGGAGCTGAGTCGTCTGCTGAAAAAAGAAGGCATCGAGCATAAGGTACTGAATGCCAAATTCCATGAACTGGAGGCGGAGATCGTAGCAGATGCCGGCATTCATGGTGCTGTGACTATTGCCACCAATATGGCGGGGCGTGGTACGGATATCAAACTTGATGAGGAAGCCCGGGCAGCGGGAGGCCTGAAGATTATCGGTACGGAGCGTCATGAATCAAGGCGTATTGACAATCAGCTCAGAGGCCGCAGCGGACGGCAGGGCGATCCCGGTGAGTCTAAATTTTATATTTCTCTGGAAGACGACCTAATGCGCCTGTTCGGTTCCGAACGGCTGATCAAGATGTTTAATGCGCTCGGGATTCCTGAAAATCAGGAGATCGAGCATAAGACACTGACCAATGCCATTGAGACGGCGCAGAAAAAAATAGAAAGCAATAACTTTGGTATCCGTAAGAACCTGCTGGAATATGATCAGGTTATGAACGAACAGCGGGAGATCATTTACGCAGAGCGCCACCGTGTGCTCAATGGCGAGAGTATGCGGGATGCAATCTATAAGATGATCACGGATATTGTGGAAAATACGGTGGATATGTGTATCGGCGACGATACCGATCCTGACGACTGGGATATGACAGAACTCAACACGCTGCTGTTGCCGATCATTCCGCTGCGGGTGATAAACAGAGGCCGGATTGAGAAACTGAAGAAAAACAGCTTAAAGCATCAGCTAAAGGAAGAGGCAGTCAGACTCTATGAGAGCAAAGAGGCAGAATTTCCTGAGACGGAGGCTATCCGGGAACTCGAACGGGTGGTGCTTTTGAAGGTGATTGACAGAAGGTGGATGGACCATATCGACGATATGGATCAGCTCCGCCAGGGTATCGGCCTGCAGGCGTACGGCCAGAGAGATCCTTTGGTGGAATATAAGCTGAGCGGGTATGAAATGTTTGACAGTATGACGGACAGCATCCGGGAAGATACGGTCAAACTGCTGTTCCATGTGCGTGTGGAGCAGAAAGTGGAGCGGGAACAGGTTGCGAAAGTGACAGGTACCAATAAAGATGATTCCGTACAGAAAGGGCCGGTCAAGCGGGAGACCGCCAAGGTGTATCCCAACGATCCGTGTCCGTGCGGAAGCGGTAAAAAATATAAACAGTGCTGCGGCAGAAAGTAGGTGACGTTAATTGGTAGAACTGGATCAGATGAAAGCAGAATTACAGGCATATGAAACACCATTAGCGGAAGTGAGGGATTCACTTTAACCTTGCTGACAAGGGAAAGCGGATCGAAGAGTTGGAGCGGGAGATGGAAGCACCCGGTTTCTGGGATGACCCCGATTATTCCAACCGCAAAATGAAGGAACTCAAAAATTTAAAAGACATTGTGGAAGTTTGCGAGGGTCTTTCTTCTCAGTATGAGGATATCGAGACACTGCTTGAAATGGGGTATGAGATGGACGGTGAGGATGAAGAGATCGTCACCGAAACGAGGCAGGAACTGGACGATTTTATTGCCCGTTTTGAGGAGATCCGGATCAGTACCCTGCTGTCGGGCGAATATGACAAAAACAATGCCATTTTGAAACTCAATGCAGGCGCAGGCGGTACGGAAAGCTGCGACTGGGCCGGTATGCTTTATCGCATGTATACAAGATGGGCCGAGAAAAAAGGGTATGCAGTGGAGGTGCTGGACTATCTGGACGGCGAAGAGGCCGGCATCAAATCCGTGACCTTCCAGGTCAATGGCGAAAATGCTTATGGTTATCTGAAATCAGAAAAAGGCGTCCACCGGCTGGTACGGATTTCTCCCTTCAATGCGCAGGGAAAGCGACAGACCTCCTTTGTCTCACTGGATGTGATGCCGGATATCGAAGAAGATCTGGACATCGAAATCAACGACGACGAACTGCGCATCGACACCTATCGAAGCAGCGGTGCGGGTGGTCAGCATATCAACAAAACCTCATCGGCCATCCGTATCACACACCTGCCCACCGGTATTGTGGTACAGTGCCAGAATGAGCGCAGCCAGCATATGAACAAGGACAAAGCCATGCAGATGCTCAAAGCCAAACTCTACCTTCTAAAACAGGAAGAGAATGCGCAGAAACTTTCCGGCATCCGGGGCGAAGTAAAAGAGATCGGCTGGGGAAACCAGATCCGCTCTTATGTGATGCAGCCCTACACCATGGTCAAAGACCACCGCACATCGGCGGAAGTCAGCAATGTAGACGGCGTGATGGACGGTGCGATCGACCCCCTTATCAATGCTTACCTGAAATGGATCAATACAGGCGCAGAAGAAACACCATGACAGAGAACCACCCCGGAGATTTTATCCGGGGTGTCTTTTGTGTGAGGAGGTTAGATGCAAGGCGGTATGGCCCTGCTTTCATGGAGATACGTCATACACAAGCAAAATGTTTGCGATACGGGTCATTCGACTTCCACAAGGTATTTTGCTCAAATCACGGGCGCCTTTGTCAGCAATACTATCTTAAAAACGGATATTTTTCAAGACATACAATCACTTCCGGCAGAGGCGTACCGTTCCGGCCATGCACCTTGCAGGCGGGACATTTTTATCTTTCTATTTACAAAGACACAACGGTATAGTATAATCATGACACCAGACAAAGTACTGTTTGGTGTCTGTTTTCTATAAGGCGGAAGTCACTGGAGATTTCCGGCCAACTATTTTCTTATTCTCACATGTTACGGTATTCTTGCCGGCATGTACGTACGCAGGTACGAATCTTTGACATTTCACTGTCACACTAATCCCGGGAAAGAAAAACAGAAGATCCAGATGGAAAGGACGAAAGAAGAACAGGCATGTCATCACTGCCTGACAGACCCGAAATGTAATCTAAAAACAGCAGAATCCCGGAGGAGACCCGGATAGATTTACGGACGCAAAGCGGCCGGAAATGCTATCCCCGGAAGGGGTATCAGAAGGGATACTGCGGAACTAAAAACAGCAGAATCCCGGAGGAGACCCGGATAGATTTACGGACGCAAAGCGGCCGGAAATGCTATCCCCGGAAGGGGTATCAGGAGGGATACTGCGGAACTAAATATAGGAGACCCTTTATGAAATTAAAAAAGCGCATGATGGTCATTTTGTATGTTATCATTATGACCGTTTCTTTTCTGCACCCATTTTGCGGACAAATATCTTGTGCGCAAGAGCAGACGACACAGGCAGAAGAAGTCTGCCCGGGCGGGACAGATGATCAAAAAGGTGAATTGGAAAAAGAAGCCCAGGAATCCGCAAAGGAAGAGGAGAAAGGGCCGGAGACAAACAAAGAGATATCCGAAGAAACGCAGACACAGCAAAAAGAGGTGCAGGATACGGAAAGCGAAGAAACAGAAAAGCAACCGGACAAAGAAGCAGATGAGAAGGAAGAGGAGAAAGCACCTTTGGAGGAGACAGATGCGGACAAGGCAGAGGCGGAGGATGACTTTCCGGCTGAGGTAGATGACGGGAACGAAAAAGCGGAAGTAACGACGCAGATTCCTGACCTTTCGGAGACGGATTCGCCTGCGGACGAACCTGATCCGCAGTCACAAGAGATGTCCCAGCCGGAGGATATTGTAGAACCGGATGAGACGGATGTGTGGGAGTCGGAGGAAGACTATCGGCCCATTCGCACGCGGCTGGCACCCAGAAGTGTGGGAATCTCCGCATCCGATCCCCGGGTGGGCCAGGAGAACAGTTATAACTGTATCAATGGCGTGGAGACGTGGACAGTGCCTGCCAACGGGAAATACAGGATATCCTGCTATGGCGGCGCCGGTGGTGATCAGAGCCTGCCCGGTGATACGTTAAGCGGGGGTACGGGCAGTGTCCGTCAGGGTACAATACAGCTTACAAAAGGGACGGTTTTGTATATTAACGTGGGAGGGAATGGTCTGAGCGGCTACAGGCATTCCAATGGAGATGAGGAAGGAAATGACGGCAGTTACAACGGCGGGGCAGCGGCGGGCTATGATACCAGCGATCTGGGTAATCACGGGCGCTATTGGACACATGGCGCCGGCGGAGGTGCCAGTGACGTGAGGATGAGCAGCAATGATCTAAACAGTCAGATCATCGTTGCAGGCGGTGGAGGCGGCGCCAATAAAAAGACAAGAGGCAGCAATGGAGACAGCGGCAGTTATAATGGCCGGCGACTGGAAGGGACCAACGAGGGCGGTGGCGGAGGCTATTATGGTGGCAATGCCCATCAGGGCGGGAGCAGTTATGTCAATACCTCTTATTTTACCGAGATTACGGAGCAAAACGGCGGCAGTACGGAAGGCCGCGTGGTGATCCGCGTTGTGACGCTGTTTCCCAAGATTGTCCTGTCCGCTTCCAGAGAGTGGACCAATAAGCACGTGCGGATCAGTGCTTCCGTGCTGTCGTATGGAGAGGGCCGTCCGCCTGCCTGTTTTTCCTGGGAAAAGGATGAAAACGGCGCGGATATCTGGACGGCAGACAATACCTTTGATGCCCGGCAGAATGGTATCTGTTCCTGCAAGATCCGGGATACAGCAGGGAATATCACAGAGGCTTCGTGGGAAGTGAAAAATATTGACAGACTGGCGCCGATCACGGCCGGAATCTCGCTGTCCACGGAGGAATGGACAGATGGCGCAGTGACTTTAGCCATGGAAGCAGAGGATGCACCTGCGACCGGAGAAGACGGGCAGTCGGGGCTGGCCAGGGCTGCCTATGCCTGGGGGAAGAAAGCGCCTTCCGGTCAGATCCTATGGGATCTTAAAAGCCTGACAGAGCCGGAAGAGACAGAGGCAGAACAGGCAGCCGCCGCAGAGCCAAAGCAGGAAGCGGACGCGGGACAGCAGCCTGACGCAGAGCAGGAACCGGTATGGGGAGAGCAGGATACAGTTGCTATTTCCGAAAACGGGGATTATCTGTGCCGCGTCAGAGACCAGGCCGGCAATCTGGAAGAAACGCTCTGCATGGTCCGAAATATCGACTGCACACCACCCAGCTTTACCTGGAGTCGTCCGGACAAATGGTATGAAGGCGGGACATGGATCACGGTCGAGGCGACGGATTTACAGCCGGATGGCACACCGGGATGCGGTCTGGCGCAGAAGGCGTATTCTCTGGATGGTAACCTTTACACCGCTTCTCCTGTTCTGTTTATCGAAGGGGAGGGCAGCTATGAGATATGGGTGAAAGATCGTATGGGAAATATCAAAAAAGAGACAGTGACGTTTTTACATGACAAAAGAGAGCCGATACGTACGCCGGAGGAACCCGCAAAGGAAGAAAAACAGGAGGAAGATAAGCAAGAGGAAGGAAACCGCGGGGAGGATAAGCAGAAAGGCGGGAAGAAGGAAATTCCGCTACCGGTTCCGCTGATACAGGAGCCGATAACGACTCCTGGCAGAGGAGATTCGGACTTAGGCATTGTGGGAACACTGCCCGCGGTGGCAGAACCGGCAGGACAAAAAAATGAGGCCCAAAAGGTTGTCAGGGACCGGTTGCTTATGCCGCCGCTCACTTCTCTTGTCATGACAGAGCCTACAGAGATGCCGCTTCCTCATAAAGCGGAGAAAAAGATTCCCGTCACGGAAAAACAAAAAAAGGAGGCGCCTGCCCGGCCGCAGATCATCCGGAAAGAGCCGGTCAGATGGGAGATAAACTGGAAACGGGCAGCACTGTACTGCGTCTGGATGGTAGTGGTAATATGTGGTCTTTTGTGGTTGTTATTTGCCCTTATCTTTGAGCATGCCACGGTTTATAAAAAAGATCAAAAGGGAACTTACCACAAGATTGGCAGGTGCGCCATTATACGTAAAAAAGAATATAAACAGATCAATCTGCTTCATGTGATGAAAAAAGGGGAGGACAGCGATTATAAAGTATGCTTTGCCAGGGCATTTGTCTTTCTGCACAGGAAGGAAAAAGTAATGATACGCACCTGGTATGGTGTGGAACTTCGACATGTGGCCAGAGAAATCGAAATATTTTCTTGCAATTCGTAAAACCATGTGCTAACATAACAGAAAAGTCAAATGCAGAGAAGGAGACTCTTGTTACGGAAAGCGACAGGAATGGGGCGTCACCGACTGAGAGCGCCGCTTGTGGGAAGTAACAAAGGGAACACTCCGGAGCAGATACCCTGAACAGCAAAAAGGATCAGTAGGGGTATACGTGGCACGCGTTAAGTGTAAGAGTGGGTAAGGCGGTCAGACATTTTGATGGAAATGTCGTCTTATCAAAGCGGGTGGTACCGCGGGGTCAAAGCAGATTTCCCGTCCCGGAATACAGAACAGTATTCCGGGATTTTTTTTATGCGCAGGCCCGCGTAAGGAAGATTGCTGCAGAGGCAGCAAGCAGGCCGCGCAGCGGGCAGACGACAATCGTCTGGGCCCGATCACAGCAGGCCCGCGTAAGGAAGATTGCTGCAGACGCAGCAAGCAGACCGCGCAGCGGGCAGACGACAATCGTCTGGGCCCGATCACAGCAGGCCCGCATGAGGAAGACTGCTGCAGATGCAGCAGGCCACCGGAGAACCCGGAAGAAAGGAGGAGCGTATGAAAACAGAACACATTTACAGGACGGTTACAACACAGGATGTGCAGGAGCATGATACAGGCAGGAGGGTCAAAGCGGCCGGATGGGTGGAAAATATTCGTGATCATGGCGGCGTCTGTTTTCTTGATCTGCGCGATATGTATGGTGTTTTGCAGGTGGTGCTGCGCAATATCCCGCTGCCGGCCGGTATCGTAAAAGAAACCTGTATTTCCGCGGAGGGTATCATAGAGAAGCGGGACGAGGAGACTTATAATCCCAGAATCCCTACCGGGACAGTGGAACTGAACGCGCAAGAGGTTATCATCCTGGGCAGGGTCCATAAGCAACTGCCGTTTGAAATCATGACTTCAAAGGAGACTAGAGAGGAGATCAGACTGAGATACCGCTATCTGGATCTGCGCAATACAAAAGTAAAGGACAATATCATATTTCGTTCCCAGGTCATTGCCTGTCTGCGGGAAAAGATGACAGAACTGGGATTTCTGGAGATTCAGACACCGATATTATGTGCGTCTTCGCCGGAGGGGGCAAGAGATTATATTGTACCTTCCAGAAAGTATAAAGGCCGCTTTTATGCTTTGCCGCAGGCTCCTCAGCAGTACAAGCAGCTGCTTATGGTCTCCGGTTTTGACAAGTATTTTCAGATTGCCCCCTGTTTTCGGGATGAGGATGCCAGGGCGGATCGCTCTCCGGGGGAATTTTACCAGCTGGATTTCGAGATGAGTTTTGCCACGCAGGAGGATGTGTTCCGGGTGGGAGAAGAGGTGCTGACGACTGTGTTTGAGCGTTTCGCACCGGAGGGATACGCAGTGACGAAGGCGCCCTACCCGGTGCTTAGTTACAGACAGGCCATGCTGGAATTTGGTACGGACAAACCGGACCTGCGCAATCCACTGCGGATTATGGATGTGACAGCGTTTTTTCAGAAGTGTACTTTTGGGCCCTTTTTAAAAAAGACAGTGCGGGCTATCCGGGTACATGCCGGCATGTCCAAAGGATTTCATGAAAAGCTGCTCTCTTTTGCCATCTCTTTGGGGATGGGAGGACTGGGCTATCTGGAAGTGGCGGAAGATATGTCCTATCGGGGACCGATTGATAAGTTTATCCCTGCGGATTGTAAGCAGGAGCTGGCAAAGCTGGCGAGGCTGGAGCCGGGAGATACGATTTTTTTCATCGCAGATCAGGAAGAACGGGCCAGCTACTATGCGGGGCAGATACGAAATGAACTGGGCAGCAGGCTGGGACTGACAGAGAAAAATGCATTCCGTTTCTGTTATGTCAATGATTTTCCCATGTATGAACGGGATGCACAGACGAAGCAGATCACCTTTACCCACAATCCCTTTTCCATGCCGCAGGGAGGTTTGCAGGCCTTAAAAGAGCAGGACCCCCTCACGATTCTGGCATATCAGTATGATATTGTGTGTAATGGCGTGGAACTCTCTTCCGGTGCGGTGAGAAACCATGATATTGCGATTATGACGGAGGCATTTGCTCTGGCAGGGTATGACAGGGAAACTTTACAGGAGAAATTCGGAGCCCTGTATCAGGCCTTTCAGTTTGGCGCACCGCCGCACGCAGGTATGGCGCCCGGCATTGATCGCATGATTATGTTACTGCGGGGAGAGGAGAGTATCCGGGAAGTGATTGCTTTTCCTATGAACGGCAACGGACAGGATCTGATGTGCGGCGCACCCGGCAGGGTGACACAGCAGCAGCTGCGGGAAGCGCATATCAAAGTCAGAGAATAAGGAGAACACAGATGGCACATAGCATTACCGACGAGACAATAGAATATGTGGGGATTCTGGCGCAGCTGGAACTGTCCCCTGAGGAGAAAAAGCAGGCCCGCCAGGATATGGGCAGGATGCTGGACTATATTGATCAATTAAAGGAACTGGATACGGAAGGTGTGGAACCATTGTCCCACGTGCTGTCGGTAGAAAATGTGATGCGGGAAGATGTTGTGACAAACGGTGATATGCGGGAGGCACTGCTTGCCAATGCACCGGAGGAAAAGGACGGCATGTTTACTGCACCGCGTACTTTTGGGTAGGAGGGAGTCTGCATGAAATTGACAGATATGACAGCCGTGGAACTGGGCACGGCGATCAGAGAGAGACATGTGACGGCCATGGAGGCGGTAGAGGCAGTCTTTGCGGTGATACAGGAGCGGGAAGCACAGCTGCACTGTTTCGTGACACTGGACCGGGAAGGGGCGCTCAGGCGTGCGCAGGAAGTCCAGAAACAGATCGAAGCCGGTAAGCTGAACGGGCCGCTGGCCGGTGTGCCGGCGGGAATAAAAGACAATCTCTGCACCAGGGGCATGCGTACAACCTGCGCTTCGAGGATACTGGAGAATTTTGTTCCTTCCTATACGGCGCAGTCTGTGGCCAGGCTGGAGCAGGCGGGGGCCGTGCTGATCGGCAAAACGAATATGGATGAATTTGCCATGGGCTCCACGACTGAGACTTCTGCCTGGGGGCCGACGAAAAACCCCCGGAATCCAGCGCATGTGCCGGGAGGCTCTTCCGGCGGGAGCGCGGCGGCAGTGGCGGCAGGGGAATGTTTTATGGCGCTTGGTTCTGATACGGGCGGGTCCGTCAGACAGCCTGCCTCCTTCTGCGGGGTGGTGGGAATGAAGCCTACGTATGGTACGGTTTCCCGCTATGGCCTGATCGCATATGGCTCCTCTCTTGATCAGGTAGGGCCGCTTTGCCGGGATGTGAGAGACTGCGCGGCTTTGCTGGAGGTTATTGCCTCCCATGATCCAAAGGATTCCACCACCGTCCTGCGGCGGGATACGGATTTTACGGCGGCCCTGCAGGATGATGTAGAGGGGATGCGGATCGGAATCCCCCGGGATTATTTTGCGGAGGGACTGGCGGCGGATGTGCGGGAGCGTGTGCTGGCGGCAGCGCAGGTATTGCGGGAGCGTGGGGCTGTGGTGGAGGAATTTGATCTCAGCCTGGTGGAGTATGCGGTTCCGGCCTACTATACCATAGCCGCGGCAGAGGCCAGTTCCAATCTGGAGCGGTTTGACGGGATCAAATACGGCTATCGTGCCAGGGACTGTCAGGACCTTCATCAAATGTATAAAAAGACCCGTTCGGAAGGGTTTGGCGAGGAAGTGAAACGGCGCATAATGCTGGGAAGTTTCGTGCTGAGTTCCGGCTATTATGATGCCTATTATTTAAAAGCCCTGCGGGTTAAAGCACTGATCAGACAGGCCTTTGATGCGGCTTTTGCAGACTATGATGTGATACTGGGGCCGGTGGCACCCACGACGGCGCCGCTTCTGGGAGAGAGCCTGCAGGACCCGCTGAAAATGTATCTGGGAGACATTTATACGATCGCTGTCAATCTGGCCGGACTGCCCGCCATTTCCCTGCCCTGCGGCACGGACAGACATGGTCTGCCCGTGGGCCTGCAGTTGATCGGAAACCGTTTTGAAGAAAAGAAACTGCTGCGCAGCGCCTTTGCCTATGAAAAGGCAGCAGGCGGTTTCAGAAACTGCCGGGAGGTGGATTAGATGGGAAAACAATATGAGACAGTGATCGGCCTGGAAGTGCATGTGGAACTGGCTACCAGGACGAAGATATTCTGCGGCTGCTCCACTGCGTTTGGTGGGGCGCCCAATACGCATACCTGCCCGGTCTGCATGGGTATGCCCGGTTCGCTTCCGGTGCTGAACCGGAAAGTGCTGGAATATGCGGTGCTGGTGGGGCTGGCGTCCAACTGTGAGATTACCCGCTATTGTAAATTTGACCGCAAAAATTATTTTTATCCGGATAACCCCCAAAATTATCAGATATCACAGCTCTATCTGCCCGTCTGTCAGAACGGTTATGTGGAGATTGAGACTGAGGACGGCAGCAAGCGGGTGGGCATCCATGAGATTCATATGGAAGAAGATGCGGGCAAACTGATTCATGATACGTGGGAAGACTGTACTCTGATTGATTATAACCGTTCCGGTGTACCACTGATCGAAATTGTCTCCGAACCCGATATGAGAAATGCGCAGGAAGTGATAGCTTATCTGGAAAAACTGCGCCTGCTGATCAGTTATCTCGGGGCTTCTGACTGTAAGCTGCAGGAAGGTTCCATGCGCGCCGATGTCAATTTGTCGGTGCGGGAAGCGGGAACGCAGAAACTTGGTACCCGTACGGAGATGAAAAACCTCAATTCTTTTAAGGCAATTACCCGTGCCATTGAGGGAGAGCAGCAGCGGCAGATTGACCTGCTGGAAGCGGGGGAGCCCATTGTGCAGGAAACGAGGAGATGGGATGATGCAAACGACTGTTCCTATGCCATGCGCTTCAAAGAAGACGCGCAGGATTATCGGTATTTTCCCGATCCCGACCTGCCCCCTGTCCGGATCAGCGAAGAATGGCTGGAACGTATGCGCGCGGCATTGCCGGAGTTTCGCAGAGAGAAGATGGAGAGATTCAGGAGAGAATACGGGCTTCCCGATTATGATTTACAGATTATCACGCAGTCTGCCCATCTGGCCGATCTGTTTGAGGAGACGACTGCCCTGTGCAAGGAGCCAAAAAAGGTATCCAACTGGCTGATGGGAGAGATGCTGCGCCTGCTCAGAGAGCGGGAAAAAGATCCGGCGGATATTATCATTTCCCCTGCTCATCTGGCGGCCCTGATTCTCATGAAAGATAAGGGAGAGATCAACGGCGCGGCAGCAAAAGAAGTATTTGAGGCCATGTTTGATGAGGATGTGGACCCACATTCGTATGTGGAAGAAAAGGGCATGAAAGTGGAGGCTGATACCGATGCACTGCGGGAAGTGCTCGGTCAGGTAGTGGCGGCTCATCCCAAATCTGTGGCAGATTATCGAAATGGCAAAGAGAAAGCCATCGGTTTTTTAGTAGGACAGACGATGAAAGTGATGAAGGGAAAAGCCGATCCAGGGGCGGTGAAGGAGATGCTGCGGGAACTTTTGCAGAAGGAATCCTAGACGGGAGGCACAGGGGACAGCGCAGACAACATCCATACAGACCGATTTGTGATCTGCCCGGAAAGAAAGGATTGAAACATGATCTGTTTTGTACTATGATAAAAATAAACAGAGAAAGGTGATGAGAAATGGATCAGACATTTTTGGAAGTACTGGTAGCGAGAAAGAAAAATATGGCAGCGGCAATACTGAAGGTAGTCTGTGGTATCCTGGCAGCCCTTTCCCTGCTTATGCTGCCTGCTTCGGTCTTTTTTCTGGCGACGGCACTTCTCTTTGGCGCCGGCGCTTATTTCTGCCACCTGCAGGAATTTATCGAATATGAATACAGCTATGTGTGCAGAGAATTGACCGTGGACAAGATCATGGCGCGCAGCAAAAGGAAATCCGAGGCCAATTATGAGATTGACAAGATCGAGGTGGGAGCGCCGCAGGGCTCTTATCATCTGGATGCTTACCGCAGCCGCAACTACAGGGTGAAGGATTACAGCAGCCGAAGCGATGTAAAGACGTATGTATTTTATTATGAAGGACAGGTTAAGGTCATTCTGGACGCTGATGAGGGACTTTTGCAGGCGTTTCATGGTGCGGCGCCCAGTAAGATGTTTCTGAACTGACGCGGCGGCTCTGGGCATCCGGCAAAAGACAGGTGGAACAAAAGAAGGCTTAGAACTTTGGAAAACAGTAAATTTCCGGGTTTTAAGCCTCTTGTGCTATTTTATGGAAGAGGGAAAGCGGAGAGTTTCCATAATTCGCATTGACAAAGTGCCGGGGAGTCTGATAAACTTTTCAAAATATATGGTAAGCACAAATTGACAGGAGGATAAGACATGGGTCAGATTATTGGCGAAGGTATTACGTTTGATGATGTGTTACTTGTTCCGGGTTATTCGCAGGTCATTCCCAATCAGGTGGATCTCTCCACCTGGCTGACGAAGAAGATCCGCTTGAATATCCCGATGATGAGCGCGGGCATGGATACGGTCACGGAACATCGGATGGCGATTGCCATGGCGAGACAGGGTGGTATCGGGATCATTCATAAGAATATGTCCATCCAGGCACAGGCAGATGAAGTGGACAAGGTAAAGCGTTCAGAGAACGGCGTCATCACTGACCCGTTTTCTCTGACACCGGAGCATACGCTGGCGGATGCGGATTCCCTGATGGGCAAATTTCGGATTTCCGGCGTACCGATTACGGAAGGCCGCAGGCTGGTGGGCATCATTACCAACAGGGATCTGAAATTCGAGACAGATTATACGAAGCAGATCAAGGAATGTATGACAAGTGAAGGGCTGATCACTGCCAGGGAAGGTATCACACTGGAGGAAGCGAAGGAAATACTGGGCAAAGCCAGAAAAGAGAAACTTCCTATTGTAGACGGTGATTTTAACCTGAAAGGTCTGATCACCATCAAGGATATCGAGAAGACGATCAAGTATCCTCTGGCGGCCAAGGACGGGCAGGGCAGGCTGCTCTGCGGCGCGGGTGTGGGTATCACGGCCAATGTGCTGGAAAGGGTGCAGGCTCTGGTCGATGCCAAGGTGGATGTGGTAGTTCTGGACAGCGCCCACGGACATTCGGAAAATGTGTTACGGTGCCTGCGGATGATCAAGGAAAACCATCCCGATCTGCAGGTGATCGCCGGCAATGTGGCTACCGGCGAGGGGACAAAAGCACTGATTGAAGCCGGAGCGGATGCGGTGAAGGTAGGCATCGGGCCCGGATCTATCTGTACGACCCGTGTGGTGGCAGGGATCGGTGTGCCGCAGGTGACGGCTATCATGGATTCCTATCAGGTGGCAAAAGAATATGGAATCCCGGTTATCGCAGACGGCGGGATCAAATATTCCGGCGATATGACCAAGGCGATTGCGGCCGGCGGCAATGTATGTATGATGGGCAGCATATTTGCGGGCTGTGATGAGAGCCCCGGGACATTTGAACTCTTCCAGGGCAGAAAATACAAAGTATACCGGGGCATGGGGTCCATCTCGGCCATGGAAAACGGCAGCAAGGACCGTTATTTCCAGTCTGATGCAAGGAAACTGGTGCCGGAAGGCGTGGAAGGCCGGGTGGCTTATAAAGGGACGGTGGAAGATACCGTATTTCAGCTGATGGGCGGTCTGCGTTCCGGTATGGGATACTGCGGTACGGCCACAGTGGAAGAATTGAAAGAGAACGGAAAATTTGTCAAGATTTCCGCGGCGGCTCTTCGGGAGAGCCATCCCCATGATATCCATATTACAAAAGAAGCGCCCAATTACAGCGTGGATGAATAACTAAGAACATAAAAAGAGGCAGCGGCTTTTGGAAAATCTTCCCAAAGTCCTGCCTCTTTTGGAGGGAAGGTTCAGCTGCGCGTGATCCCGGAGGCTGCCCATATTGCCTGTCCTGTTCCGGCGCGCATTGCGAAAAACATCATTTTTTTAATAAAGGGGTTTTATCATCGGTCAGTCCCACGATATATTCCATGCTTACGTTATAATAAAGAGCCAGGCAGATCAGGTGACGGATGGGGAGTTCGCTGGCTCCGCGCTCATAACGGGCATACATGGTCTGTGAGGTCCCTAAGATGTCTGCTATATTCTGCTGTGTTTTGTCATGATCTTCACGCAGATCACGTATCCTGAGTCTATAATTCATTATCCATCACCTGTTGTTTTTTAACATAACATAGATGTGTTGTCAGACTGGAAAATAGTAAATATTTTTACTACATGAAATAAAAAAAAGAAGGACAAAACATTGGCTAGCCTGAGCTCCTGGATAAATAGTATATTTGTAAAAATATGTTTTATACAACGTCGGTATAAAATACTGAAAAAGAAAAAAAGATTGACTTAAAACTGTATAAAATATACAATAAATATAACGTTGAAACCTTGAGATAAGCGAAAAAGGAGCAAAGGCATGAAACTTGCAGTAGTAGGAAGTATCAATATGGATATGATAGTGACCGCAGAGCGGGTTCCGGCAAAGGGAGAGACAATACCCGGTGACAGTATCAGTTACATACCTGGCGGAAAGGGAGCCAATCAGGCAGTGGCAATGGCAAAACTGGGAGCGGAAGTGGAAATATTCGGTTGTGTGGGCGATGACGGCAACGGATTGCAGCTGCTTCAGAATCTGGAAGATGCAGGCGTGAGAACCGACAGCGTCAAGATTGCAGATGATGTGCCCACCGGTGTGGCTATGATTGCGGTGGCTGAAAGTGATAATACGATCCTGGTGGTTCCGGGGGCCAATGGCAGGACGGACAGGGCTTATGTGGATTCCATTAAGCCACTGCTTAAAAAGTTTGATATGGTGGTGCTGCAGCATGAGATCCCTCTCGATACCGTACAGTATGTGATTGCATTCTGCGCGGAAAGTCAGATCCCGGTTGTGCTCAATCCCGCTCCGGCGGCAGAGATACCTGCGGACATCATTGAGAAAGTGACTTATCTGACCCCTAACGAGCATGAGGCAGCAGCGATTTTTGGCAGTGAGAGGCCACTGGAAGATATCCTCAGACAATACCCGGAAAAGCTGATCGTTACCCAGGGATCCCGTGGGGTGGTCACATGTCTGCAATCGGGAGAGATTTTGCATGTGCCGGCAAGAAATGCCACGATTGTGGATACGACCGGTGCGGGAGATGCTCTAAATGGTGCGTTTGCCGTCAGGAGAGCGGCGGGAGATACGATGGAGCAGGCGCTTGTGTATGCCAATACGGCGGCCAGCCTTTCCATTGAGAAATTCGGTGCGCAGAGCGGTATGCCTTCAGCGGATGATGTGGAGAAAGAACTGAATAAAGCAAAGTAAAAAAACAATATAAAAGCAGCACCTCAACAGCAGAGCAAAAGCCGTCTTACACAGGGCGGCTTTTCGTATGGAAAATTTAGCCGCGATATGTTATAATTCCCAGACAGACAACTGCTGTTGCAGGAAAGATATGATCTTGCGGGGAGCAAACGAAAGAAGGAACAGAGATGAATGGGATTCTGTATGATGCGAGAAAAGTCAAACTATATGAAAGGATGCAGGCACTCTGTGTACTGGCCGGCGAGAGCGATGCATGGGGAGATACACTCTGGAATGGTCTGCTGGAGGATAAGGAACTGATGGAAGAGATGGCCTATTATCTGGATCATCACTGCTTTTTGGGCAAAAGCAGATGCGAAGGCTATACATTGATTGATTTGTTTGTTCATGAGATGGATCTCTATAATGTAATTGCGGATTCCGGGAAAAATACAGAGAGTTGTAATAAGGAAGCAATGGTATTGCGGGCCTTTCGGGCTATGATAGAGATGAAAAAGGACCCACAACGGTTCCAGAGGAAACTGTCAGACGGATTTGGTATGGATAAATATGTATAAGGAGTCAGAAGATGACCAGATTTGAGTTTACGGAAAAATTGCGCAAAGCCCTTTCGGGCCGGGTGAATTATCAGATAGTCAATGAAAACGTGGCATATTATGAAATGTATATTGATACAGAGATTAAAAAGGGGCGCAGTGAAAAGGAAGTACTGAGCGAACTGGGAGATCCCAGGCTCCTGGCCAGGACGATTATTGATACGGCGCAGGAGAGTGATAAGGTATACGGGGAAGAGGAGGAAGGCAGAAGCGGGAAACATCTCTTCGGCCGGATTTTGCATCTTCCGTCCTGGGTATTTATCCTGGTTTTGCTTCTCATTTTTATTCTGATTCTGAATGTAGTAGGGTTTGTGATTGCGACGGTGCTGCCGGTGGCGTTGCCGCTGCTTGTGATCTATTATGTGATCCGTTATTTCAGGCGGCGCAAGTAGATGTCTGATGTTTTTGTAAACAGAGGAAAACAGCTCATCAGGGGAACCGATGAGCTGTTTTGAGGGGAGTATAAATAATTAATATATAAGGGTTGCAGATAAGGAAATTGGAGTGTTTCCTTACCTGTTGAGGCTATTATATACCAACTTTTTCAAAAATGCAAGAGGGAAATGTGACTTTTTTCCTAATTTTTTTTATTACCTTTGATACGGTGTTGCAGAGGGTTTTTCCCATATTTTTCCTGGGTGAAGATGTATATTATCTGGCAGTCAAGACATACTAAGATCGTAAACCATTTGAATCAGGAGGAATAAAAAATGTCTAAGAACGATTACAATCAGAACCAGAATTCTCAGAACAGCACCAATCAGTCTCAGAACAGATCCAGCAACAACTACTCCAATGGTACCAATTCTACCAGCAACAGCACTAATTCTACCAACAACAGCACCAACCAGAAAAACAACAACCAGAAGAACAATTTCTAACTTCCGGTCCCGGCTCTGCCGGGGTACATAGCAATACGCGTCATAAGAAAACAAATCTGTATATCGCGACAGGCTTTTTGGCTTTTCCATCTTTTTTGAAAAATCATTTGACACTCCCATAGCTGACATTTAATATAGACATATGAGAAAATTTGAATTGATCGCGCCCTGCCATTTCGGGCTGGAGGCGCCGCTGAAAAGAGAAATAACGGAACTTGGATATGATATTATGTCTGTGGAGGATGGGCGTGTTACTTTTTACGGGGATGAGGAGGCCTGTGTGCGCGCTAATATATGCCTCAGGACGGCAGAGCGGATTCTGATCAAGGTCGGAAGTTTTCCGGCCAGGACTTTTGAGGAGCTGTTTCATGGAACGAAGGCACTGCCCTGGGAAGCGTATATACCCCGTGACGGCAGATTCTGGGTGGCGAAAGCAGCCAGTGTCAAAAGTGCGCTGTTCAGTCCTTCGGATATTCAGTCAGTCATGAAAAAAGCTATGGTGGAGCGCCTGCGGGAAACATATCATGAAACCCGTTTTGAGGAGAGCGGAGCTTCCTTCCCTCTGCGGGTTTTTCTGATGAAGGATGAGGTGACGGTCGGCCTGGATACGACCGGAGATTCTCTTCATAAAAGGGGATACCGCAAACTGACAGCCAGGGCACCTATTGCAGAAAATCTGGCGGCAGCGCTGATTATGCTGACACCATGGAAAGGAGACCGCATACTGGTGGATCCTTTCTGTGGCAGTGGGACCATCCCTATCGAGGCGGCGATGATGGCGGCCAATATGGCACCGGGGATGAAACGTGGTTTTACGGCGATGGACTGGCCGCACGTCATAGGCGGGTCTATCTGGGAAGAGATCCGGCAGGAAGCGGCGGAGCAGGTAGATTTGCAGGTGGAAACGGATATCCAGGGGTATGATCTGGATGATGAGATGGTGTCGATAGCCAGGGCCAATGCCAGACTGGCCGGAGTGGATAAGCTGATTCATTTTCAGAAAAGAGATGTGTCGGCATTGAGTCACCCGAAGAAATATGGCTTTGTGATTACCAATCCGCCCTATGGGGAGCGGATGGAGGAGAAAGAAAACCTGCCTGCACTGTATCGTACGCTGGGGGAGAGATTTCGCAGTCTGGATGCATGGTCACTGTATCTGATTACGGCCTATGAAGGTGCGGAAAAAGAGATCGGCAGAAAGGCGGATAAAAATCGCAAAATATACAATGGTATGATGAAAACGTATTATTATCAGTTTCAGGGGCCAAAGCCATCCTCCAAACGCAGGCGGGAAGCATGAGACGGGAGCAGCTTTCCAGGCTTATGCTGCTATGTGCCATGTTATTTTGTGCGCTCGTTACAGGGACAGTGATTTCTATTGCAGGGTCAGAGAGAGTGACCCTGGCACAAAAGGGCAATGAAAATGAAAGCCGTACCTTACAGGCAGCCGGATGGCGGAAAGAGCGCAGGGATATGGGAAGCGTTCACAGAGAGCGGCTGTACGGAGAGCATGGAGGAGAAGTTTCCATGCCGCTTGCGTTGACGGCAGAGGAGGACGGGATACGGATACCGCTGCCATCTGGACTGGGGGCAGAAGATATCCTGATGGAGAATTTTTATGAAACCCGGGATATCCTGCTGATTTTTCCCGGAGATTATAGGGAATTTCTGGAAAGCAGTGTTCTGACAGCAAGCCAGGAGAAGGTGCAGGGAGTTTATCTGTCCCTGCGAAGCGGCAATACCTGGCTGCGGGTCAGGCTGAAGGATGTGTATGAATGTCAGCCTGATACGGAAGAAAGTATGGCTGTCCTGTCTATGGAGAAGCCGGCTGTCCTGTATGACAGGATTGTGATGTTGGATGCAGCCGGTGATGATGCCGACAGGGAAAATGACGAATATATGTTTGTATGGGATGTGATGGAACAGATCCGCCTGCGGCTGGAAGAGGAAGGGATCGGTGTCTATCTGACAGGAGCCAGGGGGACGGGACTGCACGTGACTGACAGAGCGGCCCTGGCCGGGGCATTGCAGGCAGATCTGGTGATTGGACTGCGGGCAGGCAGCCATAGCACACAAGAGCAAGGGGCTTGGGTGTTATATAATGGCGACTATTTTATCCCTTATTTTGGTAATACACATCTTGCGCTTTTGCTGCAACAGCATATAGAGGGAGCCTGTTTGCGTGAACCGGATGAAGGAGACCTGTTCCTGGAACAGATCCATATTCCTGCGGCGGCGCTTGTACTGGATGGCAGCGGGCAGAAACTTCTGGCTGATGAATGGTACCGGGAAAAGCTGGCAGCTGCCATCGCGGAAACGGTGCTGGAGGCTTTGGCGGGGATGCAGAATTCATAAGGAAGGAACGGTATGGGAGAGCAGGTAATCTTTGCCACAGGCAATGAAGGAAAGATGAAAGAGATACGGATGATACTGGCAGGTGTGGATGTGGAGATTCTTTCGCTGAAAGACGCCGGGATTTCCACGGATGTGGAGGAAAATGGAACTACATTTGCGGAGAATGCCCTGATCAAAGCCAGAGACTGTGCCCGGCGGACAGGGATGATGGTTCTGGCGGATGATTCCGGCCTGGAGATAGACTGTCTGGATAAAGAACCGGGGATTCATTCTGCCAGATATCTGGGTGAGAATACCGCCTATGAAACCAAAAACAGGATACTCCTCAGTCGGCTCAAAGATGTGCCGGATGAACAAAGGACAGCGAGATTTGTCTGTGTCATAGCAGCAGTATTTCCTGACGGGCGGGAGTTTTTGGCAGAAGGTGTCATGGAAGGACGGATCGCACATGAGGCAAAAGGAGAAAACGGTTTTGGTTATGATCCTATTTTTTATGTACCCCAATACGGACTGACCGGAGGAGAACTGGACGCAGAGCAGAAAAACAGCATCAGCCATCGGGGAAAGGCACTGAACAGAATGAAGGACAGGCTGCTTTCGGAAGGAATCTGGAGACTGCGCAGTAAAAAAGCGGCGGGAGAAAATACATGAAAATATTGATCGTAAGTGATACACATGGTAGAAATACGGAGTTGGCCGCGCTGCTGGATGAAATGGATGGGCCGGATATGCTGATTCACTGCGGCGATGTGGAGGGCAGCGAGTATATGATCAGCGAATGTGCCGGGTGCCCGGTGGAAATGGTGGCCGGCAACAATGATTTCTTCAGCAGTCTGCCGCGGGAACGGGAGTTCTGTATCGGTGATTATAAAGTCTGGCTGACGCACGGGCACTCCTATGGAGTATCCATGTCCGGTGAGACCATCAAAAAAGAAGCCATTGCCAGAGGTGTGGATATCGTCATCTATGGACATACGCACAAACCGGTGATAGATGAATCAAAACGGGTCATTGCCATCAATCCGGGGAGCCTTTCCTATCCGCGTCAGATAGGACGCAGGCCATCTTATATTATCATGGAACTGGACCGTGCCGGAAAGGCACATTTTGCTCTGCATTTTCTGGAGAATACTTGACAGTGAAGGGGGATTATACTATAATAACACACGGATTACGCTGTTGACGCGTCTGACGGCGGGGTGTGGCTCAGCTTGGCTAGAGCGCCTGGTTTGGGACCAGGAGGCCGCAGGTTCGAATCCTGTCACCCCGATTTTTTATAGTTGCAGGCCGGGCGGGACCGGTGGCAGAGAAAGCTGTGGGGGAGTTTGCTCATCCACAGCTTTTTTGACACCAGACATATGCGGCGACTGTACATTCCTATGTGTTGTTGTGTTTCTGCTCTCGCAGATTCGCTGTGAGCAGGATGAAGTCTGATCTGATAAAACGGGAAGCGGTTTTTTGGATGTACTTAGGGAGAGGATGTTTATTGTAAACAGGAGATGTCTTTTATAGCATGAAGAAAGATATTCTGTAGAAAAAGAGGGATATCACCTCTTCTGGGAAATGTAGAAAAGGGGTAACGCAATGTCAGATAATACACCGAAACGAAAGATACGAGACAGTGTATTCACGGACCTGTTTCAAGATAAAAAGTATCTGTTTCAGCTATATCAAGCCCTGCATCCGGAGGACGGAGAGGCTACAAAGGATGAAATAGCAGATATCACAATCAAGCATGTGTTGGTGGACGCGGATTATAATGACCTGGGGTTTTCCGTAGGCGACAGGCTCATGGTGTTGGTGGAGAGCCAGTCGACATGGACAATGAACATTATCATCCGTGCGCTGATGTACCTGATGCAGACATATCATGATTATTTCAGGAGAACGAAACAGAACTTGTATGGAAGCAAAAAGGTGAAGATGCCCAAGCCGGAACTGTATGTCATATTTACAGGAGAAAGAAAAACGATTCCGGATATCATAACACTGTCAAAGGATTTTTTTAATGGAGCCGGAATTGCCGTTGATGCGGAAATCAAAGTCTTATATCAGGAGAATGAAGGGGATATTATCGGGCAGTATATTATTTTCTGTAAAGTATATCAGGAACGGAGAAAATGCTGCGGTAATACCAGAGAGGCAGTCACGGAAACAATCCGTATCTGCAAGGAGCGGAATGTACTGAAGGAGTATCTGGAAAGCAGGGAAAAGGAGGTTGTAGACATCATGATGACATTGTTTGATGATGAACAGATTTACAAGGCGTTTGAGAATGATATTAAACAGGAAACAGCCAAAGCGGTGGCTAGGGATAAGGCTATCCTTATGATACAAAAGGGAAAAATTACCATAGATGAGATTGCCGAGTATTTCCCGGAACTGTCGGAAGAAGACCGGAAAGAAATTGAATTCCGGGTTTTACAACAGGTTTAATAGAATCGTTTCGTGGTTTCACGGCCGGACTTTCGGCGGAGCAAGCCGTCTGAAAACATGGAAAGAGGGAAGGTGTTCGAATCCTGTCACCCCGATTTTTTATAGCTGCAAGTCAGCACCTGTTTGAGGATAAAAAAGACTGTTTGGGGAGTTTATCTGCCAGCAGCTTTTTTCTATTGTGAAATGCCCCGGAATTATCATTGTTCGGTCTTGCAAATTGTTGCGGGAACTGCTATACTTCTCAGTATCGGGGCAGTCAGACAGGGTATCTGTCCTGATCAGATCTGCGGGTGTAGTTCAATGGCAGAACACCAGCCTTCCAAGCTGGACACGTGGGTTCGATTCCCATCACCCGCTTTATGAAAAGAATGGCAAATCCTGTTATGGGAGGTATCTGGCCGGAGTCTGAGATGATACTACATCATCTGCCGCCGGGGTTTGGAGTTTTCTGTCTGTCAATTCTTTTGTCCTGTCTGCAATATCTGCGAGTTTCCCTTTGTCTGTTTCCCGTTTCGGATGTCTGTATGTCTCCCGGCCATGATCAGAGTAGAATATTTTGCCGTATACCTGTGTGAACACGAAAAACAAACGGAAGACTCATATAAGGAGCGGGATAAATGGAAAGTGGGATATTAAATATGATTGCAAAATATATGATCGCCGACAGGCTGGAACATTTTGTATCTTCTGATAAACAATATCAGGGTACGCAGGAAGAGGTGGCTCGTCTGGATGCACAAGTGGCACAGTTGAGGCTGAGCAGAGAGGCGCGTCTGGCGATTGACAGGCTGCTGTGTGCCAATAATGCGAGCAACGCCCGTTACAGTGAACTTGCTTATATGCAGGGGTTTCGGGACTGTGCCGCCTTGTTGAAAGAAATCGAACCATAGTCGGACAACTACCCGGACGAAAGAAAATTTAGAAAAAAGTCTGAAATCCTGATTGACAAGACGGCATTGTTATGATAATATAAAAGCCGTGCCGGACAGGCAATATTTACCGGGACAGTACGTGTTCGTAGCTCAGCTGGATAGAGCAACGGCCTTCTAAGCCGTGGGTCGGGGGTTCGAATCCCTTCGAGCACGTTGGAGATATTTTGCCTTTGGGCAGATATCTTTTATGGTGGGTATAGCGCAGTTGGTTAGCGCGCCAGATTGTGGCTCTGGAGGCCAA
>CANPIC010000032.1 GCA_947574055.1 uncultured bacterium
TTCTGGCTCATGGTGCAGTTATTGGCCCAGGGCTCCGGAATGGTAATCATCACCGCCAGCGGCAAATCCATACCGCTCATCACAAGAAATTCCAGCGTATTGTCCAGCATAGCCGAGTCCGATCCTGCGGCATTGACAGCCGGGAGCACTTTATGCAACAGGCCCTGAAACGCTTCGGACTCCATATTTTCCTCTCTGGCCAGCATCTTGTCCGCATTGCCCCGTATGGTATTGATCTCTCCGTTGTGCACAATCAAGCGGTTGGGATGCGCCCGCTCCCAGCTGGGATTCGTATTGGTGGAAAAACGGGAATGTACCACTGCGATGGCAGAATCATACTCCCCGCATTGCAGATCCTGAAAAAAAGTCCTCAGCTGTCCCACGAGAAACATGCCTTTATAGACAATGGTCCGGCTGGACAGGGAAACCACATACGTATTGTCCGTGGACTGTTCAAAAATGCGGCGCACGATATAGAGGAGCCGGTCAAATGCCAGCCCTTTTTCCACATGGCCGGGCTTTCTGATAAAAGCCTGCATGATACAGGGCATACACGCCGCTGCCTTATGCCCCAGCACGCCCGGATCGGTCGGCACCTCCCGCCAGCCCAGAAATTCCAGCCCTTCTTTACGGACGATGATCTCAAACATCTTTTTAGACTGGTTGCGTTTCAGTTCATCCTGGGGAAAGAAAAACATACCGACACCATATTCCCGCTCTCCGCCCAGCCCGATCCCCAGAGGCCTGGTCACTTTCATGAAAAAGCGGTGGGAAATCTGCACCAAAATCCCCACACCGTCTCCCGTCTCGCCTTTTGCATCCTTACCGGCCCGGTGCTCCAGATTTTCTACAATCTTCAGGGCATTTTCCACAATTTCACGGCTCTTGAGGCCCCGGATATTGACACAGGCGCCAATACCACAGTTATCATGTTCAAATTCCGCCCGATACAGAGGCGGAGTCAGTTGCCTGGGATTTGCGTCAAACATATGTGTATCCTTCCTTTCCTTGTACATAATTAACAGATAATTGCCAGACAGCAATACCGGAATTAAAGGTGAAACAACAGCCAAAAACACAAAAACCGAAGATGTCACCGCCTCTTCGCAGTTGTCCATCTTCGGATTCTTCTTTCTTGGATCTCTGATTTTATATTGGATTTGAAAACGGCTGCTGTCAAATCCTGTTTTGTCACGATCTTTATCATACACTTTTTTGGAACAGTTGTAAAGCCCCAATCCTCTTTCCACGCGACAAACGCATAAATGGATAAAACTGTGAACCTTTCATAACGGCAGCAGGGCAGAAACTCCCTATCCCTCCTCCTCTTTTCGATAAAGGTGCGCCCAGGGTGTAGAGGCCGAGAGATGCGAAAATTCCTCCCGGGATACTTCCACGACCATGCCATTTCCGTCTATACGCAAAAGCCGTTCCGCAAAGGACATGGAATCTGCCAGATTGATGGCTATAATGACTACCGCGATTCCTTTTTGCAGTAAGGTTTCCATCATCCTCCAGATCAGCAGCCGATGGGGCATGTCAGCCCCCTTGAAAGGCTGGATACAAAATACCACCTTCGGCCTCTGAAGCAATATCCTTGTATAGACAAGCTGGTATTTCTGCATTTCTGTCAGTTCTTCCATCTGCATATAAAACACATCTTCCCCCAGAAAAGAGCCATACTCCATGCGGACACTCTCCTTTATGGCCCTGTCATGCCAGATGCCCTCCACCCGCCGCAGCAGTCCGAAACAAAGGTTGTCCATATAACTCATTCCCGGAAATATCATGCTCCTGGTGGGAAGTTCCCGGATCACGGCCACACTTTTACTCTCCCGGATCGCCACCGGTTCTCCTTCCAGCAGGATCTCTCCCCCTTCCAGCCGTCTTTCTCCGATCAGAAGGCCGATCAGACTTTTATAGATACTGTAATCCAGACTCTGAATGACCACACATTCCCCTGCGTGAATTTTTACATGCAGCCGTTCCAGTGCTCCGTATGTAATATCATGCAGTTCCAGAACCACATCCGGCGACATACCCAGGCCTTTTTCACTCTGCATATGGACCCGTACCATCCGATTAAATTCTTCCGGATATTCCAGCATCGTATCCAGGCTCATCTGCGTCTCCCCGATCACCTTCTGCACCCGCCCATAAGAAAGCAGCGCCGCCCTGTCGCAAATCTGAAGAATATCTTCAAAATGCAGGCTGATGTACAGAAAGGAAATGCCCTGGGACGCATATTTTCTCATAATCCTGTACAGCTTTTTCAGCTCCACTTCACTGATCAGTGTGCTGACCTCATTCAGTACGATCAGCCGGTGTCCCATAATCACCGCCCGCAGCATTTCCACGACAATGCGCTCAAAATAAGATAGTTTTTCCACATAAGTATCAGCGGAAATATCCATGCCGATATCCCGCAGGAACGGTTCAAGCTGCCGCCGCAGAAGGCCGGAGCGGATAATCCTCTGCCGGAATCCCTGGCGAAGTACGAAGATCGTATCCGACACACGCATTCCCTCCACCAGACAACCCTGATTCTGGATAATGCTGATACGGTTATACCCTTTTCTGGATGCCTTCCAGGAATTGATCAGCGTTTCCCCGTAATAGACAAATCCGTCGTGAAGCGGCAGATTGGATTGCAAAAGTTTTAAAAAAGCCGGCAGTCCATGGGCATTGACCGGCAAAAAGCCCATGATCTCGCCCTGAAAGATCTGCAGATTAAAGTCTTTTAGCTGGATGATCCCTTTCTCTATATAGGTGACACGCTCCATACGGAATATTTCTTCTCTCATCCCCGTCCTCCCGACAGCCCGCTTTTGCCTCCTTCCTCCATTCTCATGCGGCAAAAGGCCCGGCCCCTTTACAGCCGCAGCAGATCAGCAGCAATTTCCCTCACCATATCGTCCGCCTGCGGTGCATAGCCCAGCCGGTCAAAGACTCCATGACCACAGCCGCCATAGCGGATATGGCGTGTCTCAACACCTGCTGCCTGCAGTTTGCGTGAAAACGCCTCACAGCTTCCACGGAGAAAATCATATTCCACCGTTATCATCAGCGTCCTGGGAAGGCCGTCCAGTTCTGCCAGAATAGGGCTGAGACAAGGCTGGCATACATCCGTACCTGCCGGCACATACCATGCTGCAATATCCGCAAGCTGCTCACCCACCATGCAGATCTGCGCCTCGATCAGCGGATCATCATAGGGGTTATCATACATCTGCCGGTCCCAGTAAGGTGAACTGTCTATCCGCTCCCTCATATCTACCACCGGGTAAAGCAGCGCTTGATAGGCAATCCTGCCGCCGCCCTGCTCCCGGTCACGCAGTGCACATGCCAGTGCCAGATTTCCGCCTGCGGAGTCACCTGCTATCCCCACCTTTTCTCTGCTGATTCCCAGTTCTGACGCATGGGCATGAATCCACTGCAGCGCCTCATAGCAGGCATCGGCCCCTGCCGGATAAGGATGCTCCGGGCACAGAGGATAGTCTACCGAACAAACGACCCCACCCGAAAGCTGCGCCAACAGCTTGCACTGGTTTTCCAGAGTCGCGATACCACCGCCGAAAAATCCACCGCCATGAATATAGAGCAGGCAGGGCCGGTCCGTTTCCGCCGACAGCACTTCATACTGATACAGCCTGAAAGGTTCCCCGGCCACTGTCATCCTGTGGCATATCGTGCGTATCCCTGTGGAAACATCACTGCTGGTCCATCCAAACTGTGCCCTTAAATACTCCAGCCGCGAAAGTCCCGTAGCCCCTTGCGGTCCCAGGAGATGTACTTCATTGGCCCACAGCTGCGGCGCAAGCCGCTCTCTGTAAGACGCAAAATCTTCTCTCGTCACACGCCCCGCCGCTTCATTGGCCGGGTCCGGTCGTCCTGCCTCTCTGCCTTCGCAGTTACGCACTTCTATCTCCAGCCCGTTTATATATAATTTGTCTGCATTTTTCTGCAGGCTCTCTACCAGTCTTTCATACTTTTGTCTTTCCATCTACTACCCCACATGATTTCTTCTCTTGCTTCTATGACAAAAGATCTCTCTCGTCTATTTTTATATCACTTCCGGTAAGCGGAATGGTCAGTTCCACGTCTGTCCCTTTCTGCGGAATCGAATACACATGCATCCCATACTCCTCACCAAAAATCAGATGAATCCGATTGTTAACATTTGTAAGCGCAATACCACCCCGCCTGCCATTTTCACGGCAGGCAATATCGCCTCCGCTTCCGTTCAACCGGTCATTTAATGCCGCCAGTGTCTCTTCATCCATCCCCACACCGTCATCAGATATGCGGATCAGCAGTCTTTTCTGCGTTCTCGTAAAATGGATCCGCAGTGTACTCGTCCCCACCTTCCTCTCCGTCCCGTGGATGATGCTGTTCTCCAGTATGGGCTGTAATATCAGCTTGGGAATCCGGCAGCTCATGATATCTTCTCGGTCCTCTTCTTCATAAGTAACATGCAGTCTGAGCCGGTCCCCGAAGCGATACTGCTGTATCCGGAAATAAGTCTCACAATTATCCAGTTCTTCTTCAACAGATACCAGATTTTCTACTCTGGTTATGGTATAACGGAAAAATTTGGCCAGTGCCTCCGTCATATCTGCCACACTGTCCAGTCCTGCAATCAATGCTTCCCCTCGGATACTTTCCAATGTATTATACAGAAAATGCGGATTGATCTGATTCTGTAGGGCAAGATACTGTGCCTGCCGCTCATTCAGGTCAATCAGCTGCGGCGATTTTAAGAGTGTTTCCGTCATCTCCATCTGCCGTTTCGCAGAAGGCGTCAGCAAGACATTGTTCAGATCCCCGCTGCCGGAAATCATATGTCCGTCCTGTATTCTTTCCACGAACTTTTCCGATCTCCGGTAAGGGATAAAAATCCAGAACCAGGCCGCAGCAAAATAAAACCCTGTTATCCCCAGATGCAGCAGCCATTTCCAGACACATATCTCTCCCTGCCACAGCAAGATTGTCTGCTCTGCCTGGTAAGCCATCAGACAGAGTCCAATCATCGCTGCCATGAAAGCAATTCTGTTTGAGATATAGCGAAAGGGGTTTTCTTTTTTCAAATGTTTCCTCCCTAGCCATACAGTTTCCGGTAGGTTGCAGGCTTGACTCCCGTAACTTTTTCAAAGGTACGTGTAAAGTGTTTTAAATCATTATACCCTACTTTGCGACAAATTTCAGCTACCGTATACTGACTCTCCCGCAAAAGCGTTTTGGCCGCTTCCATCCGTACATGGATCAGATACCTGGCAAATCCTTCTCCCTCCGCCTTTTTAAAGAGAACACTGAAATAAGCGGTACTGAGCCCTGCCACGCTGCTTACCTCCTCCATGGTAATCTGCTCACTGAAATGATTACGGATATATTGTTTTGCCAGGCGAACAGGCCGCAGCGTATCGTTTTCCCGCTTTCTGCGTATCTGTTCCAGCCAGGTCTTTTGCAATTCTTCCAGACAATCCAGCAATTCCCGGACGCTGCCTCTTTGCGTGCACCGCTCCTCAAAATCCCGGATTTCCTCCTCGCGCCGCTGCATTTCCACCTGACTTAAAAAAAGTCTGCCACAGGAGACCACAAGTTCCAGTATTTCATAACCAGAGGCCGTTCTGCCGCCTTCTATTCCTGTCCGAAGTACCTCCACGGCCGCCGTACCTTCCTCAATACTCATAATCTCAATGGCATGTGTGATCAGACGCGCATATTTTTCCAACAGATTCCGTTCATGTAAGGTGGCATTTGCCGGCATCCTGTCCAGCATACGGCCTGTTCCTTTCACCAGGCGCTCCTGTATGATAATGGAAACCTCCCTGACAGACACCCCCAGCTGCTGTGGTGCATCCGCCATGCTGCCCACCGCCATGGAAAACGTCACCGGGCCGTACAGGTTCTTCCTGGCCTCCAGTTGATTCAGACATTCCCGAAGCAGGCGTCTGATCTCCTCTGCCTGTTTGTTCTCATAATTGAGAATACCGATACAGGCAGTCCGCTGCCTGTGGAGAAGCATCTCAAAGCATCTGGGCCTCAGGCTTCTCTCCAGAAGATTTTCTGTCTCGTCCAATAAAATAGCCATGCCTGAATCACTGAACTGGCTCATATCACCGTCAATTTTCACGCAAAATGCCTGAAAAATACCCGGCCTGACCTTCAGATAATATTCGCTTTCCAGGATTCCCAGTGAAGGTTCTTTCAGTTTGCCGCTGATCAGCTGCCCGATCAGGCTCATTCTGATCCGGCGTGTATCGGATTCACTTTGCTGCAAAAGCTGTATCCGATCACTCTCCGTCTCTCTTCTTTCCGCAATCCTTGTTTTCAGTTTCCGGAGTGTTTCATTCAGTTCGATCCGGCTGACCGGCTTGAGCAGATAGTCGCCCACACCATATTTGATAGCACTCTGCGCATATGCAAAATGAGCATAACCGCTTATAATGATAATCTCCAGTTCCGGTACACTCTTTTTCACCTGTTTGATCAGATCCAGACCGCTGCAGCCCGGCATCTGGATATCCGTGATCAGAATATCGGGCTGCTGCCTGACAGCTATCCGCATCGCCTCCAGACCGTTATGGGCAATGCCCGTAATCTCCATCTGCAAGGCATCCCAATCCACCAGCGCTGTGATCAACTGGCAGATCCTCTCCTCATCATCTGCGATCATTACTTTAAACATATCTTTCCTCATGTATTTGCGAACTGTGCTTCAGAATCTTTCAGATCCGCCGGCCCGCACACGGGCCTCTATGAACTGTTACTTTTTTTGAACAGGAAAACCGCCGGGGCCCCGGCGGTCTTTCTGCTCTGTCTTTTTTCCTATTATTTTTTGAGTACGGAAACTCCTGTATCTGTCACAGCGCCGCCAAGAGAAGTTCCCTCCAGTGCCTGCACACATGCTTCCACACCTTTTGCACCCATCACATCCGGGTTCTGTGCCATGGCGCAAAGCAGATATCCGTCATCTATCAGTCCCAGAATCGCATCTGATTTGTCAAAGCCCACGCCGATGATATCGGATTTGCCAGATGCCTTGATGGCATTGCCCACGCCGGTGGTAGATCCTTCATTGGTGCCATAGATCCCCACTACCCCTTGTGTTATATAGTTCTCTGCAATGCTCTGCGATTTCGCTGCATCGCCTTCTCCGTACTGTGTCTCCAGCAAATTATAGGAAGAGCCCTCAAACGCCTCGCGGAAACCTGCTTCACGCTGTACAGCAGAATCTGTCGCCGCGCTTACATTGACGATACCGATATCGCCGGATGTTACCCCTGCCGCTTCCAGTGCGGTCAGAAGCTGTTCCCCTGCCGTCTTGCCGGCTGCCTTGTTGTCTGTAGAGAATGTAGCTTCTGCTTCCACATTGGCCGGTGAGTCCACATAGACAATCTTAATGCCTGCCGAAATCGCTTCCTGCAATGCCGAAGATATGGCATCCGGCCCATTAGCCGCTATCATAATGGCATTACAGCCACTTGCTACCGCATTGTTGATACACTCGATCTGCTGTGCGTCGTCTTTGATATTGGGAGACATAAAGGTAACTTCCACCCCAAGTTCCTCTGCCTTTGCCTGCGCCCCTTCATTGAGTGTTACCCAGTGCTGGTCAACCGAGTCCATGGTGATCAGTGCGATCTTCCATGCCTGGCTTGCTTTTACATCAGACGCAGCAGTCTCTTCTGCTGCACTGCCGCTTGCCGCTGCTGCATCAAGGACAGAAACGCCGGTATCGGTTACTTTACCGCCAAGGGATTCTCCGTTTACTGCCGCAACCGCTGCCTTTACCCCTTCATATCCCATTACATCCGGGTTCTGCGCCATCGCGCAAAGCAGATATCCGTCACTGATCAGCCCCAGGATCGCATCGGACTTGTCAAAGCCCACGCCGATGATCTCGGCTTTGCCGGATGCTTTGATGGCATTGCCCACACCAGTGGTAGATCCTTCATTGGTACCGTAGATACCCACTACTCCCTGCGTGATATAATTCTCTGCAATACTCTGGGATTTTGCCGCGTCGCCCTCTCCATACTGGGTTTCCAGCAGGTTAAAGGAAGAGCCTTCAAACGCCTCGCGGAAGCCCGCTTCGCGCTGTACTGCAGAATCTGTCGCTGCACTTACATTGACGATACCGATATCACCGGATGTTACCCCTGCTGCATCCAGCGCCGCCAGCATCTGCTCACCAGCCGTCTTGCCGGCTGCCTTATTATCTGTGGAGAATGTGGCTTCTGCCTCTACATTGGCCGGCGAATCCACATAGACAATCTTAATACCTGCCGAAATCGCTTCCTGCAATGCCGAAGATATGGCATCCGGTCCGTTTGCTGCTATCATAATGGCATTGTATCCGCCTGCCACCGCATTGTTGATACATTCGATCTGCTGTGCGTCATCTTTGATATTGGGGGACATAAAGGTAACTTCCACCCCAAGTTCCTGCGCCGCTTTCTGCGCGCCCTCATTCAGTGTGACCCAGTGCTGGTCTACGGAATCCATAGTGATCAGCGCGATTTTGGCGCTGGCACTGCCGCTGTCGGCTGCAGCGCCTGATGATGCGGGTTCTGCCGGTGTTGCCTGTTTTCCGCAGCCGGTAAGAGCCGCCGCAAGCATAGTCATGCAGCTTAGCATAGCTAAAATTTTCTTTTTCATACCTTTCCTCCTATTAATAGTTCCGCAGCCTTCCTCCCGATGCCCTTCCTGCGATAAATTCACGTCCGCCTATGCGTCCGTTCATTTATCCTGGCCTCGTTCGCAAGTCTGCTGTTTAGTTCCGCAGCCTTCCTCCCGATGCCCTTCCTGCGATAAATTCACGTCCGCCTATGCGTCCGTTCATTTATCCTGGCCTCGTCCGCAAGTCTGCTGTTTAGTTCCGCAGCCTTCCTCCCGATGCCTGCGGTTGTTTTTATAACGATCCGCGTCCTGCGGTTTCGTCCCTGCGTAGATTTGGAAAATGCATTTATTTTGCTTTTTTCTTTCCGAACTCTCCGTTTCGTATTACAACGTCCAGAAGTACCGCTGCCACCACGATGATGCCGATCACCACACGCTGAATACCGACCTGAGCACCGATCATATTAAGGCCGTTTTCCAGTGTCTGCCATACAGCCGCGCCCGCCAGTGTGCCGAGCAGGATACCGGTCCCGCCCAGGGGCGATACGCCGCCGATAACGCCGGCTGCCACGCCGTACATCTCATACATGTTACCTGCTTCCATATTTCCCATACTTGCCTGTGCGCAAAGGATCAGTCCCACCATACAGGAGCAGACAGCGCTGACAAGATAGGCTTTTGTCGTCGTCGCCACCACATTGACACCGGAGAGTTTTGCCGCATCTATGTTGGAACCGATGGCATAAATATGTCGTCCTGTCCTTGTCTTGGAAAGCAGGAAGAAAAAGATCACAAACATAATCATGGCAATCCAGAATGTATTGTAAATCCCCAGTGTGGTGCCATAATAAAAGAAATTCTGGAAGCTGTCCCCTGCCTCTTTGCCGATTCCGGTGGCAATGGCATCTGTATTTCTGTTACTGTTCACCATATAGGCGATCCCTCTTGTGACGAACATGGTGCCCAGTGTGGCAATAAACGGCGGCAGTTTAAACTTTCCTACCAGATAACCATTGATCACTCCCACAACGATGCAGCTTGCCAGCGCTACCACAATGGCAATGACCGGGCTGACGCCTCTTGTCATCAGTGTGGCCGCTATCATGGCACTCATGCCCACCATCGAGCCGATGGACAAATCAATGTTGCCCGTAATCAGTACATAACTCTGCGCAATACCGATCAAAAGATATTTGGACATGGAGCGGAGCAGATTGGAAATATTCTGTCCGGAAAACACGGCAGAATTAATCAGTCCGAATGCCGCGTATATGATAATCAGCCCCACAAAAGCCGTCAAGGCAGCTCCCATCCCTCTGATTCCCAGAAGTCTTTTCAAAGGACTTTGTTTTTTACTGTTCATGTCTCTTCCTCCCTCTATCATAACAGCGCGGATATCTTCCCCATTACCCGTTAATTGCTGCCGATATTTTTATTTTCAAACGAAGTGGCCAGCGTCAGAATCTCATTTTGGGTCGTATCCTCTGCCATCACTTCTCCTGTGATCCTTCCGTCACACATCACGATAATCCGGTCGGCGATCCCCATGACTTCCGGCATTTCCGAAGAAACGAACATAACGGCGATCCCCTGTTTTTTCAGTTCATTCATCAGGTGGTAAATCTCCACCTTCGCTCCTACGTCGATTCCTCTGGTCGGTTCGTCAAAGATAACTACCCGGGAGTCTCTGGCCAGCCACTTCCCTACCACGACTTTCTGCTGGTTTCCTCCCGACAGATTGCCGGAATCCACTTCCACATCCGGTGTCTTGATCCGCAGATCCTGTACTGCCTTATCACACAGATCCTGCTCCTTCTGGCTGTTTACCACACCCAGTTTATTACAGATCAGATCCAGATTGGGCAGCGCCAGATTATGCCGGATACTCAGTTTTGTACACAGGCCGTCTTTTTTGCGGTCCTCCGGTGCCAGTACCACACCATTTCTGATGGCATCCATGGGATTGTTTATGTTCACTTCTTTGCCGTCCACAAAGATTTCGCCGCTTTCTCTGGCATCCACCCCGAATATGGCACGGGTCGTCTCGGTTCTCCCGGCTCCCATCAGTCCTGCAAAACCGACAATCTCTCCGGCATAAACCGAAAAATTGATATCCCGCACCAGTTTGCCGGCATTGAGATTTCTGACTTCAAAGATTTTCTTTCCTTTTTCGCACGTCACCCGGGGGAACTTTTCCTTAATCTCTCGTCCTACCATATGAGCGATGATCTGATCCATCGTTGCATCCTTAAAATGCATATCCGTAATATACTGACCATCCCGCATGATCGTAACCCGATCCACAATATGCTGCAGTTCTTCCAGCCGGTGAGATATGTATACGATGCCACGCCCTTCCGCTTTCAGCTTATGAATAATGCGAAACAGATCATCAATTTCCTTGGATGTCAGCGCCGATGTCGGCTCATCCATAATCAGAATCCTTGCATTGATGGAAAGTGCTTTGGCGATCTCTACCATTTGCTGCTTGGAAACCGGCAGATCTCCCACGGTCTGTCGGGGATCAATGTCAATGCGCAGATCCTGCAGGATTGCGCCTGCTTCCTCTTCCATCCTGGCATTGTCCAGCGCCAGCCTGCCGCTCACCTCTCTGCCCAGAAACATATTCTCTGTCACCGACAGATGCCTGCACATATTCAGTTCCTGATGGATAATGGCAACCCCCGCTTCCTGCGCCTGTTTCGGTGTCAGATCCCCATACTCTTTTCCGAAAATCTCCATCGTACCGCTGTCTCTTGTGTACACGCCGCTGAGCACCTTCATCAGCGTGGATTTTCCGGCTCCGTTTTCCCCCAGCAGCGCCATGACTTCCCCGGAACGCAGTTCAAAATTCACATGATCCAGCGCCTTTACTCCCGGAAAGCTCTTACAGATATCTTTCATGGATACTATTACTTCGTTCATCCCTTCACCCCTTCTTTGTCAGCCTTCCTGTTCTTACTGTTAAGTATAGCAAAACCTCCTGTTTCCGAAAGGGGGGTAATTTTTGGTTTTGATGGGGGATTTTATATATTTTCCGAATTTTATTGTATACATTGAAGGGATAAATGCAATTTTAAGAAAAGACTTTCGACAATATGCACAAAAAGAAGCAACTGCATCATCGCCTGCATAAAAAGAACAGCTCAAATAGATGGGCTGTTCTTTGTTGTTCTGTCTGTTTGTAACAGGGCAGCTTATGTGAATGTCATACTGTTTGCGACTGCTTCTTTTCCTCACGATAGGCACCCTGCGTTTGGTATCTGTTTCTGCTGTAAAGCACTGCCTGTCACCGGCCGGCGATATACGCTTCCACTTCCGCCTTCTCCGGCATCACTTTCAGCGCCCCCCGTCTGGTGGTAATCAGACTGGAAGCACCGTTGGCAAAGGTCAGCATCTCCTTCAGCCCTTCCTCTGTCAGTCCTGCGAGGCCGTGCTCCAGTACATAATTCAGAATACACGCACAGAAGGTATCTCCCGCACCGGTCGTCTCAATCGTATGCGGATTCAGAAACGGCTTCGCCTCCACCTTCAGATCTTCATAATATGCCACACTGCCTTCTTTTCCCAGGGTGGTCAGCATCAGCCTGATATTGCCGTAATGCTCTCTGATCCACTGCGCCCCGGCTTCCACCGTATCACACCCGGATACAAACAGCACTTCATCATCCGATATCTTTAAAATATCACACTGTCCCATGCCATACAGGATCTGCTCTTTGGCATCCTCCAGACTCTTCCAGAGAGGCGGGCGCAGATTCGGATCAAAAGATAGCAAGATACCGTTTTCCTTTGCTATCTGCAGGCCCTTCTTCGTCGCCTCCCGCACACCTTCATGCGTCATCGAAAGCGTGCCAAAATGGAAAATTTCCGTCTCCCGGATCATTTCCTCTTTTACTTCAGAGGCATGCAGCATCATGTCAGCACCCGGATTTCTGTAAAATGCAAAATCCCGGTCTCCGTCCTCAGCCGTATGTACAAAGGCAAGCGTGGTGCGTACTTCCTCATCCATATACAGACTTTCCGTTCCAATCCCCAGTTCATCCAGTACCTTTTTCAGCATCACGCCGAACTGGTCTTTTCCCACCTTGCCCATAAAAGCGGTCTTCTTGCCCAGCTTGTTAAGCATGGCCAGTACATTACAGGGTGCCCCACCGGGATTCGCCTCAAACAGCGGGTTCCCCTGACTGCTGATTGCATTTTCCGTAAAATCAATCAAAAGTTCTCCCAACGCCACCACATCATATTTCTTTGCCATCCGTCAGTCCTCCTATTGCGTTTTTTTTATTGTAATACAAGTAAGCAGGGGAAACAAGGTAATATTTAACACAATCTGTCTGCGCACTGCAGCCGCGGCACATTCGCTTCCCGGTGCAGGCCGCCTACCTCCGCAGATACTTTCCGATCTGCCTCTGCAAAATCCGCATGGAATTGTCTATATTGTCATCATCCTCAATCATCCTGCTGATCTCGTTATCCGCCATCACCAGAGCGTCCGCATATTTGGGAAATTTGGGTGTGACAATACCGTTTTCAATCACATCACTGACCAGATTATTGTCGATGAATTTCTCATTCTTCTCCATATCGGCCTGCAGGATTTCTTCTGTTTCTTTGGAGATTGTGACATCGCGCAGTACCGAAACTCCCTGAGAATAGCGGAACAGATCCATCTGGATCTCTTCGTCATATGTCAGCAGCTTCAGAAATTCCCATGCCAGCTCTTCCTGCTTCGTATGATTGCTGATCCCTATCAGCAGTGTGTTGATCACGGAAGTATTGCCGCCTTCCGTTCCCGCCGGCAGGGTAATGCAGTCCCACTGGAATTTTGTATACTTTTTGATTTTATAAGGATACGTCTTGTAAGTCCTGTATTCGGTAAACGGGAGCGGCATAAAAGCCACATTGCCACTGTCAAAATCGTCTTTTGTCACTTTCTGCATCTGGTTTAGATCTGTGATCTGCTTGGCAAAGCGGACGGCTTCCACCACCTTTTCGTCATTGAAATAGCTTTCCGTACCGTTTTCGTCAAACAATCTGGCCCCGTTGGAGTAGGCAGCTTCCATCCAGCCATAATTGTAGGTGCCAAACTGGTCCAGCAAACCGTCTCCATCCCTGTCCTTTGTCACCTGGCTGCTGATCTGATACAGATCGTCCCAGGTCCAGTCATTGTCCGGCACTTCCAGTCCCTCCCGGTTCAAAAGTGACTTATTGACAAACATCAGCGTAGGCACAGTCTCATAGGGCAGGGCATATTGTCTGCCGCCGTACTGCCCCGCCTGCAGCGCGGTAGAATAATAGTTCTCTTTGGAAAAAACCGGGTCTGACATCATCAGCTGTTCGAGATCTTTCATCACACCGATCTCTGCAAACTGATTGAAATCCTCTCCCAGTACCATAAAGACATCCGGTTCCCTGCCCCGCAAAAGCTGATTGGAAAACCACTCTGCATAATCTTCTTTGCGGATCCCACTGTAGTAATGGACTTTGACATTTTTATGCGCCGCCTCAAACTTTTCCACTGCCTTGTCGATGATCACATAACTGTTGGCATTGGCCACATCCCAATTACTCCCTGCAAAGATGCCCACTTCCAGTACTGTCACCTGGCGGCTGCGCCAGATTCCCATTCCTGCCAGCAACGCCAGCATACAGAAAATACCTGCCGCTGCTGCGATTTTCTTTTTTCTGTTCATATACGATCCGGCTTTCTCATGCTGACTCCGGTCTGTACCGCCCAGATAGCAAGCTGTGTCCGATCCCGCAGTCCCAGTTTATTGAGGATAGTACTCAGATAGTTGCGCACGGTTCCCTCTGACAGGCTCAGACTGCCCGCCACTTCTTTGTTGGAAGCACCATAGCCCACCTGTTCGATAATCTTCCATTCCGTTTTCGTCAGTTCCTTTTCCTGCTGCTCATCCACCTGGATAGTATAATCAGCCTTGGCCATCCGCGAAAAAAGTTTCACTACTTTTGTGGCAATATCCGGGTTGATCATAGCCGCCCCACTGTACACCATACGAATGGCTTCTGCCAATTCATCCATGGATACTCCCTTCAGCAGATAACCGCTGGCACCAAATTTGAGCGCGTCATAGACAAACTCATCGTCGTCAAACGTGGTGAGAATGATAATCTTCACCTCTGGATGATTTTCCTTGATAATCTTCGTACACTGCACCCCATCCATTTTAGGCATACGGATATCCATCAATATCACATCCGGCACCTCCCTGCGGATACAGCGGATCACTTCCTGTCCGTCCGCCGCCACATCCAGCACCTGCAAATCTTCTTTGGTATCCAGTACGATCCGCAGGCTCTGGCGGATCAGCTCCTGGTCGTCTGCAATCAATACTTTAATCATATTCTTCTCCCCATCTGATCGGTATTCTGGCAATGACGCTGAAACCATCCTCACTTTGAAACTCCACCGTACCATTGAGCATACCGATCCGTTCCATAATATGTTTGGTGCCGAAGCCGTTTTTCATCTCACTGCACCCGATACCATTATCCCGGATCGTCAGCACTGCCATGTCCTCCTGCCGTTCCATGATGATCCGCACCCGGCTGGCTCTTCCGTGCCGCATGGCATTGGTGAGACTTTCCTGAATGACCCGGTAAATTGCGCTCTCTTCATCTTCGTCGAATTTCATAGGACTCATCCGGCAGTCAAAAAATATCTGCATGTCCGTCACTGATTTCATATCGGTGATCATCTTTGTAATCGAAGATTCCAGCCCCAGCCGTTCCAGGGCATCCGGCTTCAGTTCGTTCACAGAACGGCGGATGTCCAAAAGCCCGTTGCGCGCCACTGCAGAAATGCGCTCCAGATGCGCTTTGGCCTCTTTGGGAGAGGATTCCACCATCGTGATGCAGGCGTCAATCCCCACCGAAATACCGGTCAGCGTATGTCCCAGCGTATCATGGATTTCTCTGGCCAGGCGGTTTCTTTCCTTTGTCTCTCCCATACGTTCCGTGATCTTGGCATATTCTTTTAGCTGATCATTGGCAGTTTCCAGATCTTCGTTCGTCTTTCTGATCTCCTCATACAGCATGTGGACTTCATCAATCGTTCCCCGCTGCTGCTGTATCATCAAGATACAATAGATGATAAACAGAATGATATTCAGGGAGTTGAGCAGATTATAGCCGCCCACCAGATATCCCTGCACCGAGGTGTCGTAGTACGTAAAGTAATCATGGATGGAATATAGATTGAAATTATAGGAAAGCAGCTTGAAATCTGTCAGCAGAAAACTGAATATGGCCAGGCAGATCACCAGATATTTTCCCTTATCCCCTTTTACATAATAGATGACACCGGTGAACACCAGCAAAAACAGCCCGTTATAATTAAAATTGATCACAAAGACGATCACCATGCTGATGAAAAACTCTGCCACCAGCGAAACATAAATATGTTTCATCTGATCCTCACAGATCTTTTCCTGCAGCACATAAACGGCCACCAAAAGAATATAAAGTACTGTCACCACAGCCACATTCTTCCAAGGCTGCAGGGGAAGGGCACGGATGGTATCGAGAAATTCCCTGGCCTCATAGGCCAGGCAGATCTGCTCCGTCGTCAGGGCAATAAAAACCGTCGAAAAAAATACGGCAAAAAAGTTCAGGGCAATCATAAAAATCCTGATATCACGCAATTTAGGCTGCTGCATATCATCTCATACTCCTCACTGCCACCCGGCCAGGTCAAACTCATCCACATTGTCTCTGGTTATCATCGTAACCGGAACGATCACCAGATTTTCCACTTCTTTTTCATCCATATAGTCGTAGGCCATGGAAAGCGCCTGCTGGGCAATCACAAGAGGCTGCTGGGCACTGCTGCCCTCCATATAACCTTCTTTGATCATCACCTTGCCATCCGGTGAACCGTCAATCCCATAGATCAGGATACCATCCTGCATCTGGTTCATCTGCAGCGCTGCCAGTGCTCCCAGCGCAGTCGGATCATTCCCGCCAAGCACCACATCAAATTCCCGGGCGGCGCCGCCGGAACTCAGCAATCCCTGCACCACATCCATAGACACTTCCAGTTCACCTTTTCCATGCAGCCATGTGACCACTTCATATTCTTCATGCCCTGTGATGGTATCCATAAATCCCTGCACACGGTCATCAATGGACTTCGTTCCCGGACTGTCGATGACAATAATGCGCGCCGAAGTTTTTTTCTTCATCATATCCCTCGCACACTGCACACCGGCATCATAATTGTCAGAAAGAATGGAAAAAGCCACATATTCATCATCATATACATTCGTGTCAATGACAAATACAGGAACCTCCGCTTCCTTACAGGCAATCAGTGCCGGCCGCACCGTCTCCCAGTTCACCGGATTGAGAAACAGTCCTGTAATGCCCTCCTCCAGCATATCAAATATCTGCTCATTCTGCTTTTCCTGATCCTGCGCCGGGTCCCGGTAAATCAAAATATCACCATTGGCCTCCACATTCTCTTCCAGCCAGGCATTCATAACCTGAAAATAAGGATTGTTCATCGTCATGTAGGTGGCGCCGAATTTCTGCTGTTTTCTCACCGCTGCCTCTCTGCTGCCGCAGCCATACAAAAGCACCACCAGCAGAAAACATACCAGACAGCCCGCGTATAAAAATTTTGATTTTTTCCAGTGCCCATTCATACAAACATTCTCCCCATTTTCCCCATATGTATGAAAAGCACCCGGCATCCACAAACGCAGGATGCCAGGTGTCCGATCTGCACAGACATGGCTGTGCCGCTTTTCTGATCTGATTTACTTCTTTCAATCCTTATAATTTGGATTTTTTATTTCTGATGTAGTCCACATAGACAGCCAGAAGGATTACACATCCCTTTACCACATACTGCCAGAAGGAGTTGACATTCATCAGGTTCAGGCCGTTGTTCAGCACACCGATGATCAGGCCGCCGATGATGGTGCCGCCGATCTTACCGGAGCCGCCGGCCATACTCGTACCACCTACCACAACTGCCGCAATGGCATCCATCTCTGCACCGTCGCCTGCCGTAGGCTGTCCGGAATACATACGGGAAGCCAGCACGATACCCGCCAGACCTGCCATGATACCGGAATAGGTATGTACCAGGAATTTTACTTTGGCCACACTGATACCTGAAAATTCCGCCGCCTGCGCATTGCCGCCCACTGCATAGAGATGACGGCCCAGTTTTGTCTTATTCATGATCATGGCAGTCACAAACAATACGATTACAAGGATCACAACCGGTGTCGGTACGGGGCCGATATAGCCTGCACCTACGAACTGCCATTCCTTTGTCACCACACGTACCGGCGAACCGCCCGTATACACATACGCAAGACCTTTGGCAATATTCATGGTTGCCAGTGTCACGATAAACGGCGGAATGGTTGTACTGGAAATCACATAACCATTAAACATACCCACAACCAGACCTACCAGCACACCGCATAAAAGTGCCAGTGCCAGAGGCAGATTGTATCTGGATACGCAGCCTGCCGCCACGCAGCCGGACATAGCAATAACAGAACCTACCGAAAGATCAATACCGCCCAGTATGATAACCATGGTCATACCACAGGCCAGATACAGGTTGGTGGAAATCTGACGCAAGACATTAAATACGTTTTTCTGGGTCAGAAAGGAACTGCTTGTAAGCGGGTTTACTGCCAGAAAGATGCACATTGCCAAAAGTGCCGCAATAATACCCAGATTTTCTTTGAAATATACTTTTGCCGCTTTCGAAAATCTCGAACCTGCAGTGCTCTGCGCTGCAACTGCTTTTTCTTCAGCCATAGATAGTATCCTCCTTTATCTCTCTTCTAATTCGCCGCCAGCTTCATGATCGCTTCCTGTGAAACTTCATTTCTTGACAGGCAGCCTGTGATATTTCCCTCACTCATCACATAAATACGATCGCTCATATTGATGATCTCAGGAAGTTCTGATGAGATCATAATAATGGACATCCCCTGTTTTACGAGTTCATTCATGATCGCATAGATCTCCGATTTTGCCCCTACGTCCACCCCTCTTGTAGGTTCATCCAATATCAGGATCTTGGGACTGGTGGCCAGCCATCTGCCGATGATGACCTTCTGCTGGTTTCCGCCGGAAAGATTACCGATCAGCTGATCCTGTGTGGGGGTCTTGGTAGACAGCATATCAATATATTTTTGCGTAATGGCCTCTTCTTTGGCCGCATCTACAAAAATACCTTTGATAAAGTCTCCCAGTACCTCTATGGTGGAATTATATCTTACACTTTGTACTTTATACAGACCTTCCAGTTTCCGATCTTCCGGCACCAGTGCGATTCCATATTTCATCGCCTCGATAGGATTATGGATATGCACCTTTTTGCCCTCGATCTCGATTTCGCCGTTATAGTTCTTCGTCAGACCGAAGATACATTTCATCACTTCGCTCCGTCCTGCCCCTACCAGACCGGCAAATCCCACGATCTCGCCCTTTCTGACTTCAAAGCTGGCATCCTGCGCCATCCTGCCGTCGGATATATGCTCGCATTTCAGCACCACTTCACCGGGCGTAAGAAAATCCCTTGTATAATAGTTTGTAAGTTCACGGCCCACCATCATGGCAATCAATTCGTCTTTGTTTGTCTCCTTGACCACCTTTGTGCCCACATATTCCCCGTCACGCATAACCGTCACCCTGTCACAGATCTGTTCCAGTTCGCTCATCTTATGGGAAATATAGATGATACCCACTCCCTTTGCTGTCAGACTTCTCATAGTCTCAAACAGGAAGTCCACTTCTTTATCCGAAATAGAAGAAGTCGGCTCATCCATAACAAGTATTTTAGAGTTAAAGGAAATAGCCTTTACAATCTCCACCATCTGCTGCTGGGCAATCGTCAGGCTTCCTACCAGCGTATCTGCAGGAATATTCATCCCGTTGGCATCCAACAGAGCCTGCGCATCTTCCGTCATTTTTCTGGAATCCACAAACTTCCCTTTCATTGGTTCTCTGCCAAGGAAAATATTCTCTGCCACTGTCATATAAGGAACCAGCACCAACTCCTGATGGATAATCGCTATACCGTTCTCATGTGCCGCCTTTACACTGTCAATCGTTACTTTTTTTCCTTCAATGAAGATCTGGCCCTCTTCCGCAATATAGATACCGCCCAGAACCTTGATCAATGTTGACTTGCCGGCCCCGTTCTCCCCCAGAAGCGCATGTACCTCCCCTGCTTTAACTGTGAGGCTTACATCGTTTAAAGCAAGCACACCCGGAAACCGCTTATGTATCCCCTTCATTTCCAGTAAGTTTTCTCCTGCCAAGCCCTATCACCTTCCTTTATCTGTCATTCACACCTGTGCGGCCAGCCGCACAAGGATCAAATCCTGCTGATCCGGAAAAGAAGCGGCCATAACAGTCCAGACCGGCTGACCTGTTGTGGCCGCTCCACCCTTCCCGAAAAAAGACAGGCCACATAGACTGGTTCCCTTATATGGCCTGTTTTTATTCTGTGTTTACTTATTCATTACCTGCGTCCTGCGCGGGTAGCATAAAATTGCTTCGCACGGATCTTGCGCAATGTTATTTTACTGCCATCCGTCTGTGCCGTAGTCTGCTACATTGTCAGCGGTGATCAGGAATGTCTCAACAGGATATCTCTCATCTACTGTCTCGCCGCTCATGTATTTGTACATGATCTCTACGGATTTCTTAGCGATGCTGATCGGAGACTGTGCGCCGGTACCTTCAATCAGAGATTCGCCGGAAGCCAGTTCTGCTTTGATGTCAGGAGAACCGTCAACGCCGTAGATCTTGCAGTCTGTCAGGCCTGCTGCGTTTGCTGCTGCCAGAGCACCCAGTGCTGTCGGATCATTGCCGCCGAAGATTGCAACAACATCGCCATGTGCCTGCAGAAGGTCTTCTGCGATACCCATTGCTTCTTCCAGGTTACCTTTTGCATCCTGCTGTGCTACGATTTCAAAACCTTTGCCTTCGATAGCATCCAGGAAACCGTTGGTTCTGTCTACTACGGAGTTCATGGTCGGGGAATCCAGTACGATGATCGGGCCGCCGTCAGGACATTTTGCAACGAGGTCTTCGCCGCATACCTTACCTGCATTGTAGTTATCAGAACCCGCATAGGATACCAGATAACTCATATCAGCAACTTCCGTATCAAAACCGATGATCGGGATACCTGCTTCTTTCAGCATGTCCAGAGCAGGAAGGATACCTTCTGCTTCTGCAGGGTTCATAAAGATAGCGTCGATTCCCTGAGAAATCATATCTTCCACACCGCTGATCTGACGGGTAACGTCATTGGCAGGGTCAAAAGATACCAGTGTATCGCCGTTTGCTTCTACTTCTTCACGGATCGTCTGCTCCAAAATAACGAAGAACGGGTTGGAGCCGTCCATACAGGTATAACCAAACTTATAGCCGCCTTCCGGTCTCTCACCTACTGCTGCCTCCGCATCCGCTACCGCTTCTGTTGCCGCATCCGCAGCAGCATCTGCATTTGCATCTGCAGGAGCCTCAGCCGGTGCTTCTGCCGGCGCTGTTGTCTGCTCTCCCTGTCCGCCGCAGCCTACCAGCATGGAAACTGCCATCGCGGTACAGAGAAATGCACTCAGTACTTTTTTCTTCATTCTTTTTTCCTCCCTATAAAGATTTGTTTTTCAGTACACGCTAATCATAACTGAATTTGCTCTTTTTGGCACCTGCTTTATGTAACAACTTTCATGTGACATTTGTCATTTTTTTCGTCAATTTATATGACAAATGTTATTTTCTTACATAAAATAATGGAAAATCGTGGCATCTTTTATGCAGTTTGACGATACAGACTCTTACTTCCCTTTTTATCTGCTCTGACCGGGAAACCGCAAACAAAGATTGGCAGACCATTACCGATACAACACAACTCCGGCGATGCCGCTGAGCAGCATAATGACAAGCGGATTTAATTTGTATTTGCGCAGCAGAAAAAGCATTGCCAGGAAGAGTAAAAGCGCCGTCCAATTAAGTGCCAAAAAATCCGTCTGCGGCCTGTCACTGCCATACAATGTCAACAGCATAATCGTGCATGAGGCCGAGATAATCAGTCCTGAGGAAGCAGATTTTAATCCATTCAGCACTTCCAGCACATAGGCGGATTTTTGATGTGTCTGAAAAAAATGATATAATAGCAGCGAAATGGTAACCCCGGAGACAATGCAGCCAATCGTTGCTGCCAGGGCGCCTGTACCCCCTCCTATCTGCAGCCCGACAAAGGTAGAGGTATTCACAGCCAGAGGCCCCGGTGTCATCTGGGAAATAGTAATAATATCTGTAAATACCTTTTCGCTTATCCAGCCGTTTTTTTCTACGACCTGTTCCCGGATTAATGGAATAATCGCATAACCACCGCCAATACTCAGCAGACCTATTTTAAAAAATGTAAAAAATAACTGCCACACGACATTCATGCGTGCTCCCCCTTTTTCCACAACATTTGTATGATACATAAAAGACTGCAAAAAGAAAGAATCAAAGCCACATTGATCCCCCATACAAAATTAGCCAGAAATGACAACGGTATCATGGCAGACAAAAGAAACGACTTCTTCTTTCCTATCAAAGTACACATATCCACAATTAAGTCAACCATCAGGGCAGTAACACCTGCCTCCATTCCTTTTAAGACCGCTGCCAGAATCGTATTGGAAACAAATGCCGTATAAAAGGCAGAAAGAAACGTAAGGATCACAAGGGGCGGCATCACAGCCGCAAAACAGCTGAGCAAAGCTCCTGCTATACCCGCTACCCTGTATCCGGCCAAAGCCGAAAGATTGACCGCTATCGCTCCGGGCGTTGACTGGGCGACCGCAGCCATGTCGATCAGATCCTCTTCTGTAAAGTAGCGCTTCCTTTCCACAAAAAAACGACGAACCATCGGAACCACTATATAACCACCACCAAAAGTAAACGCGCTGATAAACAAATTGACTGCCAAAAGCCATACATATATCTTTATGCGATGTCTCAACATAAACTCCCTCCTCTTTATCCCATCATAGCGCTTGTTTCGCAATCTGTAAAATGTTATGATTTTATATAATCCATCTATTTTACTCATGTCAGAAAAGGAGCCGAAATGGTACTACGATATTTGGAGATTTTAGAAGCAATAGCAGAAACCGGAACCTTTACAAGTGCTGCCAAAAAGCTGTATATGACACAATCCGCAGTTTCTCATGCGGTTGCAGAACTGGAAAAGCAGGCCGGAACAGCCCTTTTTGAACGTTTCCCAAAAGGCGTTGTCCTGACCCGTTGCGGCGCCTCTCTTTTAGAGGAATCCCGCAGCATTTTAACAGCCTGCAGAAATTTAGACAGAAGGATCCATCATCTGGAAGAAAATACGCCGGTCAATATTGTATCAAGCATCACGATTGCCTCTTTCCTGCTCCCGGATTTTCTCCGCGAGTGGAAGGCCATGTTTCCCCTTATTCCGTTTTCCGTACAGGTTACAAGTGCCCAGACTGCCCTCGCTGTCCTACAACGCGGACATGCCGATATTGCCTTCTGGGAAGGGATTGCTCCAAACGGTAATTTCCATACAATCCGCTTAGGTTCCTATCAGTTATGCGCCGCCTGCGCGCCGTCGTTTGCCTTACCCGCAGAAACAATATCCGCAGACCAGTTATGCAGCTATCCTCTATTGCTTCGCGAACAGGGAAGTGCGATCCGTGATACATTAGACAATACACTTGCACTTGCCAGCTTAAAGGCAACACCCGTCTGGGAAAGTGTTAATTCCTCTGCTCTGATCAAAGCAGCCGAAGCAGGACTGGGCATTACCATATTGCCGGAAACATTGTTGTCAGATTCTCTGCTGTTAAAGAAACTGCGACTCCTTCGCCTGGAACAGCTCAAAATGGAAAATCAGATGTTGGTATTAATCCCCAAAGACAAATACATGACAAAACCTTTGCGGCTTTTGATCGACTGCCTTCAGAGTAAATATCCATCCCCTCCCTGAACACCCCTGCCATCATAGGGCAGACTGCATGGCACATGTACGAACCACGCAGCAAATGCGCAGTCCTGCTTTTACCTGCAAACCAAAAAAAGAGCCCGGCCTATTGCCGGAACTCTTTTTTATTTTTGCCATTATCACTGCCAGATCAGTTCTTGCCGCCCTTCTTGGACACAACGTCAAAGATAACCGCTGCCAGAAGAACCAGGCCTTTTACGACTTTCTGATAATTGGCGTCCACACCCATGATACTCATACCAAGGTTGATAACACCCATCAGCACCGCACCTACGATAACGCCGGGAACCGTACCCACACCGCCGTATGCGGAGGCACCGCCGATAAAACAGGAGCCGATGGCATCCATCTCGTAGTTCTGGCCATAAGTGGGCTGTGCACTGGTCATACGCGCGATGGTCAACATACCTGCCAGTGCTGCCAGGAAGCCCATGTTTGTATAAGCGATAAAATAAACACGCTCTGTATTGATACCGGACAGTCTGGTAGCCTTTTCATTGCCACCCACCGCGTAAAAATAACGTCCTATCGTCGTCTTGGAGGTGATATATCCATAGATAAATACCACTACCATCACCCAGATCAGTGCCGTCGGAATCCCTTTATACTGTGCCAGCTTATAGGTAAGAGCAAGGATAACCAGACAGATAACAACCAGCTTACCGATGGCAGAACCTGCGGGCTCCATCTCATAGCCTTTCTTGGCTCTGGCCATCCGGCCTTTGAGGATAACGACCACATAAATGGCGCAGGCAAGCACACCCATAATCATGCAGGTAATATTCAGTCCCTCACCACCGCCAAAGAAATCAGGAATATAGCAGTCAGCACCGCCGCCAAACAGCTTGACAAAGAATGCATTGGTAATGGACACTGTCATACCCTGCAGCACCACATTACTCAGTCCGCGGAACAGCAGCATACCGGAAAGTGTGGTGATAAAAGGAGGGACATGCACATAGGCAATCCAGAAAGCCTGCCATGCGCCGATTGCCGTACCTACCAGTATCATGACCAGAATCGACAGCCATACATTCATGCCTTTATTTTCCATCAGTGTGGCGCCTACGGCACCTACAAAGCAGACAACCGAACCTACGGAAAGGTCGATGTTACCGCCGGTCAGGATACATAATAACATACCGGTTGCAAGCACGAATACGTAAGCGTTCTGCGCGATCAGGTTACTCACATTCTGGGGAAGGAGGATCTTGCCGCCGGTCCGCCAGGTAAAAAAGAGAGTGACCAGTATCAGTGCTATGATCATTGTATATTTTTTGACGCCTTCCAAAACTTTTGTTTTATCCATCGTTTACGCTCCTTTATTACTCGATTTTAAAATGTATGACATAATCACTTCCTGAGACGCTTCGCTTCTGTCCAGTTCACCCACGATCCTGCCCTCATTCATCACATAGATACGGTCACACATACCCAGTACTTCCGGAAGTTCAGAGGAGATCACAATCACCGATTTCCCTTCCGCCACCAGCTGGTTGATGATGCAGTAGATCTCATACTTGGCACCTACGTCGATACCGCGGGTAGGTTCATCCAGTATCAGCACATCCGGATCTGCGAACATCCATTTGGCAAGCAGCACCTTCTGCTGATTACCACCGCTGAGATTACCCACATTCTGTTCCACCGTGGGACATTTCGTATGTAATTTCTCTTTGTAATCCACGGCTACACCATACTCTTTGTCTTTGTCAATCACCGTATGGGTGCTGACCGCATCAAGATTAGCCATGGTCGTATTAATCTTGATGGGATTTGACAGGATCAGGCCGTTGCCTTTCCGGTCCTCCGTCACATACGCCAGCTTGTTTTTAATGGCCTCCCTGACATTATGCAGGTGGACTTCTCTGCCGTCGAGAAAGAGCTGTCCGCTGATATTGGTGCCATAACTTTTGCCGAATATACTCATGGCCAGCTCGGTTCTGCCTGCGCCCATCAGTCCGGAGATCCCCACAACCTCACCCCGTCTGACATTGATGCTGACATTGTCCACCACTTTTCTTTCTGTATAAAGAGGATGATATACCGTCCAGTTTTTCACTTCCATCAGGACATCCCCGATCTTCTGATCTTTGCGCCTGGGGAAACGGTCTGTCAGGTCACGTCCCACCATACCTTTGATGATACGGTCTTCCGTAATCGCATCGGTCTTTTTATCCATCGTCTCAATGGTCGATCCGTCCCGGATTACGGTAATTTTATCTGCCACATAAGAAACCTCATTTAATTTATGAGATATTATGATCGAAGTCATGCCTTCCTTCTTGAACTGAAGCATCAGATCCAGGAGCGCCTGGGAATCCGATTCATTCAGGGAAGCGGTAGGCTCATCCAGTATCAACAGTTTCGCATGCTTTGCCAGCGCTTTCGCAATCTCCACCAGCTGCTGTTTGCCTACACCGATATCCTTGATCAGTGTTCTGGAAGATTCTTTCAGTCCCACTGTCCGGAGCAGTTCATCCGCCTTGCCATATGTTTCATTCCAGTCCAGTGCATATTTGTGTCCCCGTTCATTGCCCAGGAACATATTCTCGCCAATCGTCATATAAGGGATCAGAGCCAGTTCCTGATGAATGATAACGATCCCTTTTTCCTCGCTGTCTTTGATCTTGTTGAATTTACAGACTTCCCCGTTGTAGATGATATCACCCTCATAGGAACCGTACGGATAGATACCGCTCAGTACATTCATCAGCGTCGATTTTCCCGCACCGTTTTCTCCGACCAGTGCGTGGATCTCGCCCTCCTCAACCTTCAGGTTTACATTATCAAGAGCTTTTACGCCGGGGAATGTCTTGGTGATATTTTTCATTTCCAATAATATTTTCGCCAACTGTATCCCTCCCACATATGTATATAGTTTTTACCGCCGGCCATATCAGCCGGTCTTCTTAGTAAACAGGCGGGAGCCATCCTCCCGCCTGCCACTATCATATTCTGTTTCAAATCAAAGTTCTTACTGTAAATCTGCTTCTGTGTAATATCCGGAGTCGATGAGCAGCTCTTTGTAGTTGTTCACGTCCGCGAATACGGGCTCGCAAAGGTAAGAAGGAATCACACCTGTACCGTTGTCATAGCTTTCGGTGTCGTTTACGGGTGCCTCGCCGCCCTTCATGATAGCGTCCACCATCTTAACAACCTGGGTTGCCAGATCACGTGTATCCTTGAATACGGACATGGACTGCTTTCCTGCGATCATGTTCTTCACGCTGGCAATGTCACAATCCTGACCGGTCAGTACAGGATACTCGCCTGTGTAGTTAGCTGCCAGAGAGTTTGCCACACCAAGTGCCGTGGAGTCATTGGAAGCCAGTACAGCGTCAAGGTTTGTTCCATCGGAATAGTTGGATGCGATGATCGCATCAAATCTGGACTGTGCTGCTTCTGTTGCCCAGTTAGCCGTTGCACACTCTTCGAAGGAAGTCTGGCCGGATTTTACAACCAGTTTACCGGAATCAATGTACGGCTGAAGAACATCCATTGCGCCGCCGAAGAAGAATCTTGCGTTGTTGTCACCCGGGTCACCTGTGATCAGCTCGATGTTGAAAGGTCCTTCTGCATTTTCCAGATCAAGGGAATCTCTGATATATTCGCCCTGAACCGTACCTACCATGTAGTTATCAAAGGTTGCATAATAGGAAACCGCGTCGGAGTTCATGATCAGACGGTCATATGCGATAACCGGTACGCCTGCTTCTTTTGCCTGTGCCAGAACTGTGCCAAGAGAATCACCGTCGATGGATGCGATAACCAGCAGCTTGCAGCCATTGGAGATCATATTCTCGATCTGAGAAACCTGGGTCTGGATATCGTTGCTTGCATACTGTAAGTCAACTTCATAGCCGGCTTCTTTGAGCTGTGCTTCCATATTGGAACCATCCTGATTCCATCTCTGCAGATCTTTGGTAGGCATAGCCACACCGATCAGTCCGCCTTCACCGCCTTCTGCCGGAGCAGCCGCTTCTGCATCTTCTGTGCCTTCTGCAGGTGCTGCATCCGCTGCCGGAGCTTCGCTTTCCGCAGGTGTCTCTGCCGGAGTCTGTGCGCTGTCACCGCCGCCGCAACCTACCAGCATGGTAGCAATCATTGCTACACTTAAAAGAGCTGTTAAAACTTTTCTTTTCATGTTACTGTTTCCTCCCTGTAAATTTTTGTAACTCTCGGTTACATTTAAAATATATCACAAAAAGAGTAGTACATGTTTGCGATTTTCTGTATATTTTTAACCCGGATTTTACGTAAAAAGTGGCGTGCTAGCATTTTTTTGCAGCAGATACGCCTGATTTCGCAATTTAATCCTGTCAGAACGACGCTTACGACCCTTCCCCCATACTGCCGCTTTCCATGCGCCTCTCCGGCATATTCAGATACACATCCTCTTTCAGATGATAGCCGCTTCCGATAATCACTTCATCCATATTGTCCCGATAAACGCTCACCGGCTCCAATGCCACATAAGGCACCATATAACTGCCGTCATCTATGGTTTCTTTTGTCTCCACTTCCCGCCCTTCCCCCAGGGTGATGGCACACTGCGCCGCCTTTTTCGCCAGCTTCTCCACCGGCTTATAGACAGTCATGATCTGTGTGCCCTGCACGATACGCTGACAGGCGGCCAGATCTGCGTCCTGCCCTACCACGCCCATCTTGCCTGCCAGCCGCTTTTCTGCCAGCGCCCGCACCACTGCCGTGGCGATGTCATCATTGCCGCACATGATAGCATCCGCCCGGCTCACCATATCCATATGGTCATAAATATACTCCGCGCCCAGTTCCGCCTTCCAGCCATCCGCATGCATCCTGTCCAGGACCTCGATATGGTTTTCCCGCATCACTTTCGTAAAGCCCCGCTCCACCAGCGACACATTATTATCCGCCAGAGGGCCGCCCAGCATCAGCACACTGCGCACATCCATACCACTCTCGGCAATGCCGCGGCCCATCATCTCTCCCACCGCTTCATTGTCAAATGATATATAGAGGTCCACATCACTGTTTTTGATCAGGCGGTCATAAGCGATGATCCTGATCCCCGCATCTTTGGCCCGCCGCACCACATCGCTCAGACTGTCGGAGTCAATACAGATAATGACGATCACATCCATTTCTTTGTCTATAAAGTACTCGATCTGGGCAATCTGTTCTTCAATGCTGCCATTGGCATTTTGTACATTGACTTCTGCTCCCATCTCTTTCGCTGTGGAGACAAACACATCCCGGTCCCGCTGCCAGCGCTCGATGACAAACGAGTCAAAACTCATGCCGATCTGCAGTTTGTTTTCTGTTTGCCGGTCCTCCTTAGCCACACGCTCCTGCGTCCCGGTACAACCGCCCACAAACAACAGACAAAAAAGCAGCCCTGCCCATACTTTCCATCGCTTCATCCTATTTCTTCTCCTTGTACTCTGTCGGCGTCACCCCGGTATGCTTCTTAAAAATCCGGCTGAAATAATTGGGATCTCCATATCCGACTTCGCTGCATATCTCCTTCATGGACATATCGCTGGAAAGCAGCAGTTCCCGTGCCTTTCCCATACGGATCTCTGTCACATACTCGACAAAGTTGCGCCCGGTCTCTTCCTTGAATATCTTACTGAAATAATAAGGACTGATATCCACCGTGCGCGAAACTTCGTCCAGGGAAAGATCTTTATTGCGGTAATGACTGTCAATATAGGTACGGGCTTTTTCCACGATACTGCCGGAGGGAGACTCTTTCTTTACTGCCACATTGCGGCAGGCATTTTCCATCTTCTCTGAAAACCAGGCCCGCACCTCTTCCAGACTTTGCAGGGCCAGCAGGGTGGGCAGATAATCCTGCCGGCCCCGGAAGCGGTATACCCCGCCGCTGCTTTCATAGGAGATATGTTCTGCCCAGAGGACAAATTCCAGACTCTTAAGTTTAATATCCATCATATAAGCGCCATAATTCTCTTCCATCCAGTCAAAGAAGCGATTGGCCTCTGATACGGCTCCCTTTACATCACCTTTTTCCGTCAGTTCAAACAGCATCTTCTCCGTTTCCTGCGGATAATTTTCTTCATACAAAATCCCCACCGGCGCATCGTCCACATGCGCGACACGGCTGGTCGTCTGCACAAGCGCGTTCAGCGCCTCATTATAAGATTCCGCCACCTCGTGAATCTGCTTGACGGAGCCGATCCCCACCCGAAATGCCACATCCGTCCGTGCCTTCAGCTTCCGCGCCAGCTCCCGTGCTTTTTCGATCAGCAGGATTCTTTCATTATATTCCAGTTTTGATTCCCTGCAGGGAATGAGAACGGCAATCTTATTGGCCATGACCGCTCCCATAATACCCGGCAGGTATTCATCTGTCACCTCCCGGATCTCCTTATAGGAATTTTGCACCCGGATGCTGGCACCCACCGCATTGGTCATATGATTCCCCTCCTGCTTCTCCCCGCACACAAGGGCCGCCATATAGGCATAATCTTCCCGGATGCCCAGCAGATTTTTGAAGTTTTCGATATCTTCCTGAAAATATTCGTGATACAGCAGATTCTGGATCAGGCCGTTTTCTATAATGGGAATGACATTCTCCATCTTTTCCCGGATCAGCAGATCCTGGCTGCGCTTCTCCCGGTCCCTGTCGATGATGGACATGGCCCGCCGCAGTACCTGCACGATCTTTTCCCGTCCCACAGGCTTATTCAGATACTCCAGTACCCCCAGATTGATAGCTTCTTTGGCGTAATCGAATTTGTCATACGCCGACATGATGATAAATACAGTATGGGAATTGGCTTCCCGTATTTCACGCATGGCATCAATGCCATTGATTCCCGGCATCTGGATATCCATCACCGCAATATCGGGCCGGAAGTTCTCTGCCAGTTCGATCACGCTTCTTCCGGTCTTGGCCGATTCTACCCTGCAGTCTCCGGCAAATTCCTTTTCTATGATAAATTTCAGGGAATCAATCACGATTCCTTCGTCATCTGCCAGCATGATCTTATACATCTTCATATTCTCCTTCCTTAACAGGAATATAAATCAGAACCTCCGTCCCCTTGTTTTCCCCTTCGCTGAGAATGGATATGACATCCGTGTCATTGAGGAACAGGCGCAGCCGCCCGATTACATTGTCCAGGCCGATGCCATTGGAGTCCGCAGACAGATCGGCCGGCCTCAGGCGGCTGTTTAGTATCTTCTCTATCTTATCCTCGGAAATACCGATCCCATTGTCCCTGACACTGATACATACAGCATCATTCATCCGATAGACGGACAGGAGAATCTCCCCTTCCCAGTCAATATTGCGGATGCCATAATTAACACTGTTTTCCACAATGGGCTGGAGAATCATACTGGGCACCTGCACTCCCAGCAGACTTTCATCCACTTCCTTGCGGAAATGGATATCACCGGAAAAACGCACATTCAGAATATAGATATAAGTATCCACAAGCGCAATCTCTTCCCGCAGTGACACAGTCTCGTTATTTTTCTTGACATTATAACGGAAAAAATCCGCCACATTCTGCACATAGCGGTATGTCCTGTCCGCCCCTTCCATCATGGCCAGCTGGGCGCCTGCATTCAGGGTGTTAAACAGAAAATGAGGATTGATCTGGGCCTGGAGATACTTGATCTGCGCGTCTTTTAGATGTGTCTCCATCATCAGTTCTTTTTCTTTCATGGCATTTTCTGTTTCCATGCTTTTCCTGATTCTGCCGATATAATCGCGGATACTTACAACCATGGAGTTAAAGGCCGTACTCACCACACCCACCTCATCCTCTGTCGTCACCGGCAGCAGTTCCACTTCCAGATTGCCTCTGGCCACCTGATCGGCGGTGCCTGCCAGACGCTGCAAAGGACTGGTGATGGTCCCTGTCAACAAAATGATCAGCAGCAGATTGCACACCCCCACCAGCAGCAGAGCCGCCACATTGATCCATTCCAGATAATGCAGGGACATGGTCAGCGCCTGATAACTGCCCGAATTGATCCGGAACTGCTCATTGTTTAAGCTGTAAATAAAAGTACTGATATAGCCATAGATTTCCGTGGCTTTTTCGTAACGTACTTTCACTTTTTCCACATTGCCGCCCCGTTTGGCATCAATGGTCTGTCCGGTCAGTTCCAGATATTCCTCCGACATGTTGCGAATATTTTTTTCCATTAACATCAGGTCATTGCCGTATACCTGATCATTCAGCCCGGAAACAAGCTGGGAGTAGTCCTGCTCATTGCGATAATAGTCCTCCATGGCATCGCTTGTCCTTGTATTCAGATAATCGGTCATACTGACCTGTACCCTGGACAGAGTGTCTGCCAGTTCATTGAGGCTGATATTACTCACATATACCTCATCCAGCCGGTTCATCATATGATTCACATTGGCATACATAAACAGGTTGATCAATAACAGGATCAGAGTTGTGATGATAAAGACCAACATCATTTTCGTGCGGATCGAGCGTTTACGGATTTGTCTCACTTTCCCTGCCTCCCAGATATTCTCTTACATTTTCTGTGGTGATCAGACTGGTACCCACACTGAAATATTCGCTGACATATCCGTTCTTACGGTACTCATCCAGCGCCGCCACACAACTGCTCCCCATTTCGCGGGTATCAATGGAAATAGTGGCACGCACCACATTGCGTTCAATGGCACGCAAAATAGACTCCGAATCATAATATCCGAGAATATCAATCTGTCCTACCTTATTATAATCGACCACTGCCTGATATACGCAGGAGGTGGTTATTTCATCCAGACAGATAATGACATCCGGCAGCGTTTCTTCCATAAAAATATCACGGATGGATTCCTCCGCGTCAAAAGCTCCCTGATTTTCCACGGCAGCCGCCCGCACACCGATCCCCTGCGCTTTTTTCTGTGCCAGTGTCTCCTGAATACCGGAAAATATAATATTCTGACTGGTATCGCGGGCATCCGCACTCAGCAGGACGAGGATATCCTTCACTTCCCGGTCCTGGATGGCCAGTACCTGCCTGCCGTATTCCCTTCCCAGGTTATAATAGCTCACACCCACGAAGCTCTTGCGGTTTCCCTGGCTGCTGTCTTCCAGTACAGTCACCACGGGAATCCCCCTCTCCCGGGCCTCCTCAAGACACTTCGTGGTAGCCTGTGATTCATCCGCTTCGAGTATAATCCCGTCCACACCGGACGCAATTGCGATATAAAGAAGCTCTTGCTTGGAATACCCGGTGCTCAGATTTCTCCCCAGCATCTCCACATATGCCCCTTTATCCATGCCTTCTCTGCGAGCACTCTCATAGACTGACTGCCAGAACGCAGAGTCATCATCCGAAGTGATCATCACATAATAATCCTCATAATGCTCATAACCGGCCTCTTCCAGAAGACTTGTATTGCGCAGCATATTTTCCCGAAAGATCACCATGCTCCCCAGTGTGATCAGCAAAATAGCAGTCACACAGCCAAGGCAGCCGATAAAGACTGCCCTGTTGCCCCGTCCGGCAAGTGCCTGTCCGCGCTTTTTTCTGCTGCTGTCATCTATCATATTCCTGTCAGTCCTTTTTCTTCTCTCTGGCCCTGGCCGCAGCCCGCGCCTCCGCCTCTTCACGCATACTGTCAATCACCTTTTCGATCAGCAGCTTCTTGACATACACATCAAAACTGAGATAACAGATAAAGGCAAATTTTCGCAAAAAGTCCTGCTGTCCTTCCGGTGCCTCCTGAAAGGAATGTTCGGCATTCTTATATTTTCTGTAGACATCCTTTTTCAGATGTTCCACCTGCTCTTCCTGCAGGCTGAACACTTCACGGTAGATCTCTTCCAGATTCACCCGGCCCTTTCCTCTGGCGCCAAAATACTGCTGGGTGATGGGCCGCAGAAGCGTCTGGATATCGGTAATCGACAGTATATTTTTATAATAGTAAATGAAGATCAGGAGCAGCATATGCTCCTTAGAATATTTCTTTCTCACGGGTGGCGGAAGCAGATCGTTCTTGGCATAATTGTTGATCATGGTCTTGGTCAGTATCTTGTCATGTTCCGGATCTCTTGTCGTATTTTTCAGTTTTTCATCCATGAACGTCGTCACCTGATCCATATACAGGTCAATATCCGGTATATCCTCCGTCCTGATGTACCCGATTCTGTCAAAACTGGCCATGATGCTGTTCAATAAGTCTTTTGTATCCAGTGTCATTTGCCACACCCCTTTCTCAGACAATAGTATATAGTTTTTAGAACTACATGACAAGGGATTTTTGGTTTTTCGGCCCTTTACTTCATAACTTTAGTATGTTAAAATATAAAGAATCGCCAGTTCTCTTTGCATCGGATAAGGAGGAATCTATGAACAGAACAATCAAGACAGAAGCCGTGGATCATTTATTCGATGGTATTCTGCGCTTACAGTCCAGGGAAGAATGTTACAGCTTTTTTGAAGATCTGTGCACGGTCAATGAACTGCTTTCCCTATCGCAGAGATTTGAGGTCGCTGCCATGTTGCGGGAGCACAGAACCTATCTGGATATTGCAGAAAATACAGGGGCCTCCACTGCAACCATCAGCCGTGTCAACCGTTCCCTGAACTACGGAAACGGCGGTTATGATCTGATCTTTGGCCGGCAAAAGGAAGAAAATCCCTGACACCATAAAAGACAAAAAGAACTCTGCGCGGCAGAGTTCT
>CANPIC010000033.1 GCA_947574055.1 uncultured bacterium
TTGCACTTGCGTTTCAAGTGCCTAATGGATTATCTCAATTGGAAGATATCATTTCTACGAAAAAAAGAGAACTTGCTATCATATCAGAAGTTGTTTCGAAATTTTTGGGTGAACAGGAACTGTTAGACGGTCTTTCTCCGCGGGACTTATTTTTGCTATTAAGAAGTTCAAATGAGTCCCCATCCTTAGATGAGTTAATTAATGTATTTGAAATGCTTGCCAGAGAGGAAATTGGTATTTTGCAAAAGGCTGATGGAAAAGATTCGCCTGAAAATATGAGATATATGTTAAGAGGTGTAGAAAAGACAATTAATCGGTTAAGAGCATTGGCATCAGCGATTGAGAGGGGAATCCAAGAATAGGAGAAATGGTCTTTGCAGTTTAAGGGAATACGATTGAAGAATTACTACAACAAGAGAGGAAGAGGAGTTCGGAAAAAGTTAGAGAAAATGAAAGACTTATAATCATTTTAGTACTACAGAATAAATAAGCGGTATACAGTAATACTCAGATATTGGCTTTTCGCAGGGCCAATGGTGATTATCTGCGAGAGGGCAGTAGAAAGGCCTTACTATGGAATTTCTTGAACTTGCAAAAAGGCGTTATTGGCGTTATTTTGTCCGCTGTTATTCAGACAGACAAGAGATATAGATGCTTCTAAATGAGGAAGCTGCTGATCCGGAGAGACATTCGTGTGAACAAACCCGTTTGAAGGCATATATGGTTTGCTTCTCTTTCTCAAACAAAGACAAGTTATTGTACCGCTGATAACGGGACATGGCGGAAGTAATTGTAAGATTACTTTAACAAAGATGAGTTTTTGTATATTGGAGATATTCTCTGGGATGTAGCAGCCGGTAAGGATTGTATCGCTATTCGGATGACAACGATATGCTTTATCGGTGTTCGGATTTACGAAAATACTCTTTCTGAAAAGTTTTTGGCGGCGTACCCTCTTTTTTCCTGAAAACAGTAATAAAATAATTATAATCCGGGAAACCGCACATGGATGCGATTTCCGCCAGAGGAAGGCCAGGTTGCTCCATAAGAAGCTGTCTGGCCTTTTCGATACGCAGATTCCTGATATATTCAGCGATCCCGATACCATAGTTCTCTTTTGCTATCTTATAGATCTTGGTCTTCCCGATCTGAAAGTGGGTGGCGATTGAGATGGCGTCTATGTTTTCCGTGAAATGGGCCTGTATATATTCATCGATCTGGATCGGCAGTTCCTGTTGCCTTAAGGAAACGAGATGTTCCATGCACAGGAAGGAACCGACTGCCTGCATGATATGGGACGCAGAAGCGATATAATCCGCTGGAATGAGCGGCAGCATAAGGCAGGCACTTTTCAGGGTGTCCATAGATAGGCCGTAATCCTTGCAGCGTCCGGCAATCCGTTCCCAGCCCTCTTCATAGGTTGGATAGGGGAAAATGTGTCCGAAAAACAGATAACCGATCACAAGATTGCTGACAATGATTGGTGTGATACTTTCGGTGAGTCCGGCGTGACATTCATAAGTAAAGGTGGAACGGCGCATGGCTGCCCTGCGGCAGGTGGCTTCATCACAGGCCTTGCAGCGGCTGGCTCCTTGCTCCGTGGAGCGGATAATCTGGCAAAACGGTGCGATCTGCTCGGGATAGGAGGCAAGTTCATGGAAAGAGTCATCGAATACCGTAATGCGGATCTGTGTGATCTTATAGAAGTCCTTTAAAAGAGACTGCAGCTTGATCAGGTCAAAACAGGAAATCACAGGATACCTCGCGAACAAATTCAAAGTAAAAGGAACAGAGTTCTATATAAATTTATTTTACCACACAATAGAATATAGACAAGAAGAAATGAAGGAGGAGACTATGGATAAGAAAATGACTTTTGCGCTGGCGTTCTGCAACAGAGGATTCATGCCCGGAGAATTGATCTATGGAGCCCGGGAAGATATGATCAGGGCAGTCACAGAGGCAGGATATGATTACATAGCAATGGACGCGGAACTGACCAGATATGGCGGGATTGAGACCAGGGATGAAGGACGCCTTTATGCAAGATGGCTGAAGGAACAGGAAGGACAGTATGATGGAGTGATCTTTTCCATGCCGATCTTTGCGGATGAAAACGGTGCAATCACCGCGCTGCAGGATGCCGGGGTCCCGATTCTGATGCAGGCGTATCCTGACGAGATCGGAAAGATGGATTTTGCGCACAGAAGAGACGCGTTCTGCGGCAAATTCTCGGTGACAGATGTGTTTACCCAGTATCAGGTTCCGTTCACTGTCATGAAGCCGCATGTAGTCCATCCGCTGTCGGAGGCATTTGCCCGCAACCTGAAGGATTTCGCTGCCATCTGCCGTGTTGTAAATGGCATGAAACGCTTTACGATCGGCTGTATCGGAGCCAGGACGACGGCGTTTAAGACAACAAGATTTGACGAGATCGGTCTTCAGAAGAACGGAATCACCGTGGAATCCCTTGATTTGTCCGAACTTGTTTTTAAAGTGAGCCAGAAAGCCGATGAGGATGAGAAGGTACAAAACAAGATGGACACTCTGATGAAGTATACTGATTTCTCCGGTGTGCCGTTGGAAAAGAAGCTGGTGCTCTCCAAGATATCTGTTGTGATAGATGAATACATTGAGGAGTATCATATGGACGCGGTTGCGCTCCGCTGCTGGAACGAAATGGAACAGATCCTGAGAGTATGTCCCTGTGTACTGCTTTCCGAACTGAATGACAGGGGGATCGTGACCAGCTGTGAGATCGACCTGACAAGTGCTATCTCCATGCGGGCTATGATGCTGGCGAGTGAACAGCCGACGGCTGTTCTTGACTGGAACAACAATTATGGAGAAGAAGAGAATAAAGTAATCCTGTTCCACTGCGGGTCTTGTGCACAGAGCCTGATGACAGGGAAGGGAACGGTCACCGCGCACAAGATGTTCGAAAAAACAGATGCGGGCAGTGGCTGGGGAACAAATGAAGGCCGCATTCGTCCGATGAAGACGACGCTCTCCAACTGTCTGACTGTAGACGGGAAGATCAGGATCTATGCAAGCGAAGCGGAGTTTACGGATGATCCGATCGAAGAGGCCTATTTTGGGTGCGCCGGGGTCTGTGAGCTTCCCGATATGGAGAATAAGCTCCTGAAGCTGGCAAGAGGCGGCTTCAAACATCACACCTGTGTGGGCGTGGGACATATGAAAGAGATCCTGAAAGAGGCATTTACTACTTATCTGCATTATGAGTGGATAGATATCGATCAATGAGGAGCTTTGTATCAATGTCAAAGGAGCTGATGGGAGGAAGATAGCCGGATTGGATATAGCAACAAACCGGATGCAAGTGCATCGTTTTTGACGAAGAAGGAAGATATTTGGATCAGGCATACAGGGATTACTCGGTCCGGAGGGCAGTGGGCGGACATGAGATCGATGTTTGTGTATTGATGGATGCTGTGTATGGAGTCCTGCGGGATATGGCCGGGAAGTATACTGACATTGCAGGGATCGGTGTGACCGGTCTTCACCCGCATCAGATGTACAGCATCGCCAAGATCATGTGGATCAAGAGGAATCACCGGGAAATTTACAGCAAGGCAAATAGAATACATCTGATGGGCGATTACGTAATCTGGCATCTGACCGGTAAGATACAGGTGGTTGTGATCAGCCATGATCAGGTTGCGGCATCCTGTTCCTAGTTTTGGCATGGTTCTTTTTTAGATCGTGAAAACCGCAAGATAGATGAAAAGAGGAATAGAAATTTCTGTTATAATCCGGTGAGAAGGGAGGGAACTGCAACTATGCCGGGAAATATCAAAAATGTGATAGCGGCGATCGACTATATGGAAAGCCACCTGCATGAAAAGCTGGATCTGGACACGATTGCGGAAGCACTGCATTATTCAAAATATCATCTGCACAGGATGTTTACAGGTACGGTGGGACTGACAATCCAGACTTATGTACAGCGCCGACGGCTGACTGAGGCCGCAAAGCTGCTTGTTTTTTCCGATGAACCAATCCTTGCAATTGCACTCACTGCCGGATATGAAAGCCAGCAGTCTTTTACTGACAGTTTCAGGGCCATGTATAAAAAGGCCCCTAACCAGTACAGGGAGGAAGAGAAATTTTATCCGCTGCAGTTAAGATACGTTTTGCATGAAAATCCAGCAAACTTGAAAAAGGAAGCCTGCTGGCGGCAGCAGATTGCCTATGCAACAGAGGCAGACATCCCGGAATGGATGGAGCTGGTGCATCTTGTGATTGATGGTTTCCCGCATCTGGATGAGGAGCAATACCTTGAACAGCTACGGGAGTGCATCCGGAACAGGCAGGCATTGATCCTGAAAGATGCCACTGTCGCAGTCGGGATCATGGCTTTTCATGAAATGACAGGGAGCATCGATTTTTTGGGTGTGCACCCGCAATATCGCAAAAGGGGGATTGCCAGGGCATTTTGTGAAAAGGCGCTGTATGAACTGGTGCGCTCCAAAGAGATTACTGTCACGACTTTCAGGGAGGGTGACAAAGCAGATACCGGTTATCGCCGGACATTCAAAAACCTTGGGTTTGCCGAGGCAGAACTGCTGGTCGAGTTTGGCTACCCGACCCAGCGGTTTATATTACAAAAAGAGGAAACGGAGGGGGCGGAGTATGCTTGAAATACCGACAGAAGAAAATCCGCTTTCGCAGGACTTTTCTATCAGGTCGCTGCTGAAATTTGCATTTCCAACGATTGTAATGATGCTGCTCATGGGGCTGTATACGATTGTTGATACGATCTTTGTGGCACGGTTTGTAGGAACCAATGCCCTGTCAGCGCTCAATATCGTATGCCCTGTGATCAACCTGACCGTAGGTCTTGGAACCATGCTTGCCACGGGAGGGAGCGCAATCGTTGCAAGGAAGATGGGAGCGGGGGAAACCGTAAGGGCATCGCAGGATTTTACCTTGATCATAGGGGCGGGCGCTCTATTAGGTGTGGTAATCACAGTTTTAGGAGTTGCATTGATAGACAGCATGATAGGGGGACTGGGGGCGAGTCAGATCTTATTCCCTTATTGCAGGGAGTATTTATTTCTCTTGCTTTTGTTTACGCCTGCGAGTATGCTGCAGGTTCTTTTTCAAAATCTGATCGTGACAGCAGGACGTCCCGGAATTGGCATGGCGCTTGGGGTAGGTGCAGGAGCGGCCAATATCCTTTTTGATTACATTTTTATGGTTCCGCTGGAGATGGGGATTCAGGGAGCAGCACTGGGAACGGGCATCGGGTATCTGATACCGACAGTGGCAGGTATTTTGTTTTTCACGGCAGGCAACGGCAGTCTGCATTTCAGAAAGCCGGTCATGGACCTTTCCATACTGGCGGGAAGCTGCGTCAATGGTTTTTCTGAAATGGTAAGCCAGGCCGCCTCTGCGGTGACTACATTCCTTTTTAACAGGATTATGATGAAACTGCTCGGTGAGGACGGTGTGGCCGCCATCACGATCCTTATTTACACACAGTTTTTGCTGACCGCCCTTTACATAGGTTTTTCTATGGGAGTGGCTCCCGTTATCAGCTATAACTATGGGAAACAGGACAAGGCCCGGTTAAAAAAGGTATTTGCTATCTGTTTGCGGTTTATCATTGCGGTTTCGATAGTTATCTTTGGCCTAACGATAGCCTTTGGCTCTCCTTTGGTCAGCTTTTTTGCCAGCAAGGGAACCTCGGTTTATGAGATTGCCAGGAAAGGGTTCCTGCTCTTCCCGTTTGGCTTTCTGTTCTGCGGGCTGAACATTTTTACTTCCGCCGCATTTACTGCGCTGTCAAACGGCAAGCTGTCGGCGATACTATCTTTCCTGCGGACGTTCGGTTTCATACTTGTGTTTCTGCTTATCTTGCCGGAATTTATGGGAGTGACGGGTGTGTGGCTGGCAGTACCGATGGCAGAACTGCTTACGATGGTGGTGGCACTGGTCTTTCTATTTCGCAACAAGGACAGGTATCATTACGCATCATGATAGGATTTAGAAGAAGGGGTGGTCCATTACCGGAGGGGAACAGACATAAGGAGACAGGGGCTTCCCACAGCCCGGACGAATGGTAAAAAACTTTACACTTATTTTGGATTATCTTGAAAAAGAAAAAGATTTCGTTCCCTTGCGGCTGACTGCGCTAAAATTCTGCCGATCTAAAAAGTAGAAAGAACTTTATGATGCAAATAGTATGACAGGAACTGCTGCGGGAAGCTGTGACTGAGAAAACGGAGTTATTTCTCATATGGGTTTTTATAATCAGGGCAGAGGTATGTTTCGCTCCATGCCATCATCGTCTGCAGGACAGGGATAAAACTTTCCCCCAATCCGGTGAGTGAATATTCTACTTTCGGCGGGATTTCCCTGTAAATTTCCCGGTGGAGGAAACCATCACTTTCCAGTTCGCGGAGCTGTTTTGTCAGCGTGGATTGCGTGATGCCGTCAAGGCGGCGCAGCAGTTCCCCGAACCGCTGGATTTTGTAAAAGGATACATACCATAAGATCAGAATTTTCCATTTGCCGCCGATTACGGACTGCAGTCTGCCCATAGGGACACAGCGGGCAAGGGTTTTTTCGTCGTTAAATTTGTTGTCAGCCATTTCGCTTCCCCTCTTTCTCCATGAGTATAGTCCGGCGGTGGGGAAAAATCAAGATAGGGTTATGTTTGACCGGTAGTATGAAAAAAGGAACTACCAATGAAAAAAGACAGTACTTGATTTGTAGGAGTTTTAGGGGTAGTTTAGTGCAAAAGAGGATATCCGATTTGTAAAAATACGAGGAGGAATGAAGGATGCACTATACAGGAACTATATGGAGGCCGCCCTATGAGGCATCTTCCCTGTTATTGGAAGTCACAATAGGCTGTACACACCACAGATGTAAATTCTGTACGCTTTATGCAGATCTGCCTTTCCGGTTCAGGATGTCAGCGAAGGAGTATATAGAGTCGGACCTGAAAGAGGCGCAGAAGATGTATCGCTCCTTTGGCAGGAGGAAGGTACCCCGGACTTTTCTCACCGGGGCGAACCCATTCGTGCTGAAATATGACAGGCTGATGGAGATTGCGGGACTGGTACACAAATATTTTCCGGAGACGGAAACAATCGGCAGTTTTGCCAGGGTGACGGACATTACCCTGAAATCAGATGAGGAACTTGCTGCCCTGCGCGGCGCAGGGTATAATGGATTAACAATCGGCATCGAAACAGCAGATGACGAGGCACTGCGGTTTATGGAGAAAGGGTATCTGTCGGCTGACATACTAAAGCAGTGCAGGCGACTGGATCAGGCCGGTATCCGTTACAGCTTTTTCTATCTGACGGGCATATGCGGTGCGGGACGCGGAGAGGACGGGGCAAAGGCCACTGCCGCTGTATGCAATAAACTCCATCCGGTTTTGCTTGGTGCCAATATGCTGACCATCTACCCGGATGCAAAACTGTATGAGGAAATCCAGCAGGGCAACTGGAAGGAGGAAAGTGAGATAGAAAAGTACAGGGAGATCCGCACGCTGGTGAAGGAGTTGGAAATACCGACAGAATTTGCGGCGTTTGGTGCTTCCAATGCCTTTCAGCTTCATGGGGTTTTACCGAAAGATAAGAAGGCCCTTATGGGTGCGATTGACAGGATAATCGGAACCGTAAAAGAAGATGACCTGCGGGCATATCGTAAAAATCTTCCTCATCTATAGGAGATATGATAGGGGATGGAAGATGACAGAGTATAGGGGGAGAAGTGAAAGGTTTGATGCAGGATAGGCAGTGAGGAGGTGATGCAAGTTGCATTTTATAGGAAGGACGTGGAGGCCGCCCTATGAGGCACATTCTGTCATCATACAGGCAACTTCCGGCTGCACTTACAGGCGGTTTTTGCAGCCTTTATAAAAATGAGTGCTTCCGTATGTCACCGCTGGAGGAGTTTGAGGAAGACAGAGAGAGGATAAAGCAGATAAGCAGTATAACAGGGAATTGCAGGATATTTTGGAATCGGGAGACATAGATATGGGAAAGAGTGCAGGCAGCGTATCCATGATTGGCGGGGCAGACGGGCCTACCAGTATTTTTATTGTCGGCAAAGGTGGCAGGGTGAAACTCACAACACGCATACAGAATTATTTTCGACAAGGAAAAAGGAACAGGATAAAAAAGCGGATTACCGACAATTCACATACGTTGGAGGAAGTTGTGGAATTGCTGAAATGGGAGTACGGCGCTGAGGAGGTTTCACAGCAGTCTCATAATTATCGGGAACAGAAAAAGTATCTGAAGGCATCGCTTGTAATGCGTCACCGTCCGGATTTGCTGGGGGAATGGATGGATTTGCAACCGCCCACAACGGAAGATGTGGAAGCGATAAAAGTATTCTGCGAGCAGATGCAGGAACGCAACAATAAGGCGGCAGAAATTGCAGAGGATATTTTTCCCATTGATTTTCACATATATGAGATGAAATGGGCAGAGAATGATCGTATGTGGATCGGAGTGGAAACTGTCTGGCAGGTACTTGATGGTTCGTGCAGTGGAGATCAGAAAACGATAAAAAAGAGGAAGAAACTGTTGAAAGAGATCTATCTGTATTATGGAGTCACTGCTGAAGATATCAAATATGAGACAGAAAGGTACAAGTCACTTTTAGCGATATTATGCTCATAGGTACTGCGGACGGGCAAACCCTTCGGGATCTGGTGAGAGAGCGGTACAAATGATAAACTTGCAAAAGGGGGAGTTGACATGAAAAAGAATATTCTGTTACGGCTGGCAGTTTCAGCGGTGGTTATGCTGGGATTTCCGTATCTGGCGGTTACTTATGTAGAAGGTGATGCGGGAATGGTGGTATGTCTTCTTTTGTTCTTTGCAGTGAATCCGCTATTCTTTTTGTGCATCGGGGCTGATGCGGCAAGAGACATCTGCCATTTATGGAGTGTTCCTGTGAGTTCTGCCGCGCTGTTCGTGGTGGGTGCCTGGGTATTTTTTGACAGGGGTGAGGCGGCATTTATTCTGTATGCGGTAGCGTATCTTGCTTTGGGAATGGCAGCTGTGCTGCTTACCATCTGGATCAGCAGGAGAGTGAAGAGGGCGGGTTTTCGGCCCTGACGTGTAAAAAGCGGGCAGAAATTTGTATTGCTAGATAGGATAGTGGATGTTATGATGGTGCAGAAGAAAAACCGGGCGCATGGATAAGAACGCGGGCAGGAGGTGGACAGGATGAAGCTGCAGTTCAAGCACCAGAAATTTCAGGCGGATGCCGCTAAAGCAGTGGTGGATGTGTTTGCCGGACAGCCCTGTCTGACGCCGACTTACAGAATGGATCAGGGAAGCGGGTATGATCAGCATACAATGACAGAAGAAGAGGATTTTACCGGCTGGAGCAATCAAAAACTTGTGCCGGAATTAACAGATGCCGTTTTGTTGACGCATATTCAGAGAATACAGCAAAGGAATCAGATCACACCCTCGTCCGAGCTCGCCGGCAGGTATAACCTGACCATCGAGATGGAAACCGGGGTGGGTAAGACATATACGTACTGTAAGACTATATATGAACTGAATAAGCACTATGGCTGGAGCAAGTTTATTATTGTGGTGCCCAGCGTTGCCATTCGGGAAGGGGTTTATCAATCATTACAGATCACGCAGGAGCATTTTGGCGAAGAGTACGGAAAGAAGATCAGCTTTTTTATCTACAATTCCTCCTGCCTTGCGCAAATCGACCGTTTTGTCTCGGACAGTTCTCTCCATGTGATGATTATCAATGCGCAGGCCTTTAATGCCAGGGGCGAGGAGGCGCGGAGGATTTACAGGAAGCTGGATACATTTCGTTCCCGCAGGCCCATTGATATGATTGCCGGCACCAATCCGATTTTGATTATAGACGAGCCACAGAGTGTGGAGGGCAGGCAGACCAGGGAAAGGCTGAAAGAGTTCCGGCCCCTGTTTACGCTCCGCTATTCCGCCACGCACAAAGCGGACAGCATGTATAATATAGTCTATCGTCTGGATGCTCTGGAAGCATATCATAAAAAGCTGGTAAAAAAGATCGCAGTGAAAGGGATCAGCGAAGCCGGCAGTGCGGCCGTAGACAGCTATGTGTATCTGCAGGGTATTAACCTTTCCGGCTCGGCGCCTACTGCCACCCTGCAGTTTGACTGTCAGACAAAATCCGGTATCATAAAAAAAGTGACACGGATTGCAGGGGAGCGCTACAATCTTTATGACCATTCCGGAGGGCTGGAGGAGTACAGAGAAGGATTTGTAATCACGCGTATTGACGGCAGACATGACTCGGTTGAGTTCCTGAACGGGCTCAGGATTTATGCCGGTGATATCCTCGGCAGGGTCAGCCAGATGCAGATGCGGAGACTGCAGATCCGGGAGACGATTCTTTCTCATCTGGAGAGGGAAAGAATGTTGTTTCAGAAAGGGATTAAAGTATTGTCGCTGTTCTTTATTGATGAGGTGGATCATTACAGAAAGTACGATGCGGCAGGGCAGGCGCACAATGGCATATTTGCAGATATGTTTGAGGAAGAATACCAGGATATTATGGCCGCTATGCAAAAGGGCATGGATGTATCCTATGAGAATTATCTTGCCAGGATACCGGTAGCATCTACCCATGCAGGGTATTTTTCTGTTGACAGGAGAGGACGGATGATCAACAGTAAGCTGGCGGATAAGAAAGAAAAAGTTTCAGATGATATGGAAGCGTATGATCTGATTATGAAAAACAAAGAATTGCTGCTGGACATTGATCCGGAGCGATCCCCTGTACGTTTTCTCTTTTCTCATTCTGCGCTGCGCGAGGGATGGGATAATCCCAATGTCTTTCAGATCTGTACCTTAAAGCAGAGCAGCAGTGAAATGCGCAGGCGGCAGGAAGTGGGGAGAGGGCTTCGCCTTTGTGTGAATCAGAACGGTGAGAGGATGGACGCGGCAGTCCTTGGCGATGCTGTGCATCATGTTAACCTGCTGACCATTATTGCCAGTGAGAGCTATGAATCTTTTGCCAGGAGTTTACAGACTGAGATGGCGGAAGCGGTTGCAGACAGACCATGTGTGGTCAGGGAAGCGTTTTTTTGCGGAAAAGTAATCAGGGACAATGAGGGGAGGGAACGGGTCATCGACCCTGACATGGCCAGGGCAATCCATGTGGGTCTGATCCGCAGTGGCTATCTTGATCAGACATATGCGCTGACAGAGCGGTATTATGAGGCGAAAGCAAATCATAACATCCACATAGCAACTGAGGCAGCGGGCTGCGAACAGGCAGTGATTGCCCTGCTGGACTGCGTTGGTGCCCCCGGGAACATACAGCCGGAGAATGCCCGCAGCTGTAATGTGGAACTTAGAGTCGACAGGGACAAACTGGCCATGCCTGCATTTAGAGCCTTATGGGAGAAGATCCGTTCCCAATCAGTATACAGGGTACGGTTTGATCCGGATGAACTGGTCTGCAGGGCAATCAATGCACTGGATCATCGGCTCAGGGTATCCGGCGTTTCTTTTATGGTTGAGAGCGGTGTTATGCATGACATGGCTTCCCGGGAAACGTTGGCGGCCGGCGTCTCTTTTGAGCGGCATTCCACTGCTTCTTATGATGCGGCGAAGCAGACAAATGCCGGATATGGTGTGAAATATGATCTCGTAGGAAAGCTGGTAGAGGAAACCGCACTGACAAGGAAGGCGGTTGTCCGTATCCTGAAAGGCATCCGTCCGTCCGTGTTTGCCCAGTTTCAGGACAACCCGCAGGAGTTTGTCACAAAGGCGGCGCGGCTGATGAACGAAGAGAAGGCGGCAGTGATCATGCAACAGATCACATATGAGGCTGTGGACGCGCAGTATGGAACCGATCTGTTTACAGAGTCTGTGAGCAAAGGAAAACTGGGTGTCAATGTGATGAAAGTAAAGAAGCATCTGTATGATCATCTGCGATATGATTCCGAGACGGAAAAGAAATTTGCAGAATTATTGGATACGGATGAGAATGTCGCTGTTTACGTAAAATTGCCGGCTGGATTTTATATTTCGACCCCGGTGGGACATTATACACCGGATTGGGCGATTGCCTTCCAGGAAGGGGCTGGAAAGCAGAGCTATTTTGTTGCCGAAACAAAGGGGGCAATGGCCCCCCTGCAGCTTCGCGGCATAGAAGCGGTTAAAATCCATTGTGCCCGGGAACATTTCAAAGCGATCAGCCAGGGCGAAGTAAGCTATGGTGTGACAGACAGCTATCAATCCCTGCTTGCTCTGCTGAGAGGCAAAAGCATTTAGTCTGCCGTGTGGGAAGCGCTGTTTCTCGCTTTGCATATAAGCTGAGTCATCGTTCCCATCGGGCAGTATACGCACCAGGAACGGGGCTTACATAAGAGCATCGTGAGAAAGCCCAGCACCGTCGAGGTAAGCATCACACTGTAGAATCCAAAGGCAAATGCTGCGACACCGTCAGAAAACAGGGTGCCGTGATACGCCCAGTGCCAGGGCAGCTTGAAAGTCCAGAGCAGTGTGACGACTGTCTGCAGACTGCGGGCTCCGGAAAATACTAACCAGGTATTCCACAGCATAAGGAAAAACATCAAAAAGAAAAAGCACAAAAATCCATATCTGAAATAGTTTGCCTTCATCCAGCGGGGGATATCTTTTTGCCGGGAAAGCCCGAATCTGCCGCCCACCAGAGAAAACAACTGTCCCCTGCCGCAGTACCTGTTACAATATGCCTTATTGCCTTTGACAATGGCTATGATCAGCGGGATAAAAAAGCAGAGAAGCCCCAGCCATGCAAATAAAATATTGAAAAATCCAAGGATCAGATAGGTAAGGGAAACGATCCATAAGTAATCATACCATTTCTTTTTCATGACTCTGCCACCTCCAGAGTGATAACGCTTGCCGGACATTCTTTGACACATCTTCCGCATCCCACACATAGTTCTGTATTGATTCTGGCATGGATGCCATCCGGGACAGAGATTGCCTTTCGCGGACAAACTTTCAGACAGCATCCACAGGCAACGCAGTCCCGGACTGCAACCACGGCTTTTCTTTTCATCATCTGCTTGCTCCTTTCTGTTGTTTTATGATTGTTTCTTTGCCTGTCAGGTCGTTTCCCGTATGATCAGTTCCGGTTTGAGGAAAACATTATGTGTAATGGAATGATCTTTGCTGCGGATGGCATCCAGCATCAGATCCACACCAATCTGCGCCATCTTTTCAACAGGAGGTGCCAGAGTCGTCAGACGCCGCGGCAGAAAGTCGCCGGCCCGGCCGTTGTCATTGCCGATGATTGCAATGTCTTCGGGGATGCGCAGGCCTGCTTCGCAGACAGCGCGCATGGCGCCGATGGCGATATCATCATAGCCGGCCAGATAGGCAGTGGGCCGTTTGGAAAGGGAGAGAAAATACTTCATACCCTCGTAGCCGGCCGGTTCAAATCGCATTGTCGGATGTGTAAAGGTGGGGTGATCGTCCGGACGCAGCCCGCATCTGCGCAGAGCATCGCGGAAAAAGTCTTCCCGCAGCGTTTCTTTGATGATGTAATCACCCAGATAACCTATGGACTGATGCCCCTTATGTAAGAGATACTGTATGGATTCCACCATGCCGGACGTGTCATCCACATTGATCTGACTGCAGACAGCACCGGGCTGCCGGGCATCAAGTGCGATCAGGGGAATATGGTTGCTGTTTAATAAGACCTGATACCGGGAAAGGCGGTCTGTATCCACAGTACAGGATAAAAAGACACCGTCTATATTATAATTGATAAATGTTTCCAGGATTTTCTGCTCGTTGTCGGGCTGATACTGCGTGTTGGAGATCAGCAGATAATAATCGTGTTTCTGCAAAGATATTTCCAGCGTATTGATCATTTTAGAGAAGTAATCACTGTTTGTTTCAGGGACGATGATCCCTATCATATGGGAACTTTTCCCGGCCAGAATCCTTGCGTTGGCATTGGGGATATAGTTCAATTCTTTTGCGATACGTCTGATGTTTTCCTTTGTTCCCTCAGAAATATTACCGATTCCGTTCAGGGCCCTTGAAGCAGTCGATATATTGACACCGGCTTTTTTTGCCACATCTTTTAAAGTTGCCATAAAAACCCCCTCATTTATATGGAGACTTGACAGGCATGAGCAAAACTTGACCCGTCGGAAGGGTAACAGATAAACGGAATCCGCAAGACGGGGTGCTCTGCCCATTTCTATAGAGCCATTATATAATAATACAGAACAAAAAGAAATATGTTTTCAAAAAAACAATGCAAGCGCTTGTGTTAATTATACAAATACGGCGGTTAAATATTGGTTAAAATAATCAAAAATATGCAAAATAAAATTGATATATTGACTTAATTGTTCAAATATGATAGAAATATAGTCAGGAAAGCGGTTGCATAACAGGAGGGAAAAATGGATTTAACATTACAATCTGAATTGTATAATAACATCAAATTTAACATGCAGAAACTGATTCTTGACGTCCCGGAGAACGATGCCTTTTGGCTGAGCCGTATTTTTGGCGCAAAAGAAGAAGAGGTTGCGAAACTGTTGCATGATTTTGAGAAGGCGGCAGGGCAGCAGGCCCAGGAGATCAGAAAAGGCAGGGAGATTCCTGTCATAGAAAAGGGAAAAAAAATAGCGTTTATCGGCGATTCGATCACAAGTGACAGGGAGAGTTACTTCAACATCATCAGAAAGTTGTTTGAAAACGAAGAGAAACTGGTCTGGATTGATGCGGCAATATCAGGAGATAAGAGCGATGATGCAAAAATGAAACTGAATGAGAGAGCCATGAATTATCAGCCGGATATTGCACATATTCTGATCGGCACCAATGATATGCGGGAGAACATGGATGAGGATGGGGAAAGCTGTCTCAGCCTTGCAGAATACAGGAAAAATCTCGAGTACATAGTGAAAAGGCTGCAAAAAGCAGGTGTGATTCCCATTTTGTCTACCATATCCCCGGTACTTGTGGAAGGTATCGGAAAGCGCTTTCCGGATGATCACTGGACCTACCATGAGGCCAATATAGAGGCGGTGAATAACATCATCGAAGAGGTGGCGCAGACATTCGGCGCAAGATTCAATGACATGCGTCATGTGTATTGCCAATATCAGGCGCAAGACATTTTGCTACAGGACGGGCTGCACCTGAACGCGAAAGGACAAAGACTTCTGGCGGAGCATGTTTTGACAGTGCTTTGTGAATATTTATAACAAGAAAGGGGAATGGAGATGGAAGGTAAACATACAAATTTTTTCAAAACGGCATGGAAAGCCAAGGAAATGGGAATCTTACTTATCCTGATTCTGCTTTCTGTTTTGATCCAGGTGAAAAATCCCATTTTTTTCACGTTCAGTAATCTGATGGATATAGGCAGAAATACTTCTTATACGTTGATCATTGCCATCGGCATGACATTTGTCCTGATTGCCAAAGGGCTTGATCTGTCGGTTGGTTCACTGCTGGCAATCTGCGGCCTGATCAGTGCGCTGGGGATGCAAAACGGACTTCCGGTCCTCCTTTCCGTGCTGCTGGGGCTTGCAGCCGGGGCGGTATTGGGACTTTTTAATGCACTGTGCATCGTAAAACTGAAGATACCAGCCATGATTGCGACACTGGGAACCATGTATATGGCAAGAGGTCTGGTGCTCGTGATTACCAAGGGACAGGCGGTTTACCCGCTGCCGGATTCCTTCTCCGAGTTTGGAAAAGGCAGTCTCCTGGGGATTCCCAATGTGGTATTGCTGGCCGTCCTGCTGGCGATTGCCGCTCATATCATTCTTACAAGGACGACTTACGGAAGAAAGGTATATGCCATCGGCGGGAATGCGGAAACGGCAGGTTTTGCCGGAATCAATGTGCCGAGGATTACAGCCAGTGTCTACGTGCTCAGTGGTATGATGGCAGCACTCTCCGGTATCATGACAGCGGCAAGAATGGGGTCCGGTCAGCCGAGCGTAGGGGATGGGACAGAGATGACAGTCATAACGGCGGTGATTATCGGTGGAACGAGTCTGAACGGAGGCGCCGGTACGATGCTGGGAACAGTTCTGGGCGCACTTTTGATGAACGTGTTATCCAGTGGTATGAATCTGGTAGGGGTATCCGCTTACTGGCAGAAATTTGTGATGGGGCTTATTATCATCGTCGCGGTGGGACTGGATCAATATCAGCGCAGCAAACGCAGAGCCTGACAGTGGAGGCATATAACTATGGAAAAAATACTGGAATTAAAAAATGTCTCCAAGTCTTTTGGCCGGATTTCCGTATTCAGAAATATTAATCTGTCACTTTGCAGAGGAGAGATACTGGCACTTGTCGGTGAAAATGGTGCCGGAAAATCGACCATGATGAATCTGCTGGGCGGGGTGTATCCTTATGGCCAGTACGAGGGAGATATTTATGTAAAAGAAAACATATGCCATTTTAAAGACGCCAATGATTCTAAAAAAGCGGGTATTGAGATGATCCATCAGGAGATCAGCCTGCATACGGAACTGACGGTGGCTGAAAATGTACTGCTTGGCAACTGGACTGGGAATTATGGGTTTATAAAATGGAAACATACTTATGAGGAGGCAGCAAAATACCTGCAAAAAGTCGGGCTGGATGTGGACCCCAAAACAATGGTCTATAACCTGAGTACAAGCCAGCAACAGCTTTTGTCGATTGCCAAAGCACTGGCAGCGAATCCGCAGATCATACTGTTTGACGAACCGACCTCGGCGCTTACAGAGACGGATGCGGACAACCTGATCGAGATTATCAAGGCATTGAGCAAAAACGGCATATCCTGTATCTATATCTCTCACAAGCTGGACGAAGTATTTGCGCTGGCAGACAGGATCGCAGTACTCAGAGACGGTAATCTGATTTCTACCTATAAAAAAGAAGAGGTGGAGGTAGATCGTATTATCGAGGATATGGTAGGCAGAAAGCTGGAAGAAATGTACCCCAAAAGAGTACTGCCAATCGGGGAAGAAGCATTGCGTGTGGAAGGGATTACCATTCCCCATCCTTATGTAAAAGACAAAAACCTGGTGGAAGACGTCGGCTTTTCGGTTGCCAGAGGAGAAATACTGGGATTCTCAGGTCTGGTGGGGAGTGGGCGAAGCGAAACGATGCATGTTATATTCGGCAGTCTGAAAAAATCAGCAGGCACCGTTTACCTGGAAGGCAATCCGCTGCAGATCAGATCTTCGAAAGAGGCCATCCGCATGGGAATCGGGATGGTGACAGAAGACCGCAAAAAAACAGGTATTATTGCACCGATGAATCTGCGGGAGAATATGACAATCGCCAGTCTGGATCATATCTCGGCAAGGACATGGATCAATAAGAAAAAAGAAAAGAAAATTTCACATGAATTTTATGAGAAGTTAGCAGTGAAAGCAAATGGTATTGAAGATAATATCATGAATCTGTCAGGCGGAAATCAGCAGAAGATTGTATTATCCAAGTGGCTGATGAAAGATATCAAGGTACTGATTCTGGATGAGCCGACAAGAGGGGTCGATGTCGGCGCCAAAGTGGAAATCTATCATGTCATCACGGAACTGGCAGAAAGGGGGATCGCTGTGATTATGGTTTCCTCAGAACTGCCCGAATTACTGGGGATGTGTGATCGGATCATTGTACTGAGCAGAGGCAGAGTGACGGGGAATATAGACAGAGAACATTTTTCACAGGAGCGTATCATGCGTGCGGCTACCGGCCTGGAAACCTATGGCGTCTAGCGCAATACGATAAAACAGGAAAAGGAGAGAAAAGAATGAAGAAAAAAATCTTGGCAATGTTGTTGGTGGGAACGATGGTATTCTCATTGGCAGGATGCGGATCACAACCGGCAAAAGAGGAACCGGCAGCAGATGGGGAAACGGCGGCCTCAGAGGAAGCATCTGCATCGCAGGAAGGCGCAAACGAAGAAGCGCCGGTGGCGGATGGGGAAGAACCCTATGTCATCTGGGTCAATCCGCTGGTTGGAAGCGCCGTGTTTACAAGTGCGGATAACGGAATTACCGCGGCTGCAGAGGAATTTGGATTCAAACTCAAAATCATCGGCCCTTCCGTGCTTGATGATACCCAGATGTATGAAGCGGTACAGAGTGCGATCGTCGAACAGCCGGATCTTATTGTGACAACCCCTTATAACTATTCTGCCATTCAGGGATTGTATGCCGATGCACAGACAAAGGGGATACCGATTATCAATATCAGCTCTGACTCCGAAGAGAGCGGGCGGGTCAGCTTTATTGGCACTGACAATACGGCATACGGAAAGCTGGCAGCGGATTATATCAATGAAAAAACAGGTGGTGAAGCCAACGTCCTGATTATGATGGCCAATCTTGATACAAGCAATCAGCTTGAACAAAAGACTGCTTTCGAAGAAAAGTGCGCGGCAGACTATCCGAATATCAAAGTAGTGCTGACAGATGAAGATAACGGAGACAGTGCAACGGCGCTGCAAAAGTTTGAAGATAACCTGAAAGCACATCCGGAAATAGACACGATTTTCTGTCTGGAATCCATCGGCGGTGTTGCGGCTGCCAATGCAGTGGAAGAACTGGGCATGGAAGGACAGATTACGATTCTGGCGATTGATGACAACGAGGATACCATGCAATATATCAGAGACGGTAAGATCTGGGGCACGATGGCGCAGAATTTCTACAAGATGGGCTATACGGCAGGTGAGTTTGCAGCCAGACATTTGCAGGGTGAAACAGTTGATTCGATCGTGGACTCAGGTACAATCCTGATCACAAAGGAAAACGCGGACAGTTATACGGAAGAGTTTTATCAGTAAAAGGCTGATTTTGGCAAAACAGCCTTGCCATTCATGATTTTGCGAGAGCCGGTCTGCCGGGGACAGGGATTACTGCCTGCTTCCGTCAGACCGGTATTTTGTCGCATAACCAATCTAAATCCGGGTTACCGGTATCTCAATCTGCACAAGGGCGTCCTCCATCCTGTCGATTACATTTTCATTGATAATGACCTCGTAAGCAAATCCTGATAACATAAGACCATGTTTCTCAGCATATTTCAGGATCCGTTGATAACATAAAACTGCGTTATCTGCGGATTCTCTGTAAAAAGCCTGTACATATTCCCCGGCGGGCTGTATGTGCAACCCGGCCCTTTTTATGGGCAAGGGGATCTCGATAAACATTTTTGTGTAATTTTCGAACTTACTTTGCAGAAGGCTCTCCACCGGGATCATTGTCCCATAAGAGGCGTCATGCAGGCGGCGCAGCTGATATTTTTTTGTTTCATCGGTGATTAGTTCCACCAATCTGTCAAAAGAAGTGTCCGGTGTGATGGTTACAGTGACAAAGCAGTGTGCTTTTTTTCTGACAGTTCTGATTTGTGACAAATCCATTGTCAGCAGTGTCTGCATATTCCGGTGATGACAGGCCAGTGTTTTACGGACCGCTTTCAGATGAGACAGTTCCCGGTCTAACTCCTCCATTTTTTCCCGCAGGAGCTGTTCCATACTGGCAGCGGACCGGTTCTGCATAAAAACCTGGATTATCGTCGATGGGCACGTCCAGTTCCCGCAGCAGCAGGATGGTTTCCAGGACAGAACTTTGATGATAGCTGTAATACCGGTATCCGTTTTCAGGATGGATCACTGCCGGATGAAAGAGGCCGATTTCATCATACCACATCAGCGTTTTCTTGTTGATGCCATTCAGGGCGGCAAATTGACCGATGGTGAGCAGTTTTCCTTTTTTCTCCATGTTTGTGATTCCCTCATGATTGTACAGTTACTGTACGAATTAGTATAAGGCAAATATCATTAAAAAAACAAGCAGGGAGGAGAAAAAAGGCGGATCATTAAAATAGTTTCATTTTGCGGAGACCAATGTGCCCCGCCGGACATCTAATCTATGTAAATACAAAAGCTGGCCGGCAGAAAGGACATTATGAAAAAAGAACAGTTGGGACAACTCATTGTGGCATCCGAGGATACGCTGTACCATGTGGCGAAGACGCTGCTTGTCAGCGATGCGGACTGCGCGGATGCCATACAGGAAGCCATTGTAAAGGCATTTACAAAGCTGCATACACTGCGACAGGATTCCTATGCAAAGACCTGGCTGATCAGGATACTGATCAATGAGTGCTATACCTTTATACGCAGGGCAAAGCGTGTGGCGTCGCTGGAAGAGTGGCAGTGTGAGGAGATCGCAGGGGAGCAGGCGGACTATTCTGATCTGTATGAAGCGGTCAGCAGGCTTCCGGCTGATACCCGGATCTGCGTTACCCTCTATTACCTGGAGGGATACAGTGTAAAAGAGACCGCGCATATACTGGAGATTACGGAAAGTGCCGTAAAGAACCGCCTTGCACGTGCGAGGAAACAGATGCGCGATGAACTGGAACAGTGAGTCATGGTAAGTGATATAGGGAAGCTGTTGCATATGTTGGAGGACAGAATATGAAATTGGAAAATCTGAAAGAAGAATTTCCCAGGATGCCGGAGGAAATACGGGATCTGATAGAACAGGAAGTGGAAAGGCAGGTTAAGACAGAGAGGCCGCGGTTCAAAAGCAGAAAGGCATGGGGCAGGACGCTGACGGCATCACTGGTGGCAGTGGTATTATGTGGTACGACGGTATTTGCCGGAGTCGGTATCTATCGGATGCAGCAAAAAAAGATTGGGGAGCATGGGATCAGTGTGCATATTACAGGCGATGAAACGGCAGAGGGCAGCGCGGCAGAGAAAACGCTCAGTATCCCGGATGTGAAACTGGAAACCGGCTATCTGCCGGAGGGCATGGTCAGGGTGGAACCGGGAAAATACTGCTTTGAGGATGCCTTGTATCAGGGCGGTATCTCTATGGTGTTTTACCGGATGGATACCGGTGATGATACGTTTGAGATGCAGCATGGGGATGTGCTTGCCAGCGAGACGTTTTCTGCTGACGGTAATCAGGGGGTGTACCTCGAATATCCGGATCTGTATGAAGATGACATCACGTTCAACCGGCGGATTTATGTGGCATTTGCGGATGTCCACTATGTGATGGAGATGTATGTGGCATCGGATGTAAGCAAAGAAGAGGCAATCCGAATTGCCGAACAGGTAAGACTGATTCCGGTGGCAGATACGGAGGATGAGGAAATCATAGTGGCACAGGACTGGAGCAGCCGGCAGGAACCATCAGAAAAAGAGGCGTATGCAGAGGAGGAGGGGTATGAGACGATCACCTCTGTAGCCGTGGAAGAGATGAAAAATACACATGCGATAGGCGACAGTTTTGCGCTGGATGACCGGGGACTGACGGCCAGAGTGGCCGGCGTACAGATTGCGGATGATCTTGCGCTGCTGGATACAACGCTCTGGGAAGAGGATTTTGCAAAGGAGACGGATGAGAACGGAGCACTGCGTCCGGCGAAGATACAGTATGTGAAAGCGGGTGACAGGAACACACTCAGCGAGGAAGTGGAATCCAGAGAGGTGCCGCAGAAGCTGGTCTATGCGGCGGTGGAGTATACCAATACCAGCGGAGAGGAAATGACGGATGTCCTGTTCTTTGGCAGCCTTGCGTGTATTGCCGAGGCCGACGGGCGTATGCAGATGATAACAGAAGAGCAGCCGGGTGAGAACGATACCTGGGAAATGGCGGTCAACCATGGATTGTCTGCCCGCAAAGAGATGATTTATTATGATGTGCACGGAGGCGAACGCGGCAATAACTATATCAAAAGTATCAAACCGGGTGAGACGATCACAGTGCATATGGCATGGATTGTAACGGAGGAAGAACTGGAGAACTTGTATCTGAACCTGGATACCTATGGCGGCATATATGAATTTACCGAGAACTCCCTCCAGACCGGTTATGTGGATATCCGGAGCGGTCACTAAAAAAGAGGCATCTGTTTTCTTACGACATTTTTTTATAAAAGCGGTTTATCTCAAAGTCTGTTGATGATAGTATAAAAGAAAAGGACAAACACCGGAATCTGAAAGGGGAATGATACCTATGAAAAAGACAGACGGATATGGCAGAGTGGTATACGGAATACTTTTGTGCGCAGCTGTAGTACTTCTGACCGGATGCGGCGGGGATTCTGCCATCCGGGGACGGGATTATGAAGAGAATGAGGCTGACGCAGAAGCACAGATCCTGCCTAAAGACAAGGATTTATCAGGGGAACAGACACCGGTGGTAACAGATCAGAGCGGGCCGCAAGAAAAAAACGAGGCAGAGACGAAAGTCGGCAGACAGGACGATCAGGCAGAGCCGGTTATCATGGATGCCGACTGGGCAGAATATTTTAACGGGCTACATGGCACAGCCGTTTTATATGATGCGACAGACAGGCAGTACACAATGTATAATCGTGAGCTGGCCTTGACACAGCGATCGCCCTGTTCCACCTTTAAAATAGTTTCATCCCTGATTGCACTGGAAAACGGGGTGATCAATATAGAAGATTCTCTACGCAACTGGAGCGGCGAAATATTCTGGAATGAGAACTGGAATCGTGACATTGCCTTTGGAGATGCGTTTCGGGTTTCCTGCGTCTGGTATTTCAGAGAAGTGATTGATGATATCGGCAAGGAGCGGATGCAGCGGGAACTGGACAGCCTGCAGTATGGAAATTGTGATATTTCAGACTGGGAAGGGAAGCTGAATACTAACAATACCAATCGGGCGCTGACAGGCTTTTGGATTGAATCATCTCTGGAGATTTCGCCCAAAGAGCAGGTGGAGGTTATGGAACGCATTTTTGGAGAGGATTCCGCTTATACGGAGAAAAGCAGGCATGAATTAAAACAGGTGATGCTTGTCTCGGAAACGGAGGAAACAGATATCCTTATGTATGGAAAGACCGGAATGGGCAAGGCGCAGGGGATTGTCGTGGACGCATGGTTTACAGGATTTGCAGTGAGCGGAGAAAAAACGGTTTATTATTGTGTCCGTCTGGGACAGACGGATGGGGCAGAGGTATCCAGCCAGAAGGCAAAGGAAATTGCGATCAGGATTGTAGCAGATTATTATGGAGGATACGCGTCAGTTGGCCGTAAATGAATTTGAATATTTCCCGTCAATCCGTTATAATAACATACGATCGCCGCAGGCTGCGCCGGTATGAGCGGGCAGGCGCGGTAGGTACAGAGATCCGCTTTTTTGAAAAAGGATGACTGGATTTTTCAAAAGATGGAGAATACTGTATAAGAGATATGTAGGATAACAAGTATGATAGTGGAAAGGAAAATGCGATCATGAAGAAACTCAGAACTCATCTCACAGCAGTGGCACTGATTCTGGCTATGGCTCTGGCCATGACAGGATGTGGCAGCAGTCAGGATACAGCTGATGGCGGCGGCAAGGAATCCTCCTATACAGATGCGCTTGCCGTACTGACTGCTGTGGTCGGCGCATATACCGGGGATGACCTGTTTGCCATGTATGGAGGAGATCAGGCCAATGCGGTGATGGATGCGCCCGGTACATTTGATATCAGCAAAACGGAGGAACTGGAATTTACACTGGGACTGCCGCCGGAACAGGCAGAAGCAGTGGAAGATGCGGCTTCCATGGTCCACATGATGAATGGGAATACCTTTACCGGCGCTGCTTATCGCCTGAAAGACGGCACCGACAGGGAGGCATTTGCCGAGGCGTTCAAAACGTATACGCTGGACCGGGAATGGATCTGCGGATTCCCTGAAACCCTGCTGATTGTGGATGTAGACGGTTGCTATATCATAACAGCCTATGGGGAAGCGGGGATCATGGAGACATTTAAGAACAATGCCCTGTCGGCTCTGAGCGGCGCACAGGTTATGGTAGAAGCGCCTCTGATGTAAATCTGGCCGGGTCTGTGCCGGCAGGATACAGAGGCAGGAGAAAAAACGGATGCTGTTTTCAAGTCTTTCTTTTTTATATTATTTTCTGCCTCTGACAATGGGGCTGTATTTTCTGGTTCCCGGGCGTATGAAAAATATGGTGTTGCTTATGAGCAGTCTGTTTTTTTATGCGTGGGGAGAACCCAAATATGTTTTGCTGATGGGCCTTTCTATCTTAGCAGGCTACGGGTTTGGCCTGCTGGTAGACCGGTACAGAGAGAAGCGGGCGGGCAGGATTTTCTGTGTGTTGTCAGTTACCGTCAGCCTTTCTTTTCTGCTGTACTTTAAATATGCAGGCTTTTTTCTGGAAAGTGTGCGGGCCATAACCGGGCAGGAAATTCCCCTTTGGCGTATCTCCCTGCCCATTGGCATCAGCTTTTATACGTTTCAGATTATCAGCTATACTGTGGATGTTTACCGGGGAGAGCGGGCGCAGCGCAATCTGATTGATCTGGCGGCCTATATTGCCATGTTTCCTCAGCTGATCGCCGGGCCGATTGTCACATATACGCAGATATCCGGGCAGTTAAAGGCACGGGTACACACAAGGGATGCGGCGGCGGAAGGCATACGCCGTTTTGTTATCGGTCTGTCCAAGAAGATCCTGCTGGCCAATCAACTGGGAGAATTGTGCAGTGTGTTTCGTGCCTCTCAGCAAAAGTCGGTGCTCTTTTACTGGCTCTATGCCGTGGGATTTATGCTGCAGATTTATTTTGATTTTTCGGGCTACAGCGATATGGCTGTGGGGCTGGGCAAATTATTCGGGCTGCGTTTCCCGGAAAATTTTAATTATCCCTATATTTCAGGGAGTGTGACCGAGTTCTGGCGGCGATGGCATATGACACTGGGTGCCTGGTTTCGGGACTATGTGTATATTCCCATGGGCGGAAACCGTGTGGGTAAGAGGCGACAGCTATTGAATATTCTGACTGTGTGGACACTGACCGGACTCTGGCACGGGGCGGCCTGGAACTTTGTGTTATGGGGCCTTGGGTTTGCGGTGCTACTTATCCTGGAGAAGCTGTGGCTTCTAAAGGTACTGGAAAGGCGGCATCTGCTGGCCCATTTTTATGTGCTCTTTTTTGTATTGACCGGTTTTGTTCTTTTTAATGCCGTTGATCTTGCACAGGCTTTTTCTGATCTGGGCGGTCTGTTTGGATTTGGAGGGATACCTGCTGTCTCTGCCGAAGCGATTTACTGTCTGCGCAGTTTTGCCGTGGTACTGGGAGCCGGGATAATCGGCGCCACACCGGTGCCGCGACGTCTGATCGGCAGGCTGGCGGGCGGACAGGCCGGCAACAGGCTGTGTAATGTGGCGGAACCGGTTATTTTGGCGGCATTGTTTCTGCTTGTGACAGCCTATCTTGTAGACGGTTCATTCAATCCCTTTCTATATTTCAGATTTTAAGGAGGCCGTAGCAGTGAGTAGCGAGAAGAGAAACCGAATAATCTGTATGCTGGGTGTGCTGTTTCTCGCCGGCGGGTTTTTGCTTTGTCAGTGTCTGCCCGGGAGCGGATATTCTGACAGGGAAAGGCGCAGCCTGGCCACCATGCCGGCTCTGTCCTGGGATGGGGTATGGTCGGGCCGGTTTATGACTGCTTTTGAAGCCCATACGACAGATACTTTTCCCTTCCGCGACTGTCTGCGCAGCGTCAAGGCGCTGACTGCCACCGGTATCTTCCGGCGACAGGACAACAATGGATTTTATGTGGCGCAGGGGCATATTGCCGCTCTGGAATATCCGTTGCAGGAAGATTCTGTCAGGCGCTGCGGGGAGCGGCTGCGCCATATTTATGAGACTTATCTGACAGAAGAGAATCGTATTTTTTTATCAGTGATTCCGGATAAAAATTATTTTCTGGCAGAGGAGAGCGGGCATCCGGCGCTTGCCTATGCAGCGCTTGAAGCACAGATCCGGGGCCTGACCGGTTTTGCGGAATATATTCCCATTTCTGACCTTCTGGAAAAGGACGATTATTACCGGACCGACCCTCACTGGAGACAGGAGCATATCACTGATGTGGCCCGGCGGCTTGCGGATTCGATGGGCGCGGATGGGGATGCAGACTGGGAAATTCATACACTGGAACGGGACTTTTATGGTGCGTATTATGGGCAGGCGGCGCTTCCTTTTGCCCCGGATACGCTTTCTTACCTGAGTGGAACGGCACTGGATGGCTGTAGTGTATATGACTGGCAAAACGGGAAGGAGATACCGGTTTATAACAGGGAACTGGCTATGGGCAGAGATCCGTATGAAATGTTTCTCTCCGGTTCGCTGTCCCTGATTACGATGGAGAATCCGCAGGCACCGCAGGATAAAAGACTGATTCTGTTTCGGGATTCCTTTGGTTCTTCGCTGGCTCCCCTGCTGGCAGGGGCCTACGGGGAGATCACGCTGGTGGATATCCGCTATATCCATCCCGATCTGTTGGGACAGTTTATTGATTTTGAAGGCTGTGATGTGCTTTTTCTGTATAGTACTCTTGTTCTGAATCATGGGGAAACATGGAAGTAATCTGCCCGATGGTATCATTTATTCTGACTGAAACCTGTAGTATAATGAAAGAGAAATTACGATCAGAGAGCAGTTGGAAAGGACAGAAGAAGGAAAGCGGCATATGGTCTTTAGCAGTTTCACATTTCTATTTACTTTTTTACCTTTATTTTTACTGGTGTATTTTCTGGCGCCGGCGGTATGCAGGAACGCGGTGCTGCTCGGTGCCAGTCTGCTTTTTTATTTCTATGGGGTCAGAGAGCACCCTGTCTATCTGTTCCTGCTCCTTGTCTCTGTCGCTGTCAATTATGCGGCGGCCCGGTGGATGGCGGGATGCAGACAGGAGATATGGCGGTGTGTGTGGCTGACAGTGGGCATGGTCTGGAATATAGGCAGCCTGTTTGTGTTTAAATATCTTGATTTTCTGAGTGCGAATCTGAACCTGCTGCTGGAGAGGATGGGAAGTGCGAGAAGTATTCCCGCGGCAAATCTGGTCCTTCCTGTCGGTATCAGTTTTTATACGTTTCAGATCAGTTCTTATCTGATTGATGTCTACCGCAAAAAGGTGCCGGCAGAGCAGTCGCTTCTGACGCTGGGGACGTATCTGTGCATGTTCCCGCAGCTGATCGCAGGTCCGATTGTCACATACAGTCAGGTGCAGGACAGGATGCGATTCCGGATTCATTCTTTTGCACAGGTGGAAGAAGGGCTTCGTGAATTTACCATCGGTCTGGCGCTGAAAGTGCTGATAGCGAATCGGGTGGGCAATCTGTGGACCCAGATCAATACCATTGGATTCGAAAGCATTTCCACACCTTTGGCCTGGCTGGGCATAGCGGCTTTTTCCTTTCAGATCTATTTTGATTTTTACGGATATTCTCTGATGGCCAAAGGCCTGGGGCAGATGATGGGATTTGTATTTCCCGATAACTTCCGCAATCCGTATCTGGCACGTTCGATGACAGAATTTTGGCGGCGGTGGCATATGACGCTGGGCGGCTGGTTTAGGGAATACGTATACATACCGCTGGGTGGCAATCGGCGTCATCCATACCGCAACCTGTTTTTGGTCTGGATGTTGACAGGGTTATGGCACGGGGCAAGCTGGAATTTCGTAGTGTGGGGCTTTTTCCTTTTTATGCTGCTTTTGCTGGAAAAAAAGGGACTGGCAAACATCTTTGACCGGCTGCCAATTCTGGGACATCTTTATATGCTGGTAGTGATCCCGCTGTCCTGGCTGGTCTTTGCGGTTTCGGATATGGGACAGTTTATGAGTTATCTGGGCCGGCTGTTTCCCTTTTTCGGACAGGGGGGAACCAATGTATTTGAGGGGGACTTTGCGAAATATGCAGCCGCTTATTTCCTGCCTCTGGCGGCCGCGCTCTTTTGCTGTACCGGTATTCCCCGTCATATGTATGAAAAGAGGAAATATACGTTCCTGGCAACATTTGGCTTGCTGCTGTTATTCTGGGGATGTGTATATTGTATGTATATGGGTCTGGATGATCCGTTTTTGTATTATCAATTCTAAAGAGGAAAACGGATATGCAAGGAAGAAACAGAAGAAAATGTTCCTATACGATATTATTATTGGTAAGTCTGGCAGTGGCGGCGTCGGTATGGACCTATGGGATGATCCGGAGCGGGGAGATGGGGCGATGGCTGTCCGATGCTGCCGATCAGGCGCAGGCGGTGATGGCATCGGTGCGGGAAGCAGCGGGCGATAAGGCCGGCGGGAGTGACAGCATGACAGTGGAGACGGCAGCGGGCATGGGGCCGGAGCAGAAGGAAATGGCAGGGGATGAGGCAGAGCCGGAGACGGAGGAAGCGGCCTGCCTGCCGGAGGGAGAGGTAAACGACCTGGCACTGGCGGAAAGCGAAGAGATGATTGCCAAAGAAGGCAATGAGGACCTGGGGCAGCAGCCGCAAATGTACACAGCCGACCGGACTTATTTTGATGATGCCCTGTTTATCGGAGATTCCCGCACGGTAGGGCTGCAGGAATACGGGGACCTGGGCAATGCGGAAGTGGTGGCGGATCTGGGGATGAGTGTTTACAAGGTCTTTTCACAAAAGTTTCCGACGGTGTCCGGGGAGAAGAAGCGGCTGGAAACGGTCCTTTCGGAGCAGGAGTTTGGCAAGATATATGTGATGATGGGGATCAATGAACTGGGATATGATTTCGCAAATACTGTGCGTAAATACAGGGAAATGCTGGAGAGAATCCGGGAACTGCAGCCACAGGCACTGATTTTTCTTGAAGCCAATCTGCATATAACACAGCAGAAATCGGCATCTTCCCCGATATACAACAATGAAAATATTGACCGGTTTAATGAAGCATTGGCGCAGATGGCGGATGATAAGACGATATTTTACCTGGATGCAAATGAACTTTTCGATGACGGGAGCGGAAACCTGTCAGAGGCATGTACGACAGACGACACTCATATATTGGCTAAATATTATCCGGACTGGACTGCATGGCTTTTGCAGCATGCAAGAAAGGAGGGCGTGGAAGGCGACGCTGTAACATACTGACTTTTGGCTTGGGGCATTGCGCGGAAGACTGCGCATGCCCTTTTGGTTTCAGAGGAATATAAAAGATTGTTATACTATAATGCGATATATTGAAAGAAATTTATAGAAATACATGATATTGTTGAAAAAGAGAATCGTTTGCATGATCAAAGCCGTGCCTGGATCAGCAGGATTTTGCGGTTACGTAACGAGGGATCAAATGGGAAGGGAGAGATCTGTATGAAACAATCTGCGATTTTGCAGGAAAAATTCTTTCGCCTGGTTCTGCCCATCGCTTTTCAGCAATTCATGCTTGCGCTGGTGGGAGCCAGTGATGCGATCATGCTGGGACGGACGGGACAAAGTGACATGACGGCAGTATCCCTGGCGTCTCAGGTGACATTTGTATGCAATCTTTTTATGACGGCCTTTATCATCGGGGAAAATATGTTCGTCGCACAATATTACGGAAAAAGGGACTATGATGGCATTTCCCGGACCGTGAGCCTTGTGCTTGGTATTTCCTGCCTGTCGGCTGCTTTTTTCTCGGCGGGAGCGATTTTGTTTCCGGGCATTGTTATGCGCTTATTTACCGGGGAAGCGGAACTGATTGCGGCAGGCAGCATTTACCTCAGGTATGTGGGAATTTCTTATCTGCTGTCCGCAGTGTCGCAGGTGTATCTGGCTGCCATGAAAAACTGTGACGCCGTCAGGCTGAGTACGATTATCAGTAGTATGACCGTTCTTTTTAACATCGTCCTGAATATGATTTTGATATTTGGGCTGTTGGGATTGCCTGCTCTTGGGGTACGGGGTGCGGCGCTGGCCACAGTGGCGGCAACCGGGTTACAGACGCTTTGGTGTATCGGTTATGGGCAGCTGAAAATGAAACAAGTCAGAATATGCCTGGGAAAAGCCGGTGGCAATCTGACCAGGCGCTTCTGGAAAAAGACGGGCCCCGTTTTGCTCAATGAACTTGTCTGGGGTGGTGGGTTTACCATGTATTCTGTGATTATGGGACATCTGGGAGCAGATGCGGCCGCCGCGAGCGGTATTGCCAATATCTCCAAAAACCTGGTGATCTGCCTCTGTCTTGGACTTGGAAGTGCAGGAAGTATCCTGATCGGCAATGAACTTGGCGCAGGTCATTTTGAGGAAGCCAAAAGAGCAGGCAGAGTGTTGACAAAGGCGGCTCTTGTCTGTGGCCTGTTATCAGGTCTGTTATTACTGATTGTAACACCGCTTATCTTGCAGGTGGTCACACTGACTCCGGAGGCAGAGCGTTATCTGAAAGGGATGCTGTTTATGTGCGCGTATTATCTTGTGGGCAAGTCTGTCAACAGTATGACGATCGGGGGAATTTTCCCTGCTGGCGGCGACTCCGGTTTCGGTCTTGTCTGTGATGCGGTGACTCTGTGGTGTATTACTGTCCCGGTGGGATATTTGTGTGCCTTTGTGGCACAGCTTCCGGTTCTGGCAGTCTATTTTATCCTACATCTGGATGAGATCATCAAATTGCCGGCCGTGTACTGCCACTACCGAAAATATGTCTGGCTCAATGATCTGACCAAAGAGGAAAGGATGCCGGATGAAAAAAGCAGTTGTTGTATCTGACAGTCCCGTCTGCCGCCAGGCAGTGCGCGAAAGTGCAGGACTGACCGGGAACCCATAGATTATATAATAGGAGGAGACAAATATGCTGGCGGATTATCATGTGCATACGCAGTTTAGTGATGACTCGGTATATCCGATGGCACAGGTCGTCAAAGATGCTGTTGCCAGAGGGATTCAGGAGATATGTTTTACAGATCATGTAGATTACGGGATCAAGGATGACTGGGACAGCGGTCGGCCGATTGTCTGCCGGGGAGACGAACTGCTCGCAAATGTGGACTATCCCCTCTATTTTGCACAAATCAGAGAATTGCAATGTCTATATGAGACACAAATAACCTTGAAAGCGGGGCTGGAGTTTGGCATGCAGGCCCATACGGTTTTGCAGTATGAAACACTGTTTCAGAAATACCCGCTCGATTTTGTGATTCTTTCCATCCATCAGATCGATGACCTGGAATTTTGGACGCAGGATTTTCAGAGAACCAGAAGTCAGAAGGAATACCATCAGCGATATTATGAAGAAATGCTGCATCTGGTCAATACTTATCACAATTACAGTGTCTTAGGGCATATGGATCTCATTGTGCGGTATGATGAAAAGGGTGTGTATCCATATGAAAAGATCAGACCCCTTGTCAGGGAAATATTGCAGGTCGTTATCAGAGACGGCAAGGGCATAGAACTGAATACTTCATACCACCGATATGGCCTGAAAGATACGACACCTTCTGTCCATATCTTACAAGAATACCGGGAACTGGGCGGTGAGATGATTACCATCGGCAGTGACAGCCATACGCCGGCTCACCTGGGCGCCGGTCTGCAAGAGGCTAAGGAACTGCTGAAAAGCCTGGGATTTCGCTTTTTCTGTACCTATGATAAAATGCAACCAGTTTTTCATCCCCTGTAACTATACACGTGTTTCGCGGACGCTCTTTCTGCTTGTCATGCATGCGTTTGTCGTGTAAATGGCAGTTTGGCAATCACTTGTTACCATTCATGGGCAAAAATATTTGTGTTTCTTAATTTTTCATAAAAAGAGAAGAGCGGAAAGTAGACAGATCACAAGGAATCTATTATAATCAATATAATGCCATGAAGAAAGAACGCGTGAGAAACTTTCGGGTAAAGTACAAGGAGATGGAAATGAAAAATCTGAAAATCGGAACAAAACTATTGGTTACATTTATGCTGATCATCGTCCTGTTTTGTATCACAGTGGTGACATCAATCAGGGGGCTGCAGAAAAATGCGCAGAAATATTCTGACTTTTATAATGTAGGATATCAGATTACCAACCGGATTATGAACATGCGCCGGGGATTGCAGATAGTTGTCAAGGATCTTACTTTTTATACCGTTACGGATGATGCCGATAAAAGGGAAAGCTATCTGGCAGACATCAAAAAGGAATTAAACGGCCTGGAAGAAAACTCCGAATGGGTGTTTGCCAACTTCACCGATGAGACAGAACTGATGAACGAGTTTGCTGCAAGCCTGACGCAGGCTATCACATTGCAGCAAACGGTAATCGAGACGGCGCAGGCAGACAAAGAGGCAGCGCAGGAACTGCTGCTCAATGAATACCAGCCTTTAATAGACGATACTGTGGATATGCTGATACGGATCAGCAATTCTGCAGAGCAGAGCGCAGAACAAGACTATCTGAATACTGTCTCCATGCAGAAAACCTTGATTTTCGAACAACTCGGTCTGGCGGGAACGGCACTGGTCATTACCCTGATTCTGTCTGTTTATCTGACAAGACTGATTACGCGTCCATTGCGTGAACTGGAAGGTGCTGCCAATAAGATCGTTGGTGGTAACTTTGATATTAATATTACATATCATTCCCGGGATGAACTGGGTAGCCTGGCAAAATCTTTTAAAAACATGACGGCAATCCTGGCATCTGTTATTTCTGATGCGTCCAGAATATTGCGGGAAATGGCTGAGGGTAATTTTGACGTGCGTACGGAAGCGGAGCAGAATTATGTGGGCGATTTCGGTAACCTGCTGTTGTCCATCCGTAAACTGAACCGTGATCTCAGTTCTACACTGGGGCAGATCAATATCAGTGCCAATGAAGTATCGGCCGGTTCCGAGCAGGTATCGGATGGCGCCCAGGCGCTTTCCCAGGGAGCAACGGAACAGGCAGCGGCCGTGGAAGAACTTGCTGCTACGATTGCGGATATCTCTTATCAGGTCAAGGATACGGCGGAAAATGCCCTGTTGGCAAAGGAACAGTCTGACACGGCAGGCGATGAAATGGAAGAATGTAACCAGTATATGCATGAAATGATAACGGCTATGGAAGAGATCACCCGTACTTCCAGCGAAATCGGCAAGATTATCAAGACGATTGAAGACATTGCATTCCAGACAAATCTGCTGGCGTTTAATGCGGCAGTGGAAGCATCGCGGGCAGGGGTCACCGGCAAGGGGTTTGCTGTTGTGGCTGATGAAGTGCGAACCCTTGCAAGCAAGAGCTCGGAAGCATCCAAAGATACGGCGGAACTGATCGAAAATTCTATCAAAGCCGTTAAGAGGGGAATGGAAATTGCGGATTCGACGGCGGAATCTCTGACTAAGGTAGTGGATAAAGTCAGGACCGCTGCTGTCAAAGTGGATATGATAGCAGAAGCAGCAGAACGGGAGGCCGGCGCTGTTGAACAGGTCACAACCGGTGTCAACCAGATTTCCAGTGTGGTGCAGACCAATTCTGCCACCGCAGTGGAAAGTGCCGCAGCCAGCGAGCAACTTTCCAGCCAGGCAGAGATGCTCAAAGGCCTGGTGTCTAAGTTCACTCTCCGTCAGGAGTATGCCATGGGTGTGGCAAACGACAATGCAGGTTTTGACAGAGCAGGAAGAACGGAAGGGTTCATAAACCTGGATTGAGAGCAAGACCAATGATAAAAACGCTGGATAAAGATATCTGGATAAAGGTTTGATGAAAGAAGAGTCACGGGCGGATCTGCCCGTGACTCTTATGATGCCGGCTTTGTTTTCGCCACTTTTGTAATACTTTAAGTTCATCTGCGAAAAAAATTGAAAAAAATGTAAATTAGGTGTTGACAAATATAGGAAGAAGATGCTAACATGTAATTCCACCGCGGAAAACGAGCGGCGGACAAGCCAGAAAAAAACTGGTAGAAAAA
>CANPIC010000034.1 GCA_947574055.1 uncultured bacterium
CGTGAGCAGCCGGAGATTTCTGCAGAGAAAAGGGCAAGGAGGAGTTCTGCGGAACTAGAAATAGGAGATTAAAAATATGAATAAGAATGAAATGCTGAAACATGTAGATCACACATTGCTGCTGCAGACGGCTACCTGGGATGAGATCAGGCAGATTTGTGACGATGCGATGGCATATGAGACTGCATCGGTATGTATTCCGCCCAGCTATGTCAGACAGGCCAGCGAATATATGGGAGGGAAGACGGCAGTATGTACCGTGATCGGATTCCCCAACGGTTATATGACTACGAAGACAAAAGAGTTTGAAACCCGTGATGCCATTGCAAATGGTGCGGCGGAAATTGATATGGTGATCAATATCGGCTGGCTGAAAGACAAAAAGTATGATTTGATTGAAGAAGAGATCCGCACCCTGAAAGCAGCATGTGGGGATAAGATACTGAAAGTTATTATTGAGACTTGCCTGCTGACAGAAGAAGAGAAGTGTAAGATGTGCGAGATTGTCACGAGTGCAGGAGCTGACTATATCAAGACATCCACCGGGTTTTCGACCGGCGGGGCGACTTTTGCCGACGTTGAACTGTTTGCCGGCCATATCGGACCGAATGTAAAAATCAAGGCGGCAGGCGGTATCTCTTCGCTGGAAGATGCATACCATTTCCTGGAACTGGGGGCTGATCGTCTGGGTACGAGCCGGATTATCAAACTTGTAAAAAATGAACAGGCTACCGGTTATTAAGTCCGGGAGGTGTGGAGCGATGGATCAACAGACAGTGCAAAAAATGATAGATCTGGCGGTGGAACAGATGGCATTTTCTTATACGCCCTATTCGGATTTTCGGGTAGGCGCCGCACTTTTGACAAAGAGCGGCAGATTCTATACGGGCTGTAATATCGAAAACGCGTCTTATACACCGACAAACTGTGCGGAGCGGACCGCATTTTTCAAAGCTGTCAGCGAAGGGGAAAAAGAGTTTTCTGCCATCTGTGTGGTAGGCGGGAAAAACGGTGTTCTGACAGAGTATGCCTCACCCTGCGGTGTCTGCAGACAGGTGATGATGGAATTTTGTGACCCGGAAACTTTTCAGATTATTCTGGCCACCGGTAGAGAGCAATATGAGATTTTTACTCTGAAAGAACTCCTTCCGCTGGGATTCGGACCAAAAAATCTGGCATAGAATGACCGAGAAAAACGGAAACAGAGGTGAGAAAAATGAACGGATATAAACGAATCTTTGTGATCGTACTGGATTCCCTGGGGATCGGCGCCATGCCTGATTCTCCGGAGTTTGGAGACAGGGGCGTGGATACGCTGGGGCATATTCTGCAGAAGATGGGGACGTTGGACATTCCCAATCTGAGAAAGCTGGGCCTTTTAAATCTCCATACGGCAGGACAGATGGAAGGTGTGGAGAGGCCGCTGGGGCGTTATATGCGATTGGGAGAGCTGAGCAGGGGCAAGGATACCATGACAGGGCACTGGGAGATGATGGGTATCAGGACCATGAAGCCATTTCAGACATTTACGGATACGGGCTTTCCACCGGAACTGATTGCAGAACTGGAAAAGCAGTGCGGCAGGCGGGTGATCGGCAATAAAAGTGCCAGCGGTACGGAGATCATAGAAGAACTGGGAGAAGAAGAGATCAGTACAGGCGCTATGATCGTGTATACTTCCGCGGATTCTGTTCTGCAGATCTGTGGCAATGAGGAGACTTTTGGTCTGGAAAACCTGTATCGCTGTTGCGAGATTGCCAGAGAGATTACCATGAAAGATGAGTGGAGAGTCGGCAGGGTGATAGCAAGGCCGTATACGGGTATGAAAAAGGGAGAGTTCAAACGTACCAGCAACCGGCACGACTATGCACTGAAACCGACCGGTCCCACAGTGCTCAATGCACTGAAAGATGCGGGATTTGATGTGATCGGCGTAGGAAAGATCCATGATATTTTCTGCGGGGAAGGTATTACAAAAACGTATCATTCAGACAGTTCGGTGCATGGAATGGAGCAGACTGTCTCTATCTGCAAAGAAGAGTTCCACGGCCTTTGCTTTGTCAATCTGGTGGATTTTGATGCCCTGTGGGGACACCGCAGGGATGTGGAAGGCTATGCAAGAGAGATCGAAAAGTTTGACCGTGGTCTGGGAGAATTACTGGACGTACTGCAAAGCGATGATCTGCTGATTCTGACGGCCGATCATGGAAATGATCCGACTTACAGTGGTACGGACCATACAAGGGAATATGCGCCTTTTGTGGCTTATGGAAAGAAGATGGGGCCGGGCGGCGCGCTGAAAGAACGTGATACATTTGCGGTGATCGGCGCATCCATAGCGGAGAATTTCGGCGTTTCCATGCCGCAGGGCACGATAGGCAGTTCGGTATTGCAAGAATTGTTATAACATGGCGGGAAAGCGGCGGTGAGGGAGACAAGGCTGCCGCAGCCGGACGCAAAGAGGAGAATGATTATTGAAGAAAGTAAAGATACGTGAAATGCTTCTGGCAGTGGCCGGGATTATGCTGGTAGGAACAGGGGTGGCCTTCAATGCGGCGTCAGCGCTGGGGAATGATCCGGTTGGCATTGTCTATGACGGGATCAGAAATGCGGCATCCCTTTCCCAGCAACAGCTTGGCATGGCATCCAATCTGGTCAACCTTGTTTTGCTGGCCGGCATATTTTTTACAGGAAGACGTTATGTCAATGTGGGGACCTTTATTTATATCATTCCCTACGGCCTGTTCGTGGATATGGGCGGTAAACTGCATCAGATTCTCTTTCCGGTCCGGACCCTGCCGGCACAGATAACAGGGGCGGCGGCGGGCTGTCTGCTTCTTTATACAGGTGTTGCCATGTATATCACGGCTGATATCGGCCTGGATCCCTTTACCGGAGTGGTGATGGTGATCCGGGACAGGGTGCGCAGAGAGTACCGGGTGGTAAAGGTATTATTTGATCTGGGATGTATCGTGCTGGGGACTGTCCTGGGCGGTAAACTGGGTGTGATCACAGTGATCACAGCGCTGACCGCAGGTCCTGTCATTCAGTATTTTTCGGATCTGATGAAACGACAAATCAAACATACGAAAAAGCCGCAATGATTGGTCAGAGCTTAGGTGAATAAGGAGAAGGAACATGAGTGAAGTGTATGATAAATTAAAAATATGTCTGGAAAGTATCAGGGAGAAGACGGATTTTCAGCCTGAGACAGCGTTGATCCTGGGCTCCGGCCTGGGTGACTATGCAGAGGAAATTGATGTGGTGGATACGGTTGCCTATACGGAGATCAAAGGATTTCCTACCTCTACAGTGGCAGGACACAAGGGAAGGTTTGTGTTCGGACATATAGGAAAAGTCCCGGTAGTCATTATGCAGGGCCGGGTACATTATTACGAGGGCTATCCGATGTCTGACGTAGTCCTTCCCACACGGCTGATGGGACTTATGGGAGCCAAGAAGCTGATCCTTACCAATGCGGCCGGTGGTGTGAATTATGATTTCAGGCCGGGAGACTTCATGCTGATCACGGACCATATCGCAACCGGAGTCCCCAATCCTCTGATTGGTGCCAATTTGGATGAACTGGGCGTGAGATTTCCTGATATGAGTGAGGTCTACAGCCTGCGGCTGCGTGAGATCATCAAAGCCCAGGCACAAAAACTGGGCATTACCTTGCAGGAAGGGGTGTATGTGCAGCTGACAGGGCCTGCCTACGAGACGCCTGCCGAGATCCGGATGTGCAGAGCCTGGGGCGGAGATGCCGTGGGTATGAGTACGGCCTGTGAAGCCATGGCTGCGCGCCATATGGGAATGGAGGTGTGCGGTATCTCCTGTATTACCAATCTGGCGGCAGGCATGGCCAGCCAGCCCCTTGATCACAAAGAAGTACAGGAGACGGCTGACCGTGTGGCAGTGCAATTTAAAACGCTGATCAGCGGGATCGTGGATCAGCTGTAAGGTAACCGGGGGTATGGCAGACATAAGCTGCAGTGCCCCTGCATGCAACAAGACAGGAAAAATCGCAGACTGCTGATGAAATCGGATCATGATGAAAAATAAAACATTTACAGCGAGTATCATTTGTGCGGCAAAAGGGCTGGCATACGCGATAAGAACGGAAAAGAACTATAAGTATTATTGTCTGATCCTCTTTCTGTCCATCATTGCCAATATTGCGTCAGGGGTTTCCGTGTCTGGCTATCTCTGCCAGATTATCACGGCGGCGGGCGTCTTTTCTGCGGAATGTCTGAATACGGGCATAGAACATATTATGGACATGCAGAGCAGAGAGATCAGGACAGAGATCAGGATTATCAAAGATCTGGCAGCGGCCGGTGTATTGTGTTGGGGGATTGCGTTTTTTGCCTGTGAGATCATAATGATAGGGAAAGCAATCGGATAACCGGCGGCGGAATGGAACAGTATGAAAACCATCTGCAGTATGTACATAACGATGTTGCCGCTTATTTTGGGCGGTGTAGCCAATATGGTATTTACCAAAACCTCTTTTTACAGGGCACACCGATATCCTATAGACCGGTACCGGGTCTTTAGAGATGGCAAACGGGTACTGGGTGACCACAAGACAGTAAGCGGATTTTGCTCGATGATTGTCTTTGTCGTCTTTTTTCAGATGCTGTGGGGGCTGGCCTGCCGGACCTGGGGGCTGGAGGCATATAATGAATGGTACACACGCTGTCACAACGGATTGTGGACGAATGTGTGCAGCGGATTTTTGACCGGTCTGGTCTATATGTTGTGCGAGTTGCCTAACAGCTTTCTCAAAAGAAGACTGGGGATAGCGGAAGGGAAGACCGGCAGGGGATGGACGGGCGGGATTTTTTTTGTCATAGACCAGATAGATTCTCTGGTGGGGGTATTCTGGATTCTGGCAGTCTGCGCCCGCCTTTCTTTTGGCAGATATCTCGCTTATCTGTTCCTGGGTGCAGTGACACATATCGTTGTCAATATGATTCTGCACAGATTAAAAATAAGGAAAAATATATAAAAGTTAACGACTTGCTGTTTGTCTGCACTTTTATGACAGGAAACAAAAATGGGAAAGAAGCGGCTATTGATTGGATGTTACCATAAATCGGTGATTCTGACATATGTGGGAGTGGGAGCAGCGCTGTGCGGCATCTTTTATCTGCTGCAGGGCGGGGAGGAGAGGCATATCAGGGCAGGACTTTTGTGCCTGATCACAGGTGGTCTGTGTGATCTGTTTGACGGGCCGGTGGCCAGAAGGTGTCAACGGACACAAACAGAGGAGGCATACGGCGTACAGATAGATTCGCTGGCGGATGTAACGGTATCTTTGCTCCTGCCGGTGCTGTTGCTGTTTCGTATGGGACAGAATATAAATGCGATAATCATTGTGGCAACGGCGATTCTCTATACGCTGGCGGGTATCACGCGTCTGGCATGGTTTTCTGTCCTGACTGCGAAACAGGACGAAGGCAGGATTACCTGTTATCAAGGCCTGCCGGTCACTTACATGGCACTGATACTGCCCCTGTACCGGGTCATAGGGCAGGCGATGGCAAAAGGTGCGGCGATGGCTGGCGCAGATGGGGGAATGCTACTGCGCGGCGGTGATATTATGGTGGTGGTATTATATCTTGTCGTCGCGTTTTTGTTTGTGTTACATGTGGATATTAAGAAACCGGTCGGTATCTGGTATCTGATATTTCCCATATTGGCAGTGATAGTCTCGGTACTGGTCTGCATATTATGAGAACATATGATCGGAAAAATAAAACTTACATAGAGGAGAAAGAGACACAGGAAACACTGCTACACTTTTTTTATCATACCGGGCCGGGCAGATTTTTGTTAAAAGCGGTGACGGGCAGCGGTTTTAACAGGCTGCTTGGGTGTTATTATAAAAGCCGCCTGAGCAGGCATAAAATTGCAAAATTCAGTAAGAAGTTTCTGACAGATACGGAGGAGATCGGGCCTGCGCAGTTTCGGTCGTTCAATGATTTTTTCATAAGGCGGCAGCGGGTGGAAGCGGATCAGAGGAAATCGTCTTTGCTTGCGCCGGCGACGTCCAGGCTGTCCGTATATGAGGCCGGGAAGTATGCGAGCGTGAGAATCAAGCATACGACATATCGGATCAGAGATATCGTGGGCCGGCAAGGCAGAGAACTGGCCGGTGCCTATGAAAATGGACTCTGTCTGGTGTTCAGGCTGGCAGTGACGGATTATCACAGATATATCTTTATCGACGATGGTGTGATAAAAGATAGCTGGCATATACCGGGCATCCTGCATACGGTGCGGCCAATAGCGGAAAAGTATCGGGTTTATACGGCAAACAGCAGAACGGTCTCTGTGCTTGCGACGGAACATCTGGGCGAGATCATACAGATAGAAGTCGGGGCGCTGACGATAGGGGCGATCGTAAATCATCCAAAGCATAAGTTTCGCAGAGGAGAGGAGAAAGGATATTTTGAATATGGCGGCTCTACTGTTGTGCTATTGATAAAACAAGATAAAGTGAAGCTGGATGGGGATATTATCGCGCAAAGCAAAAAGGGGGTCGAGGTGCGGGTATCTGCCGGAGAAAAAATAGGGGTGATAACCGGCATGTAAAATCAGAATAAGAAAGGCTTTTGGGAAGCATGGCAAGGAGGGGGAGAGATGCTCAAAAGACTGCATATTTATACGAAAGAGATGTATCCCATACCATCGCGGCTGTTGCTGGGATATATTGTGGCATTTGAGATTTATTTTATTGTCCTGCTCAATCAAAGCAGGACGGATTTCAGTCTGGGGATACAGGAAGTGATACTGGGATTTACGGTATTCAGTTTTTTATGCTGGCTGAGAATTGCCGATGATTTCAAAGATTATGAACTGGACTGCAGACTGTTTGCACACCGTCCGCTGCCATCCGGCCGGGTTACCAAGCGAGATCTGAAGATTTTTGCCTCTGCACTGATCACAGTGACGCTGTGTCTGAATTTTTTGTTTATGCCGGGGCGGCATTTTGTTTTCTGCCTGATTCTGTATACCTATGGCTCTTTGATGGCTGTCTGGTTTTTCCAGAAACATAAGATACAAAAATCGCTGCCGCTTGCCCTGCTTACGCACAATCCTGTACAGATGATTATGAATCTGTATGTCATCTCTTTTGCCATCATCAAATATGATTTGGAAATCATGAATCTGTACAATGTGCTGGCGGTTTTTACGCTGTATTTTCCGGCGCTGATCTGGGAAGTGTCCAGAAAGATACGGGCGCCGGAAGAGGAAACGGAGTATGTGACATACAGTAAGCTGTTTGGCTATCGGAAAGCCACGGACTTTGTTTTTATCGTGACATGGGTGGATATCGTGACAAATTTCATACTGGTATGGAATCTGAGCAAAATATCAGTACTGCTGCTGGTGGCAGATGTGACCTGGATGAGTCTTGTATTTCTGGATTTCAGGAAAGATCCCTCGCGTTATAAGATTGTGGACAAAGTGGAGCGATATACTTATATACAGGAATCTATTATGCTGCTGACGGTGGCTGTCTATCTGCTGAGCATCAGCAGGGGATTTAAGCTGTTGTGAGCCGGCGGAAAGGCGCGGGTATGAAAGCAGAGAATTTGAGGATACTGCAAAGCAGTGGCATACATGTACCGCCGTTTCTGCTTCTGGATGCGGCAGAGGCAGGCAGGGAGATGCCGGATCTGTCATTCAGTGAGAGAGAGTACTTTGCGGTCAGATCATCGTGCAGCGGGGAAGATTCCGATTGCCGGTCACATGCGGGAGAATATGAGACGCTGCTGAATGTAAAGAGGGAGGAGGTCGGAATGGCCGCCGGGAAGGTAGCCGCCTCTTACGGAAAGAAAAAGTCCGGCTATGTGATCATTCAGGAAATGGTTAACAGTGAAGTGTCCGGCGTCCTGTTTACGGCCAATCCGCTGGGAATTTTGAATGAATATTGCATTGTCGTGGGCGAGGGACTGGGAAGTCATGTCGTCAATGATGAGATACATACGACGGCATATCACTATAATACGGATGATCAGACATACATAACCATTCCAAACGGTGACGGGAAGGCCAGGCTTACAGAGGGACAGATACGGGAACTGGTATCTCTGGGAAAGCAGATCGAAGAGATCTTCGGACGGAAGATGGATATAGAGTTTGCACTGGAAGGCGGTCTTTTGTATATCTTGCAGGCAAGACCCATTACGACGCTGGGGCAAGACGGGGAAGAGATTATACTGGATAACAGCAATATCGTGGAAAGCTATCCAGGGGTTTCTCTCCCCCTGACGCAAAGTTTTGTAAAGGATATTTATTACCGGATCTTTAAAAACTGTCTGCTGCGGATCACGCTTGACCGGGAAGCCGTACGTGAGATGGACGATCTGTTGCGGGATATGGTGGATACGGTAAACGGCAGGATTTATTATCGGATCAGTAACTGGTATACGATACTGAGACTTCTTCCCTGCAGCGGCAGAATCATCCCAGTCTGGCAGGAGATGATGGGACTGCAAAACAGCCGGATTTATTACAGAAAGATAACGGTTCGTGCCGGGACAAAACTGACCATTGGCGTCCGTTTCGCAAAATATCTGCTCACCGTGCCCGCGCAGATGAAGCGGCTGCAAGCGTATTTTACGAAGACGCTGGCACAATACCGGGCGAGGTATGAAAAAGCAGCCGATATAGAGCAGCTGTTTGCACTTTATGAGGAAGCAAAAGAGGAATTTCTGCGTAACTGGGATATCACACTGATCAATGACATGGATACATTTTTGTCTACCTGGATGGCTGGAAGAGGAAGACAGGGGGCAGGCAGGAAACTGATTGCGCAGGTCCGCGAACTGGAGAGTATGAAGCCGGTGACTGCGCTGGAAAAACTTCAGGCCCTATACGACAGAGACGGAGAGGATTCGCCAGGTTACAAAAAAGCGGCCGCTGCGTATATTGCCGCTTACGGGGACAGAATACCGGAAGAACTGAAGCTGGAGACGAGGACATATCGCACCGATCCCGGGCTGTTGACAGCATATCTTGGAACCGGGTCCGGCGCCGACCGGAGGCGGGCGCAGCAGGAGAAACGTGCGCCGGCCAGGGGCGGACGGCAGGGCTTTTGGGTGCGCCGGGCATGCAATGGGATTCGCAACAGAGAGCGGGCAAGACTTAACAGGAGCCGGCTGTTTGGGTTTACAAGAGATATCTTTTTGAAAATCGGCGGGATCATGGCCGCAGAAGGGATGCTGGAACAGGCCAGAGATATCTTTTATCTTTATGATGCGGAGATCGCAGCCGGCTGCCACAAGCAGGGAGCGTTAAGGGACCTGGTGGAAAAACGCAGGCGGCAATATGAGCATTTCAGGAAACTGCACGGTTTTGGCCGGCTGGTTTTTCACAATACGGTGTTGCATGAACTGCATTATCTGGGCCAGCCAGCCTCTTTATGGAGAGATGATCTGCAGGGAACGGGTATCTCGGAAGGGGTTGTGGAAGGCGAGGCACTGGTCATGGACACACCGGTGCCGGGCGCGGCTGCCGCAGGCAGGATACTGGTCACGAGGTCAACCGATCCCGGCTGGGTGTTTCTGATTCGCGACTGTCTCGGTGTGGTGGCGGAACAGGGTTCGTTACTGAGCCATACGGCCATCATCAGCAGAGAACTGAAAAAACCGGCGGTAGTCAATGTCAGAAACGCAACAAAGCTGCTCAGGACAGGGGAACGGATCAGGGTGGACGGTCTGGCGGGGACGATAGAAAGACTGGGGAGATGAGACAATGGAGTACCGGTGCACGGAAGTTAAGTCGAGAAAGGATATCCGCGATTTTCTTGGCCTGCCCGCTGCCATCTATGACAGGGCGTTGTACCCCCGGCAGAAGGGTCTGGAAAGGCAGATATTGACAGGCAGACATCCCCTGAGCCGTGATTTCGAAATCGTTGCCTGTCTTGTCAGGGGATACGGACAAGGCGGTGGGCAGAGGGTTCTTGCCCGCTGTATTCTGACTTTTTACAAAGAGGATGACACCGCTTACGCAGGCTTTTTTGAAAGTCATGAAGATGTGCAGGCAGTCAGACTTTTGTTTTCTTATCTTGCAGACAGGGCCAGAGAAAAGGGGCGGACCAGCCTGACCGGTCCGGTGGACTGTTCCTTCTGGATTAGGTACCGGTTTAAGACCGATCATTTCGCGCAGACCTACACGGGCGAGCCTTATAATCCGCCGTATTATGTGCGGTTATGGGAAGCGGCGGGATTTACGGTCAAGGAGCGCTATTATTCCAATTACCTCCGTACACCCGGGCAGGGAGATGCGGGTATAAAGTGTAAAGACAGACTGCGTTACAGCAGAGAAAAAGGGTATGAGATACGACATACGGACAGACGTCATTTCCGGCAGGATCTGGATGCCATATATGGCCTGCTGACAGAGGTCTATTGCGGGTTTCCCGTATATAAACCTCTCAGCCGCCGGCAGTTCAGAAAAATGTTCGGAAAGCTGAGATGGGTTTTGAATTTTGAGATGGTATTCCTGGCATATCACGGCAAAAGACTGGCGGGATTTCTGATCTGTCTGCCTAACTTTAGCAGCAGTAAGGAGAGCCGATGCCTGTTTGGAAAGGCAGAGGAATATGTAATCCTCTATATGGGCGCCGGACGCCGGGACGCCGGACTGGGCGGTGCACTGTCTGAGTTGTGCAGAGAGTATCTGGAGAAAAACAGCCTCAGAGGCATAGCGGCGCTGATTCATGAAGGTAATTTTTCGGGCAATTTTTACAAAAGCCTTACGACCAGATCCTGTCATTATGTGTTGCTGGAACGGCAGGTATAATTGTTTGATTTCTGTCATGGGCAGGTGCCCGGATCGCTCTGCCATACTGATATTTTTGTCAAAATTTTGTTGTTACTTGCGCCGGACTAGAGTATAATAAATACGGAATTATGGCTGCATTCAGTTATGGCCCGCAGGGGAAACGGGCTGTGGCGTATTTGGCAGTGGCGGACCTGCACCTTGACATAAGAATATAATGTTGTGCGTGAACTGTTCAAAGATCAGATATATGATATTAAATTTGCTAAATGGCAGCGACCGGACGGATATCACGATGTTTTGGGAAACGGCGTGAAAGGATCAGGAGGAGGGCTGCTAAATTTCAAATTAAGGAAGGTAGCAAGATGGTAGATAAGATTAAAAAGATGAAAGTGGAAGCAAAACTGAAATTCTGCTTTGAACTGGTAGTGGTCATTGCCAGTATATCGAGTGTGCTGGGGCTGATCTTTATGATTCGGAATAATTTCAGCTACAGCAATGCGCTGGTGACAAACGGTTTCTCGCAAGGTGAGATCGGTATATTCAGTACCTATCTGAATAAAGAACCATCGATTGTAAGAGAGATGATTCTGCAGGAGGATGAAGCGGAACTCAAAGATGCGCAGGAGGAACTGGACGAACTACAGAAACAGACAGATGCGGCCCTGGCCAAAATGAAGGTAAACTGTACTTCTGAGGAAGAGAAGCCGTATATGGACATTATAGAAGAGACACTGCCGGCTTACCGCAGTATTTTTAATGAAGTGGAAAAACTTGCAATGAGCAATCAGAATGAGGAGGCATTTGACATGCTGATGGCACAGGGCAAGCCCACGCTTAAAAAACTCACGACTGCGGTAGAGGATCTGATCGCGCTGAATGTGACAGAAGGCAACAGAGTCAAGAACAGTCTGTCAATTCAGACATATGTGCTGGCAGGCGTTATGGTGCTTGTGATCATTATTGCGCTTGTGCTGTCAGTGAAGATTGCGCTCTTTGTGGGAAAACTGTTCGCGGAACCTATTGAGAAAGTAAAAGAGGCATCCAGGCAGCTCTGCCAGGGTGATCTGAATATTACTATCTCACCGATGTATCCGGATGAGATCGGCGAGATGACAGAGCATTTTGCGGATGCGGCGGCTACGCTCAGAAGCTATATTCAGGAACTGAACCGGGTACTGGAAGAGATCGCGGCAGGCCGTTTTGACGTGGTTTCGGAGGTGGATTACAGAGGTGAATTTCAGGCACTGGATACAGCGATCGAGATGATTACCGACTCCCTGAGTGAAACCATGGGTAAGATTAACGAAGCATCGGAAGAGGTGGCTCTTGGCGCAGGGCAGATGGCGGAGAGTGCCCAGTCTTTGGCAGAAGGGGCGACAGATCAGGCAGGCGCTGTGGAGGAACTGACGGCAACCATACAGAATGTGACAGAAGGTGTGGTCAACAGTGCGGAAAAAGCAAGTCAGTCCTATAAGGATGCGGAAGAATTTGAGCATGCGGCTGAGAGAAGCAACGAAGATATCAAGGATCTGAATCAGGCAATGGCGCGTATTAACAGTACTTCCAAGGAGATTGCCAATATCATCGCGGAAATCGAGGATATTGCATCCCAGACTAACCTGCTTTCTCTCAATGCTTCGATTGAAGCGGCAAGAGCCGGTGAGGCCGGAAGAGGGTTTGCCGTGGTTGCGGACCAGATCGGCAAACTGGCATCTGACAGTGCAAATTCTGCGGTAAATACAAAGAAACTGATTGAAGATTCCATTCAGGAGATTGAGCGGGGGAATGAAATCACGGTCAAGGCTACGGCTGCAATGGAGGCTGTTATAAACGGAATCAAGAAACTGGCGGAATCGACCAGGGAAATCAGCGATCTGTCCGTAGATCAGGCCGAAGCCATGAAGCAGCTTGAACAGGGCGTGACTCAGATATCAGAAGTGATCCAGAACAATTCTGCGGCTGCGGAAGAGACATCAGCCACAAGCCAGGAGTTGTCAGCGCAGTCGGAAAATCTGGAAACACTGATCAGAAGGTTTGTTTTAAAAGGTTGATCTGCCGACAGGGACGAAACCTTTCTCGGGTATTTCTGAGATGATATGCGGCATATATTCGGATGGTACATAACAATGAGATCCTTTCACAAGGCGGCAGATGATTGAAGCGCAGTTAGGTAAGACAAAAAGAGATATTTCCCGGCAGCAGGGGCCTGCAGGGAAATATCTCGTTTTTGTTACATGAGGTATTCCTGTCAGGACAGGAAAATCGAAATGGACACTTGTGCGAAGCGGTATAGTAAGCGTATAATAAAAGAGGTCGCAGTGGGAAAAAGCACCAAGAGGGAGGAATATGAGATGGATAAACAGAAGATAAAAGGGACGCAGGCCATGGCAGTCTCGGCAGTGGCACAATCAGGGGCCAGGGAATCCATCAGGAAAAAGATGCTGATCCGGACGGTTACACCAACGGTAGCCGGTCTGGTGATTGCAGGGATCTTGATTATCCTCATTGCCGGCAGTGAGATACAGAACCTGCAGAATGAGAATATCATGGATATCTCGCAGAATGCGTCTTATCAGATCAGCGGGTATTTCACCAAGTATATGGAGATCAGCCGCCAGCTTGGTGCGAATCGGGATCTGCTCAATCTGTTTGATGAGGTAGAGCCGGGGGTAAAGGTGACGGAAGCACCGGGGTTTGCAGCGGTGATGGAAACGATGGAAAATATGCGCCTGACAGATGCGGACAGCATCGTTGATGTATGGGCGGCGGATGTGGATTCGAGCCAGTTTTTTGAGGATACGGGCTTTGTCAGTGAGATCGGTGAGTGGGATATTACCACAAGGAGCTGGTACAATGAGGTGGTTGCCGCAGGGACGACGATCGTATCAGAACCTTATGTTACCGCTTCCAGCAGCGAGATGGTATCCAGTATTGTAACGCCTATTTACGATGAAAACGGAAAAATGGAAGGCGTGGCGGGTGTAGATCTTTCCCTGGGGGCGCTGGCAGGTATGATGCAGGAGCAGAAGCTGGGGGAGAGCGGGTTTTTACTGCTGATGACACAGGCCGGCATGATTATGTATGCAGAGGATGCATCCTTGGTGCATACCTATATTGCGGACGCGCAGATAGATGAAAGTGTTAAGCAGGGATTCTCTTCGGGCAGTTATGGTACTTATCGCTATAGATTTGGCGGAGAGGAGAATTACGGGTATATGACGCAGGCCGGGGACAGCCGGTGGGTGGTGCTCAGTGGCATGCCGGGTCTGGAATACAATATGGATACCTACCGGGTAATTCTCAGTACGGTAGTGCTGTTCGTATTGATGATCGTAATTATGTGTATTATGATCTCACGGATTGCCACGGGGATTGTCAAACCGATCCAGAAGCTGCACGCAGTGGCGGATCAGATTGCCAGAGGCGAGTTGGATGTGGAACTGGATGTGGATTCCGCTGACGAGATCGGTGAGGTGGCCAAATCCATTGATAAGACGGTGGTACGGCTGAAGGAATACATAACGTATATTGATGAAGTTGCGGATGTACTGAATGAGATTGCGCAGGGGAATCTTGTATTTACGCTGAAGCAGGCGTATACCGGGGAATTTGGCAAGATTAAGAGCGCGCTGGAAAATATTTCTTTTACAATGACCAGCACGATTGAAGGGATCACCTCTTCTGCCGAACAGGTGACGAGCGGTGCAGGGCAGATCGCACAGGCCGCGCAGTCGCTGGCGGATGGTGCCACCAGTCAGGCGGCTGCAGTGGAAGAGCTGCTGGCCACGGTGACGGATATTTCGCAGCAGGTAAAAGAAAATGCCGAATATGCCAGAAATGCTGCGGAGGGCGCCGGTGATGTGAGGACGAAAATAGAACTGAGCAATCAGGAGATGAAACAGGTGATCAACGCGATGGAAGAGATCAACCACTGTTCCAATGCCATCAATGCGATCATTTCCAGTATTGAGGAGATTGCGGATCAGACAGATCTGTTGTCGCTGAATGCGTCGATAGAGGCGGCGCGGGCAGGCGACATGGGAAGAGGGTTTGCCGTTGTGGCCAATGAGGTTGGCAATCTTGCACGCGAAAGTGTGCAGGCCGTACAGAGATCGACAGAACTGATCGAAAACTCCCGGGAAGCAGTGGAGCGGGGGATGAAACTGGTCAACGGTACGGCGGCACGGCTTTCCGAGTCGGTGGCCGGAGTCGTGGGTCTGGCAGAGCAGATGAGCGGTCTGTCGGAGGCAGCAGAGGGACAGACAAAAAGTCTGGCAGAGGTGGTCAATGGCATCAATCAGATTGCCAGTGTCGTAAGTGACAATTCTGCAATGTCTGAGGAGAGTGCGGCGTCCAGTGAGGAACTCTCTGCAGAGGCAACCGCGTTGAATGAGATGGTGGGGATTTTCCACATAGGATAGCGAATAACAAGAGGAGAATATGGAGAGACAGGGCAGCGACCGGATCGGGGAGATCGAGAGAAGTATCATCAAAAAATACAGAAAGAGTATCTGGTGCCGGTTTACGAGGGCAGTCAGGGAGTATGAACTGATCCGGGACGGTGACAAGATAGCGGTCTGCATTTCCGGCGGCAAGGATTCCATGTTGATGGCCAAGCTGTTCCAGGAACTGAAACGGCATGGAAAGAACAATTTTGAACTTGTCTTTCTGGTGATGGACCCGGGATACCGGGAAGAGAACAGAAAGCTGATCGAGAGTAATGCGGCTTTGCTTGACATTCCCATCACTGTTTTCGAAACGGAAATTTTTGATGCGGTCGTGTCGGTGGAAAACAGTCCCTGTTATCTCTGTGCCAGAATGAGGCGGGGATATCTGTATGCCAATGCAAAGGCGCTGGGATGTAATAAAATAGCGTTGGGGCATCATTATGATGATGTGATCGAAACCATATTGATGGGGATGCTGTACGGCGCACAGATCGAGACCATGATGCCCAAACTGCACAGCCAGAATTTTGAAGGGATGGAACTGATCAGGCCTATGTATCTGATCCGGGAGGCGGATATCAAGGCCTGGTGTGCCTGTCATGATCTGCGATTTCTACGATGTGCCTGTCGTTTTACCGGAGACTGCGCAGAAGGTGTGAAAAGTTCGAAGCGGGAAGAGATGAAGGAGCTGCTTGTGCAGCTCCGGGCCCGCAGTGATGTGATAGAGCAGAATATTTTCAACAGTGTGAAAAATGTCAATCTGAACAAAGTACTGGGCTATAAAAAAGACGGGATGACACACTATTTTCTGGATGAATATGAAATCATCTGAATTTTTATTAAGAAAAATAAAATTTTTTAAAATAATACTTCTTAAATGGCAATAAAATGATATACTATAATCACTTATTCTTGTATGACAGCCATATTGCGACGGAAACGGAGGTATTATACCATGAGATTTGATAGATGGAATGACAGAAAATGCCGGAAAAGAAGGAATGTAAAGGGTGCATTGCTTTTGTGTCTGGCTTTTTTTCTCTTTTCTTTTCCTGTATATGCGGATGAGGATTATCCGGTGACGGAAGTACAAATGGAAGGGACGGTCAATACCAGTTCTTCTCTGAATATCCGTTCCGGACCGGCCACATCTTATCCGGTGATCAGCAAGGCGGATAATGGGGCAGTGCTTTCTATCACAGGTCAGTGCGAAGCCGGTGATGTGATCTGGTATCAGGTGGAAACAGAGGGAAAAACGGGATATGTCCGCAGCGATTATGTATCGGCCCAGGCAGCCGATGCGGCGACCGGGGAGGCGGAGGAACTGGAACCGGAAGCCGGAGAGCCGGAAGGCGGCTATCAGGGTTTTTACCAGAAGCCGGTCTTTTTAAAGGTGTTGGTGGCCGGTGTGGGTATTCTCCTTGTCATTATCATGCTTGTGCTTACGCTGAAAGGGCTGCGAAAGGAACGGGGCGGCGAAGCGGATGGAGACAGTGAATATGACGATGATTACGGGGAGGAAGAGTATGAGGACGGCGGTTATGAAGAGGAGACTTATGATAACAGCCGTTATGGGGAAACATACGAAGACAGCGAAGGGGATGACGACGGAACATATGAGGACGGTGCATACGAAGATGATGCATACGACGAAGAGAGTGCCTATGACGACGAGACATATGAGGACGAAGAATATGACTGTTGTGACGATGACAGGAAAGCCTGTGATAATGGCAGAAAGGCCTATATTCTCCGGGAGGAGGATTATCGGGTGCAGATAGATCCCAGTTTTTTTGAGGATAAAGAACCGATCGAACAGCCGGCTATGGTGACGGGCTATCTGGAGCAGAAGCTGATTGAAGAAGCGGCCAGGGCTCATGAAGTGGAACTGCGGGATGAGGAGTTGCAGCAGGCGGGTGGTGATCTCGATGATAAGCAAAGGGAACTGGAGCAGGCCATGGCCAAGCTGAATGAATTGCAAAAGGAGATTGAGAGGCTGAAAAGCCGGAAATGATGGAAAAGACATATACGACAAAAGAACTGGGACGGCGGTTTTTGTATTATTTCCGCCCATACCGGAGAACACTTGCGCTGGATCTGCTGTGTGCGCTGCTGACGACTCTTTGTGAGATCACACTGCCGCTGCTGATCCGGCGAATTACCAATACCGCGCTGGCAGATGTGGCACTTTTGTCGGCGCGGATGATTCTGGGTTTGGCCCTTGTCTATTTTTTGCTGCGGATTGTGGATGCCGTTGCCAATTATTATATGGCCAATATCGGCCATGTCATGGGTGCCAGGATCGAGACGGATATGCGCAGAGATGCCTATGCACATCTGCTGCAGCTTTCCGACACTTATTTTAATAATACGAAGGTGGGACAGATCATGGGCAGAATTACCAATGATCTGTTTGACGTCACGGAATTTGCCCATCACTGTCCGGAAGAATTTTTTATAGCGGCGGTTAAGATTGCCTTTTCTTTTGCCATACTGGCGGGGATTGATCTGCCGCTGACAGTGCTGGTCTTTTTGTTTGTGCCTTTGATGACCTTTGTCTGTATGAAGATCAACCGTTATGTCAAAAAGGCGTTTGCCCGCCAGCGGCATCAGATCGGGGAACTGAACGCCAGGATCGAAGACAGTCTGCTGGGACAGAAAGTGGTCAAAACCTTTGCCAACGAAGAGATGGAACAGGACAGATTTGAGAAAGGCAATCAGGAATTTCTGGAGATCAAGAAACTTTCTTACCGTTTGATGGGATATTTCAGCACCTCCACGCGCATCTTTGACGGGCTGATGTATCTGACGGTGCTGATCGGCGGCGGGTTTTCCCTAATGGACGGGCGGATTCTGCCGGGTGACATGGTGGCCTATGTCCTGTATGTGACCACGCTGCTGGCTACCATACGGCGCATTATCGAATTTGCGGAACAGTTTCAGCGGGGGATGACAGGCATTGAGCGTTTCCTGCAGATTATGGATGCGGATATCGAGATATTTGATGATCCGGGCGCTGTTGCCTTGCAGGAGCCGCGGGGAGAGATCAGCTTCCATGATGTCAGTTTTGCATATCCGGATGACCACAATCAGGTATTTCGCAATCTGAATCTGACGATTCGCGCCGGAGAGCGGGTGGCCATTGTGGGGCCTTCGGGCGGCGGTAAGACAACACTCTGTAATCTGATTCCGCGGTTTTATGATGTGACAGAGGGGGATATCTGTCTGGACGGGCAGAATATCCGTCATTTTACGTTGCAGAGCCTGCGGCGCAGTATTGGTGTGGTACAGCAGGATGTCTATCTTTTTTCCGGCACCGTCTATGAAAATATCGCCTATGGCCGTCCCGGCGCATCCCGGGCGGAGGTGGAAGAGGCAGCAAAACGGGCCGGCGCGGATGCATTTATAAAAATGCTTAAAAACGGGTATGATACGTATGTGGGCGAACGCGGCGTGAAACTGTCAGGCGGACAGAAGCAGCGGATTAGTATCGCCCGGGTGTTTCTGAAAGATCCGCCGATTATCCTGCTGGATGAAGCCACATCGGCACTGGACAATGAAAGCGAATATGCGGTTGCCAGATCGCTGGAAGAACTGGCAAGAGGCCGCACAACGCTGATCATTGCCCATCGTCTGTCCAGCATCCGCAGTTGTGACCGGATCATGGTGCTGACACAGGAGGGTATCGCAGAAGAAGGGGATCATCAGACACTGATGAAACAGAAGGGTCTGTATTATCATTTTTACGAAATGGCGAATACGTGGAAATAAAACGGGAGGTTTGAAGATGGCCAGAAATCATGTGGAGGAATTCAGGGGCGACCTGCGGGAATTTCATGAGGTGACAGAAAAGTTTTACGCGGGAGAGGTGACAGTGCCCCAGTATAAGTCTTTTTCCGGAGGTTTCGGCAGCTATGCCCAGCGGGGCGGGGAACGCAGTATGCTGCGTCTGCGTCTGACCGGCGGGGAGATCGGGAAAGAGGATCTGGCGTTTATTGCAGATTCGGTGGAAAAGTATGGAATAGACCGCGTACATCTTTCCACCTGTCAGAGTGTGCAGCTGCATGACCTGACGAAAGAGACGGTGTGCGGGCTGATTGAGGATGCTTTTGCACATGGCATCATCACCAGAGGCGGAGGCGGTGACTATCCCAGAAATGTTATGTGTTCTCCTCTTTCCGGTGTGGAAGAGGGGGAATGCTTTGATGTGATGCCATACGCCAAAGAAGCGGCCGATTATTGTCTGGGACTGATTCATAAAGTGAAACTTCCGAGGAAACTGAAGATATGCTTTGAAAACGGTGTCAGAAACGATACCCATGCCACGTTCCGGGATATGGGGTTTGTGGCGGATCGCTCCGGTAAGTTTCTGGTCTATGTGGCAGGCGGTCTGGGCAGCAATCCCAAGATGGGGGTGCAGGTGGCAGAGGACGGCGAGCCGTCTCAGATCTTGTATTATATCAAGTCGATGGTGGACATGTTTACCCAGTATGGGGAATATGAAAAGCGTGCCATGTCCCGGAGCCGTTATCTGCAAAATACGCTGGGCATTGATGGTATCAGGCGGGTTTTTGCGGAGAAACTTCGGGAAAATCTGCAAAAAGGCGGACTGGATATTGAGGCGGGGAAGCCGGCGGGCAGCAAGAGCGGAGCCGGTGAGATAGATGATAGGCGTGTCATAAAACAGAAGCAGCCGGGGCTGTATGCCGTGTCTTATCATCCCTTTGGCGGAAATCCGGCGCCGGATTTCTTTCGCCGGCTGCTTGCGCTGATCCGTGATATGGATGAGGTAAAAGTGCGCATTACACCGGATGAGGGACTGTATGTGATCAATCTGACGGCAGAGGAAGCGAGAAGCGTGCTGGCAGCCACGGATGATGGTGCTGTGACGGCTTTTGAACGTTCTGTATCCTGTATCGGGGCCACTACCTGCCAGGTGGGAATCGGGAAATCCCAGGAATTGCTGGCAGCCTGTCTGAAACGGGTCAAACAGGAGGGATTTGCAGATGGGGTATTGCCCACAATCCATATTTCCGGTTGTCCCTCTTCCTGCTCCGCGCATCAGATCGGTGCCATCGGTATGCGTGGCGGCAAGAAGCCGACGCCGGAAGGACCGAAAAATGCGTTTGCTATCTATGAAAATGGCAGTCCCCGTTTCGGCCAGGAGCGGTTTGGAGAGGATCTGGCCACTATGCTGGAAGAGAATATTCCGGAATTTCTCGTATCTCTGGGCAGGGCGGTGGCCGCGGAGGGCATGACATATGAACAGTTCAGAGAGGCATATCCGGAGAGAGTGAGACAGATCGCCGGACAGTTTGCCTGAAAGCCGGATAAGAGCAGGAGAGAAGCGATGAAAATTGAGCGTCTGGTGGGGATACTGGCAATCCTTCTTCAGCGGGAGAAGGTGACGGCCCCATATCTGGCAAAGGTGTTTGAAGTGTCCCGGCGAACGGTAAGCCGGGATATCGAGGCACTTTGTATGGCGGGAATACCGCTGGTGACAGAGCGGGGCGCCGGCGGGGGTATTTCCATTATGGAGGGATACCGGATCGACCGCACCCTGCTCAGTACTGCGGAAATGCAGGCGATTCTGGCAGGACTGCACAGTCTTGACAGTGTCAGTGGTTCCAACCGGTATGCCTGCCTGATGGAAAAGCTGTCCGCGGGAGCGCCGCCAGAGGCGGGCCGGCATATTCTGATTGATCTTTCGGCCTGGCAGAAAGATATTCTGGCGCCGCGGATTGATCTGATACACAGTGCCATTGCCCTGGGAAGGGAGATCACTTTTACATATATCGCGCCGAAAGGAGAGTCCCGGCGGACAGTGGAGCCCTACTATCTTGTTTTTCAGTGGTCCGACTGGTACGTATGGGGACGGTGTCTGCTGCGGCAGGATTTCAGACTGTTTAAACTGGGACGTATGGTGGAAACAGAGATGGGGGCGGCTTTTGCCAGAGAGTCTGTTCCGCTGCCGGATTTGTCTGCGGAAAAGGTATTTCCGCCGGTTTATCAGGTAAAAGCGCGTATTGATGCTTCTTATAAATGGCGGCTGATCGAGGAATATGGGCCGGACTGTTATACGACCGGTGCGGACGGATCGCTGCTTTTTTCATTTGACTTTACAGACAGGGACAACATCATCCGCTGGATTGCTTCTTTTGGAGGCGGAGCGGAACTTTTGGAACCTGCATGGCTGCGCCGGGACATGGCGGTGTTTGCGGAAAATATTCTGAAAAAGTACCGGGAATCATGACAGACAGGTGTCACATTTGCTCTGATAGAATGAATGACAGGAAATGTCACAGACTCTCTCGCATGATGTTTCCGGCACCGGTTTATGTGTGGAGTCAGCATGACAAAAACCGTGTGTATCCGATGGGCAGACTGGAGAGCAACAGACAGGAGGAAATGCAGATGAAACTGGAAGGATTTGGCATATTTGTCAGAGATATGGCGGTGATGATTCGTTTTTACCGGGATGTGCTGGGCTTTGAGATCAAAGAAGCGGAAGATACAAAAAATGTATACCTGGAAAAAGACGGCACGCTTTTTCTGATGTTTGGCCGCACAGACCTCGAAGCGATGACCGGGCGGGAACTGACCTATGCCCCGGAGACAAGCGGGCATTTTGAGATCGCGCTTGGTGTGGAAAACTATGCTGCGGTGGACAGGGCTTATGAGGAGATTCTGGCAGGAGGAGGCCGCGCCGTGATGCCGCCCACCACAGAGCCGTGGGGACAACGTACCTGTTATATCGCTGACCCGGAAGGGAATCTGGTGGAAATCGGATCATTCGTCGAGTGATATGCGTCGGCACGCGCTGTTTTGGGGCCCTGCCCGGATCTGTCATTGCCGGTTTCCGGGCAGGCTCTGAAAAAACAGAATCTCTTTGCGCATCTGAAAAATAAGAGAATCACGCAAAGATAATTTTTTGTAAAACACTTTTCTATCTTATCTTATTCTGTGAATAAAATCCCCCCTTTTGAAATAAGCAATCTCGAAAACACACCTTCCCTGTTCCTGTAATCAATGATATACTGATACCATAATTATCCAATATCCTTGCAGGGGAATGTTGCCACAAAGAGTGGAGGACAGTGTATGAGGAAGAAAATGATATGTGGCCTGGTCAGTCTGTTGCTGGCAAGTATGGTGGCCGGATGTGGAGCAGCCGGGAAACCACAGGCGGCAGGCGAAGCAGAGACGGGGACGCAGTCAGGTGTGCCGGCGGTATCTTTGCCGGAGAGGATCTGGCCGGCAGAAGAGGAAAGTGAAGAGTTGCAGATGATAGAAGCGGCACAGATAGAAGGCGTTGACAGAGAGATGTGGCTGTGGCGGACGCAGCAGCCGGTGCCGAAAAAGGATCCGCTGGAGGCGCTGCTGGAAGATCCTTACGGAGACTATCGGGAAGAGGGCGGTGAGATCGCTTTTGTGGCGGATGGACCGGTGATGGACGGCGGATACAATGAAGCGGTCTATAAAGGGATCAGGATGTATGCGCTGGCGGCGGGGATTTCTTTTTCTTATTATAGTACGGATGCCGATACCGGGGAGAGCGCAGGTGGATTTGAGGAACTGGTCATGCGGGCGGTTGACGGCGGGGCGGATGTGATTGTCTGTTCGGGGTATGACTTTCAGGAAGCGGTAGGCACACTGCAGGAGGACTGTCCGCAGGTCTCCTTTTTGCTGATCGACGGGGTGCCGGTTGGAGAGGACGGGGAGCCTGTTGTCATCAGGGAAAATGTGCACTGCGTTGCGTTCCATGAAGAGCAGGCCGGGTATCTGGCCGGATATATGGCGGTGCTGGAAGGGTACCGGAGTTTTGGGTTTGTCGGCGGCCGGGAAGTGGATTCGGTGATCCGGTACGGGTATGGGTATCTGCAGGGGATTGATGATGCGGCGGCAGATATGGCGTTAACCGGTGTGGAAGTGAAGTATGGGTATGTGGAGACATTTCAGCCGTCCGAGGAGATCCGGGAGAGGATATCCGGCATGTTTGCTGAGGGGACGCAGATCATCTTCGTCTGCGGTGGCTCTTTGTATCTGCCGGCGGTGGAAGCCGCAGAAGCGGCAAACGGCCGTCTGATCGGTGTGGATATGGATCAGAACGTGCTTTCGGATTGTTTTCTGACCAGTGCGGTGAAGGGCCTGGACGATGCTGTGATCATTTCGCTGGATGATTATTATGCTTCGGGAAAGAAATGGTCGGAAGAATTTGCGGGAAAACTGACCTGGTATGGGGTGGAGAACCACTGTGCGGGCATACCTACGTTTGGTACGGCATGGCGATTTGCGCATGTGACGATGGAAAACTATTATGAGATATACAAACGGATGAAACAGGGAGAGATATCTGTGTCGGATGAGACCGATGTGCGGCCTTCGTTATCTGTTGCGGTGGCATATTTTTGATACGGGAGGATAAAAGGTTGCACTGGAAAGTTACGGTGGCGGGGAAGCGTACGTTATCGCTTGCCGTCCTGATTATGCTGCTTGGCATTTTGTATGGCTGTGGCAGATATGCACCGGCTTCCGCAGATGCGGGGCCTGGGGGAAAGACGCCTTCCGGCCAGGAGCGGATTGCCAGAGGGACGATACGGACAGCGGTGGAGAATCTGGAAACACATACATCCGAGATGGAACTGTTTTATGACAGGGAAACAGAGCAGATAGTCTGCTTTTTGTCGATGCCGCGGATCCCGGAGAGTGATGACGGGAATCTCTATCTGTTTGCCAGGGGATGTTACGATGACTCGGAGAAACTGACGGGAAACCCGGTGGCGGTGGGAGTGAAAGGGAAGGTGTGCAGGATTTCTTTTCCCTGTGAGCAAGGATATCTGTTCTGCCGGTTTGTTCCGGCGCTTTTGATAGCGGGTGATTATGTGCCGGTCAGAGAAGGGCTTTTTCTGTCCAATCCGCAGGATATGGCAGGGAATCAGGATGCCTATCCCCAGCCGGCGTCCAAAAAGGGGCTTTTGCTGGACCCGGCCATGTTGTATACAGAAGAGACGGCGCAGCTGGGAGTCAAACATGCGATTTATAATATTCCGCTGTCGCTGATCATGGGTGAGACGACCAATGAGATCTGTCCCACTATTGAGTATATGTATCAGGGTACTTGTTATCATTACAATGGAGCGGAGCTGTTTGCCTATGATACGTTATTTACCTATCTGACGGATATGGGGATGTGTAATACGGCGATTGTTCTCAATGACTGGAATGACAATTATCCGGAGATGATTCATCCGCAGGCCAGGAACCGGGAAAGCGGCGCTTATTATTACATGTTTAATACGGCGGATCAGGAAGGCGCCAGGGCTTTGGAGGCGACAGCCAGTTTTCTGGCGGAGCGTTATTCGAGCGGGGAACATGGGATGGTACACAGCTGGGTGATTGCCAATGAGATCAATCAGCATCATCTCTGGAATTATATGGAAACCGGAAATCTGGATTACTATGCGGGAGAATTTGAAAAGGCGTTCCGTATTTTTTACCAGGCTATCAAGAGCCGTTATGCCGGCGCCAGGGTGTATTACAGCATTGATCATGACTGGAACAGCAATGAGGGAGATAACAGCCGTTATTTTAATGCAAGGGATCTGATCAGTGCCTTTGATCAGGCGGCAAAGGCGCATGGAAACTATGACTGGGGGATTGCCATACACCCTTATCCGGCTCCCCTTACCCGTGTCAATTACTGGTCGCAGAAATATGACAAGACGATGGATGCGGATGTGCTGACGATTATGAATCTCAGTGCCGTGACTGATTTTTTCAGGCAGGAAGCGTATCGGGATACTTCGGGAGAGGTCAGAAGTATTGCCATTACGGAACTGGGCTTTTCCTCCGGGGCGGGGGAAAAGCTGCAGGCAGCGGCATTTGCCTATTGCTATTATATCGCGGAGGCCAATCCATATATTGATGCCCTGATTCTGAACCGGCAGACAGACGCGCCGGAAGAGATGCGACAGGGCCTGGCGTTTGGCATATACGGGTATGATCATTCGGAAAAATATGTGAAGGAAATATTCAGTCGGATCGATACGGAAGACGGGAAGAACTATACCGACTTTATGCTCAATATACTGGGGGCGGACAGTCTGGAAGAAGCACTTGCCTGGGCGCAGTGAGAGCCTGCTGCGGGTGACCGGGGGGCCATGATGTGACATAGCAGACAGTTTTTACAGAGGGCAGCACATGTTTATCAAAACAGATTTCCGGTCAGATCAAAACAAGAGGGAGATCGTGCCTGCATGCGAGGCAGGGCTTCCGTATGTTTGTCTGCATACGGATCAGAGCAATTTTATCAATGGGGATTTTCCCTGGCACTGGCATGCCTCGTTTGAGGTTTGCCATGTAATAGAAGGGGAGGTGGAGCTGCGTACCAGTGAGGAAACGCTGCACCTTGGTCATGGGGACATCGTCTTTATCAATTCCGGCGTCCTGCATTCCTATCGAAAGGTTGTCGGCAAAGGGATCGGGATGTATGCACATCTGTTTGAGGTGTCCTTTTTGTCAAGCATGTATAACAGTATGATGGAGCAGAAATATCTGTTCCCCCTACTGAAAAGTAAAGGCGTGGAAACTTTTTTCGTCCGACAGGATCGTCCGGCGGGACAAAAGATGGCAGCACATATTTTGCAGGCAGAGCGGATGGTCGGCGAAGAGCCGTTTGGTTATGAATTTGAATTGCAGGTGCAGTTGGCAAGATTCTGGTGCCTGCTTTTGCAGGAAACGGAGCAGATCAGGACAGAGGATGTGGCAGGCAGTCATGTGGATGTTCTGCGGATTAAGACAATGCTGCAGTTTATTCATGACCACTATTGTGAGCGGATTACATTGTCTGATATCGCTGCTGCGGCTACTATCAGCAGCCGGGAATGTGGCAGATGTTTCAAACGCTGTATCAATGACTCCCCGATAAATTATCTAAATGCTTACCGGGTGAGGATGGCGGCGCGGATGTTGTTACAGTCGGAAGAGAGTATCCTGGATATCGGTGAAAGCTGCGGATTCAGTACAGGCAGTTATTTTGGTAAAGTGTTTCTGGAAATCATGGGGTGTACCCCTTCGGTATACCGCCGCGGACAGGGTAGTTGCCCTGCCCGCGACAGGTAGGTATCCGCAGAAGACTGGCAGTAAAGACTATTTGGTCTGTGCTGCCTTTTCTGCAAATTCTGTTGTGACCAGGTCTTCATAGGCCACGCGTTTTTCCAGTTCTCCGGCTTCTTCGAGGATGTTTTGCAGCAGAGTAAAGGCGTCTTCTGAGAAGACCAGATTCTCCGCCCAGGTATCCTGGTCGGCATAGCGTTTGACAATGGCAGTGATGGTTTCCAGATCCGTTTCTTCAAACTGCGGCTGGATGACTTTGGCAATCTCTTCCGGGCTGTGGCTGTTCACATAGTCCATGCCTTTTTGCAGGGCGTTGGTAAAGGCCTGCAGGGTCTGCGGGTGTTCTTTGATATAGCTGCTCTTGGCACTGAAGGCCGTATAGGGTACATAGCCGGAATCCGTGCCCAGAGAAGCGACAACATAGCCGTCACCTTTGGCTTCCAGAGAGGTGGCGTGCGGCTCGAATTCGACAGTAAAATCCCCCTGTCCGCCGGAAAATGCAGCGGCTGTGGAGCCGAAGTCTATGCTCTGGTCGATGGAGAGGTCTGTCTGAGGATCAATATTTTGTTTTTTCAGGATGTATTCAAAGACCATTTCCGGCATACCGCCTGCCCGCCCGCCGAGTACATTTTTTCCTTTCAGCATATCCCAGGAAAAATGATCCACAGGTTCCCGGGATACAAGGAAATTGCCGGCGCGCTGGGTCAGCTGGGCAAAGTTCACCACAGGATCGGATGTACCGCCCAGATATGTGTAGATAGAAGCCTCAGATCCCATAAATCCGATATCCGCCTCTCCGGAAAGGACAGCGGTCATGGTTTTATCCGCGCCGAATCCCGTGACCAGTTCCAGTTCGATGCCTTCTTGTTCAAAGTATCCTTCTTCGATGGCAACATACATCGGCGCATAAAAGATGGAATGTGCGACTTCATTCAGTACGACCTTTTCTCCGGTGACTGCCGGCTTATTGCCGGCTGCTGCCGCTCCACAGCCCGTTACCAGTACCAGCATGAGTACGAACGAAAGCAGGAGACTTATCAATTTCCGTTTCATAAATCAATTCCTCCAAAATAAAATGATACTCTATTGTATACAAAATGGCAGGAAGTGTGCTAAACTGAACATGCTGCCCTGCGCGGCAGTCAGGCAGGCAAGGGAGAACTCTTTACTATTTTTTCATACAGGAGAATATCATGAGTATATACGATACACTGAACGAACAGCAGAAAGAAGCCGTATACCGGACGGAAGGGCCGGTGCTGATACTGGCGGGAGCGGGCTCAGGCAAGACAAGGGTGCTGACCCACAGGATCGCCTATCTGATTGACCGGTGCGGTGTCAGTCCCTGGAATATTATGGCGATCACTTTTACCAACAAAGCGGCCGGAGAGATGCGGGAACGCGTGGATAAGATTGTGGGGCATGGTTCGGAGAGTGTGTGGGTTTCCACCTTTCATTCGAGCTGTGTGCGGATACTGCGCCGATACATAGACAGACTGGGATTTGACAATCATTTTACCATCTATGATACCGATGATCAGAAAACGGTGATGAAAGAGATCTGTAAGCGGCTGCAGATTGATACGAAGATGCTGAAGGAGCGGACGATATTGGGAGCTATCTCCTCCGCCAAAAACGAATTTATATCACCGCTCGAATTTGCGGTAAATGCCGCAGGGGATCTTGTGCAGACCAAGATAGCCACAGTCTATACCGAATATCAAAATGTGATGCGCAAAAACAATGCCCTGGATTTTGATGATCTGCTGGTGAAAACGGTGGAACTGTTCCAGAACTGTCCGGATGTGCTGGAATCCTATCAGGAGAGGCTTCGCTATCTGATGGTGGACGAGTATCAGGATACTAATACAGTACAGTTTGAACTGATCCGCCTGTTGGCGGCGAAGTACCGGAATCTGTGTGTGGTGGGCGATGACGATCAGTCTATTTACAAGTTTCGCGGAGCGAATATCCGTAATATTCTGGATTTTGAAAAAGTCTATCCGGATGCGAAAGTAATCAGGCTGGAGCAGAATTACCGCTCGACCCAGAATGTACTGGACGCGGCCAATCATGTGATACGCAACAATAAGAGCAGGAAGGAAAAGACATTATGGACTGACAAAGGTGCAGGGAGTCCACTGCATTTCAAACAGTTTGATACCGCCTGCGAGGAAGCACAATTCATTGCCGGGGAGATCCGCAGGAAGCAGGCCGAAGGAACGGTGGATTTTGGGCAGTGCGCTGTGCTGTACCGTACCAATGCGCAGTCTCGTCTGCTGGAGGAGCAGTTTGTGCTGGCAGGGATTCCCTATCAGGTAGTGGGCGGTGTCAATTTCTATGCCAGACGGGAAATCAAGGATTTGCTGGCTTATCTGAAAACGGTGGATAATGGCAGAGATGATGTGGCGGTAAAGCGTATCATCAATATTCCCAAGCGAGGTATCGGTGCGGCGACTATCGCCAGAGTGCAGGAGTATGCCGATGCGCATGCGATCAGCTTTTATGATGCGCTGCGGGAGGCGGATCAGATTGCTTCCATCGGCAGAAGTGCTTCCAAGCTGGAGCCTTTCGTGATGCTGATCCAGAGCCTGAGGGGTAAGCTGGAATATTATGGCCTGCAGGAACTATTGCGGGATATCATTGATACGACCGGCTATGTAAAAGCGCTGGAAGAATCAGAGGAAGAGGATGCGGAGAGCCGGATCGAAAATATAGATGAATTGATGAATAAAGTGATTGCCTATGAAGAGAACCATGAGGAGGCATCGCTGAGTGAGTTTCTGGAGGAAGTGGCGCTGGTGGCGGATATTGACGGTGTGGCTGCCGATAATAACAGGGTGCTCCTGATGACGCTGCACAGTGCCAAAGGACTGGAATATTCCCAGGTTTATCTGGCAGGTATGGAAGACGGTATTTTCCCCAGCTATATGACGATCACGTCGGATGATGTGGAGGAGATGGAGGAAGAGCGCCGTCTGGCCTATGTGGGCATTACCAGAGCCAAAGACGATCTGACGCTGACCTGTGCCCGTTCGAGGATGGTACGGGGGGAGACACAGTATAATATGGTCAGCCGTTTCGTGGGTGAGATACCAGAAGAACTGATGGATCACAGACCACCCGTGGTAAAACGCAGATCGTGGGAAGAGTATCCGCAAGATACCGGTTCGCTAAACCGCTTCCGGGAAAAGCCCTTTGGCAGCTTTGGCAGCAGGCAGGCAGAGGCCGGCGGCAGAAATGCAGAGGCCGGACGGGGAACAGGCATAAATAGCCGAAGTCATATGTATACTGCCGGCAGTCTGTCCGCTGGGATCGGTTCCACCAGACCGGCAAACGATCCCCGACTGCGGCCGAAGGCAGTCTTGACACCGCAAAGGACAGAGGAAGAGAATCGGCCGTTTTTTACAAAAGGGGCCGGTGCCCTGTCCGGTATCTCCAAAGGTGCACCCGCCGGGGGCCGTCCTGACTATGAGGTCAATGACAGGGTCAGACATGTAAAATATGGGGAAGGCATTGTGCGAAAGATCGAAGAAGGGGCCAGAGATTATCAGGTGACGGTGGAATTTGATCGTGCGGGGACGAAAGTCATGTATGCGGCTTTTGCAAAACTGAAAAAAACGGAATAAATATTTTTATAGTAAAATTCAGGAAATCGTGATATAATAGTAAAAGCGAATTGGAAACCTGATAATCCGGAACACAAAAAGACGTTTGTGTTCTGAAAATATAAGAAAGGTGGTTTACTATGAACAAACTGGAGGATCTCATTGCCATGAAAAAACTTCAGGAACTGATGGGAAAGAAAGAGGAAAAGAAGGAAATCTCACCGTTATGCTGGATCATAGCGGCTGCACTGGTGGTAGCAGTGATCGGAGCCATTGCTTATGCAGTATACCGTTATTTTACACCGGATTATCTGGATGATTTTGAGGATGACTTCGAGGACGATTTCGATGACGAGTTCTTTGATGATGAAGATGATTCCGAGGATGAGAAAGAAACGAAAGAGACATCCGAAGAAGACAAAAAGGAAGACTGACCGGAAGAGCGAATCAGACAGCGGCGGGATGCGGAAGCATCCCGCTCTTACATTTCGTCAGCATTTATAAAACACGTGGTGAAATTTCCTGCGAAAAAAAGGTCTGTTACAGCCAGGTATGGCATATACATAAGATGGAGATCATACAGACAACAGGTATATATACATGGAACAGACATACACTTATGATGTTACGATGCAGGAGATAAACAGGCTGCTTTTGTTTTATCCCTTTCTGGAAAAGACGGTGATCGGTACCAGTGTCATGGGCCGGGAGATAGTGGCGATACGGATCGGAGCAGGTGCGGTAACAGTCTGTTACAGCGCCGCTTTCCATGCCAATGAATGGATCACCGTTCCTGTTTTGATGAAATTTCTGGAGGAATACGCGGAGGCGGCGGCAACCGGGGAGACCCTGTACGGGAGCGATGCCAGAAGCCTGTACCAGCAGGTGACATTGTATCTTATACCGCTTGTCAATCCGGACGGCGTAGACCTCGTCACAGGTGCGTTGCGGGAAGGCAGTTATTATGAGCAGGCAGCGGCGATTGGTGCTGCTTATCCGGCCATACCCTTTCCGGACGGCTGGAAAGCCAATATAGACGGGGTGGATCTGAATCTACAGTTCCCCGCCGGCTGGGAGCAGGCCAGGGAGATTAAATATGCGCAGGGCTACCAGGGCCCGGCGCCGAGAGATTACGTGGGCCCGGCGCCGCTGTCTGCGCCGGAGAGCCGGGCTGTTTATGAGTTTACGACTGCCCATGACTTTGCCCTTATCCTGGCATATCATACCCAGGGGGAAGTGATCTACTGGAAATACAAAGATCTGGAACCTGCCCGTTCCCGGGAGATTGCAGAATACTTTGGCAGTGTCAGCGGCTATGCTGTGGAGGAGACACCTTATGCTTCCGGTCATGCGGGATACAAAGACTGGTTTATCCTCCAATATGACAGGCCGGGGTATACGATTGAGGCGGGATACGGCGAAAATCCTCTCCCCATAGAGCAGTTCCCGGAGATCTACAGGCGCAATACCGGAATCCTCCTGGGCGGGATGACGCAGATTCTACAGAAACAGACACCGTAGAATATAGCAGCGTATCGTGAGGGAGGCTGCGGAACTAAAAAACAGCAGCAGCCCGAAAGATGCACGGAAAAGAAACCGGACACGGAGGAAGGGGCCGGATTCTTTTCCCGGGACTTGTGTATCGTGAGGGAGGCTGCGGAACTAAATTAGGAGCCATAAAAAGATGTACGACAAACTGACAAAATCGGATCTGAAAAAAATGCAGGAAGAAATCGACTATCGGAAGCTGGAGCTTCGGCCCAGGCTGCTGGAAGAGGTGAAGGAGACGAGGGCCCATGGGGATCTGAGCGAAAATTTTGAATATCATGCGGCCAAAAAAGAGAAAAATAAGAATGAGAGCCGTATCCGCTATCTGGAGCGGATGCTTCGCACGGCGCAGGTAATTGATGATGCCTCCAAAGAGGATGAAGTGGGCATGAACAATACGGTCACAGTCTATTTTGAAGAGGATGACAGCACGGAAGTGTACAGGATTGTCACTACTGTCAGAGGTGATTCCCTTCATAATCTGATCAGCATAGAATCGCCGCTGGGTAAGGCACTGCTGGGACACCGGGCCGGTGAGCGGGTGGAAGTAAGGGTAAATGATACGTACAGTTATCCGGTTGTTATCCGCAAAATTGAAAATACAGTCGATGATTCTGCTGACAGAATCCGCAGTTACTAAAGCACTGGCACGTCTATCTTTACAAGATGCATACATAGTTTGTACCGTCGAGGGCATAATGAGACTGTAAGCAACAGTTTGGCCTGTCTGAACTGTTATGACTGTTAAAATTTATGTAAGAGAGGTGCACGTGTATGGTATTGACAGAAAAAGAAGCTACGACAATCAAAGATCTGCAGACACAGGAAGAGACCTGCATTAAAAAGTATGATAAATACGGCCAGCAGGCGCATGACACAGAACTGAGAAATCTGTTTCAGACATTGAAAGCAAATGAACAGGAGCATTACAATTCCCTGAGCCAGGTCCTCAAAGGAAGCGTTCCTGCCTGCAACTGCAACGATTCCCGGGGAAAGGACTACAGCCCTAAGAGGACGTATGATCAGATGACCAATTCCCAGGAAAAAAAGGATGACTGCTTCCTGGCGACGGATTGTATCGGAACGGAGAAACTGGTATCTTCCGAATATAACACCAATGTATTTACCTGCAGCGATTCCCAGGTCCGTAAACTTCTTGCTGATATTCAGATCGAGGAGCAGAACCATGCGGAAATGCTGTACAAATATAAACAGGTCAACGGTATGCAGTAAACGGATCTGCACGATACCCGGGCACATGGATCAGGATGTGCCCGGGTATTTGATTGCTATAATACCCCTCCATACTTCAGGTGCCAGGAATCATGTCGCCTGTCTGTCGGTAATACCCTTTTCATCAGGACTGCAAAAAGATGAAATCTGGCGACTGCTGTGCGGACTACATAAAATATAAATTTTTTATAAACTTTTTCGCCAAGTCTTTACAAAATGGCTCTGGTATTTAGATGTGATATGTTGTGAACAGCTGGCTCATTTGTGGTGAATGGAAACTTGCTTTATAGAAACACCTTGCAGAAATTGATGAAGAATGCAATGAGATGATGGATAGGCTTGTGGGGCAGATGGCAAAGAAAGAGGGTGTGACAGAACAGTTAAAATCCGAAGACTGGCTATGCTGGCTTCAGAAGAGGAACAGCATCAGGAGCAGGGCGCATCAGTCAGGACAGAAAGATAAGAGGGCGAGGTAGTAAAGGAAGAGAATGGAAAAGTAAAAATGTATGTCAAAATATAAAATTAAAGCAATATGGGAAAAGGTAGTGATAGATGAAAAAGGAATACAGTGAAGCCAAAAGAAATATAAGGCACAAGGGTTTGGAGCATAAACTACCTAATAGGGGCTGTCGGTTAATAGATAGACCAAAACAGGGGCAGGTTTGACTCATGAAA
>CANPIC010000035.1 GCA_947574055.1 uncultured bacterium
TTCTGCTCCATTCATTTCGCAGAACTAAGTTCGCACTAAGTTCGGTTAATACCTCGGGATGTTCTGCTCCATTCATTTCGCAGAACTAAGTTCGCACTAACTTCGGTCTATACCTCGGGATGTTCTGCTCCATTCATTTCGCAGAACTAAGTTCGCACTAAGTTCGGTTAATACCTCACTAAGTGCTCACTTATCTCGCCATATGATTCTGCCTTTTGTGAGGTCGTATGGGGACAGTTCAAGTGTGACTCTGTCGCCCGGTAAAATACGGATAAAATTCTGTCTCAGCTTACCGCTGATATGGGCAAGTACTTTATGTCCGTTTTCCAGTTCCACCTGAAACATTGTGTTGGGCAGTTTCTCTACTACTGTACCTTCGATTTCAATAACATCGGCTTTTGACATTCTATTCCTCCTATTTCCAGTTCCGCAGCGTTCCTCTCTGTACATACTGTACCAGATAAGTTCCCAGTCGCCTTCCGCGCCTGTAAACTTATCTATGTACTGTTCGGCACGCTGCTGTCTCCAGTTCCGCAGCGTTCCTCTCCGTACATACTGTACCAGATAAGTTCCCAGTCGCCTTCCGCGCCTGTAAACTTATCTATGTACTGTTCGGCACGCTGCTGTCTCCAGTTCCGCAGCGTTCCTCTCTGTACATATTGTACCAGATAAGTTCCCAGTCGCCTTCCGCGCCTGTAAACTTATCTATGCACGGTCCGCAGCGTTCCTTCTTCCGATCCGTTTGCGTATTCCCGGATGGCACGCTTGATTATTTCATTGCTGAGCGGTTTCTCTTCTTCTATCATTGTCTGTATTGTCTGGTCAGTTCTTTTAATGATCTGAATATGTTTCTTTTTTTTCTTTTTCGGCCCGTCCACGGGTTTCAGACGGCCGTCTGTCAGATATACATATTCTTCCTCTTCTTTGATTATGATATAAAGCTGCCCTTTATCATGGCCGGCTTTTGATGTGGCAAACATTCCTGTCATATTCATATCGCCGCCTCATTCACACTTTCCGCTCATTGTCAGGATCTCAGGATCTCCGTCCGTGATCAGTATCGTGTTCTCGTAATGAGCTGACAGGGAACCGTCTTCTGTCACCACTGTCCAGTCGTCATTGAGCCATTCCACATCGGCCCGGCCCATGTTGATCATGGGTTCGATGGCCAGTGTCATGCCCGCCCGCAGAAGAAGCCCTTTGCGTTTCTGTGCGAAATTAGGGACCTGAGGATCTTCATGGAGTTTGAGACCGATTCCGTGACCTACCAGATCTCTGACGATACCATAGCCAAAAGGCGTTACATAAGCGTCAATGGCATTTGAAATATCATGGAGGTGATTGCCTGCCCGTGCCATTTTGATGCCTTCAAAGAAACTCTGTCTCGTCACCGCCACCAGTTTCTCCGCTTCTTTGGAAATCTTCCCCACGGCGAAGGTTCTGGCCATATCAGAATGATATCCCTTATAGATCAGTCCCGCATCCAGACTGACAATATCCCCTTCCTGAAGTATATGGGCACTATGGGGAATACCGTGTACCACCTCATCATTGACCGACACACAGATAGATGCCGGATAACCGTTATAATTCAGAAAATTAGGCTCACATCCATGATCTCTGATCAGACGCTCTCCCAATCTGTCAATTTCCTTTGTTGAAATGCCCGGTCTGATCGCCTCCCCCAGTCTGCAGAAAACATCTTCCAGTAGACTGGCAGAATGACGCATCAGTTCTATTTCTCTCGCCGATTTAATAGATACAGCCATCTTTACTCTCCCAGGATAGTCTCGATTACCGTGAACACTTCCTGCATCGGAGCAGTTCCGTCTATCGTCCTGAGGATTCCCTTCTCTGTATAAAACTCAATCAGCGGTTGTGTCTGCTCATGATATACAGCAAGACGTTTCTTTACGGTTTCCAGCTTATCGTCATCACGGAGTATCAGTTCTTTTCCACATGCATCGCATATTCCTTCCTGTCTGGGCGGAATATGTACGACATGGTATGTGGCGCCGCAGCCCGCGCAGGCTCTTCTGCCTGTCATACGGCCTATGATCTCCTCATCCGGCACTTCCACATCAATGGCAAAGTCAATCGCCTCTTCTCTCTTGGCCAGTTCCTGCTCCAGTACTTCCGCCTGCGGAATGGTACGCGGGAAGCCGTCCAGGATATAGCCGTTCTTACAGTCTTCTCTGGAAACCCGGTCCAGCAGAATCCGCACGGTCAGTTCATCCGGTACAAGAAGTCCCTGATCCATATAACTTTTGACTTCTTTACCAAGTTCTGTCCCTTCTTTGATATTTGCCCTGAAAATATCTCCCGTGGAAACATGCGGCACACTGTATTTTTCGGCAATCATCTTGGCCTGTGTCCCTTTTCCGGCTCCGGGAGCGCCCAACATAATAATCTTCATTTCCTATCCTCCTGCCATACAAAAAATGGTCTTCAGCATTGGTCAGCCCATCCGGCTCCGCTTCAGACACAGTCTGTCAATGCAAGTACAGGGACAGTGCATCGCTGCTCTGTCCCACATCATACAAATGTTTTATCAGTCGTTCAAAAATCCCCTGTAATTGCGTACAAGCATCTGAGATTCGATCTGCTTGATCGTCTCAAGAACAACACTGACAATAATGATAAGGCTTGTTCCACCGAAAGACACACTGGCACGGAACACACCGTTGAAGAAAAACGGAACAACAGCCACAATCGTAAGCCCGCAGGCACCGATAAAGATGATATAGTTCAGAATCTTTGTCAGATAGTCGCTGGTAGGTTTGCCCGGCCTGATGCCCGGGATAAAACCGCCCTGTTTCTTCATGTTATTTGCAATCTCCAGCGGGTTAAAAGTGATAGATGTGTAGAAATAAGCGAAGAAGATCACCAGAACCACATACAACACCAATCCGATGGAATATACAAGCTGAGACGGATTACACCAGTTTCCTGAATTCAGTCCTTTCAGGATCTCTCCCCAGAACCCGCTTCCCTGATAACCAAAAAATGAACATATGATAATAGGGAACTGCATAAGAGAGGACGCGAAGATGATCGGAATCACACCCGCCGTATTGATTTTCAGCGGAATACTGGAACTCTGTCCGCCCACCATCTTTCTGCCCTGGATTTTCTTTGCATACTGCACTGGAATCTTCCGCACGCCATCATTCAAAAGAATGACAAGCACGATCATGCCAATCACAATGGCGAGAATGATCAGAGAAGAAACCACGCCAACGGCAATGGATTTGCCTTTGACAAACTGCTGGTACAGACTGTAGAAATCTTCCGGAAGCCTGGATATAATATTGATCACAAGGACAATGGAAATACCGTTCCCGACACCATGCTCTGTAATACGTTCACCAATCCACATAAGAAGGGCACTGCCTGCCACCAGTGTGGTAACAACCGAAATAACATTCAATGCATTATATTCTTCCAGAAGGCCGGATCTTCCGAATCCGACTGCCATCGCAACCGATTCAATCAGCGCAAGCGCAACAGTCACATAACGGGTGATGGCCGCAAGTTTCTTCCGCCCATCCTCTCCATCCTTCTGCATTTCCTCCAGTTTGGGGATGGCAATCGTCAGAAGCTGGATAATGATGGAAGAAGTGATATAAGGTGTGATGTTCAGTGCGAATACGGACATATTTAAAAAGGAACCGCCCGTAATGGCATCCGCAAACCCCATCGCTTCACCCACATGCATGGTAAACCATTCCCTGACATACTCTCTGTTCACCCCCGGCACGGGAAGCTGTGATCCGATGCGGATCACAACCAGCATTGCCAGCGTATATAAAATCTTTTTTCTGAGTTCTTTGACTTTAAACGCATTTTTCAGTGTTTTAAGCATTAAATCACCTCTGCTGTCCCACCAAGCGCCTCAATCTTTTCTTTGGCAGACGCACTGAACGCATTTGCCTTTACATTAAGTTTCCTGGTAAATTCTCCATCTCCGAGGATCTTCACACCATCTCTGGGATTCTTTATAATGCCTGCCGCCATCAGCGCTTCCACATCTACTGTTGCGCCATTCTCAAACCGCTCCAGTGCAGACACATTGATCGCCACGATCTCCTTTGTATTTCTGTTCGTAAAGCCTCTTTTGGGAATACGTCTGTATAATGGCATCTGACCGCCTTCAAAGCCCGGTCTGGGTGCGCCTGAACGTGCTTTCTGACCCTTATGGCCTTTGCCGGCTGTCTTGCCGTTACCCGAACCATGTCCGCGGCCGCGTCTGAAATTATTGCTGTGCTTTGCCCCTTCTGCAGGTTTTAAATTGGATAAGTCCATACTGACACCTCCTTTATGCTTCTTCTACTTTCACCATATATTCCACTTGCTTTATCATACCTCTGGTCGCATCATTATCCGGCAGTTCCACCGTCTTATGCATTTTCCGAAGGCCCATTGCCTCAATGGTCTTTTTATGCTTGGGAACCGCACCGATGGGCGATTTCACCAGAGTCACTTTTAATGTATTTGCCATTTCAGTCTCCTCCTTAACCAAGAATCTCTTCAACGGACTTACCGCGGCTTCTTGCCACTTCTTCCGGAGTTTTCAAATGACGCAGACCTTCGATTGTCGCAAGTACCACATTCTGCTTGTTATTGGAACCCAGACATTTGGTCCTGATATTCTTGATGCCTGCCAGTTCACACACATTACGCGCCGGGCCACCTGCAATGATACCGGTACCGGCTGCCGCTCTCTTTAAAAGAACGCTCGCCGAACCATACTTCCCGATAAAATCATGGGTAATGGAACTGTTCTCATCCAGTGCCACGGTGATGATGTGTTTCATGGCATCTTCTTTTCCTTTACGGATCGCTTCAGGAATTTCTACAGCCTTACCGAGTCCGGCGCCCACATGCCCGTTGCCGTCGCCTACTACTACCAGCGCCGTAAACCGCATATTACGTCCGCCCTTTACAGTCTTGGTAACACGCTTGATGGCAACGACTTTATCATTCAACTCTAACTGGCTTACATCTATGATTGTGTTCTTCATGCTTTCCTTTTTCCTTTCCTAGAATTTCAGCCCGGCTTCTCTGGCTGCATCAGCTAATGCCGCGATCTTGCCGTGATATATAAAGCCGCCTCTGTCAAAGACTACTTCCGTGATCCCTTTTTCAACTGCTCTTTTCCCGATCACTGTACCAAGATATGCTGCCGCTGCAATGTTGTTGGTCTTTTCCAGTTCTGCTTTCACATCTTTTTCAAGGGTGGAAGCCGCAAGTAAAGTATGACCGGCTGTATCGTCAATAATTTGAGCATACATGTGATGATTGCTTCTGAACACTGCCAAACGCGGTCTCTGCGCAGTACCACTGAAACGGTTACGTATTCTCTTATGCTTTTTCATGCGGACTTCCGCTCTCGATTTCTTGTTAACCATTTTCACACTCTCCTTATCCCTTATTTCTTACCAGTCTTACCGACCTTGCGTCTGATCACTTCATCAGCATACTTGATACCTTTGCCCTTATAAGGTTCCGGTCTTCTCTTGTCTCTGATCTCAGCCGCAAATTGGCCAACTTTTTCTTTATCAATGCCCTTGACAAGGATCACATTCTGACCTTCCAGGACAGTCTCGATCCCTTCCGGATCTTCCATTTCCACCGGATGGGAATATCCCAAAGATAAGGTTAATTTTTTACCGGCTTTTGCCGCTCTGTAACCTACACCGTTTACTTCCAGTTTCTTCTGATAACCTTCCGTCACACCCACGACCATATTGTTGATCAGGGTTCTTGTCAGTCCATGTAAGGATTTCATCTTTTTCAGATCATTAGGTCTGGAAACAACGACTGTCCCACCGTCCAGTTTGATCTCCATCTCAGACGGCAGTACTCTTTCCAGAGTTCCTTTAGGACCTTTTACAGTCACTTTATTATTTTCTGCAATTTCTACAGTTACACCTGCAGGAACCGCGATTGGCATCCTTCCTATACGTGACATGCCCGTACCTCCTGTAATTTTATGTTTGCTGATTGATAATCTTGTTTATTGTTTGGATATCGTTTCACACCAGACTCGTAAATAACTCGTCAAGTGTTCCATGCATCACCAAACAAATGCGAGTACTTCTCCGCCTATCTGGAGTTCTCTTGCTTTTTTGTCAGTGATCACACCCTGGTTCGTGGAAACAATAGCCACACCCAGTCCACCCAGTACCTTGGGCATATCTTCTTTTCCTGCATATACGCGAAGCCCGGGTTTGGAAATTCTTTTCAGTCCGGTTATGATCTTCTCATTCTTGTCAGCGCCGTATTTCAGGGTGATGCGGATAGTCTTGAAACTGCCGTCATCCACAACATCAAATTTTCTTATATAACCTTCGTCTAAAAGGATCTGCGCAATGGCTAATTTCATTTTAGAAGAAGGAACATCCACGGTATCATGTTTTGCAGTATTTGCATTACGGATTCTTGTAAGCATATCTGCAATAGGATCGCTCATTGTCATTTAGATTTACCTCCTTAATGTTATCTGTGTTCGATAAGGATGTTCTCTGCGCTAAGTTCGAAAGAACCTTACTGCGCGTAAAGAACGACTTCCGGTCACCAGCTTGCCTTTTTTACGCCGGGGATCTGGCCTTTGTATGCCAATTCACGGAAACAGATTCTGCAGATTCCGTATTTCCGTAAGTATGCATGTGGACGACCACAGATTTTGCAGCGGCTGTATGCTCTTGTGGAGAATTTCGGTTTACGCTGCTGTTTGATCTTCATTGCTGTCTTAGCCATGAATTTACCTCCTTCTATTTCGCAAACGGCATGTTGAATAATCTCAATAATTCGCGGGCCTCTTCATCTGTCCGGGCAGTTGTTACAAAAATGACATCCATACCTCTCACCTTGTCGATCTTATCATATTCGATCTCAGGGAAAATCAACTGCTCTTTGATACCAAGTGCATAATTGCCTCTTCCGTCAAATGAATTGGGGTTTACGCCTCTGAAGTCACGTACACGGGGCAGCGCAAGGTTGATCAGACGATCCGCAAATTCATACATTTTCTCACCGCGCAGTGTGACTTTACATCCGATGGCCATACCTTCACGAATCTTGAAGTTTGCAATGGAGTTCTTAGCCTTCGTCACAATGGGCTTCTGGCCTGTGATCTTCTCCATATCTGCCATTGCGGATTCCAGCACTTTTGCATTGTCTTTCGCTTCGCCGACGCCCATATTGAGAACAATCTTCTCCAGCTTCGGTACTTCCATGGGGTTTTTATATCCAAACTTTTTGATCATGGCGTCCATGATCTCGTTTTTATACATCTCTTTCAGTCTACTCACTGTCCATACCTCCTTTCCTGTCATCAGTCGATGACATCGCCTGTCGATTTGGCAAAACGGACTTTTTTACCGTTCTCAAATTTAAAGCCGATCCTCGTTGCTTTTCCCTTATGCACATACATCACGTTGGAAATATCAATGGGGGCTTCCTTCTGAACGATTCCGCCGTTCTGGTTTGCTGCGGAAGGTTTGGTATGTTTTGTAATGATGTTTACGCCTTCTACCAGCACTCTGCCTGCCTTGCGGTCAACGGAGAGTACTTTTCCCTCTTTACCATTATCTTTACCGGCGATCACTTTTACGTTATCGCCCTTTTTGATCTTTACTGTAGACATTCCGGCACCTCCTTATAATACTTCCGGGGCCAGGGAAACAATTTTCATAAACTGTTTCTCACGAAGTTCTCTGGCTACCGGTCCAAAAATACGGGTTCCTCTGGGAGTCTTATCCTCCTTGATGATAACAGCAGCATTCTCGTCAAATCTGATATAGGAACCGTCTTTGCGGCGGGCGCCTTTTACAGTACGTACAACTACAGCTTTTACCACATCGCCTTTTTTGACAACACCGCCGGGTGTTGCATCTTTAACAGTAGCAACGATTACATCACCAATATTTGCATATCTTCTTGTAGATCCGCCCATAACACGGATGCATAACAACTCTTTCGCACCGGTATTATCAGCGACCTTCAGTCTGCTTTCCTGTTGTATCATGCCAATTCTCCTTTTATTTCTTTTCTGCCTTGAAAACTATTTCACTTTTTCAACGATCTCCACAAGTCTCCAGCGCTTATCCTTGGAAAGCGGTCTTGTTTCCATGACTTTTACAGTATCACCGATACTGCATTCGTTGTTTTCATCGTGCGCTTTCAGCTTATAGGTTCTCTTTACGATCTTATTGTAAAGTGCATGCTTAACATGATCCTCAACTGCTACAACGATAGTTTTATCCATTTTATTACTGGTCACTTTACCGGTACGGGTCTTTCTTAAATTTCTTTCCACTTATGATTCTCCTTTCTGCGCTTACTGTCTGTCAATAAGCCTCACGCCTCTGCCTTACTTTTTTCAGTAATGACTGTCTGGATTCTGGCAATATTCTTTCTCACTTCACGGATTCTTGCCGTATTGTCCAGCTGGTTCGTTGCGTTCTGGAATCTCAAATTGAAAAGTTCTTTTTTAGCAGCCACTAATTCCTGCGCTAATTCTGCAGCTGATTTTGTCTTTAAATCTTCTACATACTTATTAGTTTTCATTTGATGCACCGCCTTCCAAGTCTGCTTTAGAAACAATTTTACATTTGCATGGAAGCTTATGTGTAGCAAGACGCAATGCTTCTTTTGCGATCTCTTCCGACACACCGGAGATCTCAAACATCACACGTCCTGGTTTCACCACTGCTACCCAGTATTCAAGTGTACCTTTTCCGGAACCCATACGTGTCTCCGCCGGTTTAGCCGTCACGGGCTTATCCGGGAAGATCTTAATCCAGACCTGGCCGCCACGTTTGATATAACGCGTCATCGCGATACGGGCTGCTTCGATCTGATTGGATTTGATCCAGCACGGCTCAGTTGCAACGATACCATATTCACCATAAGTGATCTTATTGCCTCTCATAGCTTTGCCTGCCATGGAACCGCGGAACTGTTTACGACGTTTTACTCTTTTCGGCATTAACATTATTTATCGCTCCCTTCCTTGTTTCCTTTCGTTGGAAGTATCTCACCTTTGTAGATCCATACTTTGACACCTACTTTGCCATATGTGGTGTCCGCTTCCGCAAAGCCATACTCGATATCTGCGCGCAGTGTCTGCAGCGGGATCGTACCGTCGCTGTAAAATTCTGTACGCGCCATATCGGCACCGCCCAGACGGCCAGAAACACAAGTTTTGATACCCAGCGCGCCCATCTTCATGGTTCTGCCCATGCAGGACTTCATGGCACGGCGGAAAGATACACGGTTTTCAAGCTGCTGTGCAATATTCTCTGCCACCAGCTGTGCATCTTTATCAGGTTTCTTAATCTCCTTGATATCTACCAGTACTTTTCTGTCTGTCAGTTTGGTCAGTTCCTTTTTGGTGACTTCGATCTTCTCGCCGCCTTTGCCGATCACCACGCCCGGCTTTGCCGTATAAATGATCACCTTTACACGGTCAGACGCTCTCTCGATCTCAATCTTGGAAATACCTGCATCATATAATTTCTTCTTTAAAAACTTTCTGATATTGTAATCTTCTACCAGAAAATCGGAAAATTCAGCGTCAGAAGCATACCATCTGGAATCCCATCCCTTAATAATGCCGACTCTCAGGCCGTGAGGATTAACTTTCTGTCCCATTATCTTTCCTCCTATCTCTCATCCAACACAATCGTAATATGGCTCATTCTCTTTTCGATCCTGTAAGCCCTGCCCTGTGCCCTCGGTCTGACTCTCTTCATTGTAGGTCCTTTGTTCGCATAGCACTCTGCAATATAAAGATTGTCCTTGTTCATGCCATTGTTGTTTTCGGCATTTGCGATCGCTGATTCCAGCAGCTTCTTGATCAGTCCCGATGCATATCTGGGATTGTATTCCAGAATACCCAGCGCAGCCTGTACGTTCTTGCCCCTGATGGCATCCAGTACAAAACATGCTTTCTGGACGGATACCCTTGCGTAAGATAATTTTGCAGACGGTCTGGTATCCTTATTCGCATTTCTTTCTCTTTTAATCTGACTTCTGTGTCCTTTCGCCATGAATGGAAACCTCCTTTCAAAATTATCTTACTCTGGATTTCTTTTCGTCTTTTCCATGTCCTCTGTAAGTTCTTGTGGAAACGAACTCACCGAGTTTATGTCCAACCATATCTTCCGTCACATATACGGGCACATGTCTTCTGCCGTCATGTACCGCGAATGTGTGTCCCACAAAAGAAGGGAAGATTGTAGAACGGCGTGACCAGGTCTTGATCACCTGTTTCTGTCCTGATGCATTGAGAGCATCTACTTTTTTCAGCACGCTCTTGTCTGCAAATGGTCCTTTTTTTAATGATCTAGCCATCTTAGATTCCTCCTGTTAATATCGATTACTTCATCGCTCTGCCGTCGCGTCTTCTTACGATCAGCTTATTGGACTGTTTCTTTTTCTTCCTGGTCTTCAGGCCGAGTGCCGGTTTGCCCCAGGGTGTACACGGTCCCGGACGTCCGATTCCGGTCTTGCCCTCGCCGCCGCCGTGCGGATGGTCATTGGGGTTCATCACGGAACCGCGGACTGTAGGTCTGATGCCCATATGGCGCTTACGTCCTGCTTTACCGATATTAATCAGATTGTGATCTGCATTGCCTACCACGCCGATGGTCGCGCGACATGCGATAGGAACCATTCTCATTTCGCCGGAGGGAAGACGCAGCGTGGCATACTTGCCTTCTTTTGCCATCAGCTGTGCGCTGTTACCTGCACTGCGCACCATCTGGCCGCCTTTGCCGGGCTGCAGTTCGATATTGTGTACCTGTGTACCGACAGGAATCTCAGACAGAGGAAGGCAGTTGCCGATCCTTACTTCTGCTTCCGGTCCGTTCATAACCTTCATGCCGTCTTTGAGTCCCTGCGGTGCAAGGATATAGGCTTTCTGGCCGTCCGCATAGCAGATCAGTGCGATATTTGCCGTTCTGTTGGGATCGTATTCGATGCCGATCACCGTTGCCGGGATATTGTCTTTATTTCTCTTAAAATCAATAACTCTGTATTTTCTTCTGTTGCCGCCACCGCGGTGTCTCACTGTGATCTTACCCTGATTGTTACGTCCGGACTGCTTCTGCAGGGAAACAAGAAGACTCTTCTCGGGAGTGCTCTTTGTGATCTCTGCGAAATCAGAACCGGTCATATGCCTTCTGGAAGGTGTATATGGGTTATATGTCTTAATTCCCATTGTTATTTCTCCTTTCGATTCATGATTTATTATCGCACTTTTCTGTGCCTAGTTATAATGAAGAACGGCCTCGCACTCACTGCGTATACCATCGGGTATGTGGGGTGGGGTGTTCTGTTCGCTAAGTTCGAAAACACCTCACTAAGCTCTCAGAACAGCCTCGCACTAAACTCGACAGTACCTCGTTAAGTGCTTTCGGCTTACAGGCCGGTGAAGATTTCGATTTCTTTGCTTTCCTCAGTTAACTGAACGATGGCCTTTTTGGTTTTGGCGGTTCTTCCCACAATGGCGCCGCGTCTTTTTTTCTTACCGGGTATGTTCATGGTGTTGACCTTCTTTACTTTGGTTCCCTCGAACATTTTTTCCACGGCTTCTTTGATCTGTGCCTTGTTTGCCTCTGTATGAACAAGGAATGTATATTTCTTTTCGCCCATACCAGCCATACTCTTTTCTGTGATGACCGGTTTGAGGATTACATCATAATACTGTAATACTGCCATTATGCGTACACCTCCTCAATCTTCTTGACCGCATCCTTTGTCAGCACAAGTGTGCCGCCCTTAAGAATGTCATAAACATTGATCGAATTTGTAAGTGTTGTATTGATTCCAGGTAAGTTTTTTGCGGACATAACGACTTTTTCATCGTTTTCAGCCAGAACCACAAGTCCTTTTGTCACCTGCAGATTGTCCATGACCTTTTTAAAATTCTTTGTCTTGATCTCGCCGAATTTCAGTTCATCCACAACAATCAGTTTGTTTTCCTGTACTCTGCTCGTCAGTGCGGACTTCAGTGCCAGTCTCTTTTCCTTCTTATTCATCTTAAAGGAATAATCTCTCGGTACCGGTGCAAATACAACACCGCCTCCTGTCCACTGGGGTGCTCTGGTAGAACCCTGTCTTGCATGTCCGGTTCCTTTCTGCCTCCAGGGTTTTCTGCCACCGCCGGAAACTTCGGAACGTGTCTTCGCTTTCTGTGTTCCCTGACGTCTGTTCGCAAGCTGCTGCACAACCGCCATGTGTACCAGATGTTCATTCACTTCTACGCCAAATATGGCATCGTTTAAGTCGATCTTCTCGACTTCTTTGCCTTCCATATTATAAACAGATACGTTTGCCATCTGTGTGATCCTCCTTTCGTCCGGAATTTATGCTTCTACTCTCGTAGTCTCTTTGATTGTTACCAGTGCTTTTCTGGGACCCGGCACTGCGCCTTTTACCAGGATCAGGTTCTTTTCCGCATCCACTCTGACAACGCTCAGATTCTGAACCGTAACCTTTACGCAGCCCATATGTCCGGGCATCTTCTTTCCTTTAAACACCTTGCTGGGTGAGGAGCATGCACCGTTGGAACCCTGATGGCGATGGAATTTGGAACCATGTGTCATAGGTCCTCTGTGCTGTCCATGTCTCTTGATCGCACCCTGGAAGCCCTTACCTTTGGAAATGGCGGTGGCATCCACTCTGTCTCCTGCTTCGAAGATATCGGCCTTGATCTCATTGCCAAGTGCATATTCTTCTGCGTTCTCCAGTTTCAGTTCCCTCACATAGCGCTTGGAAGAAACACCGGCCTTTTTGAAATGGCCCTGCATCGGCTTATTGGCACCATGCATATGGATCACTTCTTTCTTTCCGCCCTTATCTCTGTTAATGATCTTATCCTTTTTATCAACAAAACCGACCTGCACTGCACTGTAACCGTCATTCTCCATTGTCTTGACCTGTGTCACAACACAAGGGCCTGCCTGAAGAACGGTTACCGGGATCAGCGAGCCGTCTTCATTGAAAATCTGCGTCATGCCGATTTTAGTAGCCAAAATCGCTTTTTTCATTACCTTTACCTCCTGTTTGTTCTACAGCGGAACGGACCTGCCGTTCATACTAGTAGGGGTTATTTGTTTTTCATCTTAATATCAATGTAAACGCCTGCCGGCATTTCCAGTCTCTGCAATACATCCACAGTCTTGGGCGTGGGGGAGATGATGTCGATCAATCTCTTATGTGTCCTCTGTTCAAACTGCTCTCTGGAATCTTTGTATTTGTGAACCGCTCTGAGGATCGTCACTACTTCCTTCTTGGTGGGAAGGGGAACCGGTCCGCTCACCTGAGATCCGTTTTTCTTGACTGTTTCAATAATTTTCTTGGCACAGGCATCCACCAACTGATGCTCATATGCTTTCAATGTAATTCTCATTACCTGGCTTGCCATAAAAAAAGTCGCCTCCTTTTCGCACTTTTTAATTGAAGTACGACAAGCGGTGACTGTACACTCTCCCGTGTGTGTCCTGTTTGGAAATTCCACACGTTGTTTCTGTCCTTTATGCAGACATCTGTTACCTGTACAGTGACTTGTCGTCAGTTTCCTAACTTGACATTCGCTCCGCGGAAAACCTGCCATATCAGGCAGCAACCTCACGTTTCATCGCTATCAATGTCACAGCATTATTGATTATAAGCGCATTTCCCATAAATTGCAAGTCCTTTTTATAGAATTTGCGAAATATCATCATCGCCCCTGCCGTCTTGCTATCTTCACCATTTCTCCCTGTTGCTTCCCGTCTCATAACTCACATCGGTCATATGGGAATATACCTGCAACTCTTTTCCGTATTTTCGTGCCCAGGCCATGGCCGGCACATATAAAATAGCTTCAAATCCCAGATCATTGTCAAGCTCGCGTCTTCCATCCCGCACCTGATAATAAAAATCTGCGCCGTTTACCAGTGCCACGCAGCGGATATACAAAAATTCATCGCCGGAAAAATGGCCATCCGTCCCGTAAATGCGCCGGGCCAGTTCTGCGGAATCCAGATCATACAAAAGTTTTGCCATCCTGTCGTCAAAGGCAATGATCACTTCCTCGGGGCATTTTGCCAGATAAGCGATCAGCGGCTCCAGTACCCGCTCATCCTCCCCTTCCTGGTCCCAGTCCAGCAGATCCGTCAGGCGGAAAAAATCTGCATCACACATCGCTTTTTCCCTGTGGATCCTCTGTATCTCTTCCGGCAGATTTTCATTGCTCCGGATGCGCCCCCTGATCGCATGCAGATTTTCCAGCCACAAAGGATAAAGAGTCCGATTCTCCTCCCATAATGCGCGCAGTTCGGAATTTTCCCCTTCCACGGCTTCAAGCACCCGATCTGCCTTTTCGCTCAGCAGCCAGACATCCACTGCTTCCAGCTCCTGCAACAGTCTCACATATTCGTTATCCTTTTCCGTCAGTACATCCGTCAGGAGATTCCAGTCCACACCGTTTTGTACTGCGTCCACAAGCGCCGCCGCCACAAGTCCATACACACAGGTATCATATTCCAGATAATCATCTGCTTCTGCAAGTGCGCTGTCCAGATATGCCTCCAGCATATTCCGGTAATCACGGCGTGCAAGCAGTTCAGCCACTGCATCCAGTGCCACGTCATCACCAAAAATCCGGTAATCCCAACATCCCATCCTAATCTATCCCCCTTATCAGTAACACTCTGTCTGAGATGGCAGGAAACAGTTCGCACCGCACCTTCCCGAGCGATCCCTGCGAACAGCGGGCTCCTGGCTTACTGCCCGCAGGAATCCATAGCCATATCAGTCGTATTCCTACTCCTGTCAAGGATTATAACGGAAAAACCCGTTCCAGGCAATGGTTTTCCGCACACTGGTATATCCTTACGGCAATGGCAGCCGCCCCCTTTCTCAGATATCGCCGCAGTTCTTCCTCTGCGGCACACCGTTCTTCGCAAAAGCCGTCCAGTATCGCTTCCAGCAGCATGGATAACGATTCTCTGTCATAGCCGCTCAGATATCCCGCCAGCCGCACTCTGTCTTCTGCCGAAAATCCCTCCTGCACAGGCGTTTTCAGGATCACATGTCCTGCCAGACAGGGGATGACGATGCCGCATATATTTTCCGCCGGCCTCCCAAATCCCCTGCTGTATGCACGAAGCACTGCCGACAAATACCCCTTATCGAATCCGCCCAGAAACTGCTGTTCCATAAAGATACCTTTCGTATACTCCCAGACCGCGTCCACACCGCTTCCCTCCACCGGTCCGCACAGCAGAGGATAGTCCATCAGCAAAAGTGTGTTCTGCGGTGCAAATTCCATATCATAGTGCAGGAAAAATGCCGGCAGCCCCTCCGTAATTGTCTCACGCAGACAAGGCACACCATAATCCTCAAAGTCCGAAAGCAATTCATGATACAGATCCCGCAGCCGCTGCGCCTTCTCCCGCACAAGGCGCCGCCCCGTTTCATACCGCCCGGCCAGCGACAGACCTCCGCCACCGGCTCTGGCCAGAGCAGACGGCTCCGTCCCGCTCTCCTGCAAACAATACAAAACCGCTCCCATCAGCGTTTGTGCCTTTTCCCAGGGAAGGGAAGTGCTGTCCGCTCCTGTATATCTTGCTGCCAGTTTCATCCAGACAGGATACAATTCTTCCATTGAATATGTCATCTCTTTTGTCATACGCATCCTCCCACGTCGCTATTGCCATCATTCTCATCTTCCTCTACAGCACTCACACCGCTGCTCCCCAGGACTTAAAAAAGCTGTTCCAATGCCTCCAGATATAGTGCTCTGTCCCATCTTGTCACAATATCCAGTTCGCCGAACACCCCTCTTCCCTGCGTGGCCTGATGGCCCTGATAGCCTGCCCGCACCGCCTGTGCAAACAGCTCCAGACAGGTGCCTTCCAGGTATTCCATATCACCTCCGCACACGGTTTCAAACTGTTCTTTCATAAAAGAAAGTAGTTCTCCGTCCGTCAATTCATCCATGGTCTCATTCTTATAGGCAAAAAAGATTTCTTCCAGCCGCACCAGACTGTCCACATAGTTATCCTGCGAAATATAGGCAGAATCACAAAATACCTCTATGATTTGTGGCATAATCCCCTGACCGACCTCCACTCTCCTCTCCTGTCGCAAAATCCGCCCCCGTTCCACCGCCAGCAGACCCGCATCCTCCCGGCTCAGTGTCAGGCCATACCTTTCCGCATACGGATTTTTTGCAAGAATCTGCTCAATAAGTGCCTGTTCATGCATTGCTTCCAGAAAATATCCCATATTCATATCGTTTTCCTCCCCCCCTATGATGCCGTTGACAATCGTTTATTTACCACCCCATTTTCTAAAGCGGCTCCGGCACTGCTCAAAGAACGCGCCGGCAGAACCATAGTATAACCTTCCATACCTTGCTTTTACAGACTGTATTTTTTATCAAATCCGTGGTATAATTTTATTAGAGAATCGCAGTGACACGATAAGAACGAAAAAAACTTGCCACAGGCAGGCTGAAATCATACCTTATTAAAAAAAGAAAAAAGCCAGTGCACCCTATCAGATCCAGTGCACACCGGCTTTTCTTTTTTACTCCCTATAATATTTTTGCAAAAAACAAAGCACAGCATGGAAATACTTGTTAAAAGTATTCTCTTTCTCAGCCAATATTCCTATTGTTCACCACATCTTCAAATTCTTCCAGCATCTCAGCCGAAGGCGCCGGAGTCACTAGACTCACGATCACGATCGCCAGCAGACTCAGGGCAAAACCGATGGCCAGGGAATAAAGGCCGGTCGCGCTTCCCAGTGTCTGACCGCCCACAAGCGGTATGTAGTCCCAGACAATGACAGTCAGCGCACCGGTGACAATACCTGCCACCGCTCCCTGAAAATTGGTCCGCTTCCAGAACAGAGACAACAGCACCGTCGGTCCAAACGCTGCGCCCAGCCCCGCCCAGGCATTGGATACCAGTCCCATAATGGAACTGTTGGGATTCAGGGCAATGATATACGCCAGCACCGCAATCACCAACACAGTGATACGGCTCATGCGCAGCACCGTTTTATCGTCCGCATCTTTTTTAATGATCCCCCGGAAAATATCTTCCGCCACACTGGATGCACTTACCAGAAGCTGAGAATCCGCCGTTGACATGATCGCTGCCAGAATCCCGCAAAGGAACAGACCGCCGACAATCGGCAGAGGGTAATCCACGGTAAACATCTTGATGATCATTTCAATAAAGACCTTCTCTTCCGCACCGTCTGTCAAAAGTCCCGGGTAAAGATAAGCACGGCCCAGCACACCGATGATGCAGGCAAAGGCCAGCGACAGGGCAACCCATACGATGGCAATGCCTTTGGACTTGTTCAGTTCCTTTTCATCCCGGACAGCCATAAAACGCACAAGGATATGAGGCATACCACAATATCCCAGTCCCCATCCCACCTGCGAAATAATATCTATCATACTGTAAGGCTTCCCGCCATTGCTTGTCAGGCTCAGATAAGCGGCAGAACCGCCTGCCACCCCGCTGGCATCCAGCACATCGGCCACATTGCCGTTTATCATCCCGTAAGCCACCAGCGGAACAACCAGCAATCCCACCAGCATCAGCATCCCCTGCACAAAATCCGTGGTACACACTGCCAGGAAACCACCCATAAAGGTATAGATCAGAATGACCGCCGCACCGATGGTCAGTGCGATCTTATACTCAATGCCAAATACCGAATTAAACAGCTTGCCGCCTGCTGCCAGCGCAGACGCCGTATACACAAGAAAAAAAATCACAATCGTCACAGAAGAGAGAAAGAGTAACACCCTCTTCCTGTCATGGAATCTGTTTTCAAAATAAGTCGGCAGCGTTAAGGCATTGTTGGCACGGATCGTATACCGGCGCAGACGCCTGGAAATAAAAAGCCAGTTGCACACCGTACCGATAAACAGGCCAATGGCGATCCAGGCCTGTCCTGTTCCCAACGCATAAACCGAGCCTGGCAATCCCATTAAGAGCCATCCGCTCATATCCGATGCCTGCGCGGACAGAGCCGCCACCGCACCGCTTAACTTCCTTCCTCCCAGAAAATAGTCTTCCGCATTTTCATTTTTTCTAGCATAAACCACGCCAATCACTACCATAAACAGCAGATAGATGGCAAAGGCCGCCAAAATCCAGATAATTGATCCCTGCATATCCTCACTCCTCTTTTTTTGTAATCTTACCGGCAAAAATCCTGCTCTGTGGATTCGCCGCCTGCATTTTCATCCTCACAAGCCATCATTATAATATAGACCTGAGTCTGTCGTCAACACTTTCCGCATCAGCACTTTACAGCATTAATATGGTAAATATATAAAAAAATCTTCCGGCCCATCCCAAAGGCCGGAAGATTTGATCACCTTCTTTGTCAACCGTTTTGTTTATCCTTCAAACGGCACAACACTGCCCTGATATTTATCATTGATAAATTTCTTTATCTCATCGGACTTCAGCACATCCACCAGTGCTTTCACGCCTTCATTGTTTTCATTGCCCTCTTTGACAGCAATGATATTGACATAGGTTTTGGTTGCCTGGGAATCGGGAGCCTCAATCGCCAGCGCATCGCTCTCTGCATTGAGTCCGGCTTGCAGCGCATAATTTCCATTGAGGACGACAAATGCCACCTCAGGGAGTACTCTGGACACCTGTGCGGCCTCCAGTTCGTTAAATTTAAAATTGTGCGGATTTTCCGCAATATCATTGACAGTGGCCTCGATACCGGCCCCCTCTTTGAGCGTAATCAGGCCATTGTCCTGCAAAAGCAGCAGCGCCCTCGCCTCATTGGTCGTATCATTGGGAATGGCTACTTCCGCGCCGTCTGCCACTTCGTCAAAACTGGAAATGGTACTGGAATAAATGCCGAGCGGTTCATAATGAATCTCTCCCACACTGACCAGGTGTGCGCCTTTTTCCTCATTAAAGCTGTCAAGATATGGCGCATGCTGGAAATAGTTGGCGTCAAAATCACCGGCTTCCACCACCTCATTGGGCTGCACGTAATCCTGAAATACCGTTACTTCCAGATTCCATCCGCTTTCTGCCAGAATGGGTTTGGCCGCTTCCAGAATCTCCGCGTGCGGTACACTGGTAGCCGCCACTTTGATGGTGCTGTTATCCTTGTCCCCGCCGCTACCGCAGCCTGTCAGCATGCCGGCTGTCAAAGCTGCCGTTACGATTACCGATATCAGTTTCTTTTTCATAATGTCCTCCTCCTGCAATCAATCCGTTTCTTTATCTTTATCTTGCTCTGCATCCCTGCAGGGAATACAAATCCGTTTCTTTGCCTGCATGGTTTTCTTTTCCGGTTATCTGCTCCTTTTATCCAGCTTTTTAGACAGCTTTGTACCGATCACCTGCAGGATCTGCACAAGCAGCACAAGCAGGATCACCGTTACCCACATAATCCCGAAATCATATCTGTGATAGCCGTAACGGATAGCGATATCACCCAGTCCGCCGCCGCCTACCGCACCGGCCATGGCAGAATAACCAAGTATGGTCCCCAGCGCTATCGTGGCACCGACGATCAGGGAAGTTCGCGCCTCTGCCAGCAGTACCTTCCATATGATTGTCCAGAGACTGGCCCCCATACTCTGCGCCGCCTCAATGACCCCCTTGTCCACTTCCAGCAAAGAGGACTCCACCAGCCGGGCAATAAAGGGCGCGGCAGCGATGGTCAACGGTACGATCGTCGCCGTAGCACCATAGCTCTTGCCTGCGATCAGTCTGGTCAGCGGAATGACCAGGATCAGCAGGATCAGAAATGGTACACTCCGTACAATATTTGCCACCACGTCAAGCAGTTTGAAAACCGGTTCCACAGGCCGCAGGCCGTCTTTGGCCGTTACCACCAGTGCAATGCCCAGAGGAAGGCCAATCACATATGCCATGATTGTGGAAGTCAGTGTCATATAAAGAGTAAGTCCCGTATTTTCTATGAGCATCATCACCGTTTCACTATTCCACATAATCCTCAAGCTCCTCTACCATAAGATTTCTGTCTTTCAGATATTGAATCATCTTTTCCGCCGTCACCGGGTCCTCCGGCAGCTGCAGGATCATCTGTCCATGGGCAATCCCGCCGATATCCTTGGTGTCCGCCAGCAGAATATTCACCGGTTCCCTGCAGGCCAGCACCATATTGCCGATCACCGGCTCGAAAGAAGAATTTTCAGAAAAAACAATGCGTATACAGCGTCTGCCACGCATCTCCTCCATTCGACGAGCCCCCTGAAACACCAGCTTCTGCGCGGCTTTTGTCTTCGGTCTGGAAAATACTTCCTCCACGCTGCCCGCCTCCACCAGATTGCCGTCATCTATAATGGCCACCTGGTTACAGATCTCCTGTACGACAGCCATCTCATGAGTGATGATCACAATGGTGATCCCGTATTGTTCATTGATCTGCTTTAGCAGCGCCAGAATTGATTTGGTCGTGGTCGGGTCCAGTGCACTGGTAGCCTCATCACACAACAGAATCTTGGGATTGTTGGCAAGTGCCCGGGCAATGGCCACACGCTGCTTCTGCCCACCGGATAACTGGGCCGGATATGCCTTCGCCTTATCGGAAAGTCCCACGATCTTCAAAAGCTCCTCTGCCCGTTTTCTGGCCTGCTTTCTCTTCACACCTGTGATCTCCAGCGGAAAGCAGATATTATCCTGCACATTTCTCTGCATCAAAAGGTTAAAATGCTGGAAAATCATGGCTATCTCTGTACGCGCCTTTCGAAGCTGCGCCTCATTCATGGCCTGCAGATCCTGCCCTTCAATCAACACAGTACCGCTGGTAGGCTTTTCCAGAAAATTCAGACACCTGACAAGCGTACTCTTTCCGGCACCACTCATACCAATGATACCGCATATATTCCCTTTTTCAATATCCAGACTGATACCCTTCAGTGCTTCCACCTGATTATCCCGTCCGATAAACGTCTTCGTCACATCCCTGATCTGGATCATCGCTTCCATTCCATCACTCCATCATCCACTTTCTTAGCATTAGTCTGTAAATCATACCATATTTCTCTGAATTGTGCAATATATACATTTCCATAGCTAACCTATAGGATTTATATGTTTCTTCTATCCTCTACGTTTATAAAAAGTTCGCCGCCTATGCTTTCGTGCGTTTGTCGTGCAAAAGAAGCCTTTTCCCATATACAAACCCCCTGCTTTCTGCTATACTGTGCCTGTGAGCGCCGGGACGGCAACATGCCTGTGCGAGGGGCGTGTCTGCCATCGTTCACTTTCCGTCCGGGAAAACAGGACGGATGCCCGGGCTGCCCACGCTACAAAGTGTAAATAAGTAAGAGGAAACAGTATGAAAAAAAGAAAAGCAGTCGTCTCACTGGGGCACGAAGCCCTGGGTTATACCACCACCGAACAGTGGGATGCCGTTAAAAAAACAGCCAAAGCGTTAGCTGATCTGGCCCAGGCTGATTACCAGCTTACCATCACCCACAGCAATGGCCCACAGGTCAGCATGATCCACAAAGCCATGACAGAACTGCGGCGGGTCAATCCGGACTATACCCCTGTTCCCATGTGTGTCTGTTCTGCCATGAGCCAGGGATATGTGGGATACGATATCCAGAATTCCCTTCGTTCGGAATATCTGAGCAGGGGGATTTCCACACCGGTCAGCACCATACTGACCATGGTCACGGTAGATCCTTACGATGAGGCATTCTATGAGCCAAATAAAGTGATCGGGCGCTATATGACCCGGGAAGAGGCTGATGCAGAAATCCAGAAAGGTAACTATGTGCTGGAAGTGGCCGGAAAAGGCTTTCGGCGGATCGTGGCCGCCCCCAGACCTCTTGATATCGTGGAGATCGACACCATCCGTACCCTCGCCGATGCCGGTCAGACTGTAATTGCCTGCGGCGGCGGCGGTATTCCCGTAATCGAGCAGAAACATATTCTCAAGGGCGCTTCTGCCGTCATCGAAAAAGATTCCATTGCCGGCAGGCTGGCTTCCGATCTGCGGGCGGATCTGTTGATCATCCTCACAGGAGTGGAACAGGTTTACCGCAATTTCGGACAGGAAGACCAAAAGGGCATCCCTGCCATGACTACCGAGCAGGCGCAGGCACTGATCGCTGAAGGGCAGTTTGGCCAGGGCGATATGCTCCCCAAAATAGAGGCGGCTATCGCTTATCTGGACAAAGTGCCGGAAGGAAGGGTTTTGATCACCTCCATCTCCCGGGCGCTGGAAGCTGCCAGAGGAAAAACCGGCACAGTCATTACAAAATAAGACTCTCCTTTGTGTATATTTCCGATCCCTGTTGCACACCCTGTCTGTGAAAGAGAGGGATGAAAATGCAAAATACAGAAAAAGAAAACAAAGCAACATCTGACAACGGCCGTGCCAGGGACAACTATCCCACTAGCGGCCGTCCTGCCGATCACTATCCGACCGACAGTACAAAGGACAGTTCGCGTTACAGCCATCCGGATCAAAGGCCAGACAAAAGAGGCCCGGGCGGAGAAGCGTTTTAACTGAAAAATGATGATATGGCATCAGTTCCGGGAGGAGTGCGCAGACGTATCGCCGGTGTCCGGGTTCACACATACATTTTCCCGCGGAACACGCGGCGGCTGGTGCCATATCATCATTTTTACAAATCTTACATCGCTGTCACCGCCTGCTCCAGTCCGGCAAATTCTCTGATGACCGCATCCGCACCATCCACTTTACCAAAGCCATAGGCCGCAAAAATAAATGCTATTCCCGCCTTCTGCGCCGCTTCCTGATCTCCTTTCGTATCACCGATATAGACCGCCTCTTCAGCGGCAATCCCATTTCGTTCCATCAATATCCTGATCGTCTCCCCCTTGCAGGTGCCTGTATTACCAAAACATTCAAAATCCCGGATCAGATGAGTCAGATGATTCTTTTCCATAACCAGTTCTATATAACCGCACTGACAGTTGCTGACGATATAGAGCTGATATTCTTTTGCCAGCCTTTCCATACAGTCCCGCATACCGGGATAGGAAAGATCTGCCCGGTTTTCTTCCAGAAGTTCGTGTTCATACAGACAGCATTTATCCAGAAGTGCCTGCCGCTTTTCCTGCTCTGTGATCCCCCCAAACAGATGATCCGCGATCACATCCATCGGCTGTCCGAATTCCTGTCGCAGTACCTCAGGTGTAATCTGTACATCACAGTCCTCTGTTTCCGATACGGCCCGGCTCCATCCTCTGGATACAACCGGAGTCGAATCCCACAATGTCCCATCCACATCAAAGATCAGATATTTTTTCATCCTTGTCCACATTCCTTTCCCTCACCCGGCCAGGTGTCTGAATCTTATTGCCCATTCTCCGCTTCCGCTATTGCCAGTAAGGCTCCGGCCAGAATACAGAAATCAGAGATATTAAATACAATCCGGCGCAGCCATTTCCATCTGACACCAAAGCTGAAATAATCCACCACATATCCCCGCTTCATCCTGTCATACGTATTGCTGCAGGCGCCGCCCAAAAGCAGGGACAGTCCAAACATCCGCCGCCTGTTCTTCCCCGAAGATACAAGAAAAAGAAGCGCCACACCGACCGTGAGCACAAGAGAAAGGACTCTCACAAGAGGATTGACCTTCTCTCCGGCATTTAAAAAGGCGCCGCGGTTGTGATATTTGCGGATCAGCAACGCACCTTTTGCCAGCTTTTCCTCTTTCCCCGCTTCTTTATGCGCTTCTATATAATTCTTCAAAACAAGATCCAGCAGGAAGATGCCCGCCGCCAACGCCATATATACTAAAATCATATGTTCTCCTTTCCTTTTTCTCAGAATTGCCTACTTTTCTGCGAAATCTGATTCACATAACAAGTGCCTGTCCTTTCCTCAAAAACAGAGTCTTTCTCTGCTTACCCTCATTATAGGAAAAAAAGGAGGATTTTTCAAGCCGCCATTGTACCCCCACAGCAAACATAAGAAAGACTAAATTGTGAAAATACACACACCGAATTGTCATAATCGACTTGTAACAGAGTCCATTCTGTGATATGAATAATATGTTGATCCCGGCGCTGATTGATGGTAACTGATTTTTATTACCATAACATGCGGCAAACCGAAACCGCGGCCCGGCAATAACCTGACAAACAAAGAGAAGGAGCCTTTCATGTGGATCGCAGACAGCTGGAAAGAATATGAAGTACTGGATACCTCACAGGGGGAGAAACTGGAGCGCTGGGGCGATTATGTCCTGATCAGACCCGACCCCCAGGTCATATGGAATACGGAAAAGAAGCAACCTGGCTGGAAAAAGCCAAACGGACATTACTACCGCAGCTCCAAAGGCGGTGGGGACTGGAAATTTTCACACCTGCCCGATGAATGGTCCATTCATTATAAAGAACTGCATTTCCATCTCAAACCGTTTAAATTCAAGCATACCGGCCTCTTTCCGGAACAGGCCGTAAACTGGGAGTGGATCGGCGAAAAAATCCGACAGGCCCGTCGCCCCCTGCGTGTGCTGAATCTTTTCGCCTATACCGGCGGCGCCACCCTTGCGGCTGCCAAAGCAGGCGCAGCGGTAACACATGTAGATGCCTCCAAAGGTATGGTGGGATGGGCGAAAGAAAATGCCGCCTCCTCCGGACTGTCCGGCGCTCCCATACGCTGGCTGGTGGACGACTGTGTAAAGTTCGTAGAAAGAGAAATCCGTCGCGGCAGCCGATATGACGGTATCATCCTCGACCCGCCCTCTTATGGCCGGGGCCCGAAAGGAGAGATCTGGAAGATGGAAGAATCCATCTATCCGTTTATCAGCCTTACCGCGCAGCTCCTTTCCAAAGCACCGGTTTTTTATCTGCTCAATTCCTATACCACCGGACTGCAGCCCGCAGTTCTCTCCTATATGATCAACAGTGTGATCGTAAAAAAATGTGGCGGGCAAGTTGAAGCGGACGAAATCGGCCTGCCTGTCACTTCCAGCCGCCTTACCCTTCCCTGCGGCGCATCTGCAAGATGGTGCAAATAAGAGAAAACGAAACGCATTCCCTTCCATGCATGTTCCTTTCATGCTGACATAATAATGCCCGCCAGATTCGGAATTCCGACCCTGCCGGGCATTTATTTTTTTATTCAGTATCCTGTCTTTACATACCTTCCAGACCGCTTACCAGGCCGGCTGTCATCATGATGATCATAATAACCGAGAGCACAAGACTGATAGCCCCCATAATCAATGCTGCCTTGAAATAATTGGACTTACTCTTGGGCACCGAACTGCTAAATGCCCACACAAACATCAAAACAATATTAACACAGGGGATCATCATCAGCAACATGCTCACCAGCCACTCTCCCACACTGATAGGCTCTTCCCAGTTCTGCCCCACCGGTGTCTGTATCTGCGGCTGCACAGGTGCTTCATAATAAGAAGAATACTGCTGCCCTCCCGGTGTATTGTTCTGTCCGTACATATTATTATTATCCATCTGCTCTTCCTCTCCTCCACTCACATAACTAACCAGAAATTATTTTATCTAGTATAACACACGTATGCCATCCACACAACTGAAAAATGAATAATCGGCACGGCAAACACATGTATGACTGAATTGTGGACATTACATATGCGAGAGACACAATAACAACGCCAAAAGGAAACAGCATCCTTCCTTACCGCGCCAGAGTCAGAATCCACGCCCTGTATCCCGGTATCAGCCGCTCAGACAGATTTCGTCCGGTATAAGACATGGGTGGCCTGTGGGGAAACAGCGTCACCATCCGATAACCATACAGGCACAGCGTCGCCGCACATACTCCTGCCAGAGCCAGCAGCATCCCGCCGGACATCCGCTTTCCTGCCACATACCGGTTACCGGCAAACCAGATAAGCAAAGTCAGCCAGCAAATGGCCAGGGGATGCATGGAAAACGATCTGGCAAACTGTCCGGTCAGAAGAAACCACACTGCCCGGTTGAGACCGCAGCCCGGGCAGGGCAGACCGGTCATGATCACCATAGGGCAGAAAGCCCCAAAAACCAGACGGGTCACTGCAAAATAGACAACCAGTCCCGCAACGGCATACCGATATGCTCTGAGATCCCGTTCCAGCCTCTCCCAGATCTGTCTCATATCTCTTTTTCTTCCTGTTGCGTGTGATCTGCTGCCAGTTCCGTCACATCCGACTTCTCATCCTCCAGTTCCTGTTCCATCTGCCTTGCCTTTTTATCCTTGGCAATGGCACGCATGATACGGTTGATATCCTCCGGTGAGAACATACCAATGGCTTTGCTGAGATCTTCCAGATTATCCCTGTTTACTTTCAGGCACCCACCTTCTGCCAGCGGAATCACCAGTGTATTTTCTCTGTCACTCACATCCCCCAGACAGATACTGTTTGACTGGGCATCACACACAAAAGTAACACCGTTATATGATATGACCCCGTCTCTGGCCATGTGGCTGTAAGGCACTTTGTCCGCTTCCCGCAGATTCCTGGCCGGACTGCCACTCATCGACGCCGCCGCTTCATACACCCGCTGCGCCTCCACCCGCTCTTCTCTTTTCTCCAGACGCGCGGCCTGTTCCTCTTTGATGTCTTCTATCTGCTGATCCACACGCTTCATAATCTTTTTCCACTGCGATGCAGTATAAGAATCGTTGCCGATGGGAATAGACTCCTCTGTCTCCCCCTTTTTTATCTTCGTCATGATCTCCGCCTGATATTTGTGAAAATCTTCCGTCCATCCGCCCTGTCTTACACTGTTTCCTGTCACCATAACCACTTCTCTCCCTTCCACTGCGATCCCGTCAGACCGGACAGAATCCGGCATCCGCAGGATAAGCTCTCCTGCTGTACGAAAAAAAGAGCCCTTCGTTTCGTCTTCCTGACAAAATGCTGCGCTCTCCATAGCCTGACTGTATATCCGTTTCCCGCTTCTGCGGTACTTTCTGTGTATTATATCGACATCTTTCCCGGATTCTTAATAACACACAACATATTTTATGACCTGTCCGCATAATCTGGGACAGGAGGAATGAATCTATGTTTGAACAAAAAACCCCAAAGCAAACCTGCAGCGAACTCAAAAGTGATCCCCGGAAAGGACTGACACAAATGGAAGCCGGTCGCCGGCTGCGCATGGACGGTCGCAACGAACTGCCACAGGCCGGACGAAAAAATCCCTTTCTACTGTTTCTGGAGCAGCTTCAGGACCCTCTGATCTATGTACTGCTCGCCGCTTCCGCCATTTCTCTGTTGCTGGATGAGATCAGTGATACCCTGATCATTCTGTTTGTCGTTGTCATGAACGCAGTCATCGGGCTCATCCAGGAAGGAAAAGCCCAGAAAGCGCTGGATTCCCTGAAAAAGCTGGCCAGCCCCCATGCCATCGTCATCCGTGACGGCAGACAGATGGAAGTGGCTGCCGCCGAATTGGTAACCGGAGATATCGTCTGTCTGGAAGCGGGGGCCCAGGTGCCTGCCGATCTGCGTCTGCTGGAAAGCGAAAGCCTGAAAATCGAAGAATCACCACTGACAGGAGAATCCGTGCCCGTGGAAAAGGACGCTCTTTTTACTGCTGGCAGTACCAGCGGAGAAATTCCCCTCGGCGACCGGATCAACATGGCCTACATGTCCACCATTGTCACATATGGCAGAGGAAAGGGCATTGTCACTGCCACCGGACTGCATACGGAAATCGGACAGATTGCCTCCATGATCCGCGACACAAAGGAAGAACTGACCCCCTTGCAGAAACGTCTGGGAGAACTGGGCGCCGTCCTCAGCATCCTCTCGCTGCTCCTCTGTGCCCTGCTCTTTTGCATCGGTGTTCTGCAGCACCGCAACCTGTTCGACATGCTGATTACTGCCATCTCCCTGGCAGTGGCCGCCGTACCGGAAGGACTGCCCGCCATTGTCACCATCTGCCTGGCGCTCAGCGTGACCCGCATGGTGAAAGTACATACCATCATCCGCCGCCTCCCTTCCGTGGAAACCCTGGGCGCCGTCAGTGTTATCTGTTCCGACAAGACCGGGACACTGACACAGAACAAAATGCGCGTGGTAAGCTGTTTCTGCAATCAGCGCCTGGTATCCGCCGATGCATTGCATAAAAAAGAGCATGCGGAACTGTTAACCGGTATAACCTTGTGCAATGATGGTATACTGGGACAGGGAAAAAATCTGGGCGACCCCACGGAACTGGCTTTACTGGAACTGGCTGCCTCTTATGAGATCAGCCGCCAGACACTGGAAACGACCATGCCCAGGCTCCGGGAACTGCCCTTTGATTCCAATCGCAAAATGATGACCACCTTCCATCGCCTGGGAAGTGGAAGTATCAGCTATACCAAAGGGGCACCGGATGAGATTTTGAAACTCTGCAACCGTATACTGATCCGCGGTTCGCTCATGCCCATGACCCCGGAAATTCTGACCGAAATCAGACGGAATATGAAACAGATGGCCGCCCAGGCTCTGCGCACTCTGGCTCTGGCCATGAAAAAAGACGGTCGCGGCCCCATGGAACAGGATCTTGTCTTTGTGGGACTGGTCGGCATGCAGGACCCGGCCAGGCCGGAGGCCGCCGCCGCCGTACGCACATGCCGGGATGCCGGAGTCACGACAGTGATGATCACCGGCGATCATCTGGATACAGCCTTCGCCATCGCCAAACAGCTGGAAATCGCAGACCGGAGAGAACAGTGTATGTCAGGCAGCGAAATCACCGGACTCTCCGAGGAAACATTCATAAAAAGACTGGCGCACGTCCGGGTGTTTGCCCGTATCTCCCCCGGGCAGAAAGTGAAAATCGTCAAAGGCTTCCAGTCCCGCCACCATATTGTCGCCATGACCGGAGACGGTGTCAATGACGCCCCATCTCTGAAAGCAGCCGATATCGGGATTGCCATGGGGCAGAACGGCACAGATGTGGCCAAAGGGGCCTCCGATGTGATCCTGACCGACGATAACTTCGCTACCATCGAAAAAGCCATTGAAGAAGGACGGGGGGTCTATGAAAATATCAAAAAATCCGTTATTTTCCTGCTCTCTTCCAATTTAGGCGAGATCATGACCATGTTTCTGGCTGTCATCGGCGGATTTGCTTCCCCACTGAAGTCCAGCCATATTTTGTGGATCAACCTGATCACGGATTCCCTTCCGGCTCTGGCACTGGGCATCGACGAAAATGACGGCGAAGCCCTGATGCGCATGCCGCCCCGCAAAAGTACAGAAAGTCTCTTTGCCAATGGAGGCCTGGCCTGTACCTGCTTCTATGGGTTTCTGATCGCTGCCATCAGCCTGACCGCATTTTTTGCTTTCCCTTATTTCCTGTTACAAAAGAGGGATCTGGCCGTTTCCCTGACAAATATCGCCACACTGCTGCGGCAGGAAACTATCCTGATCCGTGCCCAGACCTACACCTTCACTGTGCTTGGCATGTCCCAGCTCTTTCACGCCATCGGCATGCGCGATATCCGCACCTCTGTTTTCCGCATGCACCACCTGCGCAACAGACTGATGTTGGCAGCCTTTGTAAGCGGATTTATCCTGCAGTTTGCCGTAACCGAAGTACCTTTCCTGATCCGCGCTTTCGGTACTGTCCACCTGCTGCCGTCAGAATGGGGATTTCTCTTTATCCTGGCCGCAGTCCCCCTTCTGGCCCACGAACTGCTCCTTTTGCCCGGCAGAAAATGAGCACTTAACAGATAGGAAAGACAAAAGCTGAAAAAGACATGACCGGATCATATTTTTGACAGAGACGAACCAGCCCGGCTGTGTACCTTGCGGAGGGTATTAGCGGTTCTTGTCGCTGCACCTTTGCCAGCAATTTCCGGACATGGATGTCCGGAAAAGGCCGATCTGCGCCCGGATGGCGCATAGCGGCCGATTGCACATCTGTCAGTATCTGTTGCCGCAGCGCGTAGAACCGCTTATGCCCGCAGCCCGGTACACAGCCGGGCTGGTTCGTCTCTGCCAAAAGCACTTGTATCACGGTCTTTTTCAGCTTCTGTCATACCACCTTTATGAAAGGTTCCCAGTCCATGCTTTCATGCGTTTGTCGTGATTTTATCCCCGCAATTTGTTGCAATTCCTCCCCTCTTCTGCTATACTTTTCTTACTTTGTATTTTGAATCGTGAGGGTTGACATGCGTCTGAGAACAGGTCTGCAAAACTTCATACTCTGGCTGCTTCTGCTTGTACTGACTGTGGCAGCTGCCAGCGCGGTGCCTGTTTCCGGTCATGGTGATCGTACACAGAGACGGGAAGAATCCGCTCTGTGCTCCGCCGCGTCCCGTCCGTCTGACCCGGTGGATTTCTGGGCAAAGCAGACCTTCTCAAACCGGAGTGAACTGACCCTGGGCGCCGGTATGAGAAGAGTCCGCACTGTTTCTTACCGTGGGACACTTCTGTTGTCTCTTTTTCATATACTGACACTTCTGTCAGTGTATTCCCTTTGCAGCAGACAGCGCCTGATTTTGCATGGCGCCCGTTTTATTTACAAAAAATCTTTCACCATCTCTTTTATGCAGGATATGGACGGTCGCAAACGTCTCCTCTCTATCTGACCGTAACCGGTATTTCCTGTCTGTAAAAGAATTTCCATGCGGACAGTATACGATAATGATGGCATCTCTTATGGCGATGCTTTGTTTTTGCGGCCTGTTTGGGATATGCCGCAACGGATTTTCTCTTACATACAGCCCTGCGCATCACCGGCCGGTCATCACTGTGGCAACGATGATAAATGACAGGATAAGAGAGGATAAAGATTATGGAAATCGGTTTAGGACTTTGGATTGTGATTATTGTAGGAGGATTTGTAGGCATTGCTTCCAGCCTGTATGTGGTTGTTTCTCTGTTCGCCACGCTGGGATTTAAGATCTACAGAAAATGCAAATATGGTATTTCTCTGTTTAACTAAACACTTGTGCCAACAGGCAATATTTTAGAACCCAAAAAGGGGCTGTCGGTTAATAGATAGACCAAAACAGGGGCAGGTTTGACTCAT
>CANPIC010000036.1 GCA_947574055.1 uncultured bacterium
TCCCTCTTTCTTAGGAATCAGGGGCCAAAATCGCTATTAACCGACAGCCCCCTTTATTTTACAGTGATATTTTGATCAAACTACTGACTGCTCAGGCTTTTCCGTTGCTGCCCAGTACTTCTGTAATCTTATGTGCTACCACTTCTTTTACATACTGACGGCCCACTTTGAGATATTCTCTGGGGTCAAATTTAGCAGGATCATTCCACATTACTTCTCTGATACCTGCTGTCATGGCAAGACGCAGATCGGAGTCGATGTTGATCTTACATACTGCGGAACGCGCTGCTTCACGAAGCATGTCTTCCGGAATACCGATTGCATCCGCAAGATTGCCGCCGTTTGCCTGAATGATCTTCACATATTCCTGAGATACGGAAGATGCGCCATGAAGAACGATCGGGAAGTTAGGAAGTTTGTTGGAGATCTCTTCCAGAATATCAAAACGAAGCTGCGGTTTCTGACCCGGTTTGAACTTGAACGCGCCATGGCTTGTACCGATAGCGATTGCCAGAGAGTCAACACCGGTGCGGTCTACAAACTCTTCCACTTCGTCAGGCTGTGTATACTGTGCATCATCACTTGCTACCTTAACATCGTCTTCGATTCCGGCCAGCTTGCCCAGTTCTGCTTCCACTACCACGCCTTTGTCGTGTGCATACTCAACTACCTTCTTTGTGATGGCAATATTCTCATCAAAAGAATAATGGGAAGCATCAATCATAACGGATGTAAAGCCACCGTCGATACAGGATTTGCAGATATCAAAGTCTGCGCCGTGATCCAGATGAAGAGCGATCGGAATATCGTTTAATTCCAGCGCTGCCTTTACAAGATGTACCAGATACTCATGCTGTGCATACTTTCTTGCACCTGCGGAAACCTGAAGGATAATCGGGGAATTCAGTTCTCCTGCCGCTTCTGTAATGCCCTGTACGATCTCCATGTTGTTTACGTTGAAAGCGCCAATCGCATAATGTCCGTCATAGGCTTTCTTAAACATTTCTTTCGTTGTTACCAATGCCATATTCGCGTACCTTCCTTTCGATCTTGGTAAAATTTTGATAATTCAACCTTCACTGCTTATTTTAAACTTTTTGCGTCGTTTTGTCCATATCAAACTGTTACATATTTTTATAAGATATTTTGGTCACTGTTTTCCCCGCCGTCATAAACCTTTTGACTAACGCATGAAAGCATGAACCGGGAAGGTCCTGACATGTATCTATCTTATCCTTGCCGATTCTGCCGCACTGGAGTATAATACCCTTGTCTGCATGTCCCTTTGCCAGTATCATTGCCGGCAGGGGTCTCTTGGCAGATAATAACGATTTCATTGCAGACAGAAAAGAGGAATCCATATGACAACAAACGAAAAAGCGTTGCAGCTTCACCGGGAATGGAACGGGAAGCTGGAACTTGTCTCCAAGACACGTGTCAGAACACGGGAAGCACTTTCCCTTGCCTATACGCCCGGCGTGGCAGAGCCGTGCAAAGTGATTGCCAAAGACAAAGAAGCTGCCTATCAGTATACAATCAAAGCCAATACCGTCGCCGTTGTCTCTGACGGCAGCGCTGTGCTGGGTCTTGGCAACATCGGCCCCTATGCAGCCATGCCGGTCATGGAGGGAAAAGCTGTCCTGTTTAAAGAATTTGGTAATGTCAACGCAGTGCCGATCTGCCTGGACACGCAGGACACGGAAGAAATCATCCGCACCATCGTCAATATCGCACCCGCCTTTGGCGGTATCAATCTGGAAGATATCAGCGCTCCCCGTTGTTTTGAAATAGAAGAACGGTTAAAGGAATTGCTCGATATCCCCGTATTCCACGATGACCAGCACGGCACGGCCATCGTTGTGCTGGCCGGCATCATCAACGCCCTGAAGGTCGTAAATAAGAAAAAAGAATCCTGCAAAATCGTGGTAAACGGCGCCGGAAGTGCCGGTATCGCCATCGCAAAGCTGCTTTTAACCTATGGTTTTTCGAATCTCATACTCTGTGACAAATATGGTATCCTGTCCCCTGACAGTGAGACGTTAAATACCATGCAGAAAAAAATGCTGGACATAACCAACCCCCATAAATGCAGCGGTACCCTGGCCGATGCCATGGAACAGGCCGATATCTTTATCGGTGTATCGGCGCCCGGTATCGTCACACAGGAAATGGCGGCCTCGATGAATCCTGATGCGATTCTCTTTGCCATGGCCAATCCCGTACCGGAGATCATGCCGGATCAGGCCAGGGCCGCCGGCGTACGCATCGTCGGTACCGGCCGCTCCGATTTTCCCAATCAGGTCAACAACGTAGTCGCCTTTCCCGGCATCTTCAAAGGAGCCCTGGAGGGCAGGGCGCGGCAGATCACGGAAAAAATGAAACTGGCAGCCGCCCATGCCATAGCCGGACTCGTACCGGAGGAAGAACTGAGCGATACCAATATCCTTCCGGAAGCCTTTCTGCCCCAGGTGGCACAGGTCGTTGCCGAAGCGGTAAAAGCCAATATCTGAAGCCGCCATGGAACCAAAACACCCATGGCCCGGATTCTGGCTGGACAAACCCTATTATTCCCTGCATGCCTATTGTATGCATGTATATCATGAAAAACTTTATAAAATTGCTCTTGATGCCGGTATGACCTGTCCAGGCAGGGACGGCACTGCCGGTGTCCGGGGCTGCATTTTCTGCAGCAGCGGCGGCAGCGGCGACTTCGCCATACCCGTTCAGGGGCTTCCGATAGCAGAGCAGATTCGGCAGGGACTTGCCCTCTTTGGCGAAAAACGGACAGGAAATCGCTTTATCGCCTATTTTCAGGCCTATACCAATACCTATGCCCCTGTGATGCATCTGCGCCGTCTGTATACCCAGGCCCTGGATGCACCGCAAATCGCCGGTATTTCCATCGCCACCCGCCCGGACTGTCTGCCGCCGGATGTACTGGAACTGCTCTCTGAACTGAAACAGGCCTATCCGGATAAGTTTATCTGGATCGAACTGGGATTGCAGACCATACATCAGAAAACAGCCGATTACATCCGCAGAGGTTACACACTCTCCTGTTTCACGGATGCCGTAGCCGCTCTGTCGCAGCGCATGATCCCGGTCATCGTCCATATCATTTTAGGACTGCCCGGTGAGAGTGAGGAAAATATGTACGAGACTGTCTCTTATCTCAACACACTGCCCATTTCCGGCGTAAAGATACAACTTCTGCATATCCTGCGCGGAACAGATCTGGCCGAAGAATTTTTGAAAGGCAATGTCCGCGTCATGGAGGCAGACGAATATATCAGAATTGTCACCGGCGCTCTCGCACGTCTCTCCCCGCAGACCGTTATTCACCGTCTGACAGGTGACGGCCCGCGCCGCCTTCTGTTGGCGCCTTTATGGAGCCTGAATAAAAGAAATATCCTCAATCACATTCATCAGACGATGCGTGCCGGAAATATCTGGCAGGGAAAACGATATGGAAAGGAAAACCATGACCCCGGAAAACTTCACCCTCTATAAGCTGATCGTCCTTTATATGCTGAGCAAAGTATCTTTCCCCCTGACAAGAGCCCAGGTGGGAGATTTCATGCTGGAAAAAGAATATACCAATTTTCTTACCCTGCAACAGGCATTTGCCGAACTGCAGGAAGCCGGCCTGCTCTCTTCCGGAACGATGCGCAACAGAACCTATCTGGAAATCACCGATGAAGGCCGTAAAACCCTGACCTTCTTCTCCGGGCGCATCCATCACGGCATCCGGGACGATGTCGATCAGTATCTGAAAGAACACGGAATCCGTCTGCGTGATGAAGTATCCGTGCGGGCGGCCTACCACCGCTCCGCCGGCGGCGCATATGTGGCGGAACTGGCTGTCATGGAGGAAAATGCCCCGCTGGTCAGCCTTTCTCTCACCGTTCCGGTGGAAGAGGTGGCTGCCGCTATCTGTGACAACTGGCAGGAAAAACACCGGGAAGTCTATCGCTATCTGACCGATATGCTGTTTTGACGCCGTGGTCATTCCTTCACACCTTTTCTCTTATCCGTTTCCTCCTCGCCGGCGGCGCTATCCAGGAACACTTCCGTGTGGGAAATCCCCATCCAGCGGCACAAAAGCCGCACGCCCCCTGCCTGATCCGCACGCCTGTCCACAAACTGCAGACAACTGCCCTGCCTGATGGCTCTGACACTGTGTTTGCCCGGCAGGCTCTCATACAACCTATGCGCCTCGGCCTCCTCCCAGGGTCTGTGCCGGGGACGCAGCAGCGTAATCTTATAGCAGCGCCCTTTATGTTTGTAACACAAGATCCGAAAAGCATAGCAGCGCGCCATTTTCTGCAGAAACGGCTCTGCGCTGTTCCAGAATTCGTCCAGATCAAAAAATTGTTCTCTTCCTTCTCCGCACTCCCCTTCGCTCTGCAAAACCAGATACGCACCTCCGGCAAAGATACCGCCGCGAAAGAGATGGCGGATGCTTTGGCATCGTTCCATAGCCTCCCGGTATGACAATCTGGCAGTCAAAAAAAGTACCGTCCCTTCCTGTGCCAGAAGAGGCAGCACAACCGAAAATTCCTCCATGCACTCCCCATTTGGCAGTAATATGCCAGCTATGTCCAGAAAAACCGCCCGCGGACGCCGGGGAATCCGAAACAGTGGATATGGCCCGAATAACATCCGGCTCACCGGATCGTTTCTGCCACCGTAGGCAAGATAACAGGAACAGATCTTCCGCCGGCACACCGGAGCCGGAAAACCGGCTGCCGGTAAATCCGGATTTTTCTCAGCCCACCGCAGTCCCAGCGGCGGGCTGATGTTACAGGTATGCAGCCGTCCGTCCCCTTCCGCAAAAAGCCGCTCTCTGCATCTGTCTGTATCCGCCGGCACTGGCAGCAGTTCCCGTATAAAATAAGGGTCCAGGGCCGTAAAAGCGGCCCGTTCCTGATCGGTATAGGGACGCTTCAGCCCGTCCATTTTGTTGATCCACAGATAGATCTCCTCCGGCAGTGCCCTGCGCAGGGATTCCAGGACAGGCAGATTTTGCGGTACTCCTACGGCTCCTGCACAGATCTGTACCCCCTGATCGTGCAATTCCCGGCAACGCTCCGCAAATACTGACACTTCTGTCATTTCCGGATGAAACGTAGCCCACAGACGCAGTTTTTCCTTCTGCCCGCCCACTCCCGCAAAACAGTCTGTAAACAGGCGCAGCGGAAAACTCAGATTCGTCTGCGCCCCCACCGCCCTTATCTGCGGCAACGCACTGAGCTGCGCCAGTCCCTGCCAGTACCACGGATGAATCAACGCTTCCCCGTACGGAACCACCATCAGCGCACGGATTCCCCAGCCTGCCACATGTCTCTCCACAAACCGGATAAAAGAAAACCACTGCTCCCTGTCCTTTGCAAGCTCCCGTTCAGAGACGGGATGCCTGGAAAAAGGACAATAGGAGCAATGGTAATTACAGCTTTTGAGAATCCCTCTGTACAGAATCGTCCGCCCGTCCATGACGCACCTCCCATTCCCGCATTGCGCCCGCCACCTCATCAGAGATCAGCATCGGTCCCAGATAATCGGACAGCGCCAGACCATCTTCTGTCAGGGTCAGGTACCTGTCCTGCCGCTCCACATACCCCTGCTGCTCCCATTGCCGCAGCAAGGCAAATTCATCCACGGCCTCCGTGCCAAACACTGCCCGGTAGCGCTTCAGATCCAGCCCGGGGCGAATCAGCAAATGCCGGATCAGGTAACGCCGCTTCTGTTCTTCCTCCGACAATAAAAACCCATGTGTAATCCGGGTATGATCCGCTAACGCCTCAAATTCCGCCAGCCGTGCCAGACACTGTTGTCCCGGAACGGCATAAGGGCTGCAGAAATGCAGATTGCCCAGATAACTCCTGCCGCCGCAGCCAAGTGCCAGAGAAGAGTCAAACCCACATTCCGAAAACACACGCACACTGCCGCGCCGCACAAAACGCCGCATCGAATCCTGCCGATACCCTGTCTCCAGCAGAAATCTCCTGCCCGCCTGATAGCAGGAAAAAGCCTCCTCGGCATCAGGAACCACGCCGGCCCGTTCCAGGCCGGCCCCATGCTTTACATATAAGGGATACAGAAAAATCTCATCCGGCATATAGGAAACCGCCTCCTGCAAAGAGGTCAGCAAATGGGCCGGCTTCTGCCCTGGAATCCCATAAATAAAATCCACATTGATGCAGGGAAAGCCAAATGATCCAAGGAGCGCCAGCGCTTCCCGTGCCCGCCGGCTGTCATGCCTCCGTCCAAGCACCGAAAGTTCCCGGTCGGAAAAACTCTGGATTCCCATGCTGACTCTGGTCACACCGGCCTCTTTAAGAACCGCCAGCATTTCCGCTGTAGTCTGATTGGGTGCGGTTTCGATCACCACCTCCCGCTCCGGCTCCAGTGAAAAGCAGGACTGTACGATGGCAAACATACGCCTTACCTGTTCCTGTTCAGGATACAGAGGGGTCCCTCCGCCGATCACCAGCCGGGAAAAAGAAGGCGCCACCGAAGAAAGCACTGCCGCGTACTGCCTGCTCTGGCGCTCTACTGCATCCAGATAAGCGTCCACCGCCGCCCGCTTCTGTCCGGCAACGGAAAACAGATTGCAGTAGCCGCACTTTGCTTCACAAAAGGGAATATGTAAGTACAGGCCATGCCCGCCGCCCGCCAGATAGTGTGCATAACCGGCAAGCGAAACATCTTCCAGAGACCGATACGCTGTCTTATGCGGATAACTGTACATATATTGCAGGTAGCGATTCATTGCGAAATTCCTTTCCCGATCAGAAAATGCTTGTAGGGAACCGTGTTGACAATCGGATGATTGATGCCATGGAACTGACAGCCGTCTTCCCCGTAACAGGTCCCATGATCAGAGCAGCAGATCACAAAAGCCCCGCCGCGCCGTGCGCGCCAGCCGTCAAAAAGCCGGCCCAGTTCTCCGTCCACATACCGCAGTGCTGCCGCATGGCTGGCAATACTGTCGCCGGTTGCTCCCTCCAGATAAAAATAATTGGGATAATGAATGGCATCCACATTCAGATAAAGAAAGAGCCTTTTTTCCTCCTTAAATGTTTCCAGCTTTTGCAGAATAAAGTCCACCTGATGCTTCGTACTGTCCTTTACCGGGCAGGCAAACGCCGGCTTCCAGTCACTTCTGCGAAAATATCCGGGAAATACGCGGCCCAGATCAGAGCGCTTGTCAAAAAATGCCACTCCGCCCACACACCAGGTAGCATAGCCTTCCTTTTCCAGCCCTTCCATTATCGTACTGCCGGAAAAGCCGAATGCCCCCTCCGGAACCTGACTGCCCAGGCCAATGGATTTGGGAAAGAACAAAAGTTCCCGCTCGCCCACATGTTTCGCCTCAAAGGGACTGGGCAGAAAACCGGCAAACATGGCATGATGGGAAGGATAGGTAAAGTTCCCCGGCGCCTGGCATTTCTGCCAGGGCCCATAGGCATTCAGCACAGGTGTGTTTCCCGCCGCCTCTTCCTGCACTGCCACATCATATCGCAGTGTATCCAGACAGATAAAGAGGATATCTTTACTGCCCACCACCTTCCGCATATCCACGGAAGGCTTTTTTCTGGCGGCAGAAGCCGCAATCATCTGCAGCGGCACTTCCTGCGCTGCTGTTTTCTCTGCATTGTCATTCATCGGACTCTCCCTTTCACCGCCCCATGCGACTGCCAAAGACTGCACAGTTATGTCACTGCCCCGTCCTCTGCCTGCATCCACCGCTTCATCATCTGCGCCTGGTGACGGTAAATTCTGTTTTCATGAAAAATATCCTGATAGATCAGATCTCCCTGGCCATTCATCTCTATGATCCTTGGCCGAAGGCTGTCTCTTTCCAGAAGCAAATCAATCCCCGCGCTGCGAAGTCCCGGAAAACATGCCATCGCCCTGTTACAGATATCTTCCAGTACTTTGGGCATCGTATCAGCCAACCCCAGCCGGGCAATGTCAAGCGGACGGTTGTTCAGCTGCAGATTCGTAATCGGGCCTTTGGAAAGACGTGCCAGAAGATAGTCCATATGCCCGTCCTGCAACACCGCCCGCAGATCATAACAGCAGTCCCTATAGGCCGCTTTGGCATACCATCTCTCCACAATGCAGTCCAGCCGCAGGATCTCTTCCAGGAGCGGCAGGATTTCTCCCGGGTCTTCCAGATGCCGCAGCCGCTTCGTATTCACAATCCCCTGCGTGGCATCCATGGCGGCGCAGGTATATAATGCCATCCGGTCGCCTCCCTGACGGATGCGCAGGGCGGACACCCCGGCCGCCCCTGAGCCATAGACCGGCTTGATAAAAACCTGATGCCAACCCCTGGTTTTCATTCCCTCCAGCAGTGCCCCGGCCTCTTTGAACTCTCCGTCCAGCATCTCCGTCACCGGCAATCCGGCAGTCTTTAACATATGTTTGCACGTACGCTTGTCAAGCAGTGCCGCAATCGCTGCCGGCGTATTGAGAAAGTCCGTCTGTCTCTGGCCGGCAAAATATTCCAGTTCCGCCAGTGCTCTCCGATAATCTGCGGTTAGTTCCCCCAGCTCCCCCAGGCGACAACTGTCCCAGAGCGGCGGATCAATTTTGACAAACAGCTGATGCTGCGCTTCCCGCCCCGGCCATCCCTCCGGCAGCTTCCTCCAGTCCATCAAGGTGAACGAAATACCGGTTTCTGCAGCGGCCCGCTGCAGGTATACACTCCTCCTGGTATCCGCACTGCCCAGCAGGACTACCGCACTCATTCTGTCAGCATGGCACTGTAATAAGTCTCACCTTTATACTCATATGCCTTTTCCTGCTCTGACACATCCACTTCCATCGGAAGTTCCTGCAGCTTTTTCATCATCTCATCCGACAGATAGTGATAGTGGACATCAAGTTTCTTCACCCCGGAGAAGGAAGGAAGCCGCTCCAGAAGAATCGTGCCGCCTTGATCTGTCAGTGTCCCCAGAGACAGATCAAGCGTCTCAATCTGGTTCATGAACTTGCTGTCCAGTACAATCGGCACGATCTCATCCTGCATCTCACTGTCCACAATTCCCAGATAAGTAAGGCTGGGAAAGGCAGCCTCCTCCAGCAGTTTTTGAATAGTATCCGCATTACCGTCAAAGCCGTAATCTTCGATACCGATATAAAGGAGCAGTTTCTTCAGAGCCGGCAGTTTCGCCTTCTGAATGGAAGCGATCACATCTGAACCAAGACCACCACAGATGATCGTCAACGACTCCAGCCTGTCATGTGATATCTCTCCCAGTTCCAGATCCTGGCTTCCCTTGATCGTCAGTTCCCGCAGACCGGGCAGGGCTGCCCACAGCTTACTATAGTCTCCCTGATTGATCCAGGACACTTCGCACTCTTCGTAATCCATATCCCCGATAAACAGCTTCTCAATATGGGAAAAAGTATCGGCACGCTCCACGATGCCGTCTATAATGGGCTGGCAACTCCCCTCCCATGCACCCCAGTCACCGATGATCAATTCTTTGAGTCCGGGGAAATCCGGATCGGCCAGGATCTTCTCGATCACATAATCCGGTTCCAGACCCTTCTCTTCATATTCCTCATACTCCAGACAATACTTTTTAGATTCTACCATGTTTTCCCTCCATTCCAGTTCCGCAGCCCGCTTCCCATATCTTCTCCCACGGAGTGCTTCATGCTCGCTTTCGCTCCCCTGCATCACTCCACGATCTGTCCACCTGGCTGCTGTTTGCTCCAGTTCCGCAGCCCGCTTCCCATATCTTCTCCCACGGAGTGCTTCATGCTCGCTTTCGCTCCCCTGCATCACTCCACGATCTGTCCACCTGGCTGCTGTTTATATTATTTTTATTTTTATTTCACTCTTCCAGCATGCTACTGATAACATTCATAAGCCTCGGGGTGTCGATAGGCTTTGCCATATGGGCGTTCATACCGCTCTCGCGGGACTTTTTCTTATCCTCGTCGAAGGCATTGGCCGAGAGGGCCACAATGGGAATGTTGGATAATGCCGGATCTCTCAGGCTGCGAATCTCTTCTGTGGCCCGGTAGCCGTACATAATCGGCATCTGGATATCCATAAGAATCAAATCATAGTAGCCCGGCTGGGAATTTCTCACCTTTTCCACCGCTATACTGCCGTCGGCCGCCACATCTACAAGATATCCTGCATCCCGGAGCAGTTCTGTCTCAATCTCCAGATTGATCTCTGTATCCTCCACGATTAACACCCGCTTTTGTCCCGAAGACCGTACATTCTTTTTCCTGTCCTCAACGGTCACGCCTCCCTGGGGATCCCGGAGGCTGAGACGCAGGACGACAGTAAAAGTACTGCCTTTCCCCACTTCGCTGACGGCTTCCACCGTACCGCCCATCGCCTCCGCAAGGCTTTTTGAAATAGTCAGCCCCAGTCCCGTACCGTGTACACCGCTCTGCGTGGTGTTCTTTTCCCGCTCAAATGGCTGAAAAACATGTGCAAGCATATCTGGATTGATGCCGATGCCATTATCCTCTACGACAAAGCGATAGATAACACAGTCATCACAATCGGCTCTCTCTTCCCGGACGGAAACAGACACCTGTCCGCCCTCTTTTGTATATTTTACCCCATTGCTCACAATCCGTGTCAGAATCTGGGCTATTTTAGGCCCATCGCTGTATACAATATCATGTTCAAGCCCTGACAGATCCAGGGTAAAGGTAATATTTTTAGCAGCCGCCCTGGACATGCCCCGCTCCTGGACTTCCTGCAGGATCTCCGTCAGACTGCATCTTTCTTCCTCTATATGGACTTTGCCGGACTCTATGCGGGATATCTCCAGAATATTATTGAGCAGGGAAAGAAGCTGCTCTCCGGCTGTTTCGATCTTATCCAGATAGTATTTCATCTTTCCATCGTCATGGCAATGCTTTCTGGCCAGACCGGTAAATCCCATAATGGCATTCATCGGCGTCCTTACATCATGGGACATATTGGCAAGAAAAGCGTTTTTGGCCACAATCGCCGTTTTGGCGGACTGCAAAGCATCCTTTAAAATCTGCTGCTGCTCTATCTCCCGCACGATCTCCGCGTCCATGTCCTGATAACCCATAACAATCTTGCTGACGCCGCTGCCTTCTCCCACATTGACAATCCGCAGCTGAATATATCGTATACTGCCGTCTTTTACCACCCGGAAATTAAGATAAAACGTCTTATCTGCAGCCAGATGCCTGCGGATATAGTCCGGTGTCGTGGACTTTGTAATGTACGCCCGGTCATCCGGATGCACCCAGGTCCTGACATAATCCCCCGCAAAATCACTGTATCTGCGTATTTCCAATTCCCTTGCAAACTGTTTCCGCGTACGGTCATTGAGACGATAAGCCTGCACCCGATCCGTATCCAAATCCACATAAAGGATAGACTCATACCCGATACTGAGTCCTTCCATCACATCCAGATACTGTCTTCGTTCCTCATCGACCTGGTTTTCGGCCTCCTTCTGCATCAGCTTCCGCTCTGTGGCATCGCCGGCGAACACATAAAACACATCCCCGACGGTCTCGCTATGGATGAAATGCCCGTAATCATCCACCCAGCGTACCACACCGTTTCTGGTAATGATCCGGTACTCCACATAATCCAGATCATACTGGCTGGCCTTAATCTGCTGCCAAATGCTCTTTTCCACACTCTCAAGATCATCCGGATGCACGATCCCTTTAAAGGAATTACCTGTCAGTTGTTGAAACTGTGCCATAGTATCACACTCAAAAATCCGCAGCATGGCTTTATTGGCATAGATGATCTTCTCGTCTCCGCCTGCGCTGTAAATAAAAAAACCGCCCGGCATCTCATCCACAAAATGGAGGAACTGATCAACAACAGATTCTTTCCTGTCACCGTCTTCCCGCTCTGCTTCCCCTGTGTTCTTAATGGATAATATGTATTCGATCAAACCCGTATCAACGGTAAACGGATCGTTCACACTGACATCCCCTTCCTCTTTCTGTCATCCGCTTTTATGTTGTCGGAACAAAAGTGAGATTCTCTGCGTATCCTGCTCATATGCTCTCTGATCTTAACTTCATAACCATTACCGGAGGGACGGTAAAACTCCCTGCCGCTCAGTTCATAGGGAAGATACTGCTGGTCTACATAATGGTTGGGGAAATCATGTGCATACAGATAACCGATTCCCCGGCCCAGTTTGACCGATCCACGATAATGAGCATCCTGCAGGTGCGGCGGCACCGGCAGGTTTCCGGTTGCCTTTACCGTCTCCATGGCCTCGCCGATGGCATTGACCGCCGCATTGCTTTTCGGCGCCGTGGCAATGTAAGCCGCCGCCTGCGCCAGAATGATCTGTGCCTCCGGCATACCGACCCGTTCCGATGCCAGTGACGCACTGACCGCCACACTCAGCGCCTGGGGATCTGCATTGCCCACATCCTCCGCCGCACAGATCATCATCCGTCTGGCAATAAAAGTCACACTCTCTCCCGCATATAACATCTTGGCCAGATAATATACCGCCGCATCGGGATCGGACCCCCGCATACTTTTAATAAAAGCGGAAATGGTATCATAGTGGTTATCCCCGCCTTTATCATATTTGATCACCCGCTTCTGAATACATTCGGACGCCGTTTCCAGATCAATATGGATATGCCCGTCATCTGAGCGCTGCGTCGTCATCACACCCAGTTCCACGGCGTTTAACGCCAGCCGTGCATCTCCGCCGGCGGCATCCGCCAGAAAATCCAGCGCCGCCTCGTCGATGACCGCCTCATAACTCCCCATCCCTTTTTCTTTATCATAAACTGCCCGTATGAGCAGTTCTTTTATTTCCTCCCGCGTAAGAGGCTTCAGTTCGAAGATAATAGAACGCGATATCAATGCACCGTTTACCTCAAAATAAGGATTTTCCGTAGTCGCTCCGATCAGTACCACGGTACCATCTTCGACAAACGGCAGGAGATAATCCTGCTGTCCTTTATTAAAGCGGTGAATCTCATCAATAAAAAGGATCGTCTTCTTCCCGTACATCCCTCTCAAATCCTTGGCCTTGCCGATCACTTCCTCCATATCCTTCTTCCCGGCGGAGGTGGCATTGATCTGCGTAAATTCCGCACTGGTCGTATGGGCGATAACCCTTGCCAGAGTGGTCTTGCCTGTCCCCGGCGGCCCATAAAAGATAACGGAACTGATTTTATCCGCCCTGATAGCACGGTACAGCAGCTTATCTCTGCCGATGATATGCTTCTGCCCCACTACCTCTTCCAGTGTGGTGGGACGCAGCCTCGCGGCCAGTGGCGCTTCTTTTTCCATATTATTGGCCCGCATATAATCAAACAAATCCATAAACGACCAACATTCTCCCTTCCGGCGCTCCCTCAGTGCCTTACCTGTATCTGCCTGCATCCAGCCAGCAGCTTTGACAGACATCTATAACTAAAGAAAGTATACCTGACTGCCGCCGCAAATTCAACAATTCTTTTGTACCATTTCCCGAACGTTATCCGGCAAATGGCACATCTTGCCCTGCTCCCGGGCATAACAAAAAGGCGGAAGACATCCTCCCGCCCGAAAATCCATATTTTTTACAACATCTCTTATCACACCGTACAGCCTTGCTGTGCCTTATAATACTTTGTTTAAAAAGTCTATCGTCCTGGGCTGGGTCGGGTGCAGAAGTACCTCCTGAGGGGTCCCCTCTTCCACGATCACGCCTTCGTCCATAAAGATCACACGGCTGGCCACCTCTCTGGCAAACCCCATCTCATGGGTCACAACTACCATCGTCATACCGTCTCTGGCCAGGCCTTTCATCACTTCTAAAACTTCGCCCACCATCTCCGGATCAAGTGCACTCGTCGGCTCGTCAAACAGCATGATATCCGGATTCATAGCCAGTGCTCTGGCTATAGCCACCCGCTGTTTCTGCCCGCCTGACAGTTTACTTGGATAGACCTGCGCCTTCTCTGCCAGTCCGACCATCGCAAGCAGCTCCATCCCCCTGGCACGGGCTTCTTCTTTGGTCAGCTTCTTTAATTCCACCGGCGCCAGCATAATATTCTGAATGACATTCAGATTGGAAAAGAGGTTAAAATGCTGAAAAACCATGCCGATATTTTCTCTTGCCTTGTTAATATTGATCTTTTTATCTGTCAGATCATAGCCGTCTACAATGACCCTTCCCGCAGTAATCGTTTCCAGGGCATTCAGACAGCGAAGAAATGTACTTTTGCCGGAACCGGAAGGACCGATCAGGCAGACCACTTCCCCTTCACTCACTTCCACATCCATACCTTTTAATACTTCCAGATGGCCGAAACTCTTTCTGAGCCCCTTGATACTGATTTTACTGTTGTTATGTTCCATGTTTTTGCTTTCCGTGTGTTTACTTTCCATAGGAAATCTTCCTTTCCAGTGCCCTTGCAGTCTTTGAAAGTGTGGTGATAACAATCAGGTACATGATCGCGATGATAGCCCACATTTTAAATGTCTCAAAATTTCTTGCAATCACGATCTGCCCCGCCTTTACCAGTTCCGGGAAACCGATCACAGAAAGAATGGAAGTATCTTTAAGAGTAATGATAAACTGATTGATAATAGAAGGGATCATCACTCTGATCGCCTGCGGCAATACGACTTTGCACATCGCCTTGCCATATGGCAGTCCCAGGCTCCTTGCCGCTTCCATCTGCCCTTTGTCAATGGACTGGATACCTGCCCGGACGATCTCTGCCATATAGGCGCCGGCATTCATACTCAGTGAAATAATCCCCGCCGTCAGTGCATCCAGACGGATGCCTGTAGCCATGGGAATACCAAAATAGACAAAGAACGCAAGCACAATCAGCGGCACGCCCCGGATACAGTCTATGTAAATATTGGCAATGGTATTGCATATTCTGTTTTTGGATACGTTCAAAAGACCAAAAAACAGACCGATAAAGGCCGCAAAAATAAGCGACAGTAGTGTCAACTCCAGCGTTTTTCCCATGGCGCCCAGCAGGAATACCCCGTTTTCCCTGATTAAGCCAAAAAAAGACATGTATAAACCACCCTTCCCTGAATTTCTGTATATAAGTGATGGCATATGCACGGCCCGCCGTGCCTCTGCTGACATACCCCGCCGGGATAAGGCCCCTGTCGCCGGCACATGCCATCCATTTATATACGGAACCTGATGCAGACCTTCGCGGCCGCATTTTTTCCTGTTTTATTTTGTATAAGTCGATATGATCTCATCATATTTGCCGTTCTCTTTGATGTTGGCAAGACCTGCCTGGAACATGGACAGAAGTTCGGCATTTTCACCTTTCTTTACTGCAAAACCATAAGGTGTCTGAGATTCATTGACGTCACCGGGCATCTCCATACCTGCACCCTGCTGAATGTTATATGCCATAACCGGATAATCTTCAAAACATGCCACCGTATTGCCGGTGATCACATCCTGATACATCGTCGGGGAATCAGAAAATTCCACGATCTCAAATCCGTATTCTTCGGCAATGGATTTTGCAAAAGCGGAACCATTTGTACCGGTCTTGACAGCTACTGTCTTACCGGACAGATCCTCAAACGATGCCACTTCCGAACCTTTGGCCACAGCCATTGTCACACCGGCGTCATAATAGGAATCGGAAAAATCAAATTTTTCCTTTCTCTCCTCTGTAATGGACATACCGGCGATTACGCCGTCCGCCTGCCCGGATTCCACTGCCAGCAAAGCCGCATCAAAACCCAGAGGCTGCAGTTCATAAGTAAAGCCCTGATCCTCGGCAATGGCAGCCAGCAGATCGACATCAATGCCTACGAACTTATTGGATGCATCATTGAATTCAAAAGGTGCAAATACCGTATCAGTGGCAATGATATAGGTTTTCCCTTCGCCGCCTGCATTTTCGGCCGCTCCTTCCCCGTCATCCTCTCCTGCACTCTCTGTCTGGTCAGCTGCCTCTGTCTGCGCAGTTGCCGCATCATCTGCTTCGGGCGCAGGTGCCGGTGTATCATTGCCGCATGCAGTCATAGTCAGCACCATTGCTGCGGCAAGAATTGTCGATAAAAGTTTCTTTTTCATAATCTACCTCCTACATCTGTGTTTCGGGATAATTGTATACAATTATCCCACTAAACACAGTTTATACCACACATCCGTACTTCCTGTCAAGTCCGACTACAACAAAGGATATTTTTCTGTCAGCCTGTCGACGATTGCACGGGCCGCCGGAATCTGCTCCTCGCCGCCTTTGATCACAAGGGCAATGGCCTCGGCAATCTGATCCATATCTTCTGTATGCATCCCCCGGGAAGTCACTGCAGGCGTGCCAAGGCGGATGCCGCTGGTCACAAACGGCGACTGCGGATCATTGGGAATGGTATTCTTATTACAGGTAAGATGCGCCTGATCCAGCAGTTTCTCCACCGCTTTTCCGGTCAAGCCAAAATTAGTGAGATCCACCAGCATCAGATGATTGTCGGTCCCGCCGGACACAATCCTGATCCCTCTCTGCGTCAGTCCCTTACAAAGGGCCTGGGCATTGTCCACAATTCCTTTCTGGTAAGTCTTAAACTCATCGGACAGCGCTTCCTGAAAGCATACTGCCTTGGCCGCGATTACATGCATCAGCGGACCGCCCTGGATGCCGGGGAAGATCGCTTTGTTAAAATTATATTTCTGAGCTGCCTGCGCATTTGCCAGGATCAGTCCGCCCCTGGGGCCGCGCAGTGTCTTATGGGTAGTCGTCGTCACCACATCCGCATAGGGAATGGGACTGGGATGCAGGCCTGCGGCCACAAGCCCCGCGATATGTGCCATGTCCACCATCAGGACAGCGCCCACTTCATCCGCCACTTCTCTGAATTTCCTGAAATCAATCGTTCTGGCATAAGCAGAAGCCCCTGCAATAATCATTTTGGGGCGGGACGAAAGCGCGGTCTCCCGCAGTTTCTCATAATCAATAAATCCTTCATCATTGACACCATAAGGAACGATCTTAAAATATTTGCCGGAAATATTTACCGGGCTGCCATGTGTCAGATGTCCGCCGTGATCCAGGTTCATGCCCATGATCACATCGCCCGGCTCACAAACCGCAAACTGCACGGCCAGATTGGCCTGTGCCCCGGAGTGGGGCTGTACATTGGCATACTCACAGCCAAACAGTTTCTTCGCCCGTTCTATCGCCAGGTTTTCCACCACATCCACACACTCACATCCACCATAATAGCGTTTGCCCGGATAGCCTTCTGCGTATTTATTGGTCAGCGGGCTTCCCATAGCCGCCATGACCGCTTTGCTCACCCAGTTCTCGGATGCGATCAGTTCGATATGGCTGTTCTGCCGCTCCTGCTCTTCCACGATCGCCTGGGCGATCTCCGGATCGGTCTTTCTTACTTCCTCCAAAGAATACATCTCTTTTCCTCCATTACAATAATAATCTGACACTGACTGCCAACTTTTTGTGAGTATAACACAGCCTGTCACTCTCCGCAAGCAGTTGTGTAACGCAATCACACTGCATCCGGATCATCTCCAAACTTCTCATTTCCCAGCCGTACCCTGACATATCCGGCATAGGCGGAAAAAGCAGAGGGGATCGGATATTTTTCTTCCGTCTCCTCCCTCCCGGCAAAGAGAAAGGGAACACCTGCCTGCCCGGAAGGTCTCTCCAGTTCATCCACCCGGATGGCATAGCCCATCATATGCCATTCTTTATGGGTAAAAATATGGCGTGCCTCCTCCAGCCGTCTAATATGGAGAGCCTTATATCCTTTTGCCTCCAGCCAGGCCAGCACCTCTTTCTCGCTTAAATGGCCCGGCAGAGAAGGAAATTCATACATACCTGCCAGAAGGCCGCGGGATGGTCTTTTGCAGAGGGCAGTCCTGTTTTCATCCTGTATGAGCAAAATGGTCTTTTTCTCCACCGTTCTGGCTTTTTTGGGCGCTTTTTTCGGATACTGCGCAGCGCATCCTGCCGCCTTGGCACGGCAGAAGGACTGCCAGGGACAGTCTCCGCACCGGGGCGCGCCGTTTGGTATACAGACCACTGCCCCCAGTTCCATCATCGCCTGGTTAAAATCCCCTGCCCGCTCCTTTGGCATCACCGCAGACAGGGCCGCTTCCGCCGCTTTGCGCACACCCTGGTTCAGGATATCGCCGTCATCCATACGCACCCTCGCCAGAATACGCAGTACATTACCGTCCACTGCCGGCACGGCCTCCCCGAATACGATCGAGGCAATAGCCCCCGCCGTATAGCTGCCAATCCCCGGAAGCGTCAGCAGCTGCTCTCTGTTATCCGGCATCTGTCCGCCAAATTCCTCTTCGATCCTGACAGCGGCTTTTTTCAGATTGCGTGCCCGGTTATAATAACCCAGCCCTTCCCACAGCTTCAGCAGTGCCTCCTCCGGTATCCGTGCCAGCTGAGAAAGATCCGGCACCGCCTCCAGAAAGCGCTCATAATAGGGCCTTACCGCCTCCACCCTTGTCTGTTGCAACATAATCTCCGATATCCATACCCGGTAAGCCGTGGGATGTTCCCGCCAGGGCAGGATACGATGCGATCTGTCATACCAGGCCAGCAGCGGCTCCACCAGAGGCATCAGTTCCTGCACCGCCTTTTGCACCGCTGCCGGATTATGTATCTGTGTTGTCATACCGTATTCCCACCTCTCCGGGAACGGTATGCCCGCCGTTCCCATAGTATCTTACATAAAACGGACCGCGCTCCCATCCGGGCAGCAGCTTGGGAAACAATTTCTTAACGAATACGGTTACACTCATATTTTTCCAGGGTCAGCAGGCAGTTTTTCAACGCCTCATACCGCTCTTCGATATCCCCTTCCTTGATTTCCACATCCAGGGAAACCGCCATCGTATTGACCATCTCATCTGTCAGCCGCACATGAAGCGCCGCCAGCAGATTCAGCCGTTCTCTGTAAGTATCCGCGTCCAGAAAGTCCAGCAGAAACGGATCAAGCGGTGGTTCCTCTGTTTTCTGCTCTATCTCACCGCGCTCTGTATTTTCTGATTCTGTTTTTTCTGCTTCTGTATTTTCTGTTTCTTCTATTTCTGTATCTTTTCCGACTGTCTCTTCTTGCTCTGCTTCTTCTCTTTCGGTTTCTTTTCTGCCCGCTGTTTCTTTTCCGCCTGTCTTTTCTTTCTCTGTTTCCTTACCACCATGTATCTTGCCGATGTCTGCCGCTGCGGCTCCGGGCAGCGACTGCGGCCCGGCACCTGCGGCTGCCTGCCCCACCAGTTCTGTCGCCAGACGGAAACAGGTATCCTGATCCGCATCCGGATACTGCTCACGGTCCACACTGCCCAGGAACCGATCAAGTTCCTGTACATACACTTTGAAATCACCGTAAAGCGCCTGATATACTACCATCTCTTCTCCGCTCACGGCGTGCACTCCGCAGGTAATAATCCTGTACAGATCGCCCCCGAAGTGTCTGAATATCTGATCTGTTCTTGGTTTTTCCATCATACGCAATCTCAGCTCCTGTCTTTTTCTTTCTGCAGGCCGCCTCACGCTACAGGCACAGACTCCCTCTGCGATCCGCAGCATCGGGATATCTGCGTTTATAAGCGGCCTTATACTGATACATACGGTCATCCGCACATTTGATCAGACTGCGCAGCGCATCTTCCCCTGCCTCCATTTCCGCACAGGCACACATGCCATAACTGAAGGAATAGGCGATCTTCTTTCCCAGCGCAGTCACCGGTGTGCATCTGATTTCTTCCTGCAGTCGCTCCAGACGCAGTGCCAGCTCCCGTTCGTCTCCGGCATAGAAAAGTCCCGCAAACTCGTCTCCGCCTATGCGCGCGATCGCCTCTTTTTCCAGCAGGATACCTTCCAGTCTTCTGGCAAAGTCACAGATAATGCGATCGCCCCAGGCATGTCCGTATTTATCATTAACCGGTTTTAGATTATTCATGTCAAACTGTACCACCCACAGATCCTGCTTCTCTGCGTTGCGGAACTTTTTTTCAAAATAGAACCGGTTTCCGCTTCCGGTCAGATAATCCGTTTCCGCACTCTGGGCCTGCAGGTACAGGGTACGGTTTGTCAGGGCAATCTCCACATTGTTCCTAACAAGGGAAAGCAGCGCCGTATCTTCTTCATCAAACGCATTTTCCGTAATACTGTCAAGATTGATCATCCCTGACAGCCTTCCGCTTATGTATACTGGGGCCGATATGGTGGAACGGATCTTGCGGCCACTGTCCCCGGCCAGAACATCCAGACAGTATATATTGTCATAATCGCGCAAGTCTCCGATATTGACAATCCTGTCACATTTACCGCCTGTCGCCTGGTAGAGAAATGTGTCTGTCAGCGGAAACTGCACATCCTTGACAAAATCCGGATATCCCGCCTTTTCCACAATTCTCACAAATCCCTCCCGGACAGACATCACAGAACAAAGTCCATAATCCTTGACCGCCCGCTGGGCATACTCCAAAATAAAGCGATAGGCTTCCTCCTGCGAATAAAAACGCCCCATTTTCTGTGTCATCTCCAGCATCAGCCGGTAGACTGCGGACTGCGTGCCGTCGCTTTGCATCTCACCAAATACTATCTTCTGGACTTCGCCCAGAAAATAAGTCACATTATGGTATATAACGCGCAATACCGCAATCCTGACCTGGATCGGGCTGCCTGTTTCATCCTGCAGCGCAGTCTCTATTTTTACCTTTTTCTGTCCTTTATATTCGGAAAAAAGTCTCTTCAATTCCGCATCCACATCTGGGAACTGCCTGGCCCGGTTGTTCACTCTGAGAACCTTCCTCTCATTAAACAGAACAACAGGCACATCAATGATTTCCGATATCGTCTTTATTTCCGAGTCCAAAAGCACTCTGTCACTCATCTTCATTTCTCCGTCTGTTATTTCTTCTGTAACAGCCAGGGCTGCACCAGGTACCTTTCTCCAGATTTCGCCGGTAACAGGCCAGCTTGTCTGACATGTCACAGACTCTTATTGTTATATCATAATTCTTCCTGAAAAACAATTGCAGTATCTTTTTTTGTATGTTAACATGAAAAACAATCTAACGCCAATGCACAGGAGGAAGGCAAATGAGTGAAGCAAACATTCCTTATAAAATCTATCTAAATGAAAACGAAATTCCAACTGCCTGGTACAATCTGCGGGCTGATCTGAAAAACAAACCGGCGCCGCTGCTCAACCCCAGAACCCTGCAGCCCATGAGTGCCGAAGAGCTGTCCGCCGTGTTTTGTGATGAACTGGCAGCGCAGGAACTGGACGATACGACAGCCTATATTCCCATCCCCCAGGAGATACAGGACTTTTACCGCATGTACCGTCCCTCGCCGCTCGTCAGAGCGTATTGTCTGGAAGAAAAATTGCAGACACCTGCCAAAATTTACTATAAATTTGAAGGCAACAACACAAGCGGCAGCCATAAGCTCAATTCTGCGATCGCACAGGCTTATTATGCGAAAAAACAGGGGCTTACGGGTGTCACCACTGAGACCGGCGCAGGTCAGTGGGGCACGGCTCTTTCCATGGCCTGTTCCTATCTGGGGCTGGACTGTCTTGTCTATATGGTCAAAGTCTCCTATGAGCAGAAACCATTCCGCCGGGAAGTGATGCGCACCTATGGTGCCTCTGTCACCCCTTCCCCCAGTACGACTACCGAAGTTGGCAAAAAGATACTCGCAGAGCATCCCGGTACGACCGGAAGTCTCGGCTGCGCCATTTCCGAAGCGGTGGAAGCAGAGTCCACAAGAGAGGGGTATCGTTATGTACTGGGCAGCGTCCTCAATCAGGTACTGCTCCATCAGACCATCATCGGCCTGGAGACCAAGGCAGCTCTCGACAAATACGGCATCATTCCCGATCTGATCATTGGATGTGCCGGCGGCGGCTCCAATCTGGGCGGCCTGATCTCCCCCTTCGCCGGTGAGGTCGTGCGGGGAGAGCGAAACTACCGGATCATAGCCGTAGAACCCGCATCATGCCCCAGCTTTACCAGAGGTGTGTTTGCCTATGATTACTGTGATACCGGAAAAGTATGCCCTCTTGCCAAGATGTATACCCTCGGAAGCGGCTTCATTCCTTCTGCCAGCCACGCAGGCGGTCTTCGCTATCATGGCATGAGCCCGGTGCTTTCCCAGCTCTATCATGATGGCATCATGGAAGCTGTCAGCGTAGGACAGACGGCAGTCTTTGATGCTGCCGTTGCATTCGCCCGGGTGGAAGGCATCCTGCCCGCTCCCGAAAGCAGCCATGCCATCCGCATCGCCATCGACGAAGCACTGAAATGCAAAGAAACCGGAGAGGAAAAAACCATTGTCTTTGGTCTGACCGGTACGGGGTATTTTGATATGGCAGCTTATGAGAAATATAACAATGGAGAAATGGCTGATTATATTCCTTCGGAGGAAGAACTAAGAACCGGTTTTGCCGGGATTCCCAGATTCCCCGGCAATGAATTCTGATCCTGGTCCTCTGCCGCCAGGCAAAAACTGCCGGATATTTCAGCAGGCATAGAGCGAGGGTATCGCCCCGCCATCTGTCCCGATGGTGGAGTGATACCCCTTTTTTTCCTTAAATTTTGCCTTAAAATGTCACTGGCCCACATTCCGTATTCATGGCACAACTGCAGCCCCCGAGACTGCTGCCACACACCTGTGTGGACGCCGGGGTCGCTGCCGGGTCACGTGCAAGCTGGGTATTGTCACATCTGCGGTCCCGCAATTCCCGCAGAGGGCTAGGCGCGATCTCATAGCGATAATCACTGCCTCTTGCTTCAATCCGGCGCGTAATCACATTATGGCTTGCCACACTGCACACATCGCCATTGACCACACCCTGATACCAGTAGAACCTGTCATCCGGCGGAAGCTGCATCAGCGGCACCACATATTCTTTTTTCTGCGTATTGCCTGTCGTCGTACGAATGATCTCCCGCACATACTCCACATTGGAGCGCAGGGTGAGAATCTCAGGAAAATCACCACCAGGGATGACTTCCATCCAGTCTTTGTTCTCATATTTGCGCAGCAGGTCTTTCGCCTTGTGTAAATGTGCAATCTCCTGCATCAGGCACTGTTCCCAGATGCAGCGGATCGAAGGATCACACTCGGTCAGCATACAGGAATAATACAGATAACATTCCGTATATTCATGCATCAGCAGATCTTCCAGCCAGGTGGCATTGACATCCTTCAGGCTTTCATACTGACTCACATGTTCCTCCTCGATCATACCGATCTCCTGATACAGCCGCCGCCCCAGATCTGATTTCTCATACAAGGGCGCCACATTCATATAATAGTTCATTGTCTGCTGCTCCGCTGCTGTGATGATATTCACATTCAGCTTTGTCTGGACAGACGCATCACAGTTGCGAATATGGTTAAAAATGCTGTCCTTGGGATACCGATGTTCGGAAATGGTCGGCCGGGCCGGCATGATCTCCGTGTAACCGCCAACCAGTCTTTCCGGACATATGCCATATTCATAGTCCAGAAGATTGGAATAGCGATACAGATGATCAAAATCTTCCAGCAGCGCAAAATTGAGCGCATTTTTCACATTACAGTCTCTCTCCTGTTTGGCCAGCACACTGGTCAGATCGACAGCCAGCTGTTCATAGCCGATCGTATGCTCCAGGATCGTTTCATTCTTAGGCTTTAAACAACTGATCCGCTTTTGCTGCTGCTGTTCACTCCTGCGCACAAGCGCCAGTTCCCGGCGCAGATCATTGTCATCACAATGTCTGGAAAAATTTCGGGAAAACCACTGGGCCTCAAATTCCGTACCGTTCATCAGTATGATACGGCATTTTGTATAGGCATTCACCGTTTCCTTGTTGTAAGGACAGGGATACATCATATTCCAGTCCATAAACCATCTGTCAACCGGAATCGGTTTTTCGTCAAAGGGATTAAAATTCTGCATCATTTCTCCAAATTCTCCGTTTCTGTTTACAATATGCAGAATTTCCGGGACATTGCTTTTCCACCCGGCCGATCAGCCGCAGAATAATGTAACATCCTTTGGGAATACTGTTCCTGAAAAGAGGGAGCATGGCCACTGACAGATCGGTTATCCGGGCTGTTGTCAGCCATGGTATCCTCTGAGGGAGGTATTATGAAAAAGGATTACAGCAAATTATGGACTTTGTTCAAATCCATGTTCATTCTCAGCGCCTGTACCTTTGGCGGCGGATTTGTCATTGTTTCCCTGATGAAAAAGAAATATGTGGAAGAGCTCAAATGGCTGGAAGAAGACGAAATGCTTGATGTAACCGCTATCACGCAGTCGGCGCCCGGCCCGCTTCCCGTTAATGCATCCGTGATTATCGGCTACCGGATCTCAGGTGTCATCGGTTCCCTGACGGCAATCGCCGGCACCATACTGCCGCCAATGGTTATCATTTCCGTTATCTCACTGTTTTATGACCAGTTCCGCACCAATCCTTATATTGCCACGGCACTGCAGGTCATGCGGGCAGGAGTGGCGGCAGTTATCTTTGATGTGGTCATCAATCTGGCCATCAATGTGTTAAAGACAAAAAGAGCCCTCTATATCGTGATGATGGTATGTGCCTTCACAGCCACATATCTGCTGGATGTCAGTGCGATGCTTGTGATCCTGACCTGTCTGGGCATCGGTCTGGCGGATCTGGCGGTCACGCTGGGCAAAAAGAAAGGAATGGCATCATAAATGCTGCTGATCAAATTATTTTTCGCATTTATTCAGGTAGGACTGTTCAGCGTGGGAGGCGGCTACGCGGCAATCCCGCTGATCCAGGAACAGATCGTCAATCTGCACCGGCTGATGACGATGGAAGAATTTTCGGATTTGATTACGGTGGCGGAGATGACCCCTGGGCCCATCTCCATCAATTCGGCCACCTTTGTCGGTATGCGTATTGCGGGGATCCCCGGTGTGCTGCTGTGCACAATCGGATGTATCATCCCCTCCTTTTGTATCTGCCTGATCCTGGCACATTTTTATTACAAGTACCGTACGGTAAGCGGCGTACAGATCGTATTGGGTGCCATGCGTCCCGCCGTGGTGGCGCTGATCGCTTCGGCAGGCGCATCCATCCTCATGCTTGGCCTGTTTCAGGCAGAACTTGCCGATGTGGCGCTGCGCGATCTTCGCCTGGTCGAACTGGGAATCTTTGTGATCGCGCTCTTTCTGCTCAGAAAATATAAAATGAACGCCATCACGATCATCCTCGGCAGCGGCGTAGCCGGCACTTTGGTCTATGCCCTGACCGGCAGGATCTGATCCTCAGCCGGCAGGCCTCTACAACAGCGGGGCGAAGGCTTTGACCAGGTGCCCGGTCAGCCTGACGCACCGCTTTTCTCTGCGCACGGTCTCCGGTGTGACCTGTCTGCATTTTGCCAGAGTCGCTGCAAAATCGGCCTCGATCACCGGAATACATTCTGTGGCATACAGATAGGTTGCACATTCAAAATGATGGTACAGGCTGCGATAGTCCAGATTGATCGTTCCCACTACCGCTTCTCTCAGATCACTGACAAACACTTTGGCGTGAACAAAACCGGGGGTATACTCATAAATCTTTACCCCGGATTCCAGCAGGGAGGGATAGTGCGTCTTGGCCAGGGCATATGGGATTGCCTTATCAGGAATCCCCGGAAGGATCAAAATCACCTCCACCCCCCGCTCGGCGGCAAATTTGAGAGCCGTCTCCATCTCTCCGTCCAGAATCAGGTAAGGGGTCATAATATGTACAAATTTCTGCGCCCGGTTGAGAATATCCATATACACCCGCTCTCCCAGCCTGTCATCATCCAGCGGGCAATCCCCATAGGGAATCACATAGCCGCCCGCCTGCGCGGCAGGCCGCACCGGTCGGGACAGGAAACGGGCAGACTCATCCGCTCTTTCATTGACCTGCCACATCTGCAAAAACATCAGGGTAAAACTTTTCACTGCTTCCCCCTTCAGCATGACAGCCGTATCTTTCCAGTGACCGAATTTTTTCTTTTCATTGATATATTCGTCCGCCAGATTCACACCACCATTAAAAGCCGTATGCCCGTCTATCACCAGAATCTTGCGATGATCCCGATAATTGTAATGAGTGGAAAGAAAAGGAGTTACCGGTGCAAACATCTTACAGCGGATGCCCAGCCTGGCCAGTCGCCCGGGATAATCATGGGGCAGCAGCGCAAACTCGCAGGCACCGTCATACATGACCCTGACATCCAGTCCTGCCGCCGCTTTTTTGGCCAGAATCTCCAGGATCCTGCCCCACATAAGCCCTTCGTCCACGATAAAATATTCCAGAAAGATAAAATCCTTTGCCGCTTCCAGCTGCCTGAGCATTTCCGCAAACTTATCTTCCCCTGACGGAAAAAAAGTAACGGCCGTCCTGTCATACACCGGGTGGCAGCCGCTTCTTTGCATATAACATGCCAGAGACGCCACACCCGGATTTTCCTCCGCAAAGCGCGCCATCACTTCCTCCTGCTGCGGGATGCGTGTCTTTGTATCCGTAATGATCCGGTGCATGCGCATTTTCAGTGCCCGGTGTCCGATATCGCTGCGGGTGTATAAAAATAAAAGTATTCCAAACACCGGCAGCAGCATAATGACAATCAGCCATGTGATCTTGGCAGTGGGATTGAGCCTGCAGTTTAAGAGATAAATAACCATACCAAAAGAAAACAGCAGTGCGACACCCCAAATATGGGGCAGAAACTCTCCAAACCATCTAAGGATACCAAACAGAATAAAAACCTGCAGTAACAGCAACAACAAAATCAGCCCAAACCGGCTGAAAATGGCATGTATGATACCTTTCTGTCCTTGTTTTAAAAGAGTCAGCCCTTTGTTTTTATAATCATTTTGCACGGAAAGCGCCTCCTTTGCCGCTATTACCCCAACTGTTCCAGCAGTCCCGCTATCCCTTCTTCCTGATAGATCTCCTTGTAATACTCTACTTCCCCACCGATCAGATCATCAATCACCTGCATGCCCAGCAATTCCACAGGCGCTTTATCATCTGTCATCCTGTAGGGGCCCGCTTCATAAGCCGTAAGACCGTCCCCGACCCGTGTCATCATCTCTGCCAGCGCAGGGTCCAGTCCCTTCACCGCTTCCGGCTGCAGCCTGTCCGTCATTTTGGCATCACAGGAGGCAAACAGTTCCCTGTTGGTGGACCAGGCCACATCCACAGTATATACATACGGAAATACACTGCATATGGTATCGGCCAGATATTGATTGATATTGCCCTCTCTGGTCCCGCGCATGTTCATATTCACCACCATCACGCCGTCTTCTTTCAGGTGGTCTCTTACCAGTGTGAAAAATTCTACCGATGACATCTGAAAAGGAATGGTAATATCCTGATAGGCGTCCACCATAATCACATCATAGCGCGTGTCTATTGCATGGAGAAAAGCTCTGCCATCATAAGTCGTCACACGGATATCCTCCGGCAGGCGGAAATACTGCCGGGCCAGGGCGGTGATCTTTTCGTCAATCTCCACCCCCTCGATCTGCATCTCTCCAAAATAACGTCTGCACTGGGTGGCAAAAGTACCTGTCCCCATGCCAAGGATCAGCACATCCGTCTGCGGCTTCTCTCCGGCGCCTGCCATCACAGGCGCCGCCAGAGCATAATCATAATACATACCGGTCAGACCGTCATCCTTTTGCAGGATAGACTGGACACCAAACAGCACATTGGTGGAAAGAATGACACTCCTGTCATTTTCCCGTACCTGGAGATAGTTATATACCGATTCCCCTTCATAGAGCAAATCCTCCTCCCAGAAGGCGAAACTGTCCGAAACACCCAAAATACAGGAAAGCAGAAACAGTACTACGCCAATCCCCATGCGAATGCTTCTGCGCCGCATACTGATAAAGTAAAGCAGAGCCAGTACCAGCAGGATGCCCGCAAAAATCAAAAAGGTGACACTCGTTCCCACTGCCGGAATTGTCACAAATGTGGGCAGAAAAGTACCCAGGATACTGCCGATGGTATTAAATGCACCCAGATTCCCCACAGTCCTGCCATTCTCCTCCAGCGAGTCCACCGTATATTTGGCAAGGCTGGGCGTCACAGTGCCCAGTAAAAACAGCGGAAAGACAAAGACTGTCATACAGGCCGCAAACGCCGCCCAGATCAGGTAATTGCTGCTGACAGAAAAAATCAGTACGGCAGAAATACCAAGAATGATATATTTTCCCACCACCGGAATCAGTCCGATCCAGACCGCGGCAATGAGAATCCGGCCATACAGCCTGTCCGGATCGGGATTTTTATCCGCAGATCTTCCGCCGTAAATATTGCCCAGCGCCATGGCAATCATAATGGTGCCGATAATAATCGTCCACACAATCTGCGATGAACTGAAATAAGGCGCCAGCAACCTGCTGGCGCCAAGTTCCACTGCCATCACTGACATACCGGCAAAAAATTCCGTCAGATACAGATACCATTTATTCGCTAATATATTCTTTTCTCTCATCCTCTTCTCCCGGCTTATTGTCAGCCGCTTATGCCCGTTTGCTTCTTCTCTTTGATCCGCAGCGAACGCAGATACGCTTTGGCTTCTTTTGTGATCCGGCTGCTCTCCACCGCTTTTTGTATCGTCTTATTGTGCACCCAGACCGGCAGCCGCCTCTCCTCCACATATGGCAGCACTGTTTCATACTGTTTGGCCAGTGCAGTGGCAAAATACCAGGCAATCATCATATTCACATAATACTCCTGTGATCTGATATCCGCCACCATCTGTGGATACTGCGCCGTAAATACCCCGTCATCCAGATACAGGCGCATAAGCATACCGATACCAAAACGAATGGTATACGTATGATCGGAGGCCATCCATATTCGGATCTGCCCGATCAGCTTTTCCCGGTTCTTTTTAAATACCTTTGGCGATACCATATCGCAGGTAGCCCAGTTATCCACCCAGGGAAGGAAATCATTCAGAGCGGCAATACAGGTATCATACTCTTTCATGCCTTCGATCAGAAACCCGTGCAGATTGTTCTCTTCATAACTGGCATGAGGCAGAGCCTGTAAAAACTCTGCCACATGTTCACTCTTTGCAAATTCTTTTGCAAATTTACGCAGGGCCGGCGTACGCACACCGATGATCCGTTCCGGAGCTATATTGGGGATCAGACCACTATGAAATTTTTTATATTCCGGGTCCCCCAGGGCATACAAAGCCTCTCTTACTTCTGTCTCCACTGATGACATAGGCCGTTGTTTCCTTTCTCCTTGTGAACTGTCTGACACCTGGACCCCTGCGGCAACCGCCTGCAGCAATGCATTTTTGCATCTCATCTGCATCATACGACTGCCTTAAACGCCTCGTCCAGATCCTGCAAAATATCGTCGATATGCTCTGTTCCGATCGACAGGCGGATGGTACCGGGCCTGATTCCCTGATCGAGCAGTTCTTCCGGTGTGCACTGACTGTGCGTGGTCGTCGCCGGATGGATCACCAGCGATTTGACATCGGCCACATTTGCCAGCAGAGAAAACAGTTCCAGATTATCTATAAATTCTTTTGCTTTCTGCGCGCCGCCCTTAATCTCAAACGTAAATATGGAACCGCCGCCCTGCGGGAAATATTTACGGTACAATGCCTGCTGACTCTCCTCTTCCGATACGGAGGGATGATGCACGGCTTCCACCTGGGGATGGTTCTTTAAATATTGCACAACCTGCAGGGCATTGTGCACATGGCGTTCCACCCGCAGAGAAAGCGTTTCCAGGCCCTGCAGAAAGAAAAAGGCATGGAAGGGTGACAGACATGCCCCCATATCACGCAGCAAAATGGCGCGGATCTTGGTGACAAAAGCCGCCGGACCAGCCACTTCCGTAAACACGACTCCATGATAGCTGGGATTGGGCTCTGTCAGCGAAGGGAATCTGCCGGACGCCTTCCAGTCAAAATGGCCGCCATCCACGATCACACCGCCCAGTGTGGTACCATGTCCACCGATAAACTTGGTGGCAGAATGAACGACAATGTCCGCCCCATACGCAATGGGCCGTACCAGATAAGGCGTGGCAAACGTATTATCCACCACCAGCGGAATCCCATGCCTGTGAGCAATGGCGGCAATCGCTTCGATATCCACCACATCAGAATTGGGATTGCCCAGTGTCTCGATAAAGATCGCCTTTGTATTGTCCAAAATAGCGGCTTCCACCGCGCTGCTGTCAAAAATATCCACAAAAGTAGTGGTGATACCATACTCAGGCAGCGTATGTGCCAGCAGATTATAAGTACCGCCGTATATATTTTTGGCAGAAACAATGTGATCTCCGCCTGCGGCCAGATTCTGGAAGGTATAGGTAACAGCCGCCGCGCCGGAAGCCGTGGCAAGCGCCGCCACTCCCCCTTCCAATGCTGCGATCCTCTTTTCAAAGGCCTCCTGGGTAGGGTTGGTCAGCCGTCCGTAAATATTGCCGGCATCCGTCAGATCAAAGCGTGCCGCCGCGTGGTCACAGTCGCGAAATACATAGGAAGATGTCTGGTAAATCGGCACCGCGCGGGCATCGGTCACCGGATCGGGCTGTTCCTGCCCCACATGGAGCTGCAAAGTTTCAAATTTAAAATTCCTGTTTTCTCTTGTAATCTTTCCCATATATATAAGGTCTCCTATTCCAGTTCCGCATCCGCCCTTCTTAAACCCCTTCTTCTCCATGTCTAATCGGCCTCTTTCGCGGCCGCTTAGACATGCGGGTTTCCTCCGGGCGCCTGCTGTTTTCCAGTTCCGCATCCGCCCT
>CANPIC010000037.1 GCA_947574055.1 uncultured bacterium
ATTCCCTCTTTCTTAGGAATCAGGGGCCAAAATCGCTATTAACCGACAGCCCCTCACACAAATCATCTATCGTCTGCCACTCCAGACTTACACAATCCCCTGCGCAGTCATGGCATCTGCCACTTTCAAAAAGCCTGCAATATTGGCACCTGCCACATAATTTCCTTCCATGCCATACTTCTTTGCCGCAGCGTCCAGGTTATGGAAAATATTGACCATAATCTGTTTCAGCTTGCCATCCACTTCTTCAAAAGTCCAGCTCAGACGCTCGCTGTTCTGACTCATCTCCAGCGCTGAGGTCGCTACGCCGCCCGCATTTGCCGCCTTGCCAGGCGCAAAAAGCACACCTTTTTCCTGCAGATATTCGGTTGCATCCATGGTGGTCGGCATATTGGCACCTTCTGCCACCGCGATACAGCCATTGGCCACAAGTGCCTTGGCATCTTCCAGGTTCAGCTCATTCTGCGTAGCGCAGGGAAGCGCGATATCACATGTTACGCCCCAGACACCTCTGCCTTCATGATACTCCACACCGGGTTTTGCCTTGGCATACTCTGTCAGACGGGCACGCTTTACTTCTTTTATCTCTTTGAGCAGCGCCACGTCAATGCCATCTTTGTCATATACCCAACCGGTGGAATCAGATACCGTCACCACTTTGGCACCAAGCTGCTGTGCCTTCTGGGTTGCATAAATAGCTACATTGCCGGAGCCGGATACCACTACCGTCTTGCCGCTGATCTCATGACCATTGCATTTTAACATCTCCTGCGTCAGATAAAGCAGACCGTATCCTGTGGCTTCTGTCCTTGCCAGTGAGCCGCCATAAGAAAGCCCCTTACCGGTGAGCACACCTTCATATACACCCCGGATTCTCTTATACTGCCCAAACATATAACCGATCTCCCGCGCACCTGTTCCGATATCACCGGCAGGCACATCCGTATCAGCGCCTATGTATTTGTTCAGTTCGGTCATGAAACTCTGGCAAAATGCCATCACCTCTCTGTCGGATTTTCCTTTGGGATCAAAATCGGAGCCGCCCTTGCCGCCGCCGATGGGAAGCCCTGTCAGAGAGTTTTTAAAGATCTGCTCAAATCCCAGGAATTTGATAATCCCCAGATTGACCGAAGGATGCAGACGCAGGCCGCCCTTGTAAGGCCCAATGGCGCTGTTAAACTGTACACGGAACGCATTGTTCACATGCACCTGCCCCTGATCGTCCACCCAGGGAACACGGAACAGAAGCTGCCTCTCCGGTGTTACCAGCCTCTCCAGCAGTGCATCTTTTCTGTAAGCATCTTCATTGGCCTCAATTACCACACGCAGTGACTCCAGAACTTCCCTGACCGCCTGATGAAATTCCGGCTGCGCAGGATTCTTCTCCACTACCTGATCAATTACCTCATCAACATATGACATAGTATGTCCTCCTTTAAATTGTATACACGTATAATTGTTGAAATCCATCTAGTATTATATAATGACATGCTGCTGATGGCAAGTACTTTATTTGATTAAACTGTAAAAGAAGTGAGCAGAGCGGGCCGGAGCAGGCAGGGGATTGCTGTTTTGCCCCTTTGAGGAACGTAGTTAGCTGCGACGAAATCCACCAATTACGCAGGCTTGGGCGCGACGGCTCTCCGGAGCGTCTTAGCCGGAGTTATTGGTTAGTTCGTCGCAGCGTTGTTCCGGGTCAAAACAGCAATCCCCTGCCTGCTCCGGCCCGCTCTGCTCTCACAAAATTTTGCTATCACAAAAACTTCCTCAGTTGTCTGATATTGGATTCCTCAAAATCCATAAATTCTCTGGCCATTTCCACAGCCTCCTCTCCGGCGTTTTCATATTTATGCAATGACTGGCAAAGTCTGCTGATTTTTCTGCTGCTCTCCTGTATGACCAGTTCCGCGATATGGCTGGTGCTTGTATTGAGCAGTGTGTCTTTATGGATATTGCCTGCCACCAGCAGCTCTTCCACCACATTGGAGCGGGTGGGTTCCAGATGGGCGGACAGGAGTTTGCCTGCTGCCTGGTTGCGCAGCTGGGAATATTTCAGAGATTGTCTGGATAGTTGTAAGGCCAGTGCGTCATCATATGTCTTATCGGCAACTGTATCCACCGCCTTCATTGCCAGCTCCGCATTTTTCTGTATATCCCGAAATACTTGTATATCTTCTCTCCGCATACTGTCACCTTTGCTTTTTCCTTCAGTATCACCCATCTGCGGAAAAAATATACAAAGCCCTTTTCAGCATGGTATGCAGCGCACCTCCCTGTGGTTCCTGTGTATTCCCATAAGGCTTTTTGCCAGTTAGTTTTGCGGCAAAGAAAAAAAGAACCCTGCCCCGCAAGATTCTCTTTTATTCGTTCTCACTTATTTGCTGTTGTAAAATCCAGGTATTTTTAAGTTCGTTTCCCGGCACCTACTCCATAAACTCCGTCTTGACATAGCCGGTCTGGCCGTCATATTTGACCTTACACCAACCGTCTGCCTGCTGCATCACAAGTTCCAGCTGATCGCCTTGGTAGATCACTCCCAGCCGTTCGCCGTTTTCGTTGGCCGAAGAACGGACATTGACGGTTGTCTTGGCCGTTATCTTACCACTGGCGCCAATCAGTCCGCCGCCGGAACCACCGGAAGAACTTTCCGTCTGTTCTGGTGTCTCCTGAGGTGTCTCCGCCGCTGTTTCCTGACCGGTATTTATAATATCTGCCAGAAACTCTGACTTGATAAACGCCTCTTTCCCCTCAAACTGTATCTTACTCCATCCGTTCTCTCTCTTTTCCACCAGAGGAAGACGAGTCCCTTTTTCGACTCTGCCAATCTTATCGGCAATCTCACTGTCGGAACTTCTCACATTAACCGTATCTATGGCTTCCACTTCCGTCACTGTGACAACTACTGCCCCATTCTCCGGTTGTTCGGGTTCCTGCGCTTCCGGCACCTGCGCAGCCTCCTGGCTCTCTTCATCTGCCTGTGCTGCCTCTTCGGCCCCTTTTTGCTCCGTCTCCGCAATGGTCTGGGTCACTTCCGTCTGGATCTGTTCATTAAAACCGACGATAAACTCTTCCAATGCCACATCGCTGCCAATGGCTTCGTTATACTTGGCCTCCACGGTCTTACACAGGTTCTTTACATCATCCTGTGTTGAAAGAGCATCAAAATACTGAAACACATTATCGTCCAGTTCGCCCTCGTAAATATAATAAGAGCCTTCCTCATTCTTGTAAACCACAAATGTGCTCAGCGATGGCACAAGTGTATCATAGTCGTAAAACTTGACATCCTGATACGCAAACACAATGTAGGAATCCTCAACCGGGCCCTTTTTGGTATAGCAGACAATATTGTTGTACTTGTCGATATATTTACTTTTTTTCTGAATCCCCAGTTTATCCACTTCACTGATATAATTCACAAGCTGCTCCAGCTTTTCGATATCGGCATCTTCCAGCGCCGCGTAATAGCTGTTCATCAACTCATTGACCGCCGCCACCGCATTCTCTTCCAGCGGGACCTCCGGCACGGAAATCTCCGTGTCCACACTTTCTTCCTCCGCCCCTTTCGACGTATGAAGCAGGGAAACGCCCACCAGCAGGCCGATCAATACAACCACCGCTATGGGTACGGAAACCTTTCTGTTATGAATTGCCCAGTCTTTCAGATTTTCCAGAGTATACAGGATTCTTTCCTTCCATCCGTCTGAATTCAAATTCATATTTTTCAATCCTCATTTTATAAGAGTGATGTAAAATGCACCCGACAGGAATCGAACCTGCATTAAAGGCGTCGGAGGCCTTCGTTCTATCCGTTAGACTACGGGTGCATGGAAAAAGTTGTTACAAATTTATTACATCACTCTGACAGATTATAGCACAGCTTTTTTGAATTGTCCAGTATTAATCTTCGTTTAATACTTTTTTTATATTTTCCCCCTTTTCTCTGTCACAATCAGATCCGAAAGACGCAGCCGTCTTACCGTTCTGAAAAAAAAAAAGACAATGGAATCGCTCCCATTGTCTCACAAGTCGATAGCACCGTTATCCCTATACTCTTGACAGATACTCTCCGCTTCTTGTATCAATCTTGATCACATCACCGATCTCCACAAACAGAGGCACCAGTACACTGGCTCCGGTTTCCACAATAGCAGGCTTGGTGGCACCGGTCGCGGTATCGCCCTTAAAGCCCGGCTCCGTCTCCGTAATCGCCAGTTCCACAAACAGAGGCGGCTCAATGGCAAATACATTGCCGTTGTGAGAACATACCTTTACCATCTCATTCTCTTTCACAAACTTCAGCGTGTTGCCGATTGTTTCCTGATTGAGCGCGATCTGATCATAGGTCTCCACATCCATAAAATTGTACAGATCTCCGTCGGAATATAAGTACTGCATGTCCTTTCTGTCAATGCGCGCCTGCGGGCATTTTTCCGTAGGCCTGAATGTCTTTTCCACCACACCGCCGCTTTTGATGTTTTTCAGCTTGGTTCTGACAAAGGCCGCACCCTTACCGGGCTTTACATGCTGAAATTCGATGATCTGGAAAATATTGTTATCTAACTCAATGGTAATACCATTTCTGAAATCACCTGCAGAAATCATAGAATGATCCTCCTAAAAATTTTCACGTTATAATTCTCATATAGTGTAAACTATATTTTTCTCTTTTTCAACTGTTTTTTTCAATTAATCCGCAAATCTCATCAATGGCTTCCAGATAACCCTCCAGGCCATGTCCGTATATCTGCCCGTTACAGACTTCCCTGGTCACAGATACACGGCGGAATTCTTCGCGTTTTGTAATATCCGAAATATGGATTTCAATCTTTGGCATGGGAACGGATGCCAGCGCATCGCGTATGGCATAGCTATAATGCGTAAAGGCTCCGGGATTGATCACAATCCCTTGCGTGCCGTCGCTGTAAGCATCCTGTATTCTGTCTATAATAGCACCTTCATGGTTGCTCTGAAACACTTCAATGCGACAGTCCTTTTCCTTCCCTTTCTCTCCGATCATCGTCAGCAGATCATGATAGTCCTGCGTACCGTATACGGATTTTTCCCGGATTCCCAGAAAATTAATGTTGGGTCCGTTGATCACCAATAGATTCATCTCACTCTCTCCTCGATTTCTTTTATAATATCTTCAAATGTCATGCCGTCTGCCTGTATGATGACATGGGCCGCCTCTCTGTAAGCACCCTCCCTGTCCGCCATCAGTTCCCGGATACGGCCCGCCGGATCTGCGCACTGCAGCAGCGGTCGTCCGGTATCGCCCCTGAGCCGTTCATATACCGTCTGCGGCTGTACCCGCAAATAGATCACGGTCCCCAGTGCCCGCAAAAGAGGCCGGTTCTGCTCCCGCACCGGCAGCCCGCCGCCGGTGGAAATCACCCGCTGCTCCCGGCTGCCGGCCAGCTTTCTCAGCACCTCTGTCTCCCTGTCACGAAAGGCCTGCTCTCCTTCCTCCGCAAATATCCGCGGGATCTCTTTTCCGGCCTCCCGTTCAATCAGCTTGTCCGTATCCACAAAAGGGCATCTGAGATGATAAGACAGCCGGATTCCCGTACTTGTCTTACCGCTGCCCATAAATCCAGTCAAGATTATATTATTCATGTGCCCCGGTTTCTTCCTTTAGTTTCTTCATAACAGATGCCGCCTGTGCCCGCTCCACTGCGACGCCATTCCACAATTCAAATGCCTGTATGCCCTGATAAGCCAGCATCTTCAGGCCATTGTAGGCTTTGCCGCCATGTGCTCTGACCAGCTGCATAAATTTTGTAGCGGACGGTCTGTAGATCAGATCATATCCCGTATGTATCTTTTGATAGAATCCGGCATCCCCCGTCACCACGTCCTCTACATGCGGAAAAAGACCCACGCTTGTACCCTGCACCGCCAGATAACTTCCCTTCGGGATCTTCTCATGATCTGACAGCGCCAGTCCATGGATACATTCTCTGCCAAAGGCCTGGTTCACCTCCGCTGCTACCGCCTGCGCCTTCTTCAGGGTCCGGTTCAGCATCCATACTTCAGATACGCCCGCATAGGCACAGAGAAATGCCACCGCACGGGCTGCGCCGCCTGCCCCCAGCAGAATCACCCGTTCCCCGGCCAGTTCTATGCCATCTTCTTTCATAGCCCGCTGCAGTCCTGTCAGATCCGTGTTATACCCTTTAAAGCCGTCGCCGCAGCGCACCAGCGTATTGACTGCCCCCACCTTTTGCGCCAGCGGGTCAATCTGCTCCAGACAGGAAATGACTTCCCGCTTATGGGGCACAGTCACATTCAGCCCTGCCAGATTCAGCGCACGGGCCCCTTCCACCGCTTCTTTGAGCCTGCCGGGCTCTACGGAAAAAGGCACATAGGCCATATCCACACCCAGTTCCTGCGCCAGCGTATTATGGATCAGCGGAGACAGGGTATGTTCCACCGGATACCCCATCAGTCCGCACACCCTTGTCCTGCCGTTTATCTCTCTCATCTCTTTTTTCTCTCTTTTTCATAAAAATAAAGCACAATCTTCTCAAAAAAGCGTTTGAAGATAATCTGTATCTCCTCTTTGGGATGGATGGGCTTGACAAGGTAGGTGCGCATCCCCGCCTTTTTCGCTCCCCATACATCGGTAAAAAGCTGATCACCCACAAAAAGCGTATTTTCCGGCTTCGTCCCCATCATCGCCATGGCCCGCTGATAACCGGCCGCCAATGGCTTGCCTGCTTTATAGATATAAGCGGTTCCCACTTTATCACAAAACAGCTTCACCCGTGGTTCCTTATTATTCGAAAGCATCATCACCTGAAACCCGATGCCCGAAAGCCGCTTCATCAGCGCAATGCTCCGCTTATCAGCCGGCGCGCCATGGGGCACCAGTGTATTGTCGATATCAAAGATAACGCCCCGCCATCCTTTTGCATACAATCTCTCATACCCGATCTCATAGGCGTTATCCACGTAGGCATCCGGGTAAAATCTCTGAAACATAGTCTGCTTTTCCTTTCTTACTCTCCGCCATAACTGCCAGGCCTCCCGGCAGGCGGTCTGGCTTCCACAAGGCCTATGGCCTTGTCACGGCTGCGCATGTTACGGGCTGCGCACTCATTTTCTTTAAATAAGGAAGTTCTTTGCGCAGATCGGCGCGTATGCTCATGTGCCAGAAAAATTCCCCCACAAACAGCAGCTTATGCAGCCGATCCTCATGCAACAGTGCCTGTATCAGCCTGTGGACAGAATATATTTTCCTGCTGGCCCTGATATGCTCCATCTGCAGTTCATACGGTGTCATCCGGGCAGGCCTGTGTACGGTATGACCATTGTACCTGCTCCAGTCGCGGTGGAGCAGCCTGTCTTTATGACTTTCATAGACCGGCGTACCCGGGACAAAATACATACACTGGATCAGGGCACCTTTGATATGATGCCGGATCACAAAATCGGCCAGCTGTTCTCCCACCCCGACCGTATGAGTATCTGCGCCCAGAATAAACAGTCCCCGCACACTCATCTTGTGTCGCTGGATATTCTCAATGGCTTCCACAATCTGATCTCTGCTGCTCTTTTTATGATACAGCGCAAAAGATTCATCGTCAAGAAATTCGATTCCCATGGCGAGTTCCACGAAGCCCGCCCTCTTTAACAGACACAGCATCTCATCATCCAGCCCCACTTCCCATCTGGCCTGCACGGTAAAATGATACCGGATCCCACTGTCGATTATCCCTCGCAGCACTGCCATCGCCCATTCTCTGTCCGCAAAAAAATTATCATCCGTCAGCCACAACGCTTTCAGCAGCCGATGGTGCCCCTCTTCCTGAAAGGCAATGGTACGACGAATATCTTCCACCACAAGATCCGGCGTCCTGGTCCTGACCTTCCTGCCGAAATGGCGCACCACCGCACAATAATCACAATTATGGGGACAGCCTCTGGAAGCATGCACCTGGCCCCACAGAGTATTATGCCCTGCCATCTTTTTATAATGCCAGATGAGATTTTTATCCGGAATGGTTTCGAACCGCTCCGGCGGCCTGCGCATCCCTGTATGTATCATTTTTCCGTCTTTTCTGTATGCCACACCCGCAAAAGAAGGGATTTCCCCTTTCCGCACCGCCTCCACCATCTCCAGTATCGACTCGTCCCCTTCCCCCAGGAGCACATAATCGCAATACCTGACGGCTTCTTTCACATGCATGGAAGCGTGCAGTCCTCCCATTACGACCACGGCTTTGCTCCTTTTCTTAAAATATCTGGCAAGACGATAGCCGCGCGGCGCATTGAAAGTAAAGATCCCGATCACGATCAGGTCCGCATCCAGGATATCACTCATCTGCAGCCGGGAGATGGATTCACTGTACATCAGGGTATCATCAACTGCTTCCTTTACAATGGTAGCCAGTGTATTCAGCCCCACTGACGGCGTCCTGATATACCTGTCATAGACAAAGAGATTCAATGGCGTCGGTTTATACGGCCTGTTTCCCGGTTCGATGAATCTGACTTTCACATATACTCCCCCTTTTTTTCTGTCACTGCTTCGCCGATTGCGGACAAGACTGTCCACTTGCCTTGCAGACGCCTGCCCAGGCTGCTATGCTACTCCAAAACTTTTTTCAGCTCTTCCAGAAAAGTATTGACATCCTTAAATTCCCTGTATACGGAGGCAAACCTGACATAAGCTACCGCTTCCAGTTCTTTTAGTTTATTCATCACCATTTCTCCCACCACCTGACTGGACACTTCCTTCTCCTCCAGATTGAAGATCTCCGTCTCCACCTCATCCACAAGCTGGGTGATCTGCCCGGCGCTGATCGGCCTTTTGTGGCAGGCACGCAGGACGCCCGCCTCCACTTTGGAACGGTCATAGGCTTCTCTGTTATTGTCTTTTTTGATTATGATAACCGGAATAGTTTCCACTTTTTCATAAGTGGTAAAGCGTTTGCCACATTCATCACACATCCGCCGCCGGCGGATGGAATTGTTTTCCTCGGCGGGCCTGGAATCAATCACCCTTGTATTCTCGTGCCCGCAAAATGGACATTTCATAGCTGCCTCCTTGCCGCCCGGTCATGCACCCTTCCCGCAAAAGGCGCATATGCTGTGGAAAAGGGGAAATGACCACGCCATGTTATTTTCTTGTTTCCAGAAAAAAGAAGTGATCAATATCAGAAACTGCCAGAAGATCGGGAATGTGGTGGACATGGAATTCGACGAATGTACCGGTCAGATCCAGAAGATCATTATTTCGGAAGGATTTCACTTTTGCCGGCTCTTTGAAGGCAACTCTGATATCGTCATCTGCTACAGAGATATCAAACAGATCGGCCCCGACATCATCCTTGTGGATTTATGTTGTACTTCCTGATACCGCTCTGTCTTTTCCCCAGCCGGGCCCCAGGTTTCCCTCCCGGTAATGCTTACGGCAGAGTGCTATATATTTATCATTCCCGCCCAGACAGATCTGTTCCCCTTCCCGGATCACTTCTCCGCTCTCCGTAAATCTGGTGGTACAGGAAGCGCCCCGCCCGCACCAGCAGACTGTTTTCATCTCCTCTATCACATCCGCCCAGGCAAGGAGCCAGAGAGAACCTTCAAACGGTTCTCTCCTGAAATCCGTGCGCAGCCCATAGCAGATGACCGGTATATCCAGGTCATCCACCACATCGGCAAAAAAGGCAATCTCATTCTTTTTACAAAACTGCGCCTCATCGACAATGATACAGTCATACTCCTGTATCTTCTCGCTGGAATAGGTGACAAAATCCTCCACGAAACTGCACTCCTTCCACAGCCCCATACGGCTTCTGATCACGCCCTGCCCGTCCCTTGTGTCCAGACGGGGCTTTAGCAGCAATGCCTTTTTGCCCCGTTCATAATAATTGTACTCCACCATCAGTGCATTTGCCGTTTTAGAACTCCCCATGGCGCCATAGCGGAAATATAACTTTGCCATCCCTGCATCTCCTGCTCCTGTTTTATTTAACGGTCGCTGTAATTGCGTTTACATTCCGGCGGCACACCATCCTTGCTGTCCCAGCTCATCCCCAGTGCCCTGAAGGCTCTGTTTGAGATCAGATAAGTACTGTAGGAATTGGTACTGTCATCACAGAACACATCCACGATAAACCACTCACCGTTGATCAGCACCGTGTTCCACATATAGTCCTGCAGAGACGAACTGCTGTTTGCCTGTACGATATAACAGCCGACCCCCATGGCATCACACAATGCTTTCATCGCCCTTGCATAGCCTTTGGCATTGGCTTCATGATAGACAAGCGCGCCCCAGGCATTGTCGCGGTGGTTTGTTTTGTCTTTCGGCGCAGGCATACAGGTCTGTACCAGATAATCATGTGCCGTCCGCACTTTCTTAATATCGCTCATGGACGCCACATTGTTGGATATCATAAAACTGGATACCATCGTCTGTACCTGCTGTATCTCCGCCTCACTCAAATCCGTTCCGTATACACTGCCCACGCCAAAACTGCCTCTGTTTCCACTGGCCGCCGCTCCGGAATTGACGATATCATTGGCGATCCCGCGTTCATCCTCTGTCGTGATATCTCTGATCGAAGTGGAAGATTCTGTCAGCAGTTTATCAAGATCAATCCTGGCCCCCGCATTCAGCGCCCGCAGCAGCTCCTGTACCGCCGGCCAGTCATCATTGAAAAACGTATAATTATAAGTGCCATTCTCCTGTCTGGTGACCAGTACCTCTCCATAGACATTGGAATGGATCACACCACCTGATACCGCATCGGCAGGCACCTGCGTGGAATCGGAACCGGAGCCGCTCTTAGCCTCCGCGCCCACCGGCGCCGCCAGCATAATCCCCGCACACAAAAGGGCCATGCCCTTTTTCATCAGCTGTTTCCTCTGCATCCTCATATTACACTCTCCTCCTGTTCTCCTATTGTTTCTCTTCCCTTACACCGCTTTTCCGGCCGCCTCTTTCCGATCAGGAAAAACAAAGCATGATCGTACAGCCAGACGATCCCCATCAGCACCACTGTCATAAACACCGCCATGGTGGCATAGAGCACCCACTCTTTTGCCCTTGTGATATATTGGTTCAGCCAGTAAGAAAACCGTATCGTATGCAGCATTACCTTAAACTCCATATGGGTCGCCATAATCACAAGAGAATTTCTGCCATAAAACAAAAGCAGTCTCGATGAAAACATATGTTTACAGAGCAAGATCACACCAAACGATCCCAGACATGCGCAGACCATATAGAGAAAATAATTACCAAATACCATATAATTCAAATCCACGGAACCATTGAAAAAGCATAAAACACCTGTTGCCCCCAGCATGGCCGCTCCCAGCGCAAAACCGGCAAAGGACTTTTTCTCCCCCGCTGTGATCACCCCCGCTGCCAGATAGCCCACCAGCAGAAAGGTACAGGCCAGCAGCCCTCTGGCCAGCGTATGCACCAGTGCCCCCACTGTCATCAGCAGCAGATTCTCCTCCCAGCCTTCCCAGCCAAGGAGCGGTGAGAAAAAAAACACCAGCAGCCCCGTTACGGAAAACAGGGTGATCAATTCTCTGTCGTCCATCTTTTTCCTGCAGCGCAGAAACAGAATCTCACCCAGAAAAAGCGCCGGCAGAAACCATAGCACCGATACCCCGCGCAGCGTCACACTGTAAATAAAAAAACGCCACAGATCCGAAAACTGCAAAAGCTGCGGTTGAAAGATACAGGTACAGACATTGATCGTAAAATAGAGCAGGCTGAAAGAAGCATAAGGAAGGAGCAGCGTCCTCGCCTTGCGGTATACGATCAGCCCCATCTCTTTTTCCTCTTCTTTTGTCAGCCGCAGCAAAATACCCGAGATGATAAAAAACAGCGGCATATGAAACGAAGAAATAAACTGATACAGAGGCGAAAAATACGGTTTATCATCAATTGTCTGCAACGAGCCGGTCAGATGCCCGGTAATCATCAGTATGATGCCTGCCCCTTTTGCCATATCCAGATAGGTAATGCGGTTTTTGGAATCCATGCCAGTTCCTCTTTCCTTTGTATCAGAGCGGGCCGCCCCTTCGCCGCCTGGCTGCCCTGATCCCGCAGTGCGCCGCCCGGATGCTTCGCTCATTGCTATCAGTATACTACATTTTATTGTCTGTTGTCATTCCCCTGTTTTATTTTTCAGGTAAAATTATGATCTGCAAATATGATACCATAAATAATGCCGGAACAGATCAACGAACAACTGATCCATCCCGGCCTGCCTTTTCCTTCTCACCCCGCCAGATAATTGCGCATCGTCTTAAGCGCGTTCTTCTCCAGTCTGGACACCTGGGCCTGGGAGATACCGATGATCTCCGCCACTTCCATCTGGGTTTTTCCTTCAAAAAAACGCAGGGTAATGATCTCATTTTCCCTTTCATTGAGTCGTTTCATAGCTTCTCTTAGAGACAGATGTTCCACCCACGTCTCTTCCCGGTTCTTTTTATCACTTACCTGATCCATCACATACAGGGTATCGCCGCCGTCTGTATAGACCGGTTCATAAAGGCTCATGGGATTCTGGATGGCATCCAGTGCATAGACAATATCTTCTTTGGAGACGCCGATCTCTTCTGCTATCTCCATGATGGTCGGCTCTTTTAAGTTCTTTTTGGTCAGGCTCTCTTTGGCATAAATGGCTTTATAAGCCGTATCCTTCAGCGACCGGCTGACCCGGATACTGTTATTGTCCCGCAGAAAACGCCGGATCTCTCCGATGATCATCGGCACCGCATAGGTGGAAAACTTGACATCCAGCTCTGTATTAAAATTGTCGATGGCCTTCATCAGTCCGATACATCCGATCTGAAACAGGTCGTCCGGATTTTCATTGCTTCCGGAAAACCGCTTGATCACGCTGAGAACAAGCCGCAGGTTTCCTTCCGTATACTCATTTCTGGCTTCCATATCGCCTTCTTTGATCCGCTCAAACAGCTTCGCTCTCTGCTCATTGGACAGGGAAGGAAGTTTTGCCGTATTGACCCCGCAGATTTCTACCTTGTTTAGCGCCATAGCGATTCCTCCTACATTTTGTATTTTCCATCAATACTCTATGGTAAAATGATTCTCACTATGGCGCCTGACTATGCGTCCCTTTTTTAATTTTCAGAAATAACTTTTCGTCTGCGGACGACTAATTTCTACATCTCTCCTATGCCTCCTTTACCATTTCCCGTTTCAGCCTTTTGATGATCTTTTTTTCCAGTCTGGATATGTAAGACTGGGATATCCCCAGCAGTGCCGCCACCTCCTTTTGTGTCATCTCTTCGCCGTCCGGCGTATTCAGACCAAAGCGCAGGCTGATAATCGTCCGCTCCCGCTCTGACAGTTTATTGACTGCCTTAAATAAAAGCCCCCTTTCCACCTCATTTTCGATATCTCTGTAGATCACATCCTCATCGGTGCCCAGGATATCCGACAACAACAGTTCATTGCCGTCCCAGTCCACATTCAGCGGCTCATCAATGGATACTTCCACCTTTGCCTTATTGTTTTTCCGCAGATACATCAATATTTCATTTTCTATGCATCTGGACGCATAGGTTGCCAGCTTGATATTTTTTCCGGGGTTAAAGGTATTGATGGATTTGATCAGCCCGATGGTACCGATAGAGATCAGATCCTCCACCCCCACTCCCGTATTGTCGAATTTTTTGGCTATGTATACCACAAGGCGCAGGTTATGCTCAATCAGTGTGGCCTTGGCCTCCTGTTCATCTTCCGTCCCCAGATCATTTATGACCTCTTCTTCCTCTAAGGCTTCCAGCGGCGGCGGCAATACTTCCGCTCCACCGATATAATGGATATCTCCCTGTCTGCGCATCAGCAGTCCCGCTTCCCTGCGGATCATCCGAAACTGTATCTTACCTGGTATGGCAACCTTAAAAATCATAGACCTTCCTCCTGCCTTTCTGTTAATGCGGGGTGTAATATCATCTGATACGCCGCTCCTGCTGACAGTGTTCCGTCAAACAGCCCCACCATCGGCCGCTCTATCTTTATTATTTCACTGTCCCCGAAAATGATCAGTTCCGACAATTCATATCCATCCAGTATCCCGTGGGCTTTGCCGATGCTGTGAAAAGGGACGGCTCTGAAAAGCCCCGGACGTTCCTGTCCGAAAACAGTTTCCATGGCTTTCTTTTCCACAATGGAAACCGGCTTATGGCTGATGGGTTCATACAGGCTGTTGCCCGTATCGACCAGGGCCTGCATGGTGACTGCCCTGTCCTTCCACACCACCTTCACCGGCAGGACACAACATTGCCGGCTGCGCCTCCACCTGTCATAAAAAAAGGCGAACACACCATAAGAAGCGGCGCCGGTCATACAGACCGCCATCAGTCCCATGCCGTATTTGCGGAAAAAAGGAACCTGCATCGACAAGGCTTCCAGAACACCTCCCAGAAAAAATGCCAGACCATACAAAGATATGGCAGCCCTGAGAACCATTCTCATATGCAGCCCCGGGAAACTGATCTTTATCATACTTATACTGATGCATCCATACCCTGCCAGAAGTTTAAGCCAGGAAGGTACACCGGGAAGCACTGTGACAAGACAGGCCATCCCCGCACCAAATGCGCCTCCCAGAACGATCCGCAACGGTGTGGCAGTACAGTTGAGAATCTTTCTTATGAGAAACAACAACAGGGTATCCATAAAGAAATTCAGCAAAAAAAACGCATCAATATATAGTTTGTATCTCACCTCTCACCTCCTGTATTCCTCACTGCGCATAACAACTCTTTTCTCTTGTCTGTCATCGCTGCTATCATTATAAGGTCTGGCTGCCAAATTTTTTGTCAAAAAAGAACAGGCCTGAGAGATTATTTATCGACAAAAAGCGCCAGAAATCCTGCCGCAATATGAAAAAATCCCTGCCATAAGGGTTGCCTGCCGTATAAAAACCACGATAAAAAACCCGAAAAGAATTTCTCTTTTCGGGTTTTCAGGCGATCCTATTTCAGACAGGGCCTGTTCCATGCCTGCTATTTTTTCTGCAAAAAACTGGGGATACTCAGTGTCTTCTCCTCCACATTACTCTTAATGTTACCCGGTCTTCTGATACCGGCAAGGGGCTGTACATTCATGGCCGGTGCAGAGGTGATGGGAACGGGATTCTGATTGGGTGTCATATTGGTCACGACAGGCTGCTGCACAGGTGCCTGCTGCTGTTGAGCCGGCGCAGGATACATGTTCGTATTGACACTTTGCTTGACAGGCCGCATGGGCTGCGCTTTGTACTGCGGATAATTGTTCGGTGTGATCCGTGGCGGCACACTGGTCTCCAGACCGGTGGCTATGACCGTGATGGCGCAGCTGTCCGTAGCCGTCTCATCATACATGGCACCGAAGATAATATTGACCTCGTCTCCTGCCAGACTCTGTACATAATCTGCCGCATCGGCCGCATCCGCCAGAGTAATATCCCCGGAAACGTTGATGATCACATGGCTGGCGCCGGAGATCGTCGTCTCCAGCAGCGGGCTTTCCACCGCCATCTTCACGGCATCCGCCGCCTTATCATCACCCTTGCCGGAACCAATGCCGATGTGGGCGATGCCTTTGTCTTTCATAACTGTCTGTACATCCGCGAAATCCAGGTTGATGATCGCCGGAAGATTAATCAGATCCGTAATCCCCTGTACCGCCTGCTGCAGCACTTCATCCGCTTTCTTAAGGGCATCCGGCATCGTAGTCCTTCTATCAACAATCTCCAGCAGTTTATCATTGGGAATTACGATCAGTGTATCCACATTCTCTTTCAGACGCTCAATGCCGCCGATGGCATTGATCATACGTGCCTTGGCTTCAAAACGGAACGGCTTCGTCACCACGCCTACCGTCAAAATGCCCATCTCTTTGGAAATGCCGGCGATCACGGGCGCCGCACCCGTCCCTGTGCCGCCTCCCATACCGCATGTGACAAACACCATATCCGCGCCCTTTAGTGACTCGGTTATCTCTTCTATGTTCTCTTCGGCCGCTTTCTCACCGACCTCCGGTTTGGCGCCTGCACCCAGACCCTTCGTCAGCTTCTCACCAATCTGCAGCAGCCTGGGCGCCTTACAGAGCTGCAGTGCCTGCTTGTCCGTATTGATGCCGATAAAGTCCACACCGTCAATATTTTCATCTATCATTCTATTCACAGCATTATTACCTGCGCCGCCGACCCCGACAACTATGATCTTGGCCGCAGATTCAGCATCGTTTGTCTTAATTTCTAACAAAGGTAGTCCTCCTTTATAGTGCCAATTAACTACATATAGTTTATATTATTATTTTTCACATAATTAATCAACTGTTTTTTTACATTTTTATCTTAATTTTAAGGCCCCTCACTCTGAATCAAGTTCAAATGTAACATTTTTAACCTCTTCCGAATAGTTGTCCATGCGCAACATTCCCTTCTTACCGACAAGCTCGGGAAGGATTCCTTTCAGCTTCATTATCTTCTCTCCGATGTTCTCATTAGAACCCAGACTGACCCTCGCTTCCCCGAAATACAAGGTCTTGTGCATGGCTCTGTCAAAGCGTATCTTATCAGCCTGTACACCATATTTGTTCAGTAACTGCGTGATATCCAGTATGTCTTCGAAGATCTCCGGGTTGTCCACCGGCAGCTTCTCATGCATGACGACATAGCCAAAGGAAAGTCCTGTTACCTGTGGGATTCCGGCTGTCTTTTGCTCGGAAGCCTCCACAATGATGCCGTCTTTGTCAAAATACATATATTTGCCGAGATATTCTATGTACCCTGCCATGGCTTTTTCATATATGGTAATCCGTATGGTATCCGGAGAAAGGATGTCCACATCCATCTTTTGCACAAAGGGGATGTTATCCACCCCTTTGTCTTTATACTTCAGTGCCAGATACAGAGAATTGTCTCCGAGTGTCCCTGTCATCACCATATCCATGATTTCTTCGTTGCTGTAATGTATATTCCCTTCCACATATACGGTTGTCACCCGATAGTACCTCAGCAGCAGCGACGCCAGGATGCCCGCTGCCAGACATATCCCGCATACGCTGATCAGTATCACTGTCCGTTTCTTCATATTCTGCCTCCCAGGTTTCTGATATCCTGTTCCAGCGCCTCATATCCTCTGTCGATAAAGTGACGGTCGTCGATCCAGCTCTCCCCCTTTGCTGCCAGCGCCGCCATACACAGCGCCGCCCCGCCCCGCAGTTCCATAGCTCTCACGCGGCTTCCGTGAAGGGACGCTACGCCTTTTACAATGGCGCGGTTACCCTTGATCCGGATACAGGCCCCCATTCTGACCAGTTCCGGCACGACCCGGAAACGATTTTCAAACACCGTCTCTTCCACAACACTCTCTCCCTCCGCCAGAGCCAGCGCCGCCACAAGCTGTGACTGCAGATCAGTGGGATAGCCGGGATAGACTGCCGTACACACATGGGAGAGCGCCTGCGGCCGTTTTGGCGCCGTCAGTGTAAGAGTGTTCTGTCCGTATGAAAAACGACCTCCCATACCTTCTATCACTTCCAAAAGCGCAGTCAGTTCCCGGGGCTCCGCCTCTTTTAAGCAGATCCGGCCGCCGGCCGCCATACATCCAAGCAGGTATGTACCGGCCACAATCCTGTCAGCAGGAATGTGATAGCAGCAGGAATGTAATGTGTTTCCGCCGCGGATAGAAAGGGTACTCCCATCTTCTCCTGTGCGGCTGATATCCGCCCCTGCACAACAGAGAAACCCGCACAGCGCATCTATTTCCGGCTCCCTGGCCACATTCTCAATCTGTGTTTCCCCCTGCGCCAGTACGGCTGCCAGAATACTGTTCTCCGTGGCACCCACACTGGGAAAAGCCAGCCGGATCAGGCCTCCCTGCAGGCATTTTGCCTGTGCCGTCAGGGTATCCCCTTCTTCTTTCAGTTCAACCCCCAGCCGGGCAAAAGACTGCAAATGCATGTCGATTGGCCGCTTGCCAATCACACAGCCGCCAGGATAGCTGATGGTAACTTTTCCCATTCTCCCCAGCAGTGCACCCATCATCACTACGGAGGAGCGCATCCTTATCACATATTCTCTGGGCAGCCCTGTCTCCCTGATACATCCGGCGTCAACCCGGATCTGCCCGCCCCGCCGCTCTACGCTGCACCCAACGCTCTCCAGAAGCCGTACCATACAACGTACATCGGCAATATCCGGACAATTCTTAAGTGTACTTACTCCGTCCACAAGGACCGTCGCTGCCAGTATGGGCAGCACTGCATTCTTTGATCCCTGTATCCTTGTTTCTCCGTAAAGCGGATACCCGCCGCAGATATGAATAGAATCCACTGATTCACCTTCTCATGATTATGATGAAAAAAGACCTATTCTATCTTATGCAAAAAACGCCTGACGGTATCTTGTTCACCTATGGAAACGCTTCCCCCTTACACCTCCCTGAAACGAATGGAATGGGATACGCTCAGCACCAGCCCGATCTCAATCAAAAGAAACATAACAGAAGAACCACCATAGCTGATAAAAGGCAGGGAGATTCCTGTATTGGGAATGGTATTGGTCACAACGGCAATATTCAATATAACCTGAATGGCAATATGCCCCATAACTCCCACCACCAGCAAGGCGCCGAACAGATCAGGCGCATTGTTGGCCACAATCATAAACCGCCAGATCAGCAGTAGAAACAACAGAATAATGGCTATGGCCCCAAACAGCCCCAGTTCTTCACAAATAATGGAAAATATCATATCATTCTGGGCTTCGGGAATAAATCCCAGTTTTTGCATACTCTGCCCCAGCCCCTTGCCAAAGATGCCTCCCGAACCGATGGCATACAGTGCCTGCAATGTCTGAAACCCCTTGCCGCTGGCATAGGCTTCCGGATTCAGCCAGGCCAGAATCCGCTCTCCTCTAAAGTCCAGACTGTCCGAAGACGCCAGTCTGGTTATTATGTATACGATGCCTGCTGCCGCTGCCGCGCCAATCGCTCCCATCAGGAAAAATTTTTTATAATCGGGACTGGCAACAAAGAGCATCAGCACCGCAATGCCAAATACGATAATGGCACTGCTGAGATTATCGGTGATTTTCCAGATCATCACACTGATCGGCAGCGGCGCCAGGAGGATCATAAGGAATCCCTTCCTGCTGCGTATCCCCTTTCCCATACTGCAAACCATACTGGCCAGAAAGAGAATCATACACAGTTTTGCAATTTCGGCCGGCTGCAGACGCAGCCCGATTCCAAAATCCAGCCACCGCCGGGCGCCTTTTACCTTCACCCCCAGAGGGGTCAGGACAAGACAGATCAGCACCGCCGATATGAGATACCCCGGTATGGCAAACTTTTCCCAGAAATGATATGGCACATTGGCGGTAAAGATCATGGCCGCAATCCCCAGCGCCGTGGCAACGGCCTGCTTTTTGAGATAATAGGCGGCATCCCCATAGTCCTTACTCGCTTCGTAAGAACTGGTGGAATAAATCATAACCATCCCAAAGCCCAGCAAAAACAGGACAATGAACAGCAGACTGTAATCAAAGTAATGATCCGCCGCTTTCTTTCTTCTCCTTTCCGTGAATCTATCCAAAATCAATCCTCCAGCTTATTCACCAGTTCTTTAAACAGATTCCCTCTTACTTCATAGTTGGGAAACATTCCCCAGCTTGCACAGGCAGGGGATAAAAGTACGGCGTCTCCCGGACGGGCTTTGCCGGCACAGATCTGCACCGTCTCCTCCAGCGAGTCCGCCATAATAATATTGGTAAAACCATGCCTTCTGGCACAGTCTGCAATTTTTTCCTTTGTCTGACCCAGAAGTACCAGCCAGGTTACTTTGCCCGCAAAGGCTTCGATCCACGCATCATATTCACTGTCCTTGTCATAACCGCCGCCGATCAGTACCGTCGGGCGGTCCATGGCCCGGACTGCACAGATCGCCGCATCCGGATTGGTGCCTTTGGAATCGTTGTAATACACCACGCCTTTTTTGACAGCCACGTATTCGATCCGGTGCTCCACGGCCCGAAAGTCCCTGACAGACGCCGCAATCTGAGGAAGAGGTACTCCCATGCTGTAAGTCATGGCAATGGCTGCCATCATATTTTCCGCGTTATGGATCCCCGGGAGCCTTGCCTCGCGGATATCCAATACCCGCTGCGCCGGCCCGTGATCCGCCAGATAAATTTCTGTCCCTTTTACATAAATGCCCTGTTCCAGTTCTCTGGCAGAAGAAAAGTAAAAAGGGGACGCTCCCATCCGCTCTCCCATCGCTTTTGTATAAGGGTCTTCATAATTGAGGATGCAGCGGCTGTCCTGATCCTGTCTGCGCGCAATGGATTCTTTCACTGCCACATAGGCTTCCATTGTATGATGACGATTTAGATGATCCGGGGTCACATTGAGTACAGCGGATATATCCGGCTTAAATTGTTCTGTCGTCTCCAGCTGAAAGCTGCTGATCTCCGCCACCGTCACCGACTGCTCTGTTGTCTGACCGGCCACGGACGTATAGGGAATACCGATATTACCCACCACAAAGACCTCTTTCTGATAGTCCTGCATGATCTTTCCTGTCAGCGCCGTGGTAGTCGTCTTGCCATTGGTCCCGGTGATGGCCATCAGCCTGCCTCTGGCATAGCGGTATGCCAGCTCAATCTCTCCCCAGACAGGAATCCCCCGTTCTTGAAACCCCTGGATAAACGGTGTGTCCACAGGCACACCGGGGCTGATGATCACAAGCTGTGTCTGCCGCTGCACCTCTTCTGGCAAAAGTCCGGTATAGATCCGGGGCCGCACCTGCGCAGGCAGTTTCGCCTGGATCTCCTCCGGTTTCAGTTGCCCGTTGCCATCAAAAATAGTGACGTGAGCGCTGTCTGCCCCCGCATGGACAAGCAGCCCGGCGGCAGCGATACCGCTGATCCCCGAACCGATGATCAGCACCTTCTTCTCTTTCAGTTCCATAGCCTTCCTACCATCCTTTCCTTCCCGTCATCTCACAGAGCCATCAGACCCACCAGACAAAGAAGCGCCGTAACAATGGAAAACACTGCCACCACCCGGGTCTCCGACCAGCCGCACAGTTCAAAATGATGATGGATCGGCGCCATCTTAAAGAAGCGTTTGCCTCCTGTTGCCTTGAAATAACTGACCTGTATGATCACGGACAGCACTTCAGCAAGATAGATAAACCCGACGATCACAATAAATAACGGCATCTGCATCATATAAGCACAGGAAGCCACAAAACCGCCCAGTGCCAAGGAACCCGTATCTCCCATAAACACCCTGGCCGGATAAACATTGAAAAGCAGAAAACCAAGCAGCGAACCCGCCACCGCACAGGTCACAGGGTCGATACCGCTGCCGGTACCAATCGCCACCACGGTAAAGAAAGTAGCCACCATGATGGTCACACTGCTGGCCAGGCCGTCCAGGCCGTCGGTAAAGTTGGTGCCATTGGCTGTACCGATGACAATAAAAAACAGAATCGGTATATTCCATATCCCGAAATCAAGATATTTTCCCGGAAGAAAAGGAATCTTCATCCCCATGCTCACATCCGTGTAATGTAAGAGATAATAGGCAAAAACAGCCGTCACCACAATCTGTCCACTCAGTTTCTGAACCGGTGTCAGCCCCAGGGAACGTTTTAAAACCACTTTGATATAGTCATCCAGAAAGCCGATCAGACCAAATCCCAGTGTCAGAAACAAAACCGGAATGATTTTCGGGTAACTTCGCACATAGGGCAGCGAGGTCAGCAGTACACTGCCCAGGATAAGGATACCGCCCATCGTAGGCGTACCTGTTTTTTTCAGATGCGACTTGGGGCCCTCTTCCCGCTCTGTCTGTCCTACATGGAGTCTTTTCAAAAAAGGAATGATCAGCGGTCCCGCTATGACACTGATCGCAAATGCTATGATAACCGGTATTGCTACCGAACTGTTGATTCCCATATCTCCTGTCCTTTCCGGCTGCTGCACCTGCCTTGCGACAGGGCCTACCGTTTATGTTCGATCTCTTCCATATACGGAAGGATATTTTCAAAAAGCTGTCTGACCACAGGCGCCGCAATCTGTCCGCCATAATATACGCCCTGTGGATTATTGATGATGGCCAGTGCCATGATGCTGGGCTCATCTGCCGGGGCAAATCCCAGAAAAGAGGAAATATACCGGCCGCTTCCCCGGGGAAGGGTCTGACTGGTAGCCGTCTTGCCGCCGATCCGGTATCCTTCCACAATGGCATTTTTCCCGCCGCCATTTTCCACCACCTGTTCGAGCATCATCTTCATCGTCTCAGAAGTCTCCTGCGAGACAATGCCGTCCCGCACCGGATACGTATAAATCTCCGGTGCCTGTTCCCCGGCGCCGGAAGCCTCCATGGCAAAGTGAGGAGTCACCCGTCTGCCGCCGTTGATAAAAGATGCTACGGTCGTCATCAGCTGGATCGGCGTGATCTGGAAAGACTGTCCAAAAGAGATGGTGGCCAGCTCCACCATGCCGATGTTCTCTTTCTGATGCATAATCGTGGCTGCCTCTCCCGGCAGGTCAATGCCGGTCTTTTCCAGCAGGCCAAACTTCTTAAAATATGCATAATACTGATCGCTTCCCAGTCTGAGTCCCACGGTGACAAACACCGGATTACAGGAATTCATGGTGGCATGGACAAAATCCTGACTGCCATGACCGCTTACCTTATGGCAGCGTATTCTGCGGTCTTCCACCATCACATAACCCGGACAGTGAAAGGTGTCCGATGTGTGCACCACCCCTGCCTCCAGGCCGGCAGCCGCCGTCACTGTCTTAAACGTGGAACCCGGTTCGTAAGTATCATTGATACAGCCATTTCTCCACATACGGTTCAGCGCATCCTGTTCCTGCTGCCCGCTCAGGCTCCCGGCCTGGATACCCTGCAGAGTAAAGGGCGCATTTAAGTCAAATTCCGGCACATTGACCATGGCCAGCATCTCTCCATTTTGCGGATTCATCACCAGTATCGAGACACTGTCCGCCTGCTTGGTCTCCATGGCCTGATACGCCAGCTGGGTGGCATATTTTTGAATATTCAGATCCATGGATATCGTCAGATCACGGCCATCCACCGGTTCGATGCGATTCTCTCCCGCCGCATCCAGTTCGATGCCTCTGGCATCGGTAACAGTCAGTATGGTTCCCGCTTCCCCTTCCAGAACGGAGTCATAAGCCACCTCCAGACCGATGATGCCCTGATTGTCCCCGCCGGTAAACCCCAGTACTTTGGAAGCCAGTTCTCCATAGGGATAATAACGCTTAAAATCCTCATCCACCTTGACACCGGCCAGATTATAATCCCTGATTCTGTCACCGGTCTCCTTTTCCACATTGCTTCTGATCCGCTCGATGGCGGATACCTTTTCCACCCGCTTTCGTACATATTCTTCCTCCAGAGAAAGTTCCCTGCAAAGCATGGCAATGACCGTTTCCGGATCCTTTACCTGACTGTGTATAACGGAAATGGTACATACCGTCTTATTGTCCGCCAGCACCACACCATTGCGGTCCAGAATACGTCCTCTGGCTGCCTTGATACTCCTTTCCCGCTCATGAAGCGCTCTGGCCTGTTCTCCATAATAACCGGAGCATCCTATCATCAGATAAGAGAGCCGCACGAAAAGGCCTGTAAAAGAAAGCACAAAGATCACAAATGCCACCAGTATCTTTTTCCGGTGAAAAGTTTTGTTTTTTTCCACACTGGCCCCATAAAATCATTTTATATTATTTTATGAGACCACTGTCACATTTATGTGTGCGCCGGACAGAATCTGCTTCCATCCTGTCCGTTCCCACACTCAGTCCATAAGCGGCACACTGTTCACCGCCTGTCCTGTCTGCGGGTCCAAAAGGACGCCCGTCTCCGGTTCCACCAGATATCCGGTTTCCGGATCGGTCGCATACCCACTGATCCGTTCTCTCCATTCGCGCTCTTCTTCCGACATCTCTCCTGCTTCACCGCCGCCCGGATCTGCGCCGGTGATATCCAGTTCCTCCGGGTCCTGGGCCGTACCGTCTCCCTGGGGTTCCCCGCTTTCCGGGTCGCTCCCGCCCTCCGGGGTGTCTCCTTCCCCGTCCTGCCCCTCTGCAGGTTCCACACCGGGAATACGCACTGCCAGACCGCTTTCGCCAAGTTCCGTCGTCTCTGTCTCTGAAAGTTCCTCTGTCATAAAGAAGTGCAGATAGGGTAATACCTCCGTCAGTATGTCTTTGACGATACGGGTGGCATATTTTGCATCGTCCTGCTTTGTCGAATTGGGCCTGTCCACCACCACATAAATGGCAATCTGCGGATCATCTGCAGGGGCATAGCCCAGAAAGGAACACACATAATCCTTTTTGGTACGGGGCGCCGTCTCCGCCGTCCCCGTCTTACCGCCGATGGCATAGCCGGCCGGCCGGGCGGTGGTACCTGTACCTTCAGTGACGACACCATTACAGTAATCGACAATCTGCTCCGATGTGCTGGCGGAAATGGTCTGTTTGAGCAGCCTTGGCTCAATATTTTTGATGGTCGTCCCATCAGAACTGAGAATTTTATTTACTATATGGGGCTCATAGTAATAACCGCCATTGACCAGAGAAGAAAACGCAGTGATCATCTCGATCATAGTTACATTAAACCCCTGGCCGAATGTGGCCGTAGCCAGTTCCGTCTCTCTCATCGTCGTGGAATCATAGACAAGCCCGGCTGTCCGCGCTTCGCCTGCCAGATCAATATTGGTCTTGAGTCCCCAGCCAAACCCTTCCTGGAAGGTGAGGAAATTTTCTTTTCCGATCACCTCTCCCATCTGCATCAGCGCCACATTACAGGATTTTTCGATCGCCTGTTTGACAGTGAGCGTGCCATCCCCCCTACGGTTATGACAGTGGATCTTATGACCGCCATACCAGAGGAAACCACCACAAAAATAGGTTTCGTTGCCGCTCATCCTGCCGGTTTCCAGCCCCATGGCCACGGTAAATGGCTTCGCAGTGGAACCGGGCTCATAGGTATTGGAAATACAGAAATTTTTCCATACCGCGTTCAGATGCATATAGAGCGTATCATGATCCATCGCATCAATCATCTGCTGGGTGATGACCTCATCTGTTTCTTTCAGGTTCTCATCCAGTTTATGCATCCCCAAAAGTACCTGCGGGTTGTAGATATCATTGAGGTCAAAAAAAGGATAGCTTGCCATGGCAAGAATCTCGCCGGTATTCACATTTTGGATGATGCAGCCCACATTGTGGGCCCCGTTTCCTTCCCTTGCCACATCGCTGTTTTCCTCATTAAATTTTTTCAGGTATTTTTCCACTATGCCCTGAATATTGGAGTCGATAGTCGTAACAATGGTATTGCCGTCTATGGCCGCCTTTGTCCGCCGCTCCAGGGTGGAATCATCATTAAGATACCCATATTCTCTTCCGTTAATTCCATTGAGCGTATCATTATAGTATTCTTCCAGTCCGTATGTACCCGTATTATCCTTACCGGTAAAGCCAATGACATCACAGGCCAGGCTGCCACCGGGATACACCCGCTCATACTCTGCTTCGAACCAGACCCCTTTGATATCCGGGTTGTTCTTTGCATCGTTTTGCAGTTCCACAAAAGGACTGATCTCATCATAGGACAGTTTCTTGGCCAGCACCTTGTATTTGGATTCCGGATTGGCCTGGACAAAGGAACGTATCTCCGTCATATCCAGATCAAAACAGCTTCCCAGTGCCTGCAGGGTAGCTTCTATATATTGTTCTTTTTCTGTCATCAGGCTGACATCCAGTATGACGTTGTACACCTTTTCACTGACAGCCAGCTTCGTTCCCTTACAGTCCACGATGTCCCCCCGTTTAAACGGAATGACACGACTGTCATAACGCTGCTGGGAAAGCACCTGACGCTTGTACTGTTCCCCGTTATCCCGGTTGATGAGGATCAATCTGACGCTTAATCCGACGAAAGCTGACAGTACAAACAAAAACAGTACCACCAGCTTCTTTTGCATCTTCGTTGTAAACTTATGACTTTGTATTATTTTTTTCACATAAACACCGCCGCTTTACACCTGAATCTGATTCCGACAATCAGCGGGACTTTTCCAAAGCGCTGCCCGGAATCTCTGCCAACTGCCTCACATAATCGCTTCCTTCTGCGGAATATTCGACAACCTGTCCTTCTGCCGCATAGGTCATTCCCAGTTCTTCGATGGCGATTCTCTTGATTTCTTCCAGATTCACACTGCTTTCGATCCGGCTGTATTCTTCATCATTTGATAATTTCAGGTCATTTAACTGGCTTTCCAGGGTTGCAATATGGTTAAGACTGTTGGTAATATCTGACTGCAGACGGATGTAGCTGATCAGTACGGCGCCTGATATCACAAGGGCAAACGCCAGAAAGAGCACATACCCGGGATTCATGAGCATCGCCTTCTCCCGGTTCTTTCTGATGGCGTAATTGGGTTTCTTTCTTGGCTTCTCTCTGATGGCTTCCCTTACATCCAGTTGCCTTGCCGTATTTCCGTATACATAGATATGATTCCGTGTCTGACCGCTTCGCGTACCTGTTCTTCTGCTTTCGTATGGACCTCTCTGATTTCTCACGGCCATAGTTACTCCCTCTTTTCAAATACCCTGAGTCTGGCACTCTTTGCTCTTTTATTCTCTTTCAGTTCCGCCTCCGAAGGCAGAACGGGTTTTCTCGTAATGATTTTTCCCACAGGCTTCCTGCCGCATACACAGACCGGAAAATCCGGCGGACAGATACAGGGATTTTCATAGCGGCGCATGGCTGCTTTCACGATCCGGTCTTCCAGAGAGTGGAAGGTGATGACACAGAGCCTCCCGCCCGGACGTAACAGATCCGTCACCCGTTCCAGTGTATCTTCCAGCACTTCCAGTTCCCGGTTGCAGGCAATACGGATAGCCTGAAACGTCCTTTTGGACGGATGCCCCGCCCCTGCCCGCACTCTGGCCGGTATGGCTGCCCGGATGATCTCATTTAATTCTCCTGTGGTTTCAATGGCTGCCTTTTCTCTGGCAGCCACAATGTGTTTTGCTATGTTCTGCGCAAACCGCTCTTCTCCGTAATCACGGATGATCCGAAAAAGTTCCTGCGTGGAATACGTATTGACGATCTCTCTGGCCGTCAATGACTGACGCCTGTCCATCCTCATGTCCAGCGTCGTATCATATTTATAGGAAAATCCCCGCTCCAGTGTATCAAGCTGGTAAGAGGAAACGCCCAGATCCAAAAGGATCCCGTCCACACCGGAAATCCCCAGTTCCAAAAGAACATGGTCCATTTCGCGGAAGTTGCTCCTCACCAGGCTGACCCGGTCCTGCAAAGAAGCCAGACGCTCCCCGGCCGCCGCAAGCGCCGCATCATCCTGATCAATGCCAATCAGCCGTCCATCCTGTGAAAGTCTTTTTGCTATCTGCAGACTGTGCCCGCCGCCTCCCAGCGTTCCGTCCACATAGATGCCTTCCGGCCTGATGCGCAGATATTCGATTGTCTCCTGTAACAATACCGCTGTATGCCGGAATTCCATACTATTTCCTCCGCAGATGCTATATATTCAGTCCCAGATCCGCCATATGACCGGCAACGGTATCCATATCATCAAAAGATGCCACACTTTCCCAGCTCTCTCTGCTCCAGATCTCTATTCTGCTGCCCACACCGATCAGTACGGCGTCTTTGGTCAGGCCGGCAAAATCACGGAGCGAGGCCGGCAGTAATATCCTTCCCTGTTTGTCCACCTCCACACTGGCAGCTCCTGCCAGAAAGAAACGGACGATGGCTCTCGCATCTTTATTGGTAATCGGCAGTGATCTCAGTTTCTCTTCAAATGCAGCCCACTCTTTATTGTCAAACACAAATAAGCACCCATCCAAACCCTTTGTTACAACAAATTCATCCCCCAGCGAGTCACGGAATTTGGAAGGTACGATCACCCTGCCTTTTGCGTCGATTGTGTGGTTGTATTCTCCCATAAACATATGCTTCACCTGCCCGGGCGGTCTGCCACGGAAAGCGTAAGCAGCCACTGTGTGATATCTTTACTCCACTTCAAGCCACTTTTAACCACTTTCCACCACTCGTACCCTTATTTTATCCCAGATCAGGTATACTGACAAGGGGAACTTATGTTTCCGCATCACCCGTTTTACAGGAAAAAAGTAACAAAAACTGCATATTTGGGGCTTTTTTGCACACTTTTGAACATAAATATTAAAAAAATATGAACATTTTTTTACATTTTTGTGTCTTTTTGTCACATGATTAGAATGGGGAGGAAGCCAACTATGTTTTGGCAAAGCGACACCTTGCCCTGTCTGCCTTTTTATATTATAATTGGAATCATCGACACAGAAAGGAGACCTTTATGGGATTCGAATTTATAAAAAAGCTGCCCAATCCTGCGGAGATCCGGGAACAGTATGCTGTTCCCGGACATCTGGCGGCTTTGAAAGAACAAAAGGATGAAGAAATCAGAAAAGTAATTACCGGGGAGAGCGAAAAGTTTCTTGTCATTATCGGCCCCTGTTCCGCCGACAACGAAGATGCAGTCTGTGACTACGTAACAAGGCTGGCCGCTGTCAATGACAAGGTAAAGGATAAGCTGATCCTCATTCCCAGAATCTATACCAACAAACCACGGACGACCGGGGAGGGATATAAAGGCATCCTCCACCAGCCCGATCCCAATAAAAAGCCTGATTTCCTGGCCGGTCTGGTGGCCATGCGCCGTATGCATATCCGGGCCATCGCCGAGTCTGGTCTCACCGCGGCAGATGAAATGCTCTATCCCGAAAACTGGCGGTATGTACAGGATATTCTCTCTTATGTGGCAATCGGCGCCCGCTCCGTGGAAGATCAGCAGCACAGACTGGTTGTGAGCGGCTTTGATATCCCCGCCGGCATGAAAAATCCCACCAGTGGAGATCTGTCGATCATGCTCAATTCGGTCTATGCAGCCCAGCACCCCCACTCCTTTATCTATCGGGGCTGGGAAGTAAACACCCCCGGCAATCCTCTGGCCCACACGGTACTGCGAGGTTCTGTCAACAAATACGGCAGAAGTTTTCCCAATTATCATTATGAAGATTTGAACAGCCTGTTGGAACTGTATGCCGGTATGGATCTGCTCCATCCCGCCTGCATCATAGATTCCAATCACAACAATTCCGGCAAACAGTGCAGGCAACAGATCCGCATTGTCAAAGAAGTGATGCACAGCCGCAAACTCAATGCCGATATTCACCGTCTGGTCAAAGGCGTGATGGTGGAAAGCTATCTGGAAGAAGGAAACCAGCCCATTGGCGGCGGTGTTTATGGCAAGTCCATCACCGATCCCTGCCTGGGATGGGCAGGTACGGAACGCCTGATCTATGATATCGCCGAATATGAATAAAAAAGGCTCACCCTCTGGGGTGAGTCTTTCAGACTGTCAAAAAAGGTCAGCAAAAGCTGGCTTTTTTTGATATAATAAAATCA
>CANPIC010000038.1 GCA_947574055.1 uncultured bacterium
CGCCCAAGGGAGTGAGAGGCTTTGTACTGGGCACGACCCTGCTTTTTGGGCAGAACGGGTCTTATGAGGAGACTTTGCATAATATACGGGAACTGCGGTTTTGAGCGCTGCGACAGAAGAACCGCACATACCTTTGCCGTGATACATAGAAACCTTTTTGTTTACAGTTCCCATCTGCAATGCTAAAATAAAACAGTAACAGTCAGAAAGCCTGTATCCATAAAGGGAATAGGCTTATTTGTGATACGTGGGCGCGGAACCGTCTGCTGCGACAGACGATACCGTCCACTGTGAGTCAGCAAGGATAGCAGAATGGGAAAGAGAACATGAGGAAAGCCAAAATCAGAACAATCCTGACACTGATCTGTCTTACGTTTCTGTTGTCAGGATGCAGTACGTGGAAGAAACAGGAAAATATTGATCAGGGAATGGAGGCCATCAGTGGCCTTGACTATGAGGGAGCGCTTGCCTGTTTTGAAAAAGCGCTGGTGGAAGGCGAGGACGGAGAGCTGCTGTACCGGGGGCAGGGGATCGCCTATATCGGGCTGACCCGCTATGAAGAAGCGGCTGCAGCACTGGAAAAGTCTCTTTCTTATTGCAATGGCTACATAGGTGATCTGCAATTTGATACCAACTATTATCTTGCACTGGCTTATTATAAAAATGGTGATGCGGACAGGGCAGTGCAGGTATATGATGCCATTTTGGCCCTGCGACAGAATGAAAAAGAGGCCTACTGCCTGCGGGGCATGTTGGAACTGGAAAAGGATGAATATGACAAAGCCGATGCGGATTTCAAAAAGGCCATTGCACTGGATCAAAAGGATTATAACTGTCTCCTTGATATATACCGAAGCCTGGAGAAAAACGGCTACAGGGAAGCCGGTGTGGAATATTTGCAGAAAGCGCTGACAGACGGAGGGGATAAGATTTCCGATTACGACAAGGGCCGGTTGTACTTTTATCTGGAAGATTATGAAAATGCGAGAAACTGTCTGGAGAAGGCAAGAGAGACCGGAACGGCAGAAGCAGTATTGTTTCTGGGGCGTACCTATGAAGCGCTGGGAGACTTTAACTATGCGTCCAAAGTGTATGCAGGCTATTTGGAAAGTGACCCTGGCAATCCCCAGGTACGCAATCAGCTGGGAATCTGCAAAATGCAGATGAGTGACTATGAGGCGGCGCTGGCCGCCTTTCAGGCAGGGCTGGCCAGTGAGGATACCACTTATATGCAGACACTGAAGTTCAATGAGATCGCGGCTTATGAAAAACTGGCCCAGTTTGACAAAGCTGCGCAGCTGATGCGGAGTTATCTGCAAACTTATCCGGATGACGAGAAGGCAAAACGCGAAAATGAATTTTTAAAGACAAGATAAAGAATTTCTTAATATTATAAAGAAGAGACAGGGATTTTTATGGGAATGATTGACAGCTGTTTTTCTGTCTGCTATTGTGATACATAGAAAAAAGACGGCCGGATTGTGACAGCTCAGTGCAGCAGCTTTACAGGGACTGCTGCGCCAGATTTCGTTCGGTGAGGATAAGAGGAGGAGTCGTGTCATGAAATGTAATTTCAGAAAACTGTTGTTGACGCTGTGTGCGACGGGTTTGTTTCTGGCCTGTGGCCTGACGGTATTTGCCGGAAATCAGCCTGTGCTGACCGTAACGGAGCCAGTGGTATCCGTTACCCATGACGATACCAGTAAGAAGGTGAAAATCAATGTGCAGGAATGGAAAGGTTCCAAAGCCTTTGTAGTCAAGTATGCTGTGGATGATCCCAGTGTGGCCAAGGTGGAACTGAGCAGTCAGAAGAGTGAATCGTTTCAGTTAAGGATCAAGGCGAACGGGACGGGAACGACGGTCGTTAAAGTATGGCTGGACGGTTACAGCAGGACTTGCCAGTATATCATTGTAGATTCCATTTATTATCAGAGGGAGAAAGAAGCGGGTTATTCTATCAGACATTATGGCTATATGACCGGTACCCAGGGAGAGGCAGCCACGATAGATGATTTCGAAATCAAAAATGTGGATGGAGAAGAGAGGCTCTATGTGTACTTTACGATGAAGGACAAGGGCCAGTCAGACGGAAGCAAAGTGACCTTTACCGTAAAATGTGAGGAGGATGACGGCGATCCCACAGGTAAGGTGCAGGCAGTGGCCAGCGGCATGGTGGAAGGCGGAAGCGGCTATAAAGTATACTTTAAGATTCCGGAAAAGACGGCGGTTATCAAGATTGTAAACGACGATCTGTAAAGCCGGTTGCTGATGGCAAAGTTGACACAGGAGAGACATATGATTGAAAAACTGATTGCGGGGATCGTGAGAACGGGCGCACCCATTGTAGTGGGGCTGGATCCCATGCTTTCCTATATCCCGGAGCATATTAAAAAAGAGGCATATGCCGCTTATGGCGAGACGCTCAAAGGCGCCGGAGAGGCTATCTGGCAGTTTAACAAAGGTATTGTGGATGTGGTTGCAGATCTGGTGCCGGCCGTCAAACCACAGATCGCCATGTATGAGCAGTTTGGCATCGAAGGACTGATTGCTTATGAGAGGACTGTGCGCTACTGCAAAGAAAAAGGACTGGTGGTGATCGGTGATATCAAACGGGGTGATATCGGCTCTACCTCCGAGGCTTATGCTGTGGGCCATCTGGGGAAAGTAAAAGTAGGCGCAAAGGAGTATGCCGGATTTGATGAAGATTTTGCCACAGTGAATCCGTATCTGGGTTCCGATGGTGTGATACCCTTTATCCGGGTGTGCAAAGAAATGCATAAGGGCATCTTTGTTCTTGTCAAAACGTCCAATCCCAGCAGTGGTGAGTTCCAGGACCGGAAGGTGGACGGCAGGCCGCTGTATGAACTGGTGGGTGAACAGGTGGCGAAATGGGGCAGCGATTGTATGGGAGATACATACAGTTATGTGGGCGCCGTTGTGGGTGCCACTTATCCGGAAATGGGAAAGACGCTGCGTGAAATCATGCCCAAGGCATTTATCCTTGTTCCGGGTTACGGGGCGCAGGGCGGAAAGGGCGCGGATCTGGTTCCCTTTTTTAACAAAGATGGACTGGGCGCCATTGTCAATTCATCCCGTGGCATTATTGCCGCTTATAAACAGGAGAAATATGCTGCTTTTGGGGAAACGGGTTATGCCGATGCTTCGCGGGCGGCGGTACTGGATATGAAAGAAGATATTGCATCGGCGCTGGCGGCGCGGGTGTAAAGCGGGGGCAGCATATAAGATATGCTGCCTTTTTCATGCAGGTTTGTAAGGCACTGGCATTTTTAATGGGAAGGATTCCAGGCGGTCGGCCGGCAGAAAAGGATTGAAATTTTATGCGGGAGAGGGTATACTGGTAGCAACCCGGACAGGACTGCACTGTCTGTTACTACAAAGGAGAGTCGGATGATGGAAGCCTATAAGAAAGAGTTTATTGCGTTTATGCTGGACAGTGATGTGCTGAAATTCGGTGAGTTTACTTTGAAAAGCGGGCGGAAATCCCCGTTTTATATGAATGCAGGGGCTTATGTGACCGGTACGCAGCTGCGCAGGCTGGGCCGGTATTATGCGGAGGCGATACATGACCATTATGGCCTGGATTTTGACATTTTGTTCGGGCCGGCTTATAAGGGGATTCCGCTTGGTGTGGCTACTGTGATGGCTATCAGTGAACTATACGGGAAGGATGTCAAATATGCATCCAACAGGAAAGAGATCAAGGATCACGGGGATGCGGGGATTTTGCTGGGCAGTCCTGTCTGCAGCGGTGACAGAGTGGTTATCATTGAGGATGTCACCACTTCCGGCAAATCCATCGAGGAGACCCATCCGATCCTGAAAGCACAAGGGGATGTGGAGATTGTGGGACTGATCGTATCCCTCAATCGCATGGAGAAGGGACAGCAGGGGGAGCGGAGTGCCCTTGCGGAGATACAGGAACTCTATGGTTTCCCGGCGGCGGCCATTGTGACGATGGAAGAAGTGATCACCTGCCTGTATAATCAGGCGTATAAAGGCAGAGTCTATATCGACGATAACATAAAAGAAGCCCTGGATGCCTATTATGCGGTTTACGGGGCAAAAAAATAAAGGAGCTGTGAATCTGATGGAAGAAAAAGCATATAAGATCATGGGTGTGACCGGAGGGATCAATATTACACTGGGTATTATTGCCATTGTTGCCGGTGTGGCAGGCGGTGTGCTTTTAATTGTGGGAGGCGGCAGGCTTCTGGCAGCCAAATCCAAACTGTTGTTTTGATGGCAGGCTTGGCGTTTACGGAGACAGGAGGCAGGCATGACCAGAAAAAACAGCTATATATTTACCAATAAAGAGCATCCCCGGAGAGGTGTCATGTCAACTGTCCTGGGGATTGTTTCTGCTGTTTCCATTATAGCGGCGCTCTATCTTACCTTTCAGAACGGAGGCGTGGCGCTGTTCCGGTACGGTGTAGCTGCACTGCTGGCTATGATTTTTGCTGTAGCAGGGCTTGTTCTGGGTATTTTATCCAGAATGGAGCCTGATAAATATTATCTGTTTTCTTATCTGGGCCTGTTCATCAATGCATTGGTTTTGGCAGGCACCGGATTTATTTTATTTGCGGGAGCATATGGGATATGAAAGAGAGTATGACAGCGCAGCAGGATATGCTGTTGGCAGAACGTTTTGCGCTGGCTGCCGGGAGGATCAGAGAGATCAGCGGCCAGGAGCAGGGCGATGGCGGGATTGCGCCTGTGTTTATGCCTTATTTTCAGCAGACGGCTTCTTTTGCGGAGAAGCTGCTTGACGCTTGGGAGTGGGAAGGGCAGGAGCGGGCTTCTCTTGATACACTGCGTGAGAACTGCCGCAGACTGTATGAGGATGTCCTGGCGGAAAAGTATGATAGGTGCTGCGGCAATCCTGCGTATCTGACCGGGCTGTATGGCCGGGAGATGGGAAAGCTGCTGGCTTTTGTCTATATGGAATTGTACAGCCAGATTCCGTCGGTGTATGAGCGGGATCAGGAGGCCCTGACCGTTCGTCTGGAATTGTTTCTGGAGATCTGGCAGTCTTTTGTCTGTGCTCTGGAAGAAGGAAAAGAGGCGCCTGGCTATGGCGAACTGCAGCAGATCGTATACTGGTTTGTCAGCGATTATACGGAAAGCGAGACAGAGAAGCGGGTGGAGAGCCAGTTGGGGACATCGAGGGATTTTCTGTACCGATATGTGATGGATAGTGATCTGGAAGATATCCGCTATCTGTATACCAGTGGGGAATATATTACGGAGCAGGAGGAGCGGCTGGCTGCCTATCTGAATGGTCTGCCGGCGGAGACGATAGAGAAGATTGCTGCTACTTTTACAGAAGGCTATCGGCTGGGATTTGTCGTGGCAGGAAAGGATCTGTCTAAGAAAAGAACGGTCAATATCTGTTTCCCTGCGGGATTTGAGAGGGTGATCCGTCAGGCGGTATACAATTTCCGGGAGATGGGGCTTACAAGTATCATTTACAGAGCTTCTGCGAGTGTCTTTCACAAGCGGGGCAGTGCGCGCATCGGCTTTTGCGGTGCTGCTGCTAACAAACAGTTTCTGTATGACCACCGGGAAGATGAGGCGCTGTTTCTGGACCGCAAATATATGGGCAGGAAGCTGGAGGCACTAAAGCGTGCTTACGAACTTTATCGGGAGCAGGCGGATGTCCATGGCGGGCCGGCCTGTTTGGAGTCCTTTGGGGAGGCTCCGTTTGCGCCGCAGGAAAAAGAAACGGCTCCGCATCTGGATGAAATGCAGCGGCAGCTTTCCCTGGAATATGCGGCGGCATCGGGCCGGCTTGTCAATTCATATATCAAAGGTGAGGAGCGGAGCTTTACGATTATTGCCTTTCCCACGCCGGAGATCGGGCCGGAGTTTGCGCAGATATTTGACGCCATCATAGAGGTCAATACACTGGATTATTCCCTGTATCAGAAGATGCAGCAGGTTATGATTGATACGCTGGACCAGGCAGAGTATGTGAGGATCAGGGGCTGCAATGGCAACCGCACCGATCTGAAAGTGGCCCTGCAGACGCTGCGGGACCCGGCGCGGGAAACGTTGTTTGAAAATTGTGTGGCAGATGTCAATATTCCGGTGGGAGAGGTATTTACTTCCCCGCAGCTGGAAGGGACGGAAGGCCTGCTCCATGTGACAAGCGTTTATCTGAATGGATTGGAATATAAAGATCTGGAACTGACGTTTCGTGACGGGATGATTACCGGTTATGATTGCCGGAATTTTTCTTCCCCGCAGGAGAACCGCAAATATATACAGGACAATGTCCTGTTTCATCATGACAGCCTGCCGATGGGAGAATTTGCCATCGGTACCAATATGGCCGCCTATGCGGCGGCGCGGAAGTACCATATTGCTGACAGGCTGCCTATTTTGATTGCGGAAAAGACAGGCCCTCATTTTGCAGTGGGAGATACCTGCTATTCGCACAGTGAAGACCTGCCTGTGCATAATCCCGACGGCAAGGAGATGATCGCCAGGGATAATGCGTGCTCGCTTCTGCGGCATAACGATGAGACAAAGGCTTATTTTAACTGTCACACGGATATTACGATTCCGTACGATGAACTGGGAGAAGTGACGGCAGTGTCAGAGCGGGAAGAATGGACGATTATCAGAGATGGCAGGTTTGTTCTGCCGGGCTGCGAAGAACTGAATCAATGAAACTATTGACGATAAAGAACTCTCATAATAAAATAGAAATAAGCGGAAAAGGAGAAAAGAGATGGCACAGGTTTCGATTGTAATGGGCAGTGATTCCGATCTGCCGGTTATGGCAAAAGCTGCCGGTATTTTGGATGAACTGGGAATTTCCTATGAGATGCGGATTATTTCCGCACACAGAGAGCCGGATGTGTTTTTTGAATATGCAAAGACGGCACAGGAGCGGGGGGTGAAGGTAGTCATCGCAGGGGCGGGCATGGCGGCTCATCTGCCGGGGATGTGCGCAGCGATATTTCCCATGCCCGTGATCGGGATTCCGATGCATACCACTTCCCTGGGCGGCAGAGACTCTCTGTATTCTATCGTGCAGATGCCTTCTGGGATTCCCGTGGCGACGGTGGCGATCGGCGGCGGTGTCAATGCAGGACTTTTAGCGGCACGTATTCTTGCCGTATCGGATGGGGAACTACTCGCACGTCTGCAGGAATATACGGCAAAAATGAAGGAAGGCGTGGAGAAAAAAGACGCTCGTCTGCAGGAATGTGGATATCAAAACTACTAGAATAAGGAGAAGACTCATGGATTATAAGAGCGCAGGAGTGGATATCGAGGCAGGATATACTTCCGTGGAACTTTTGAAACAGCATGTGAAAAAGACTATGCGGCCGGAAGTGATGGGGGGCCTGGGAGGATTTTCAGGTCTTTTTTCCATGAAAGCCTTTAAAGAAATGGAACATCCCGTACTGGTTTCCGGTACCGATGGCGTGGGGACGAAACTGAAACTGGCATTTCTGATGGATCAGCATGATACAGTGGGAATTGACTGCGTGGCCATGTGTGTGAATGATATCGCCTGTGCAGGCGGAGAGCCACTGTTTTTCCTGGATTATATTGCCTGCGGCAAGAATTATCCGAATAAGATCGCGGATATTGTTAAGGGCGTGGCCGACGGATGCAAAGAGGCAGGAGCGGCGCTGGTAGGAGGCGAGACGGCGGAAATGCCGGGCTTTTATCCACTGGATGAATATGATCTTGCCGGTTTTGCAGTAGGGGTGGCGGATGAGAAGGATCTGATCACCGGAAAGGAGATCGCATCCGGCGATGTGCTGATCGGCCTGGCTTCCAGTGGGGTACACAGCAACGGATTTTCTCTGGTACGTAAAATATTTACCATGACAAAAGAAAGTCTGGATACTTATTATGACGAACTTGGCGGGACTCTGGGAGAAGCGCTGCTGGCTCCTACGAGAATTTATGTCAAAGCAATGCGGTGTGTCAAAGAAGCGGGTATCCGCATCAGAGGGTGCAGCCATATAACAGGTGGCGGTTTCTATGAGAATATTCCCCGGATGCTGCCGGAGGGTATGCGTGCCGTAGTGGAAAAGGGCAGCTATGAAGTTCCGGCTGTTTTCCGTCTTTTGCAAAAGGAAGGCGGAATTGAAGAAGAGATGATGTACAACACTTATAATATGGGGATTGGCATGATGATTGCCGTCAGACCTGCCGATGCGGACCGTGCGATGTCGGTGCTGCGTGAAGCGGGGGAGACTCCTTATATCGTGGGCCGGGTGGAGGCCGGAGAAAAAGGAGTACTCTTATGCTGAAAGTGCTTGTATGTGTGTCAGGCGGAGGGACCAACCTGCAGGCTCTGATAGATGGTGTGGAGAGCGGTCTGGTCAGGGATACGGAGATCGTGCGGGTCATCAGTAATAACAAAAATGCTTATGCACTGACACGGGCCAGGCAGCATGGCATAGAAAATGTCTGTGTCTCACCGGGGGATTTTCCCGACAGGGCAGCCTTTCATGAAGCATTTTTGCAGGCCGTGGAGGAAGCGGCGCCTGATCTGGTCGTACTGGCCGGTTTCCTGGTAGTGATCCCGGAGCAGATGATACATAAATACAGAAACCGTATTCTGAATATTCATCCTTCTTTGATTCCTTCTTTTTGCGGGACCGGTTATTACGGACTGAAGGTACATGAAAAAGTGCTGGAACGGGGTGTGAAGGTTACGGGTGCCACAGTACACTTTGTGGATGAAGGGACAGATACCGGGCCAATTTTGTTGCAGCAGGCGGTGGAAGTGAAGGCAGGGGATACCCCCCAGAGCCTGCAACGGCGGGTGATGGAAGAAGCCGAATGGGTGCTGCTGCCCAGGGCCGTTGAGCTGTTTGCGCAGGGGATGATAACGGTGAGAGACGGCAGGGCAGAGATTGCCTGCCGGCAGTAAATACAAGGCAGAGAACAGACAGAATGTCTGACTGTAACAGATGCACAGGAGGAGAGCATGAAGGTTCTGATTGTAGGCGGCGGCGGCAGAGAACATGCGATTGCCGTAAGTGTTGCAAAAAGCCGGAAGGTGGAAAAGATATACTGCGCGCCTGGCAATGCGGGCATTGCAGAGATTGCGGAATGTGTACCCATTGGGGTTATGGAGTTTGATGCACTGGCGGCGTTTGCCAGGGAAAAAGAGATCGGTCTGGTCATCGTAGGGATGGATGATCCTCTTGTGGGAGGGCTTACGGATGTACTGGAGGCAGCCGGCTTGCGGGTTTTTGGTCCTCGCAAAAATGCTGCCATTTTGGAAGGGAGCAAGGCGTTTTCCAAAGATCTGATGAAGAAATATGGGATTCCCACAGCTGCCTATGAGAATTTTGATACACCGGAGGCGGCGCTGGCTTATCTGGAGAAGGCACCCATGCCGGTGGTACTGAAGGCCGACGGACTGGCACTGGGAAAGGGTGTGCTGATCTGCCAGACGCGGGAGGAAGCCAGAGATGGTGTAAGGGCCATTATGGAGGAGAAACAGTTCGGTGATGCGGGCAACAGGCTGGTGGTGGAAGAGTTTTTGACAGGACGGGAAGTTTCCGTGCTTTCTTTTGTGGATGGTAAGACGATCCGCACCATGACTTCCGCCCAGGATCACAAACGGGCCGGTGACGGAGATACGGGACTCAATACAGGCGGGATGGGCACTTTTTCACCCAGTCCCTTTTATACACAGGAAGTGGATGCGTTTTGCAAAAAGCATATCTATCAGGCGACAGTGGATGCCATGGCAGCAGAGGGCAGACCTTTTCAGGGCATTATCTTTTTCGGCCTGATGCTGACGGAAAAAGGGCCCCGTGTTCTGGAATATAATGCCAGATTCGGAGATCCGGAAGCGCAGGTGGTGCTGCCGCGTATGAAGAGTGATATCGTCGAAGTGATGGAGGCATGCATCGACGGCAGGCTGGATGAGGTGGAACTTGTCTTTGAGGACAATGCAGCGGTCTGTGTGGTATTGGCTTCAGGCGGATATCCGGTTGCCTATGAGAAGGGTTTTGCCATCAGTGGCCTGGAGCATTTTAAGGGCCGGGAAGATATTTTCTGTTTCCATGCGGGAACGAAGCAGCAGGATGGACAGACGGTCACAAACGGTGGACGTGTACTGGGTATCACGGCTCTGGGAGCAGATCTGAAGGCAGCCCGTGCCAGGGCCTATGAGGCCGCGGAAGCGGTTTCGTTTGCAAAAAAATATATGCGTCGTGATATAGGCAGAGCCATAGACGAGGCGGAAGTATAAAAGGAATGATTGGAGGTATGGCGTATGGAAAGGCGTTTCAACGAAAACGACATTTATAACCGCCCTCTTATCTGTGAAAAGTGTGGGGGCGTTATGATCTTTAAGGGCGTGGGAGAATATCAGTGCGAAAACTGCAGAAATGTGGATTACGACGATTATGGGAAGGTGCGTCTTTATGTGGAAAAGCACAGAGGGGCCACCACCGCACAGGTATCAATGGAAACCGGTGTGAGTCAGAAGTCGATTCGCCAGATGCTCAAAGACAACAAATTGGAGATCACACAGGATTCGGCGGCATTTTTGCGTTGTGAGGTATGCGGCGCCAGCATCCGCGGCGGCAGGCTGTGCCCCAAGTGTGAAATGGATTATCACCGGCGTATGGAGGAAGAGCAGCGCCGTCAGAGTAAGATGCAGGGCTTTGGCAAAGCCATGGAAGAGGAAGAGGGTGCGAAGCGTTTTAAGCGCACCTATTAAGGAAGGATAAAAGGGAAATGAATATAACAGCGGAAAAAGCAAAAAGAAAGAGTATTCACAGGTTAGCGGGACTGGTCGTTATGATCTGTGTACTGTTTTTTGGAGGCAAGGCAACGGTCAGCTATGCGAGTGATGTCAGGACGATCATGGATGCGAAAGTAAGGAGCGAGGCGAGTACGAGCAGTTCTCAGGTAGGGAGCGCGCCGCAGGGAACGACGCTTACCGTACTGGGTGAGACGCAGGGTGCCGACGGTAACACATGGTATCAGGTAGAAGTGGGCGGCCAGACCGGTTATATTCGTTCCGATCTGACAGAAAGCGCAGAGGGCAGCGAGTCTTCCGGCAGCGTGGCACAGACAGACATTACTGCCGGTACAATCGGCGGCAGTTCAGCAACGGTAAGACAGGGCCCGTCTACTTCGGCAGGAAAAGCGACCAGTGCGGAAGCCGGCTCCACTGTGGCGATTACAGGCGAATCACTGGGAGATGACGGCAGTACATGGTATCAGGTGGAAGTGAATGGCCAGAGCGGTTATATTCGTGCCGATTTGTTTGATGAAAATTCGTTTACAAGGGACGGAGGCGCAGAGAGCCCTGCAGAAGGTGAAGGCGGAGACGATGCTGCGCAGGCGCCGGAAGAAGGCGGAGAACAGGAGCCGGAGGCAGGCGGCGGCAGTACAGAAATCGTCAATGTGGTCTCCAGCAAAAATATTCCCGATGATGTGGATATTGAAGATATGGAGATTGATCCGGATATACTGGCCGGATGGAGTTCCGACAGAGATTATCTGCTCAGGACAAAGGACAAGGACGGCAATCGGACATGGTATTTTTACGATGGGGAGAAGTCACAGGTGAGCAAAGTGGATCTGTCAGGAGGCAGCAGCGGTGACAGTGGCATTTCTTCTCTGATGGAAGGCAGCGGAAAATTTATTGTCATTGGCGCAGGTGTCGTTTTTCTGATTCTGATTGTTGTATGTGTCATGCTGGCGGTTAAGCTGCGTGGTTACCAGGAGGAAGGCGGCGGTTATACAGCCGGCAATTTCAAGAGCAGCAGAAGATATCATGATGACGACGATGATGATGAGTATGACGATGACGATTATGATGAGGAGGATGACGAGGAATACGACGAAGAAGAGTACGATGAGGAGGAATACGGGGACGAAGAAGAGTACGACGACGGCTATGAGGATGATGACGATTATGAGGAAGAGGAAGAAGAGGAAGAACGGCCTGTCGGAAAACGTCGCTGGAGCCCAAAAAATTTCCTTTCCAGGCGGGATGAGGAAGCGTACGAGGAAGAAGAGTATGATGACGAAGAATACGATGATGATGAGTATGACGACGATGAAGAATATATGGACGACGACGACTTTGAGTTTGAGTTTTTAAATATGGATGAATGAGATCCGTGGAGGCAGTCAGTGCGGATAATACAGGTTACTGTTCATGGCCTGGGAATGTGCAGGGACTGCACATTCCGTGAGAACATGATACAGGAGTGAGGGGCGGTTTTTGCGTGGCAAAATGGTAAACATCGCCCCGAATTATTACTATAAATGTCCATTGGCACCTCAATGGTACTTGATACAAAGCGGTGCAGCCTGTCTGAACTGTTAAAATGGCACGGACGGATGCCGGCTGTCTGCCGTTCCCTGCACTTGACAATAGGCATGGCCTGTTATAATATGTATATAACAGAAGGTGACAGGATGATAATTGAACTTGATTTTAACAGTGAAGAAGCATTGTATATACAGCTCCGCAATCAGATCATTCTCGGGATTGCAACGACCAGGCTGAAGGAAGGGGATGCACTTCCTTCGGTGCGTCAGCTTGCGGAGAGCGTGGGGATCAATATGCATACGGTGAACAAAGCGTATACTGTCCTCAAACAGGAAGGATATGTAAAGGTGGACAGGCGCAAAGGAGCCGTGATTGCACTGGATATGGACCGCCTGGGGGCCATCAGAGATATGAAGAAAGAGCTGCGTGTACTTCTGGCCAGGGGAAGCTGTAAGAATATTTCCCGGGAAGAAGTGCATGCTCTTATAGATGAAATCTATGAAGAGTATGGAGGACTGGAATGATGCCGCAGTATACAAAGAAAGCGCAGAATGCACTTTCACTGGCGAAACAGACAGCAAAAGAGCTGAGACAGAATTATATCGGGACGGAGCATATCCTGCTGGGACTGCTTCGGGAAGATACGGGCGTCGCAGCCAGAGTACTTCAGAATAACGGTGTGGAAGAGAGCAAGCTGATTTCGATGATTAATGATCTGATCGCTCCGGGAAATTTTCTTCCTGTCAAGGAGAGAGACGGCTTCACGCCCAGGGCGGAGAAGATACTTCAGGAGGCAGCACTGCAGGCACAACGGTTTAAAAGTGAACAGATCGGAACAGAGCATATTCTGTTATCCGTGTTAAAAGAAGGAGATAACGTAGCGGTCAGACTGTTGAATACCATCGGTATTCAGATACAGAAGCTATATGTGGATACGCTTCTGGCGATGGGGCAGGACGGTAATCTTTACAAAGAAGATCTGGGTTATAAAGGGAAGAAAAAAAAGGACAAAAACGCAAGCACGGAAACACTGGATCAGTTCAGCCGGGATCTGACTGCACTTGCCAGAGAAGGACGACTGGACCCGGTCATCGGCAGAGAGAGCGAGATACGCAGGGTGATTCAGATATTGAGCCGTCGTACGAAGAATAACCCCTGTCTGGTAGGCGAACCGGGGGTAGGCAAGACTGCCATTGCGGAAGGACTTGCGATCCATATTGCGGAAGGTGAGATACCGCAGACACTCAAAGACAAGAGGGTTGTCACGCTGGATCTGTCAGGGATGGTGGCCGGAAGCAAATACAGAGGAGAATTTGAGGAGCGGATCAAAAAGGTCATCCGTGAAGTGACGGAAAACGGCAATGTGATTTTGTTTTTGGACGAATTGCATACCATCATAGGAGCGGGCGGTGCAGAGGGCGCCATAGATGCTTCCAATATATTAAAACCCTCGCTGGCAAGAGGAGAATTGCAGCTTATCGGTGCCACTACCATTGCGGAGTATCGCAGGTATGTGGAGAAGGATGCTGCTCTGGAACGGCGTTTTCAGCCTGTCACAGTGGAAGAGCCGACACCGGAAGAGGCCGTCTGTATTCTGGAGGGGATCAAGGGCAAATATGAAGAACATCATGATGTGACGATCACTACGCAGGCCGTGGAAGCAGCGGTGCAACTCTCGGCCAGATATATCAACGACAGAAATCTGCCGGATAAGGCGATTGACCTGATTGACGAAGCGGCGGCGGCCATCCGTCTGAAACATATGGGGATTCCTGAGAATCTGCGGACAATGCAGGAAGAAATTCATAAGATGGATCTGCAGATCGAACGTTCTATCCGGTTTGAGGCTTATTTACAGGCCGGGGAGATCAGGCGTAATCAGGAGAAACTGGTGCGGAAATTTGAACGTGCCAAAGCGGCGCATGAAAGCAAATCGGCGGATCGTAAACTTCTGGTAGGGGAAAGCGAAGTGGCCGATGTGGTGTCTCTCTGGACAAAGATTCCGGTCACGAAGCTGGCGGAGAAAGAAAGCGAGCGTCTGCTGAAGCTGGAATCCATTCTTCACAAACGGGTGATCGGGCAGGATGAGGCAGTCACTGCAGTGGCCAGAGCAATGCGCAGGGGCAGAGTGGGGCTTCAGGACCCTAACCGTCCCATCGGTTCCTTTCTTTTCCTGGGCCCTACCGGTGTGGGCAAGACAGAACTCAGCAAAGCGCTGGCAGAGGCGATGTTCGGCTCTCAGGATGCTCTGATCCGGGTCGATATGTCGGAATATATGGAATCTCATTCCGTTTCCAAAATGATCGGTTCCCCGCCCGGATATGTAGGATTCGGAGAGGGTGGCCAGCTCAGTGAGAAGGTACGGAGCAATCCGTATTGTGTGGTACTGTTTGACGAGATTGAAAAGGCGCATCCGGATGTATTTAATATCCTGCTTCAGGTATTGGATGACGGTCATATCACCGATTCCAAAGGGCGGAAGGTAAGTTTTAAAAATACCATTTTGATTATGACTTCCAATGCAGGGGCGCAGCGCATCATAGAACCGAAGAATCTGGGATTTTCCGTGGAAACTTCGGAAAAGAAAGATTATGAGAAGATGAAGGCCGGTGTGATGGAAGAAGTAAAGCGGGTGTTCAAGCCGGAATTTATCAATCGCATCGATGAGATCATGGTGTTCCATCCATTGAATAAAGAGGATATGAAGGAAGTGGTATCGCTGCTGGCCAGGGGGCTGGCAGACCGGTGCAGGGAGCAGATGGATATCAGGCTGACGGTGACACCGGCATTGAAAGAATATATTGTGGATAAATATTCGGAAGTCAAAATGGGGGCCCGTCCCATGAAGCGGGCCATACAGACAGTGATCGAAGATGCACTGGCGGAGGAGATTCTGCAAAGGAAGATAATGCCCGGTGATAATGTGGCAGCGGGCATTAAAAAGAAACAGGTTGTCTTTACCGTAAAAGAACAGTGACCTGGCATGATACTATGATACAAAAGCGTGAGGAGGAAAAACAATGGCAGTGGTAGAAGGATTGATACGGACAGAGGCAGACGGGAGTCTGAGTTTCGGCAATCATATGCTGGCAGAGAAGGCAAAAAAAGAGGATTTTGAACATGGCGGGGATCTGTATAAGGTAAAAACCTATGGAACCATGACCAAGCTGGAGAAAAACGGTATGTTTGTTTATGAATCCGTTCCGGGTACAAGTGTGTCTCATTTTGCGGAAGAGGCAGATGGGATCACATTTGCCGTAGAAGGGAAAGAGGACGCGCAGCTAACGGTGGGTCTGCAGGATGAGACAGAATATGAAGTGCTGATCAACGGCGAAAGCATCGGAAAGATGCGGACCAGTCTGGGCGGCAAGCTGAGTATCAGTGTGGCGCTTTCGGAGAACGAAGAGGCATCCGTGGCAATCCGAAAATAAAAGAGTATCATTCACGGCGCAGGGTGTGCATGGACTGTGTACTGCGCGGCCATGAAAAATGACAATAAAAAATGCCGAAAGGATGAAGAGATGGGAAAAGGAAAGACGATGACCGTTTTTTTCTGTCAGAACTGTGGCTATGAATCATCCAAATGGATGGGGCAGTGTCCCGGATGCCGGCAGTGGAATACCATGGTGGAAGAAGCGGTTCCCACCTCTTCCAGGACAACAGGGGGCAGTGAGCGGACGAAGGCTTCAAAGAAACAGGAGCCTTCGTCTTTGTCTGCCATTGCCATGCAGGAAGAGGAGCGGGTGAGTACACATATAAAGGAACTGGACCGGGTGCTGGGCGGCGGTATCGTGCCGGGTTCTCTGATTCTGGTGGGCGGTGATCCGGGTATCGGCAAGTCTACGCTGCTTTTGCAGGTATGCAGATATTTGGCAGGGGATGGCAGAAAGGTATTGTATATTTCGGGTGAGGAGTCTCTGAAACAGATCAAGCTGCGGGCAGTCCGGATCGGAGAATTTACAGACCATCTGCTGCTTTTGTGTGAAACGAATTTAATGGATATCGAAGAGACGATTATGCGCCAGAAACCGGCGGCAGTTGTGATTGATTCTATCCAGACCATGTATCATGACGGCGTGTCCTCGGCGCCGGGCAGCGTCTCGCAGGTCCGAGAGGCTACGGGAATCCTGCTGCGTCTGGCCAAGAGCCTGGGGACCTCGATCTTTATTGTCGGACATGTGACGAAAGAGGGGACCGTGGCAGGTCCGAGGGTACTGGAACATATGGTGGATACCGTTCTCTATTTCGAAGGAGACAGACATGCCTCCTATCGTGTTTTACGTGGAGTGAAGAACCGGTTTGGCTCTACCAACGAAATCGGTGTATTCGAAATGCGGCAGGAGGGGCTGACGGAAGTGGCCAACGCATCGGAATATATGCTAAACGGCCGTCCTGAAGGAGCCAGCGGCTCCGTGGTGGTATGCTCCATGGAAGGCACACGCCCTATCTTGCTGGAAATCCAGGCGCTTGTATGTAAGAGTAGTTTTGGTATTCCCAAAAGACAGGCCACCGGCACAGACCTGAGCAGAGTAAACCTGCTGATGGCGGTGCTTGAGAAGCGGGTAGGCCTGCCATTGTCAAATTGCGATGCCTATGTAAATATCACAGGCGGTATCCGCATGTCCGAACCGGCGATCGACCTGGGCATTGTGATCGCAGTGGTTTCCAGCTTTCGCAACCGACCCGTGGATGAGAAGACGCTTGTCTTTGGGGAGATCGGTCTCAGCGGTGAAGTGCGTTCCGTCAGCATGGCCGAGCAACGGCTTGGCGAAGCGGCCAAACTGGGTTTCACAACCTGTATCCTGCCAAAATCAGCAGAAGAAATGTTGCGTGCTTCCGCTCATATACCAAAAGGAATTTCAATCAAAGGTGTGTCCAGCGTCCGGGAGGCGATCGCGGCGGTACAGATGGGCCAGGGATAGCAGACTCCTGGGACTGTAATGCGGCCGTTACAAATATACATATTTCATGCAAATAAAGGCTTGCGATTTAGTCAGTGGTATGCTATAATCATTTTCGGTGGCAAAAGCCGGTACAGGGGAATAGTACAGCGGCAGTGCGGCGGTCTCCAAAACCGTTAACGGGGGTTCGATTCCCTCTTCCCCTGCTAGACCTGCCTTATTTTGCAGGCAGTCATATCATACCTTACACATCCGGTTTATTCTGTAATTTTCTTTATCTGTTCGTAGCATTTTATCAGTGAAATGATAGTTCAATCGTTGTTTTTATACGTGATAGGAAGAGCATCTGGAGCAGAGGCAATCTTCATGAACGGAAAGACGAGATGGAAACCACATAAAGCAGGGTGTAAAGTCTATGGAATTGTCAATGACTTTGCGCCTTTTTTAATGGCAGCGGTGGGATTAGTTTCCTGATCCGCTGTTTTCTTTTCGAAACTGAGTAGGGGATATACCATAATAATTTTTAAAGGCTTTGCTGAAGTAGTTGTTATCTGTATAGCCCAGACGTTGGGAGATGCTCTGGATTTTGATGTCGGGATTCATGAGCAGGGCCTTGGCACGCTGCATGCGGATTTCCTGTACATAAGTATAGATTCCGCAGCCGTAGCGGCTCTTAAAGAGTTTGGACAGGTATTCCTTGGAAAAGAAATTTTTGTGACGGATGAAAAAGGCAGACAGCGGGCTGAAGCAAAGGCATACAGGGACGGGGAAAAGATTACCCTGGAAGTAAACGGATGTGTCGGGAAGCCATGCTTTTTCCTGTATGGCGTGATGGGCGCAGCAGATGTAAGCGGAGGAACGGCGCGGGCAGAAGAGGCCGGCGTGCGGATCGTGCCCGATGGCACGCGCGTGGTGGTGACGGTGCAGGCGTGACAGCCATGTAAGGCGCAGCCTGATTTGCATTTGATAAACCGGAGGTTGCCGGCTGAGAGCGGTCGGCATCCTTCGGTTTGTTTTTGTAGATCATTGTTTTGGCTATTCACTTGTGCGTTTGCCGTGAATCCAGTTCCTTCTTGATTGACAAATCGCATAAAATTATGATACTTTATACTAAATATCAGAAAAACATGGTGCATCACGAGAGGTATGGATGTGTTAATTTTTTAAGATCATAAGGATGTTTGTTAGGAAGGTATATGCATTGGAATGTTTCGTTTCAGTGCATTTTATATATTATTTTTAAATTACTTGCAATGCGGAACATGCGGAAAACTGATCTTGCCGGATGGACGGAGGTATCAGTTAATCCTTATGTACTGATTGGAAAGATGCTGGAAGAGGCTGGTATTAAGATGGCAGATGTTTTGCAGTGGGCCGAGGGCTTTCAGGAAGAGGTTAAAAAATATGTGGAAGAGTTTTACGGCGAGGTATACAGTCTGTATCTGTATTGCCTTGGTCATGATAAAAGTTCACACTGACACATAAAACCGAATCAGTTCTGTCAGGGCCATGGCCTTTAGGAGAGGTATGCCATCCTAGCCGCGCAGTTTGACACAAGAAGCAAAAGATAGTACAATGGCGGAGAAAAAACAGGAAAAGCGGGGAAGCACGATGCACATACAGGGAAAGAAAATAACGACGATTATCAGTGATTTGGATGGTACGCTGCTGGGGGATAAAAAAGATCTGAACCCGGCACTGCTCTCGGTGATCGGGGAATTGGAGAGAAAGGGGGTATCTTTTGTGGCGGCCAGCGGTCGGCAGTATAAAAATATGCGTCTGATGTTTGAGCCTCTTGCAAAAGGGCTTCCTTTTATCTGCGAAAACGGCAGTCTTGTCGTAAAGGACGATAAGACACTTTACAGGAGATGTATCCCCAGAGAACTGGCTTTTGAATTGATTGCGGATATGATGGCCGTTCCCGGGGCGGAGATGATCGTCTCCAGTGACAGAGAGTTGTATGCACTGGCATACAAAGAAGACTTTATCCGGCAGATGAACGCGTTTTTAAAGCCCGAGGTTTTGACAGTGGCGGACTTTGGGGAAGTGACCGGGGAGATCAATAAGGTGTCTATCTGGTGGCCGCAGGGGATTCCGCAGAAGGAGGAAGCGTGGTTTCACGAGAAATATGACGGCAGGCTGCTGGCTACAGACAGCGGGAACGGCTGGCTGGACTTTACAAGGGAAGGGGTTAATAAAGGCGCAGCCCTGCGGGAACTGGCGAGGATGGAAGGATTTTCCCTGGACGAGGCGCTCTGCTTTGGAGACAGTGAAAATGATATTCCGATGTTTCGGGAATGTGCGCTGTCCTTTGCCATGGAGACCAGCAGGCCTCATGTGAAAGCGCAGGCAGACGCGGTCTGTGGCAATGTGGGAGATATGCTGTATGGTTTTCTGGCAGACGCTGTGTGAGTAACGGCAGCGGGAACGTGATATTTGGTTTTCCGGAAAAACAGGATTGCATTTTGCAGATAGATTTTATAATATATATATAATGGCTAAAGAACTGCCACTCAACCTGACAATCGGCCGGATCTGTATAAGGGGACTGCAGAGACAGACCGCCGTTTATGATAGAAAACGGGCCATACATGGGCCACAATATATTCTAAGGATATGAGGTATGGTGAAATGAATCAGGTAAAAAAGAAAAAAATCAGGCATCTTGGAAGTAAAGTCAACGGTCTGGTAATGTGTCTTTTATGGGTCAGCATTGCAGCAGTGGTGGCAATCTGTGTTTCCATGTTTTACCGTCTTGCACTGCGCATGCTGGAGGAGCGCTGTGTGAATGGCACAAATATGCTGGCTTATCAGCTTGCGAGTGATACCGGCGCAGAAGATAAGACACAGCTGCTGGATACGCTCAAAGAGCAGATGAGGTGTGAATTTACGATTTTTGAAGGTGATATGCGGGCATATACGACCATCCAGCAGGACGGACAACGGGTTGTGGGCACGCCACTGGCACCGGAACTGGCAGCCATCGTACTGGAACAGGGACAGACTTATGTAGGGAAGGCAGAAATACTCGGTGTGGAGCATCTTTGCTCTTATGTGCCTACAAAAGATGAAAACGGGCAGATTAATGGCCTGCTCTTTGCCGGCATTTCCATGGCGGATATTTCCGAACAGGTAAATCTGACGGTGGTAATGTCCTGCGTGGCAAGTGTGGTGCTTGTCATTTTGAGTATCATTATTATGTCAATTTTTATCAGACATTCCGTGTCCGGGCCTCTTTCCAGACTGACGGAACTGGCACGGACGATGGAAGAGGGAGATCTGGGACTGAAAGACGGACGCAATATCACGATCAATATCCGTTCCAATGACGAGATCGGTTATCTGGCCGAAATTTTTGGCGGCACTATCAGCCGGCTGAAAGGATACATAGGAGAGATCTCCGGCGTATTGGAGGCGATCTCCGAAGGAAACCTGACGATAGAGACCAGGCAGGATTATGTGGGCGATTTTGCTTCCATTGAGGAATCTCTAAATGGTATCCTTGATAAACTCAACAGTACCATGTCTCAGATTGTGGAAAGTTCGGCCCATGTGTCCAATGGTTCGGAGCAGATGGCCATGGGCGCACAGGATCTGAGCCAGGGGGCAGTGGAGCAGGCCAGTGCCATTGAAGAGGTGGAAGGCAGCATCGAAGAGATTTCCGGTCATGTGTCGGAGACAGCAGGCAATGCCCAGAAGGCCACGGAGAAGGTGCACAGTGTGGGCGGACAGATCATGGAGAGCAATCAGAAGATGCAGGAGATGATCGGTGCCATGCAGGAAATCAATGCCAATTCCGGTGAGATTGAAAAGATTATCAAGACGATTGAAAATATCGCGTTTCAGACCAATATTCTTGCGCTGAATGCGGCCGTGGAGGCGGCGCGGGCCGGTGAAGCGGGAAAAGGCTTTGCAGTTGTGGCGGAAGAAGTACGTGACCTGGCAGGCAAAAGTTCAGAAGCCTCTCAGTCTACCGCCGAGCTAATTGAACGTTCCATTGCATCGGTGAAGCGGGGAACAGAGATTGCCAATGAGACAGCGGCCCGGCTGGAGGCTGTCGTGGCGGGTGCCCATCAGGTGACGGAGATGACCAGCGGCATCGCGGAAGCCGCCCGTATCCAGGCAAGTGCCGTGGCACAAGTACAGGAGCAGATCAGCCAGATCTCCGGTGTGGTCCAGACTAATTCGGCGACTGCAGAGGAGAGTGCCGCTACCAGTCAGGAGCTGAGTGCGCAGGCCGGACTGCTGAAAAATCTTACCAGTATGTTCCGGGTAAGAAGAAACTGACAGATATCGCCGCAGGAGGGTGTTGCAGAGAGAATGCTTCATCATCTGCGGCGTTTTTTGTCCCGGTCGCAGAAGCGGTAGGGGAGAAGGGCGCTTTTGGGAACCAATGAGGGAGGAAAGAAAAGCAGCAGGAGGGGATGGGTGTGAAAGGATGGAGAGAACTGGTACGCAGCATGGGACTGCTGCTTTTGTTTGTGGCGTTGCTGTCTGGGTATCAGTCTGTAAGAAATCTGCTGACAGAGCGGTCGCCTGATAAGTATGAGGATATGGGGGTTCATAGCTTTGTCCCTTATGAAGTGCTGCCGGTTCAGGTAAAAAATACCACCGGCACCGGACGCAACCGGCGGATGCATCCCACCAGGACCGTATATAAAGTATATTACCGCGCAGTCGATGGCAGTGGTTATCGGTGGACGCAAGAAGCCGTCTCCCGGACAGCGGGAAAGAAGATCGTAGCAGAGGGAAAAGCGGTGGAGCGCCGTGTACTTCATATTAAGGCAGAAAAGGGATATATTACCACAGAACCGCAACTGGATGCAGAAAGCTATACGGCCGGTCTGCGTAAGAGATACCAGACGATACTGGGGATTTCGGCCGCTTATGTCATAATCTGGCTGGCAGCATGGGGCGTGCTGATCTGCAGGCACGCCCTGCGGCCATAAGCCGGCATGGGGCGGATCTGGCTTAATAGCCCAGATCTTCGTTGACCAGGAAGATTTGTATCCTGCCCGGATGACCACTGCGGCGGGTGATGACTGTATGGCTGCAGATACAGTCCGGCGAAAAACAGTCCCCGCAGCGGCCGCCTGCACCGCACGGCGTCTGCTTATGGAGCCGCTTTACATTGGCGGGCGCGGCGATATTGCGGACCCGGCCGATGGCATCTTCCAGGGTGACAGATATTTTGTTGCGTCCCACAACGAGACAGACATGAGATGGTCCCTGCATCAGACAGGCCAGCCGATTCCCGTTCCCGTCGATATTGACCAGTTCACCATCCATGGTGATGGCATTGGTGCTCATAAAGTAATAGTCCGCCAGTACTGTACGGCTATAGTATTCCCGCGCCTGTTGTGGTGTCTTTGCTTCTGAGCGGTCGATCAGTCTGTACTTGCCGGAGTGCAGCAGCGCCATTACGCCGCTTTCTTCCACAGACATGCTGCCGCCCCAGGAAATGACAGCATTCTCCGGCAGTGCTTCCTGCAGGTAAGAGCAGAGAGCGGCGCTGCTGTCAAAATAGTGTCCTTCCATACCACGCATTTCCAGATTTTTGATCAGTCCTTTTGATAGGGCCCCAAAAGCCTCTTCTTTTGGTGTCATCCTATTACCTCCTGTCAGATTTTGTTTTGCAGGCAACGCGTCAGGCTTTGTTTCCTGTTACAGCGCAGCTGGCTTTTCTCAGGGTATGTATTTCCCCTCACGTCGGTGCCTTTTTTATTGTAACATAGGACAGGCGGAAGAATCCAGTGCAATCATTACGGGGCAGCCAGAGCAGTATCAATGGCAAACAAGGCAAAGTACAATGCATCGCAAAGAGAAAGAGGCAGGTGTTTCACATGGAATATTATGCGGGCAACGGTATCTATGAATATCTGGACAGCTGTGAGAACGGGAAGCATTTCTTCCGGCCTGCGCGGGGAATCTGGTTTCTGGTCTACGGCAACCGGTTTTATGAGCCGGTGGTTCTGACAATCGCTTCTGCAAATCGTCTGGGTGCAAAACTCACATCCAAAGAGCGTGGGGCGATGTATGCCGCCAGGCAGGTGGCAGCGGTGGGTGGCCTGCCGGTGAATTTTATAAGATTTGATGCGGATCACTCTGTAGAGCAGGTAAGGTACTGGGAACCGGAAATGCATGAGATATCGGTAATTTCTTCGGCGGCTTTGAAAAGGCGGTTTTGCCGGTTCGGGCTGGAGATGAATGAAAGGACAGCGCGCAAGGCGATCAATGATAAAAGTGCAAGTCCCTATCATATATGGCAGCGGTCGCATATGGGAGACACAGTGACTGTCGCGGACATAGATCTGCTGCGGTACACAGATAAGAAACCGGCGGAGATCATTGAACTCAAAAGATCCTATATTGAACTGGAAAAGTGGCAGCCGTACCGGCAGGATTATAAAAACTTCATTCTTTTGTCCAAGCTGGCGGTGATGAGTGGTCTGGGCTTTTATATTGTCTATAACCGCAGGATAAAAGTGCCCTTTTATGATGATATTGCCAGACTGAAACTATTTGCCTTTGATCACCGGGCGCGGCCGGCCTGTCGTTTCCTGGGGTATTGGACCATGGAACAGTTTGCGGAGAACAAAGCGGAAAAGGAGAACGGAGATGGAGAAAAGTAAGCTGGAGCCTCAGAATATGGCAGATGATAACATCGCCCTGATAGGAGAACTGTTCCCTGACTGTATTACGGAATGCAGGGATGAGAAGGGAAATCTGCGAAAGGCTGTCCATATGGAGAAGCTGCAGCAGAAATTTTCTCATGTCGTGACGGCAGGGGAGGAATCCTACGATTTTACATGGGTGGGAAAAAAGGCGGCGCTGGTGGAGGCCAATACACCCACCAATAAGACACTGCGGCCTGTTGTGGAAGAGAGCAAAGACTGGGATACTACGGAAAATCTGTATATCGAAGGGGACAATCTGGAGACGCTTAAACTGTTACAGGCCGGATATCAGGGGGCCGTAAGGCTGATTTATATCGATCCGCCTTATAATACGGGACATGATTTTATTTATCCGGATTCTTTTATGATGGACGATGATGCATATGCGTGGGGGACAGGGTATTTCGATGAGGATGGCAATGTCAATTACAGCAGGGAGAATAACGAGGCAGCAGGAAGATATCATTCAGACTGGTGTTCTATGATTTATGCAAGGCTGATGCTGGCAAGAAATCTTATGGCCGATGACGGGCTCATACTGATCAATATGGACGAACATGAGATCGCCAATCTGCAGAAGATCTGCGGGGAAATATTTGGAGAATCCAATGATCTGGGTACTATTGTCTGGGACAAGCGAAATCCCAAAGGTGATGCCATGGGGATATCGTGTCAGCATGAGTATATTCTGGTATATGCCCGCAGCCGGTCGGCGCTGACGAAACGATGCAGGATGCAAAGACCTAAAAAGAATGCAGAGATGATCCTCAAAAAAGCGGCGCAGTTGTTTGCCAGAATAGGAGAGGGAAATTCGCTGGAAGAGGTCAATGCCGAATTTGCGTCCTGGATACACAGCAGGAAGGAACTGAGCGGCGGAGAGCGTGCGTATAACCGGATAGACGGGCAGGGAAATGTTTATCGTCCCGTGTCCATGGCCTGGCCCAACAGGAAAAAAGCGCCGGATGAGTATTTCGTCCCGTTGCTTCATCCACTGACCGGCAAACCCTGTCCGGTACCGGAGCGTGGCTGGCGTAATCCGCCTGCCACGATGAAGCGTCTGCTGGAAGAGGGAAAGATCCTGTTTGGAAAGGATGAAACTACGATTCCCAACAGCAAATATCTTCTGAAAGACAATATGTATGAAAAGATACCATCCCTGCTCTATTACGGCGGCAGTGATACCGAGATGCTGGCGCAGATGCATATACCGTTTGATACACCGAAGGTTGTGAACATCTGCAAAGAACATATCAGATCTTTTACGGGCGAAGGGGATATCATTCTTGACTTCTTTTCCGGTTCGGCAACTGTGGCACATGCCGTTATGGAGGCAAATGCGGAGGATCATGCAGGGCGCCGGTATATCATGGTACAAATACCGGAGACGATACGTGAAGCGTCAGAGGCCTACCGGCAAGGGTATCGGAACATCTGCCAGATCGGCAGGGACAGGATACGTAGGGCGGGAGAGAAGATACTGGCGGAAACGGGTGCAGAGATTGACTATGGTTTCCGGGTGTTTCGGGTAGATGAGAGCAATCTGCAGGAGGTCTTTTATTCTGCGCAGGCATATACGCAGTCCATGCTTTCCAGGCTTGTGTCTCCTGTCAAAGAAGACCGGACAGATCTGGATCTGCTGTTTGGCTGTCTGATAAACTGGGGCGTACCCTTGTCAGGGCCTTATCGCTCTACGCGGATCGACGGCTGTATGGTACATGATTATAATAACGGAAAACTGGTGGCTTGTTTTGATGAAAAGATGACGGAGGCTGTGGTGAAGGCTATGGCAGAGAAAAAGCCCCGCCGAGTAGTACTGCGGGATGACTGTTTTGCAGACAGCGTGGCCAAAATAAATGTGATGGAACGATTCCGCTGTCTGACACCAGAGACGCAGATAAAAGTCATTTAAAAGAAGAAGGGATATGGCATGAACAGTAGTCCCCCGGCAGCCGTAAGATACAATGGCTTCAGCCGGGGGTTTTTGTCTGGTGCTGCCCAAAAGTCTGCAGGCAGCTCAGTCCGGTTCGGATATTTGACTGACACCCACATAAATCTCGGAGATTTCATACCAGGTGGCATAATCTACAACGCCGGTCTGCGGCAGATCGAAGATGCCCTGGAAGGTTCTCACGGCATCGGCAGTGCGCTGGCCGTAGATCCCATCAGCGGCAATCGTTGGGATTGCCGGATAATTGCGGGCGATCCGGTTTAGCTGTTCTTGCATCTGCTGCACTTTCTGGCCGGATGAACCGATGGTTAAGTTGTAGCCAGGCCAGGAGGGCCTTCGGCAGATACAACAGATTATTTGGAAAAGTAACGATATTCATTTTTTCCGATGGGTCCGATCAGCCTGTTTTTTTATGCAAAATCAAAGATAGCATATGAGAAAACTAAAGGCAGAAGTGATTCACAACTTAATAGCAGTACACCCTACCAGTACAGAGGTTGATTTCATCGTGTGGCTGTCCCGTTATCAGAATGACGCAGGAGTGGTCAGAGGTATCTATTATAGGTCTGTCTGCAGGGAACTGCAGATATCCCCACAGAGTTTTTATAACGTCATCAGAAGTTTGGCGTCTAAGAATATCATTGAAGTGTCAAAGGATGACTCATATAGCGGAGACTGGGATATAAGTATAAAAAACAATGATTATTCTCATGATGAACTGCGTGTCGGGAAGTCAGCAGATAATTATTTGGATATGGGGAAGGATGTATTTTACAACAGAGAATTTTTCAAAATGAAAGCCAATGAAAAACTGATGACCATGCTGTATATTATAATTTCTGGTGCCGGCAGTCCCAATTATCATATCGGCACACAGAATTTCTTTGATAAGTATACAGCGCTTTTTGGCGTAAAAAAACGGGCGTTACAGAATTATCTGAAAGGAATTCGAAAATTTTTTTCGATAGGCATCAGAGACAGACAATACTGGATCAGACCATTGTGTGCTACGGTCGATAAAGAAAACGATAAAACAGATAAATCGGAACGGGCAAAGCAGGTGGCGGAGAGCGTCTGCAGACGGTTCCGCCTGGAGGATTCTGGCCGGACGGTGGCAGTAATCCGGAAGTTGTTGGAGCAATATACCTACAAGGCCAGTGAAGTCAGGATTGACCTCGAGGCAGTGATCATGGAAAGCATCCGTGATTTATTGGGCAGGAAAAATTACAGTAAAAACCCATGCAGATGGAAAATGCGGAAAATCAATGAAAAATTCTTACATATGATATTCAGACAGCATCTTCCACATTTTATATAGCAAATAAATAGGATAGGAAAACGAACGGCCTGTATGACAGGCTTTTTGGCGTTGGCCAATATGAATAGCCGGCCAGGGGGCGACGGAAACGCAGGCAGATATTTCCGGATTTTTCACGTTCTGAGCAGGAATGTGCGAGGAGAGGGCAGCAGAGCTACAGGCTCTGTTTTTTTTGTGGATAAAAACGGATTTGATTCAAATTTTGCGGCATATAAGTGATAGGATATATTCTAATTTTGTACCATAAGGAAAAGCCGGGTTCCAATTATGTACGAGTGACTCAAAAAGATTCTAAAAGCAGTGCGGGAAACGGGCTGAATGATTCTAAAATCATACATGAGCAAATGTGCTGGAATTGCAGAAAGTAAGGGGATTTCAGGCGAAAATGGGAGGGAAGTATATTTTCTCTTCTATATTGGTTTGATAGATTGCCATCCTGGCAATATACTTCAGTATGCGCATGCGCGCAGAGAAGCAAGTTTCGCCTGTTATAAAGACAATCTGTTTCTTTTCCATCATTTTCTAATATATAATATTTTCGATTATGGTTAAAACATGTATGAAACGTTATTAAGCAATAACAAAAACATAAAATAGTGTACGCGCTGAAGTTCTTCGACGAACTGAATCAAAAGTTTCATTTTAACCTGGATCCGGTCGTCACAGAAAAATGCATCAAGTGTGTGAAATATTTCATGCCAGAAACTGCCTGCTTGAAAGTAGATTGGGGAGGCAGCTGCGTGCTTTGCAATCCGCCCTATGGTCGGAATACAAAGGGAGATCTGCGATCGTCTGGGTGGCAAAGGGGGGGCGTATGAACGGACTAGTGATTATACACGACTGTCAGGCTGTAACTGGCCTATGCGGTTTGTTGGTTGGAGAGGGCGGTGTCAGCTGGTTGGATATTGATGGCCTTCGCTATTTTTCCCAGAAACCTTGTCTCAGCTCATTGATCTGCCTTTTCAGTAATAAATAATCAGGACAATCTTTATTGTTTCTCATAATTTTCTATTGTATAATAGTTTTTATTATAGTTAAAGGAGAAAGGGATATGGATTTGTTCAATATAATTTGTGGTATATGCTCCGTTGCCGGATTGGCAGTGTCCATTTTTACAGCGTCTAAGGTAATTAAAATATCGCAGGATGTTAAAATACAGGAGAATGTTGATTTTTCCAAAACGAAAAACACTCTAAAGGACACATACGTTGGAGGGGATTATGCTGGAAGGGATAAAAGGACAGGTAGATAAGATTATAAATAAGGTAATAAAGTCAAAAATAGGAGGTGATTATGTCGGACATGACAAGGTTATAAACATTTATCCTGAATACAGAGAAGACAAATTTGAAAACCTTACTCCTACGGCAGATGCAAAACCGGTTTGGTACTTCACTGGCCGAGAAGGGGAACTAGACAGCTTGCGGAAAGGGATTGACAGGGGAGAAAAAGCAGTGCTTGTCAGTGGTATGGGTGGGATTGGTAAGACTCAAATATGCAGAAGATTATATCAGGAGTATCTGTCACAGAATGGAAAAGGAATTTTTAGCCATATTGGATATTTTACATATGACATAGATTTGGGAGCTGCACTCGTTAACGGTATGGAGATAAAAGAATCTTCAGATGCAGAGGAAAATAAAAATACAGCGTGGAAAAAATTATCTGATTTGTCACGAACAGGAAAACTGTTGTTGTTTGTTGATAATTTTAACAGATCCCTACAGGATGATCCGGACATAGAGCGCTTATGTAAATTGCAGGGAGCGCTTGTCATCAGTTCCAGAAGGAACTATCTGTCAGATTATCTGAAGCCTTATATGATAGGATTTCTGTCAATGGAAGAGTGTCGAGAGATTTATGAAAAGATAC